>NZ_LGAK01000001.1 GCF_001292705.1 Marinagarivorans algicola
AAGGATCTTAAATACGCGTTTTTAGGTACAAAAGGCAATGCTAAATGAAAGCAATTATTACTCTTTCAGCTCACATTGCCTTATCTATTATCTATTGTCATCGAGCGTCTTTTATTAAAGCTGTTATTGCCTTGCGCCTTTAATGCTTGGTGGTATCTGGTTATGACTGCTGCGAAATGGGTTGATATCTAAGCCGCCGCGGCGAGTGTAGCGGGCATACACCCATAAACTACTAGGCTTTAGGGTTTGCCATAAGTCACAGTACATTTGCTCTACACAGTTTTCATGAAAATCTTGGTGGCCGCGATAGCTTACGATATAAGCCAAAAAGCTTTCAGGGGTGATAGCTGCGCCTTCTACTTCTACCCATACGCTGGCCCAATCAGGTTGGCCCGTGACGGGGCAGTTACTTTTTAATAAATGGCTAAATAGTTGTTGTTTTTTTGTGTGAGGTGCTGCGCTATCGTCGGTGGTTAATGCGATAGGCTGTAATAGTGCTGCACTGGGTATATAACTGGGGTTGGCGAGAGCTAAATCATCGACGCAGGTAAAACCTTGAATGCAAGTAGGTGGGTGTTGATAATCATTTAATCTAATCACCGTCAGTCCTACAGGTTGGCCAGCGGCTTGGGTTAAATCGTTAATCAGAGTTTTTTCTAATTGTGTTTGGTTAATGCGTGTTTGGTTAAATGAATTTAAGTAATATTTAAATGATTTTGACTCAATAATATTAGGACTATTGGCAGGCACACTAAATTCAGCAATCGCTGCACAGGGCTTGCCTGTTTCATCTAACCAAGACAGTTCATAGCCTGTCCATATATCAACGCCTTTAAATTGCTGGTTAGGCAATGCTTGCAAAGGTAGATGCTCTCGGCAAATACTGCGTGCAATGGGTTGTAGTAATGCGGGGTTGTATTGGTCTTGGTAGGCTTGTTGTTGGCCTAGTGCCAGCTCTAGGCCAAAGCGATTATTATGTTCTTTAGTGTCTTGTGTGTCAGTCATAGTGTTTTTACTAAAAATAGTGGACTATATGCCATTGCTCAACAATGTAATTACTCAGCAATGGCATTGTTGAATATTTGATGACTTAGTTCGTATGATTAAGGTTTGTTATTACTGTTTGAGTTTATGGGTTTTTTCTAATAAGTACCAGCACACGCCATACAAGGCTACAACCATAAGGCAGAGACCGGTAATAGCGGCGCCTATATTGATGTCGCTAATGCCTAATATGCCGTATCTAAAGCTGTTGACTAAATACAGTATGGGGTTAAATTGCGATAAAATCTGACCAAATGTTGGCAGCATATCGATAGAATAAAAAACACCGCCTAAATATGTGAGTGGTGTTAATACAAAAGTAGGGATAATACTAATATCGTCAAAGCTGTTGGCAAACACCGCGTTAATAAAACCCGCGAGCGAAAATAAAACGGCCGCTAAAACAATCACAACCAAGGTAATAAACACATTGTGAATAGCGACCGAGGTAAAAAAGAACGAAACAGTTGTTACAATAATACCAATCAGTAAGCCCCGCAGTGCACCGCCACTAATATAGCCGGCAATAATAATACTGCTGGGTGTAGGGCTAACTTGCAGCTCTTCTATGCTGCGATTAAATTTGGCGCTAAAAAAAGACGACACCACGTTAGAGTAGCTGTTGTTAATAACCGCCATCATCACAAGCCCAGGCACCACAAAAGTAATGTAGGGCGTGCCGCTCATCTCGCCTATACGCTCGCCAATAAGCTTGCCAAAAATAATAAAATACAAGCTCATAGTGATAACAGGTGGTAATAAGGTTTGCACCCAAATACGGGTAAAGCGTTTGATTTCTTTGCGGACTAAAGTGGCGTAAGCCACCCATAACTGCTGAATGTTCATGCGGTCCCTTTGTTGACAAGTTTTACAAAAAGCTCTTCTAGGCGATTGGTTTTGTTGCGCATACTGGTAATGTTAATGGCATGTTGCGATAAGTGATTAAAGACGGCGTTTAATGACTGCCCTTTTGTAATTTCGACCTCTAGGGTATTTTCGTCACTTTGTGTCAACGTGTAGCCATGCAGTGGGGGAAGGGTATTGGGCTGTATGTCGCAATCGAGAATAAACACTTCACAATCTAAGCGCTTGAGTAGCTCTTTGGTATTGGTGTTTTCGGCAATTTTACCGTCATTAATGATGGCGATATTGCGGCACAATTGCTCGGCTTCTTCGAGGTAGTGCGTGGTTAAAATAATGGTAGTGCCTTCACGGTTAATGCGTTGTAAAAACTCCCACATAGAGCGCCTTAGCTCAATATCTACCCCAGCGGTAGGCTCATCTAGCACCAGCAGCTTAGGTTTGTGTACCAGCGCGCGGGCAATCATTAGGCGGCGCTTCATACCACCCGATAACATACGCGCTTGTGTATCGCGTTTATCCCATAGATCGAGTTGTTTGAGTAGCTCATTGGCACGGCTAACCGCTTGTGATTTAGGTAGGCCATAATAACCTGCCTGGTTAACCACAATATCAAAGACTTTTTCGAAGACGTGAAAGTTGAATTCTTGGGGCACTAAGCCTAAATACTGTTTCGCTTGGCTAAATTGAGTGTCAGTATTACAGCCAAAAACACTCACGTTGCCAGTGGTTTTTTGGATGAGTGAGCTAATAATGCCAATCGTAGTCGACTTGCCGGCACCATTGGGGCCCAGTAGTGCAAAAAAATCACCTTGCTCGACGGTAAGGTCGATGCCTTTTAGTGCGGTAAAGCCGTTGCCGTAAGTTTTGGTTAGGCCGGTAATGGCCAAAGCAGGAACCATAAAAAACGCCTCAAATGTGTAGTGATAATCAAGGCGTTATGGTAGGGGAATGTGGTGCTGGGCACCACATTTTAATTGAAGTGTGAGTGATTAAATGCCTAGCGCTTGTATAAGACGCCTTCTGCAACCATCAAGCCTGCTTCGCCTTCGACGTGCTTGCGGAAGCTGGCACGGATAGGCAGTAGGCATTTTGGCTTGAGCTAGATGATGTGATGATCTCTAGGCTGGATGTTGAGCTATAAAGAGTGGACTGCTAATCGCTGAGTAAACAAAAGTTCTTTTAGTGTGTGTGAGTCTACATTTTTTGTATTGCGCAGTTTTCTCGCCCTTATAGTGGCGTATTCCGTATAATGGAGGCTTTTTGAAACCGTCTGTAGGGAGTGTTATGTCTTCGTTAAGTGTGATTGAAATGTATGCGGGTATTGGCCCCGATGGCAAACAAGTGGCTGAAAAGCTGCAGGTGAATGTGCGCGAGGATAACGCTTGTCAACTAGTGCGCTCGCCTGCGTTTATTAAAGGTTTGGCCGGTGGCGATGTGGTAATGCTCAACAAACAAAGCGGCCAATTTGAGCTAACCCAGCGCAGTGGTAATGTGTGTATTCGAGTCTTTAGCAAAAATGATCTTGCGGCTGTGGCTGAGCGCTTAACGCCAGAGCTTGAAAAGCTAGGGGGCGATTTAGATATAGAAACCCCGCGTATGTTGGTGTTTACCATTCATGTGAGTTGTGGCTTTGACAAAATAGAAGCTATTTTAAATGCAGCTATGCACGATGGTAGTGTGTGGTTATACGGTAATGTTTACAGTGAAGAAGACGGCGAAACGCCACTCAATTGGTGGCAAGAGATTCTTAAACCGCAATAATCGAGTCTTTTCGGATTGACTTTTACGTCAATATTTACTTGTACTTCAATAAAAGGTCACAGCGTGTTACTGGTTATATCCCCCGCAAAAAATTTAGACGAAACTAGCGAGCTACCTAACGTTAAAGCCACTCAGCCGGCACTGTTAAGCGAGGCCGCAACGCTCATTAAGCAATTGCAGTCCTTGGCGCCACACGATATATGTACACTCATGAAACTGTCAGACAAGTTAGGGACCCTCAATTACGAGCGGTTTCAAGCGTGGCAGCAGCCCTTCACACTCAGTAATGCGCGCCCTGCGGTATTAACCTTTAATGGTGATGTATACCAAGGTTTAGATGCCGCTAACTTTAGCGGTGATGACTTTGCTTTTGCCCAAAAGCATTTACGCATTTTGTCCGGTCTTTATGGTCTGTTGCGCCCGCTCGATTTGATACAAGCTTATCGCTTAGAGATGGGTACTAAATTTGCCAATAATCGCGGCAAAGATTTATATGCTTTTTGGGGTACCATGATTACCGATGCATTAAATGCTGAGCTGAAAAAGCAAGGCAGTAATACCGTGGTTAATTTAGCCTCTACCGAATATTTTAAAGCGGTAAAAGTTAAGCAATTAAATGCCGATATTATTGAGCCTGTTTTTAAAGATTATAAAAATGGCCAATACAAAATCATCAGCTTTTATGCCAAAAAAGCACGCGGTTTAATGAGTGCCTATTGCATTAAAAACGCCATTACCAAGCCCGAGCAACTCAAAGCATTTGATGTGGCCGGTTATGGCTTTAGCGCCGCAGAGTCTACAGCTCATAAATGGGTGTTTACGCGTAACTTAGAGGCTTAAATAAAGTCACGGTGATCCCTTTTTTTGCTCAATATGGGTGCATCAGCGCTTAGGTCCAGTATACATAAATAAATTAATTGGCGCCTAAAAGATTCTTATGACGCCTTTTTTGATAAGCAGGCCATAAACAGTTTATAAGGGTAGGTAGTGTCGGTGAAGCATTAAAAATATGAGGTTAAAAGTGTGCCTTTTTTGTTTAAAATTAGCGCACATTTTATGAAATAGCATTTTTTTATGATTAATTGCTATGTTATCTTTGATTCTTGATCAATAACTTCATAAGAGAATATTTAATGTGTTTGAATAAAAAAATGACTTTAGCGACGGCAACGGCTTTGGCGACTTTATTTATGAGTGGCTGTGGGAGTGATTCTAAGTCTTCACCGACACCCAGTAGTCAAGGTGCCAGTAGTCAAGATATCAGTAGTCAATATTCTAGTAGTCAAGGCTCTACAAGTAGCGACGGCTCCAGTAGTAGCCAAGGGCCTAAAAGTGAATTTAGTGGCATTTGGCTGACTATTCAAGACCCAGAAGATGTAGCTAGTGAGGATTACCAAGATCAAGTGGTGGTTATTGGTGATGATGGCGTTGTCTCGTATTATCATTGTGACTTTTTTGAGTACGCATTTTCGGCGATGTTCGAGGAGGCGATAAATGAAGAGGGGCGCATCAGTTATCACTACAAAAGTCGTTTTGACAATGAAAAAAGAGCACTCTCTTTTAGCTTTGACGGTGATTTACTAAAAACGGCTGATGTAGGAGAGGAAGAGCCTGAGGATATCTTTATCGAAACGCATGAAAAAGTAGAGGCTATGCCTAGCAGCTGTTACTCGGGACTCTTTGAAACCGCGCTTAAAAATACTGTGCCCACTACACTTTCGAGCGAGCAAGATACTGGCATTACACTCGATTATAAATACCGATTAACAGAGCCGCGGCCTGACGAAAAATTTGGTATAGAGTTAAGAGGCTACCGAGCTACCGATACCGCAGAAGAGAGCTTTTATGATTTTCCAGAGGTGGATAAAATTATAGAGCCTAACCCGGCGACGGGTAACAATATTGTAGAGGGTAGCTTTACATTTACCATCAGTGCCGCGGTACTCAAAAGAGAAGGTATAGAGGCTGTCGAGTTGGACTTTGTCACCTATGACGCCGATAATACGACCAGTGCGTATAATTTAGATAATGAGGTGAAAACCTTTACGGTGACCATGCCTTAGTAACACCTTGATGTTTTAAAAGGCGGCCTTTGGGCTGCCTTTACCACTACCACAAAAACATGCACGCTTGGCTGTATGCCAAGCTGGCTCTTGTATAGGTTCTAATAGGCTCTAATAGGTTCTGTGCATAGATTTTGTCCACAGTTCTATGTAAGCTCTATGCGCCGCATAACCTTCGGTTAGTTTCTCTGACCGCTCATACGCAATCTCTCATCGAATTTTTGACGCAATAAAAATCCATGCTCTGCTTTAGTGGGTGCGTCGCATGTCAATTTCGGTATATAAAATACGCCTACAAGATTATTTAAGTCTTTATATTGTTTGTGCCAAGGGCGCTTGCAAGCAAAAACCAGCTAACCTAAAAGAGAGGTTCACCCGCTGGAATGGGTGCGGCTGAGATTTTTGAGACTTGAATGAAAGAGGTCTGTAATGCCGGTAAAAATTATGGTGGCTGATGATGCTACTTTTGTGCGCGATATGATTAAGCGTACCCTTCGTACAATGGTGCAGGGTGTGGAGCTATTAGAGGCGCCCGATGGCGCTCGCGCCCGAGTGATTATCAAGCAAAAACAGCCTGATCTTATTTTGTCGGATTGGGAGATGCCAGAACTCAGTGGTGAAGAGCTACTCCAGTGGTTGCGAGAAGAGTCCCCCACACCCAAAACACCTTTCATTATGATTACCAGTCGTGGTGACCGCGAGCATGTTATGGCAGCGGTGCAGGCAGGGGTTAACGATTACATCTCTAAGCCTTTTACCCCCGAAGAGCTGATCCGCAAAGTTGCTAAACAACTTAAAAAGTTGAATATCAGCTTAAAGCCTGGCGGCGATCCCGACAAAAAAGTACAACAAGACTCCCTGTCGTTATTAACCAACGGCGCGACCAAGCCCAAAGCCAAACCGGCCGTGGTTAACCCATTTGCTAGTCCACAGGCAGCAAGCGCTGAGCCAAAGGTCAAGCCTGCGGCCAAAAAAGCAAAAGGAGGCAATTTTGAGGGCAGAGCAGTCTTACGTTTGGCTGGCAAAGCGCCTTTGGAGTGCGCGGTACGCGAGGCTTCTTTGCAGGCGTTAGGAGTGTTTTTGGTACGACCTGATCAAATACCCTGCGTTTTTGATCAGGCGGTTGTTGACTTAGCGGATAAAAACGAGCAATTAATTGCCACTATTAATGCTTACATTCATAGCGTGCAAGCGGTAGAGCCCAATGCTGCCAGCCGAGGCATTAAAGTGGTGGTACGCTTTGTGGATAATGACCCCGCTAAAATGGAAGCGCTTTCATTGCATCTGTAGTGAGCACTTGTCAGTGTCAGCATAGGCCAAGCACTGATGAAGGTAGACGCCGTGTTCTACTTAAGTGAATGACGCCTGAGGGGTTTAAAAGCCTTCTAGTACTAGCTTGCCGATTGATTGGCCCGACTCGAGTATCTCGTGAGCGGCTCGCAGGTTCTTGGCGTTGATAGCCCCTAAATTTTTGCCGATGGTTGTTTTAATAAAACCTTGATCAACAAGGCTCGAGACTTGGTTGAGTAGCTCGCTTTGGCTTTGAATGTCGGCGGCATTAAACATTGAGCGGGCAAACATAAATTCAATATGTAGCGATAAACTTTTAGGCTTTAGTTTCATCACCTCTAGAGGTGCTTTGGGGTCGTCAATCATAGCGATTTTGCCAAAAGGTGCTAAGAGCTCGATATAGGTATCGTAGTAATACTCTGTACTGTTTAGGCTGGCGATATGGGTGACTTGACCTAAACCGAGCGCTTCAATTTGTGGCTGCAAAGGCTTAGAGTGGTCAACAACATGGTCGGCGCCTAGTGCTTTAACCCAGGCTTGTGAGCTAGGGCGTGACGCGGTAGCAATCACGGTAGCACCTGTAATAGCTTTGGCTAACTGTAATAATATAGAGCCAACACCACCGGCTGCGCCAATGACCAGTAGTACTTCCTGTGTTGTTGTCGTGGCCTCGGGTGCTTGCTGTTCGATGGCTAAATGGTCAAATAATAGCTCCCATGCGGTAATTGTGGTGAGCGGCAAGGCTGCGGCTTCGGCATCCGCTAGGCTTTTGGGTTTGTGCCCTACAATGCGCTCGTCAACCAATTGGTACTCAGCATTACTGCCTTGGCGGTTAAGGTCGCCAGCATAAAATACAGTGTCGCCAGGCTTAAAGTGACTAGCAGCTGCACCAGTGGCAATCACTTCGCCAACAGCATCCCAGCCAATAATTTTTGTTTCGCCGATAGCGGGGGGCATGTTTTGGCGAATTTTGTAATCGACGGGGTTAACGGCAATGGCTTTGACTTTAACCAGTAAATCGCGGCCGGTAGCAATAGGCTGGGCAACCTCTACGTCCAAGAGTGAGGATGCATCACTAATAGGCAGTGACTGGGTGTAGCCGATGGCTTTCATGGTGTTGCTTGATGACGTCGTTGCTGTGCTCATAATGATGACTCGTGAGTGTGGGTGAATGTGGTTGGCTTGTGAGTATATTAGGCGGTGTTGTTAATATAATAAATAGTGTAATCTTTGAATAATTATCAAATTATATTTGATAATAACTGAATGCCTTATGATTAACAGTCTTGAATATTATTAAACCGTATGTGAGATGAGCAAAGTGCTATTAGAAGACCTGCAAGTTGTTCTTAAAGTTGCCGAGTTTCGCAGCATTACAAAAGCGGCCGCGCATTTAGATATGC
The DNA here is from genome assembly GCF_001292705.1 of Marinagarivorans algicola. Taxonomy (GTDB): domain Bacteria; phylum Pseudomonadota; class Gammaproteobacteria; order Pseudomonadales; family Cellvibrionaceae; genus Marinagarivorans; species Marinagarivorans algicola. The sequence continues at coordinate 8,426 of NZ_LGAK01000001.1, forward strand.
GTATGGCCACGGCGAGTGCCGCCCTTAAGCGTGCAGAGGCGGCCTTAGGGGCTGAGTTATTTATTCGTACAACCCGCCAAATTAGGTTGTCGAGTGCTGGCGAGCGCTATTTACCCGAGTGCGAAAAAGCATTGCTCCTATTGGATCAGGCTAAGCAAGCTATGTGCGGTAGCGACGGTAAAGTTGAAGGTGAAGTGCGCTTGTCACTGTCGTCTGATTTGGGGCGCAATGTGGTAATGCCCTGGTTGGATGACTTTATGGATGCGCACCCTCACATTAGTTTAAAAGCCACAATCAGCGATAGCACCATCGATTTTTATCGCGATTCGGTGGATATGGCGCTGCGCTACGGACCTCCTAAAGATTCTAACCTGTACGGCTTTAAAATTTGCGATGTACCGGGCGTGTTGTGCGCCACGCAAGCGTATTTGGCGCAGCAAGGTACCCCTGCGCACCCGCACGATTTGGCCACGCACAACGGGTTGTTTTATCAGCTGCACGATGTCATTTATAACGTGTGGGCTTTTACCCGTGAAGGCGAAGAATATACGGTCAAAATGCGGGGTAATCGCGCCAGTAATGATGGTGACTTGGTGCGACGATGGTGTGTGGCCGGTAAAGGGGTTGCCGTGAAGTCGTGTCTTGATATGTGCGCTGATTTGCTCGCGGGTCGAGTGGTCAATGTCTTGCCGCACTTTACACCACGTACCTCAGAGCTATGGCTTATATGCCCGAGTCGTCAATCGATTACGCCGGCTATGCGGCTATTGCGCGATGCCTTTAAAGCAAAAAGTGCGCTGATGCTAGAGCAGCTTGCTGCTGCGGGTGTTATTAGTACCGATAAGCTTAAATCATAAGAGAGACGAGCTTTTTCAGCTAGGCTGAATAGCTGCGCCATCATAAAATGCCCGCATTGGCGAGCGCTTTATGATGCTAGGTGTGTATAGGCCTAGGTGTGCATAAGTTTAGGTATGCATAGCCGATGTGCCGTTATTCAAAGCCGTGCTCAGCCGCAGGGAAAATACCGGCTTTGACATCACCGACGTACTGGGTTAGTGCCCCGGCTATATCCCCGGCTTCGACTAAAAAGTTTTTGCTGAACTTTGGGGGTTTAGGCGTAAGCCCTAAAATATCGTTGACTACCAACACCTGTGCGTCGGTATCTTTGCCTGCGCCAATGCCAATTACGGGGGTGGCCACCGCTTCACTGATTTGCTTGGCCAGCTCGCTTGGAACGCACTCTAACACTAATAAGTCGGCGCCAGCTTGGGCCAAGGCTTGGGCATCATTTAAGAGCGTTTGGGCTTGTTTTTGTGTGCGCCCTTGCACTTTAAAACCGCCGAGTTTATTCACCGATTGCGGGGTGAGCCCTAAGTGTGCGCACACGGGAATACCGCGCTCTGCTAGCATGGTTACTGTGGGAGCTAACCATTGCCCACCTTCCATTTTGACCATATGGGCACCGGCTTGCATAATGCGCATGGCATTGTGCATGGCGAGCTCAACGGTGGCATAGCTCATAAAGGGCATATCGCCTAAAATGAGCGATTTTTTATTGCCGCGTGCAACTGCCTCCACATGATAAAGCATATGCTCCATCGTCACAGGTAGGGTAGAGTCATACCCTAAAACAGTCATCCCAAGGCTATCGCCAACTAATACGGTCTCTACGCCGGTTTGCTCTGCCATCGCCGCCATGGGGGCATCATACAGGGCAACACAGGTAAATTTTTCACCTTGGGCCTTAAGTTTTTGAAGAGTGTGAATAGTCACGGGTTTAACGAGTGGGTCTTGTAGGTAAGCCATTAGGGCGCTCCGCAATAAAGAAAAAAGCCAAGCGATTAAATATGAAATTATCGCTATTATTCTTAAGATTAAAAGCCAATAAAAAGTGTCGAGTCAATGCGCATTAAATTTGCTCGATACCTGTTTGATCGCATTGTTGTACCAGCGCTTTGAGGGGGGTACCGTTAGGCAAGCTAAGCTCGCTGGCAATATCATTAAGCGGCAGCAATACAAAGCCGCGCTCTGTCATAAATGCATGCGGCACTGTTAAGCGCTCGGTCGCGATAGTGTCGTTGTTCCACAACAAAATATCTAAATCTAAAGTGCGCGGCCCCCAGTGCTCTTTGCGTACGCGCTGGTGCGCTTGCTCTATAGCTTGTAGTGCTGTTAAAAAGCGATGGGCATCGAGTGAGGTATGCGCTTTGGCGACGCCATTAATAAAGTCCGGCTGAATGGGTCCTACAGCAGTACTTTTGTACCAAGGTGAGTGGCTCACGAGTGTGGTACCTGTGATGGCATTGATTTCTTCGAGTGCTTGAGTGACTTGCTGCAAGGGTTGATCTAGGTTGCTGCCTAAACCAATATACACAGTATTTAACATAGTTAATCGCTAGCGGGCGGTGGACTATTGTCGTGAGTGGAGTGATCTTTTTTGGGTTTGCGCCGACGCGGTTTGCGCTTGGGCTTATTACTGGTTTGTTGGGTATTGAGCGCTTCTACCATGGTTTGTTGATGAGCTTCATCAGCAAATTGAAACTCCGTCCACCAGCGGCCTGCGCCGTTAAAATCTTCGCCGGCGTCTTCGCGCAATAATAAAAAGTCATAGGCGGCGCGAAAGCGTTGATGCTCGAGCGCGCCAAAACAGCGCTTGCCTGGGCGCGTAGCCAGCACATGCTGTAAATACCAGATGTCGCGCATAGGTAAGGTAAAGCGCTTAGGAATCGAAGTGCGTGTCAGTTGTTGGCTGATAACGCTGGCAACGGCGGCATTTCTCGCATCGCCTATTTTCATACCCTCAGCCAGTAAGCGTTTAATTTCTGCTTGTAATGGTAGCCATAAAAATACAGCAAAAATAAACGCTGGCGTCACGCGTTTGCCTTGGCGAATGCGCTTGTCGGTATTGACGCACACAAGCTCAATCATCTTTTGATTAAACTCACTGTCATTGATTAAAGGTGTAGCGCCTGGAAATAAGTGAGTCAGTAGGTTGTATTCTCGCAGACTATTGTAAGTGGCCGTTGCCGATCCTCCGAGCATTAATTTCAGTACTTCTTCAAAGAGTCTGGCGGCGGGGATATGATCGAGCAACTCACCAAGCGATAAAATGGGTTGGGCGGTTGCAGGTTCTAGCTTAAAGGCTAATTTAGCGGCAAAGCGCGCAGCGCGCAGCATGCGAACAGGGTCTTCGCGATAGCGATCGCTAGCATTGCCAATAATGCGCAACGTGCGCGATTTTATATCTTCAAGGCCATGTGTGAAGTCAATTAAGGTTTCGCTGATGGGATCATAATAGAGGGCGTTAATCGTAAAGTCACGGCGCAGAGCATCCGATTCTAGGTCGCCATATACGTTATCGCGCAATAGTAAGCCTTGCTCTGACTGCACAGCGTTATGCGGTTTACCTGTTTGGTGGCTGCCACGAAAAGTTGTGACCTCAATAATCTCGCGGCCAAAACGCACATGCACAATTTTAAAGCGGCGCCCAATAATGCGCGAGCTGCGAAAGACTTGGCGCACCTGCTCGGGTGTTGCATCGGTGGCAACATCAAAGTCTTTTGGCTTGGCTTCTAATAGGCTATCGCGCACACCGCCACCGACAATATAAGCTTGGTAGCCTGCTTGTTGCAGTGACTGGCAGACTTTCACCGCATTAGGGCTGAGCCCATGCAATGACACATGGTGATCGCTGCGTGTGGCTGTCATAGTGTGATTGCCAGCAGATGCAGCGCTGCTAGACGGCGATAAAAGCTTCAGTAAACGTTTTAGCATGGTTTGTATTTTTGAGAGTCAATAAGCAGCGAGTGTAGCATGGTTTGCAGGTGACGGTAGTCTCTAGCTGACGGCAGTCCCTGACTATCGCGGTTATTAGGTTATTGTGCCGCTCTTAAATAATTGTTGCAGTTCTTAAGTTAGGTACCCCTAACCGTTTAGTGTTTTAATCGCGTTATTAAAAGGTGCTGGGCGCGCCCATATTGTTGTGGCCCTCTCTAAGGTCTAATAAATTATGTTGCTATTTGCATCGAAATGTAATTAAAAGCGCTAAATTTCAGCTTTAATGAGCTGAAATTCCTTTACTGTTAAGGAGCTTGCTGAGCTGTTATAATTGCGCCCGTTTTCACCTGTGCTCACTGTTATGTTAACGATTGTTAGTGTACGCAATGCGTGAGCCATACATTTTGCAGATACTCCTCTAAGGCAGGTTAATTGAATGTCCGATTATAAGATTATTTATACCGAAACCGACGAAGCCCCCGCGCTTGCCACTTACTCGTTTTTACCCATTGTTCAAGCCTTCACTGGCGCCGCAAATATTGAAGTGGAGCTAAAAGACATTTCATTAGCGGCTCGTATCTTGGCCTGCTTCCCTGAGTTTTTGCAAGAAGAGCAGCGCCAAAGCGATGCTCTGGCTGAGCTCGGTGAGTTAGCCAAAACTCCCGAAGCGAATATTATCAAGCTGCCTAATATCTCAGCCTCTGTGCCGCAACTTAAAGAAGCCATTAAAGAGCTGCAAGCGCAAGGCTATGCATTACCCGACTACCCAGAAGAGCCAAAAACCGACGAAGAAAAATCGATTCAGTCACGTTACGATAAAATCAAAGGCAGCGCAGTAAACCCCGTATTGCGCGAAGGTAACTCTGATCGCCGCGCGCCAGTCCCTGTTAAAGCCTACGCCCGCAAACATCCGCATTCAATGGGCGCGTGGAGTGCGACTAGCAAGTCACACGTTGCTAGTATGAGTGGCGGTGATTTTTATGGTAGCGAAACGTCTATCACCCTCAACGAAGCCAATACTTTTCACATTGAATTTGTCGCTGCCGATGGCAGTGTAAAAGTATTAAAGCAAGCTGCGCCTTTACTTGCTGGTGAGGTACTAGACTCTAGCGTTATGAGCAAAAAAGCATTAGTGGCTTTTATTGAAGAGCAAATTGTTGCCGCCAAAGCCGAAGATGTTTTGTTTTCACTGCATTTAAAAGCCACCATGATGAAGGTGTCTGACCCTATTATTTTTGGCCATGCTGTAGCGGTGTACTACAAAAGCGTTTTCGATAAGCACGCGCAAACCTTTGCCGATCTTGGTGTTAGCACCAACAATGGTATTGGTGATGTATACAACAAAATACAAACCTTACCCGCAGCGCAGCGCACACAAATAGAAGCCGATCTTGAAGCGGTTTACAGCGTACAGCCAGAGCAGGCTATGGTGGATTCTGATAAAGGCATCACCAACTTGCATGTGCCTAGCGATGTCATTATCGATGCTTCTATGCCGGCCATGTTGCGTAGCTCGGGCAGAATGTGGGGCGCCGATGGCAAGCCAAAAGATACCAAGTGCCTGATCCCTGATCGTTGTTATGCCGGTGTTTACCAAGCGGTATTTGATTTTTGTAAAGAGCACGGCGCCTTTGACCCAACCACTATGGGTACCGTACCTAACGTGGGCTTAATGGCCCAAAAAGCCGAAGAATATGGCTCGCATGATAAAACCTTTGAAGCCGAAGGCGCCGGTACGATTCGCGCCGTTGATGGCAGCGGTAAGGTTTTGCTTGAGCAAAGCGTTGAAGCTGGCGATATCTTCCGGATGTGCCAAACCAAAGATGCACCCATTAAAGACTGGGTTAAATTAGCGGTTAATCGCGCACGAGCAACGGGTTCGCCTTCGATATTTTGGTTAGATGAAAATCGCGCACACGATGCTGAGTTAATTAAAAAGGTGAATACCTATTTAGCCGAGCACGATACCAGCGGTCTAGAAATACATATCATGGCGCCGGTTGATGCCACCTTGTACACCCTAGCGCGCGTCAAGCAAGGCTTAGAAACTATCTCGGTGACAGGTAATGTATTACGCGATTACTTAACCGATTTATTCCCTATTTTGGAGTTAGGTACATCGGCTAAAATGTTATCGATTGTGCCCTTAATGAACGGCGGCGGTTTGTTTGAAACCGGTGCTGGTGGTTCGGCGCCGAAGCATGTACAGCAGTTCGAAAAAGAAGGCTACTTGCGTTGGGATTCACTGGGTGAGTTTTTGGCGTTGTCGCCTTCGCTCGAGCATTACAGTGAAGTGGCAGGCAATGGCCAGGCCAAAATTTTAGCAAAAGCGCTGGATGTCGCAACGGCTAAATTTTTAGATAACGATAAGTCACCAGCGCGTAAATTGGGCTCTATTGATAACCGTGGTAGCCATTTTTACTTGGCCATGTACTGGGCAGAAGCGCTAGCGGCACAAACCGACGATGCTGCTTTGCAAGCGAAATTTGCACCGTTGGCGAGTGCGCTACTTAGCCAAGAGCAAGTGATTGTTGGCGAGTTAATTGCTGCCCAAGGTAGTGCGCAAGTCTTAGGTGGCTACTATCGTCCCGACGCTCAAAAAGTGAGCCAAGCTATGCGTCCAAGTACAACATTGAATCAGTTGTTAGCCGCGCTGTAACGTTTAGTATTGCACATGTTTAAAAATGCCTACTGGTTTAACCTGTAGGCATTTTTTTTATATTTTTTAGTAACTATTCAGCCGAACCAAAAAAAATCTCTCAACAGGGTGCTGATGGGTTATTTTCTGGGCATTTAAGCGCCGAAAGCGCTTATATAGCGACTATGGATGGCTTGAGCGGCCCAGCAAATGATTCATTAGCGCCCGATTTCCGGACCTCTGAATAGTTACATTTTTTATAGGTCTTCTTGTATTATCAGTTTCAGTTTTCATAAAATACCGTCTTGACTCACAAGAGGGTTTATTACTTCAATAGAGAGCATGCATTATGGCTGAGTCAATGAATAGCGCACTATTTAAGCATTTATCGCAATACGCAAAATATCATCAAGATCGGCGTAATGTTGCCACTCATTTTATGGGTATTCCTATGATCGTGATTGCTGTGGCTATTTTGCTATCTCGCCCAAGCTTGTTGCTGGCCGATGTGGCGATAACACCAGCGCTTGTATTAGTTGTTTTTTGCACTATTTTTTATGTGCGCTTACATCTATTGTTGGGGTTGTTTATGGGGGCTTTGCTGTTAGTTGCGGTATGGCTAGGCATAGCGGCCGCACAATTGCCCACCATGCAATGGCTATTGCTGGGCGTAGGGCTATTTGCTGTAGGTTGGTTACTGCAATTTATAGGGCATTATTTTGAAGGTAAAAAACCGGCCTTTATGGATGATATGCGCGGTTTAATTATTGGGCCACTATTTGTAGTGGTCGAGGCCATACTACTACTGGGTTTTAAATCTGATTGGCATCAAAAAATTAACCAACCATAAAATAGATATGGCCGGCACAAAGTCTTTTTTTAAACACTTAAAACCATGACAAAAAAAATAAACGCGGCAGCTATTTTTATTTTGGTGGGCTTTTTAGCGTATGCCACTTTATGGGCAGAGCTAAATTATGCGGCTCTTTACGTTTATGCGCTATTAAGCCTTATGGCTTATGTGCTGTACTGGAAGGATAAGCGGGCTGCCATTAACAACCAATGGCGTATCCCCGAAAACACACTACACTTGTGTGCAGTGTTAGGGGGCTGGCCCGGCGCCATGCTCGCCCAGCAATCTTTTAGACACAAAACCCAAAAAATACGTTTTAGAATTGTTTTTTGGTTTACGGTTGTTATCAACCTCATGCTACTTGTCACACTAGTAACTCCTGAATTGTGGGCTTTATTGGCTTTTAATGTGTAATGCATGCACATCGTTAAAGTGATGTCGTTAAGTTCAATACCCCATTGGTGTCTAATCATAGTACCTGTGAGTTGTGCATCATTTGTTTTTGAAAGTAATACATCCCCGCCTTTTTAGCGTGTGATAATGTGTGGTTCATTGATAACCCCAAAAAAAACAGATGCCTACGCCAATTGTTGATAATTTTATTGCTCCGCCTTGCCATGATGAGCTTCGTATTCTTTATTATGATGATGATATTTTATTGATCGATAAGCCCAGTGGCTTACTGAGTTTATCGGGCAAAAACCCGTTAAATAAAGACTCGGTGCATTACCGTTTAACACAAGGGCGTTTAGTGGGGCAGGGCGCGCGGGCTTACCCAGAGGCGGCGTTGGCGCATCGACTTGATTTTGGCACATCGGGCATTATGTTGGTGGCGCTAAATAGAAGGGCTAATGCGACTATTACGCGGCAGTTTCAAGCGCGTACCGTGAGTAAAACGTATGTGGCGATACTCGATGGCACGCTGGACCGTGACTATGGTGATATACGATATGCCATTGCCAAAGACCCCGCCCATTTTCCAAAGCAAACCCTCTGTGCGGCAACGGGTAAGGCGGCCATCAGCGAGTATCACGTTGTGGCGCGGCTACAAAATCCTGCGCGCACCAAAGTTTGCTTTACGCCGTTAACGGGCCGTACGCACCAGTTGCGTATTCACAGCATGGCCTTTGGGCACCCGATATTAGGCTGCGATTTGTATCGCAATGAGCGTAGCCAGGCGATGGCGCCGCGGCTGTTGTTGCATGCCCATACACTTAATTTTACGCACCCCACTAAGGGCACGGCTGTAGCTGGGCTCAGCCCTTGCCCCTTTTAACGCAGTTTGCGAGCCAGCCCAGTTTATCGCTAAACCCCCAAGTTTTATAATGTTTTAGCTGTTTTTTTGTTTAGATATGCGGTAGGGCTTGCGGGCGTGAGTTCTGGTAGAATGGCAGCATATTTGCCCCTACCTTTATTAAAGCCGCTATTTATTTATGTCTAACGCTAAGCAATACACTCCAGACCCGATCAAAACCGCACAACATTTGTGCTCTTACCCCAAGTATTGGGCCGAATGCTATGGCTCTGCGCCGTTTTTGCCCATGAGCCGTAAAGAAATGGACGATTTAGGCTGGGATAGCTGCGACATTATTATTGTCAATGGCGATGCCTACGTCGATCACCCCAGTTTTGGTGGCGCTGTTATTGGCCGTTTATTAGAATTTCAAGGTTTTAGGGTGGGTATGATCGCGCAGCCCAACTGGCAAAGTGCCGATGCCTTTAAAGTGCTCGGTAAACCCAATCTTTTTTTTGGGGTAAGCGCCGGTAACATGGATTCGATGATCAATCGTTACACTGCCGATTTAAAAATGCGTAACGATGATGCCTATACCCCGAATAATGAAGGTGGTAAGCGCCCGGATCGCGCCGTTACCGTGTACGCCCAGCGCTGCCGCGAAGCCTATAAAGATGTGCCCATTGTGATCGGGGGTATTGAGGCGAGTTTGCGCCGTATTGCGCAATATGACTACTGGAGTGATGAAGTGCGCCGCTCGACCTTGGTAGACTCTGGCGCTGATATCTTGTTGTACGGTAATGCCGAGCGGGCCATTATCACCGTGGCGACCGAGCTTGCCAACGGTAAAAAAATTGAAGACCTGCATGATATTCGCGGTACAACCGTGGTGAAAAAAGCCGTGCCCGAGGGCTGGACTGTTATTGATTCGTCGCGTGTTGACTGGGCCAAAAATATTGACATTATTGCCAACCCCTACGAAGTCAAAGAAATGGGTAGCAGTGAGTGTAAAACCAATGCCAATAGCGGTGGTGATATCCCTGCATTAGCTGCTGATGGCGGCGACTTTTATACCGATGTGGCCATGCAAGAGCCCGACGACGTACCGGAAGAGGCCATACGGATTATTCCTATGCCTATGCATCGCCAACACCAGCTTGATAAAGATACAACTGTGATTCGTATACCGTCGTTCGAAAAAGTGCGCGGCGATCGCGTGTTGTACTCGCACGCGTCGCGCGTATTGCATTTAGAATCTAATCCGCAAAATGCTAGGACTATTGTGCAAAAGCATGGCAATCGCGAAGTGTGGGTTAACCCGCCACCGATCCCGCTTGAAACCGACGAAATGGATTCGGTGTTTGGTTTACCCTTTGCGCGCGTACCGCACCCAAGTTACGGCGATGCGACGATCCCTGCTTACGAAATGATTAAGACGTCTGTGAATATCATGCGCGGGTGTTTTGGGGGCTGCTCTTTTTGCTCGATTACCGAACATGAAGGCCGGGTGATTCAAAGTCGATCAGAAGAGTCGATTCTTAACGAAATCGAACAAATACGCGATAAAACACCAGGCTTTACCGGGACTATTTCTGATTTGGGCGGCCCAACAGCTAATATGTATATGCTCAATTGTAAAAGCCCACAAATACACGCCAATTGCCGCCGGTTAAGCTGCGTATTCCCCACGATTTGTAAAAACCTTGTGACCGATCACTCGCCAACAACCCAGTTGTATCGTAAAGCACGAGCAATACCAGGTGTTAAAAAAGTCGCCATTGCTTCGGGCTTACGCTATGACCTAGCCTTAGAAGATCCTGAATATGTTAAAGAGCTGGTAACCCATCATGTGGGTGGTTACTTAAAAATTGCTCCTGAGCATACAGAGGAAGGCCCACTCAATAAAATGATGAAACCGAGTATTCGTACCTTTGATGACTTTAAAATATTATTTGATAAGTACTCAAAAGCGGCCGGCAAAAAACAATACCTTATTCCCTACTTTATTGCCGCCCACCCAGGCAGTGAAGATGAGGATATGATTAATTTAGCTTTTTGGGTAAAAAAGAATAAATACCGACTCGATCAAGTACAAACTTTTTATCCTTCGCCTATGTCATTAGCGACGGCGATGTACTATTCCGAAAAAGACCCATTGAGTAAGGTGAGTTATAAAAGTGGTAAAGTGCATACGCCGCGCAATTTAAAGCAGCGACGCTTTCAAAAAGCTTTATTGCGTTTCCATGATGAAAAAACATGGCCCTTGCTGCGCGCCTCTTTTAAAGAGATGGGCCGAGAAGACTTGATAGGTAGTGGTGAACATGCTTTAGTCCCTGAAGAAGTCTTGCAGCGTAGTCGCCCTCGTAGAGCGGCCGGCCATAAAGGTGTAGCGCATAAAGCGGGTAGCTCAAGGGCCAATATTAAAAAGAATACCGCTTACCGAGGCAAGGCTGCTGGCCCCAAAGCAGGGGGATTTAAAACTAGCCCAACGAAAGCGAGTACAACGAAAGCAAGGCCCACCCAGAGATCTAAGCATAAAAAATAAAATATAGCGCAAGGCGTTTTGAAGTCTGTGCTTTATCGTGTTTTAACCTATCGATTATACAATGGACTCAGTGGCTTATGTTTATACGGGTCGTTTTCTAAATCATAGTTCTGACGGTAGTGATATGAGTAAAACAGTCTCGTTAGTGTTAGGCAGTGGGGGCGCGCGCGGCCTCGCGCATATTGGTGTTATTCGTATTTTGGAAGCCAGGGGCTACGATATTCGCTCAATCTCTGGTTGCTCAATGGGCGCGATGGTTGGGGGTATTTATGCTGCGGGTAAGCTTGATGAATTTGAACAATGGATTCGCGCCTTAACTCGGATGGATGTACTCAGGCTGTTAGATATGTCTTGGGGGCGCGATGGTTTGGTTAAAGGTGACAAAATCATTAATAAACTGATTGATATTGTAGGTGATCAGCGCATCGAGGATTTACCTATAACCTTTACTGCTGTAGCGGCTGATGTTAGTCAAGAAAAAGAAGTATGGCTTAATTCAGGGAGTTTATTTGAAGCTATTCGAGCTTCTATTTCATTGCCGTTATTTTTTACACCAGTCCCTTATAAAAATTCCTATCTCATTGATGGGGGCGTGCTAAACCCTGTGCCTATTGCCCCAGCTTTTAGTGATACAACGGATCTTATTATTGCTGTTAATTTGGGTGGCCCTTTAGATGCAGGGCCGAATACAGCAGTCGATAATAATGAAAAAATAGAAGCCAGTGATTCTCTACCCTCTATTTTACGCACAAGTATCGATCAATTTTTAGCTAAGCTTCCGGTGTTTGATCAACAGGTAATTACTCAAAAATGGAGTGCCTATGACATTGCCAATCAGGCTTTTGATGCAATGCAAAGTAGTATTGCACGACAAAAATTGGCTGTTTACCCACCAGATATTTTAATTGAAATTGCCCGCAATGCCTGCGGTACTTTAGAGTTTGATCGCGCCGCACATATTATTGCATTAGGAAAAACCCAATGTGAAGAAGCGTTACAACGCTACCTCCCATAACAGTGTGCGATGCTATTGAGTCTGGCTTATTGGTTGGGCTTGAGAGAGCGCTGTTGGATTTTTTTGCAAGAGATCAAAAAAATAGGCGTCGCGAGTAGTCTCCGCTTTGATGACTTGAACGGCCCAGTCAATCATCCATAAGCGTCTCATGGCGGGGCTTGTGAATCGCGATCTAAAAAATCTGCTACTAAAAAGGTTCTAGCATGAATAAAACTACCCTTAAAACCCCCTTTGGCGCTACGGCCACCATTTACCATCAAGGTGCGCATATTACCTCATGGATACCTTCGCCCGAGTTGGGTGAGCAAATATTTGTTGCTAAGGGCAGTGAGTTTGTACCAGGTAAAGCAATTCGCGGTGGGGTGCCGGTTTGCTTTCCGCAGTTTGCAGCCTTTGGTAGTGGCGCCAAACATGGCTTTGCCCGCAATATTGAGTGGCGCTTAAGTGGTATCAATAATGACCAAACCGAGGCTGTTTTTACATTAAGCGATAATGAGCAAACACGTGCGCTATGGCCGCATGCTTTCGAATTAACACTCACAGTGCATTTAACACCCACACAATTAACCATGACGCTAGGGGTTGCTAATACCGGCGACCAACGCTTTGATTTCAGTGGCGCACTACATACGTATTTTGCCGTTAGTGATTATACTGCGGTGAATATTCGCAGTTTTGAAGGCACCACTTATTGGGATAATGGAACCGAGTTAAGTCATAGGTATGTTGCTAATAGTGAGCCCTTACAATTAGCCGGTGCCTTTGATCGCGTATATTTTGATGCGCCCGACAGTTTAAAATTAACGGATGGTCCAGTCATTAAGCACATCAGTAAAACCGGTTTTACTGATGTGGTGGTATGGAACCCCGGTGCACAGGGTGCTATGGATCTAAAGGATATGGACAACGATGAATACTTGAATATGCTATGCATAGAAGCAGCGATTGTCGATAAGCCTAAAACACTGTTAGCGGGTGAAAGCTGGCAGGGCGTACAAGCGCTAACATTAAGTCATGCTTAGTCTATGGCTACGGTTTAAGCCTATTTTAGCGTTTGTTGGTGCTAAAATGGGTGCTCAGTAAGTTTGGCCAATACACACTGAGACACAGTGCGCGTAAAACAATAAAGCTAATAAAAGCAATCCACAAACCTATTAAGCCATAAATATGCAAGAAGCTTAACCATAGAATAAAAAAGAGTAATGCCGAGGTTATCGATGCGTTACGTAGTGCTTTACCGTAATTCGCCCCTATAAATATACCATCTAATTGAAAGGCGCCAGCACTTAAAGCAATATAAATAGCGCATAAATATAAGTGCTCAATGGCGAGCGTGTTAATACGACTAGTTGCTGTAAGCTGGTTAATCACCCAAGGTCCCGATACTAGGATTATACCGGCTAATGCAATAGCGGTTATCGCGGCTAAAACACTGGTTTTTTGAGTGGCTTGTATAAATAACCGCCGCGAGCGCTGGCCTATCGCTTTACCGGTATCGGCTTCTGTCACATACGCAAAGCTATCTAAGAAGAATGCACTAAATGCAATAATCTGTAAAAGTAGGTGGTTGGCCGCAAGTGTATTGGCACCGAGTTGGCCGCTAAAATGGGTGAAACCCATAAAGCTTAAGAGTAAGCAAAAGGTTCTTATCCAAATATCCCGATTGCTGCGCAGTATTTTTTTAAAGTGTACCGATACCCAAAACTGAGATTCGCGTAATTGCTGCCAGCAAGTACTTAGCAGGCTAACGCTATGGAGTGAGGGATTGTCGCTGACTAATTGTCTCCAAGTTAAATGCAATATATAGAACCCGATAAACACAGTGATAACTTCGGCGATTACCGTGCCGTAAGCAATGCCGGTAATACCCAAACCCAGTACTCCTGCTAGTAGCAAATCAAAAACGGCATTTAAGCTATTTAAAGTAATTTGTAACACTAAAATACTTTTACTGCGAGAAAGACCAATTAATAAGCCCGTGATGACATAATTTATCAATGTGATCGGTGCACCCCATAAGCGTATGGCCAAATATGTACTCGCGCCCTCTAAGGCCTCTAAGGGAGGAGCCAAAAGAGTCATAGCCAATAGCGTTAATGGTTTTTGTAGACAAAGAATGCATAATGCTAGCGCGCTTGCAATGATTAAGGCGCGTAGGCCGATACGCAGTAATGAGAGTGCTTTACCTTGCCCCCAAGCTTGAGCGCTGAGTGCCGTAGTGCTCATGCGTAAAAAGCCAAAATTCCAAAAAATAAAATTAATCACAATCGCACCTATGGCCAGTGCGGCTAAATCTTGCGTGCCACCTAAATGACCAATAATGGCTGTGTCAATGAGCCCTAGTAAAGGCAGGGCAATATTGGCCAGCATAATCGGCCAGGCTCTTTTTAAAATAGAGCAGTAACTTATGGCTTGATCGGTCATTGTCATTGTTTTGTATGGAGTATGCGTTAGAGGTGTGTGTTATAAGTCTTCGACTTTTGGGGCAAGCTGAAAGTATCATCAATAGGGCACTTATAGGTATTTACAGTGTGTGAATATAGATGTGGTTATCAGTTTCAGCGTGGGTGCGTGTGATTAGATTTTATATAAGAATATCACTATCTTTTTAGTCTTCACTATTTTATAAGGCTTTAAGCACGCTATCGCTTGTGAGTTCGACAATAAAGTGTCTCTACTTTGCTTCTGGCCCAAGGGGTTTTTCGCAAAAATTTAAGGCTTGACTTGATTGAAGGGTCATACCCGAAGCAGCGAATGTTTACTTTTCTGTAGAGTTCTTCCCATCCATATCGAGCCTCTAAAGAGGTGAGTATTTGCTCAAGTGTTATCCCGTGTAAGGGGTCATTACTATGTTTTTGGGGGCGGTCTTTGTTTTTATTGGTCATATCTTTATGTGTTGTCGCTTAGGTAAGTTATACACCTATTGATCACATCCACAGGTGTAAGGTTGTTAGGCGGCTGTTAACAGCGAATCGAGTAAGACGTGATGGTAATAATGTACATCCTAGGTGCCTAATTGTTGATATTGGAGATATTGACACCCATGTGCTGATGCTTAGGGCTGACTTAGATTTAAAACGGGAGGTTGTCACCTTATTTATTGTAGCGCTGTGCGGTGGTAACCCTTTTGAATGAATTTTACGGGGTATAAGATGAATAAGATACTGCAGAATGTTTATTTTTTGAGCGTTCGCCAGGCTGAGGACGGGCTTAGCTTAGGGATGATCGAGGCGATGTTGTAGCTTGTGGCTTTCTTGTTAAGTGAAGCCACCTTTAATTCCTATGTATTTTATTTATCATTGATTAACGGCTTGTTTTGGGGCTTTAGCGGAATTGTCTTTTAGCGTAAGATAATGGCTTATAAGACACTTTAATAAGTAATGCCAATAAAGAGAAGAGCGCTGTGATAAATCATGACTATTATTTTTAATGAATAAGTTGCTGGTTTAAATATGAATTAATACTTAAGGCTTATTTCGGTTTGGGGGCGATTTTATTTTTTCACTCTTAAACTTGCGGATTTTTATGGAACGCCAAGGATAATACTCGTTTTTCTTTAGGTATTAATTTTTATAAGTTTTTATTATTGGTTTTAGTTTTGTTTTTTTAGTTGTTTTGTATTAGTTTTTTGGGTTTTAAAAATTGGTTTTTTTGAGTGGCCCTTTTGATGCACCTACTGTTTTCTAATTGTCATGGTGTTATGTCAGGCTAATGCAAATAATTGAAGATATTTATTTACTAATGAATATTAACCTTGCAGTGTTAAGTATAGGCTTTGCCATGCCTAGTACTAGGGTGTTGTAGAGATTAGCTTATAGTCATGTTGATTAATCCGAGTGATTTTTAACAGTGATAAAATCGATAAGTATATATCGTGTTAATGAAATGTGTTGTATATTTACAGGTTGTAGAGCTCGTTTAGGCGGGGTTTTGAAATGCACAGCGGGAATTTGTAGCATTTAAGTGAGTAGCTAAGGATTGGCGTATTTTTATTAATTTTCCTTAGTTGTAGAGTGCTGTTTTATGACAAATCCGTTAGAGCCCAAAGAAAATCAAGAAAGTAAGAGCAAATCATTTTTAAGTGGTATGAAAGCCGATGGTTCGGGATCGTCGTCTTATATTGGTAAAAATATCCAATTTCGAGGCGAGTTGATCGGTGCCGAAGATCTGCACGTTGAAGGCGTTGTTGATGGTACCGTATCGATGGGTGGCCAGAACTTATCTATCGGCCGTGGCGGTCTTGTATCAGCGAACATCCACGCTCAAACAGTATTGGTTAACGGGACATTACAAGGCGATGTTTTTGCTGATGACCTTATTGAAATTTGCAAAACGGCTCGCGTGCAAGGTAATTTGATTGCTCCTAGAATCAAGTTGGCGGATGGCGGTAAGTTTAGAGGTACCATTGATATGGTAACTGGCGAGCAGGGTAAGCAAGATCGCTATAATGAATTTAAGTCTAAGTTGAGTTCATCACATACTTTAAGCGAAGAGATGGTTAATGCATTACCGCCTGTCGCTTCGGGTATGGATCTCCTTGATGAGACACGTGATGAGGAAGAAGAGCTACTGAATGAAACAACCTAAGTGTTAACTTGAAGCACGTCTTTTTATTGGCTGCAGATTTACTGCGGCCTTTCTTGTTTCGGGGGCTTACATATTTCATTAAGTCCCTCATCTATGTGTAGAAGAGTCTAATGATTTCCGGTTTTATATATTCTGTACTTGTGAGCGTCAGCGCGGGTGAAACGACTGAGTTTTTTTTGTGGTTTATGTGCGCCGTGTTCTTCATTACAGTGATTTTGAGGCTGTTTAATCGGTGCGTCTTATTTGTTGAAAATGCACCGGCTCTTTTAACCTCTCTGGGTATTTTGGGTACCTTTGTGGGGATTATTATTGGATTACTTCACTTTAATATCAATGAGCTAGATGTCAGTATATTTAACTTACTAGAAGGGTTAAAAACCGCTTTTATTACGAGCGTTTTTGGTATTGCGCTCTCTTTAGTTGTCAAAGTCATTACGCGCTATTTTAGATACCCGACTGATATCCGTGAAGAGGTAGTAAAACCGATCGATGTGATTAATGCACTCGGTGCGATTGAAGCGGTTGTCAAGCATAGCCAAGAGCAGCAGCAGCGCTTTACTGCCACCTTGAGCGATTCGATTGTAGGAGAGCTGCGAGAAGTTGTTACAGAGTTTAATAAGAAAATTGATCAGCAATTTGGTGAGGGATTACTGGATTTTAGCGATAGCTTCAAGTCCGTAGAGGTTTCGTTAGCCGGCTTTGTTACCAGCTTTAAAGATCTTGATGAAAATGCCAGCGCAATGGTTGCACTCAGCCACTCTAATGCCAGAGAAATGGTCGATATGGCTGAGCGACTGAATCATTTGAATGAAAATTTTGGCGATTACTTTTCTAAAATGGAAAACTTGTTTGAGCTGGTACACCGCTCTAATGCACAGTTTTCTGAATTGAACGAAAAATTGCTCGATTATAGCGACCGCAGTATGCAGGTGGTTGACTTTATCCCCGAAATCAATAATAAAGTTGAATTATTTAATGCCAATATTTCTGATCTTACCTTTTTTGCAGAAGAGACCGTTAAGAGCTCTTTAATTGCGCTATCGGAGCACAGTAAAAACTTAGGGGATCATATCGGGCAGGTTGCACAAGCGTTTGAGTCGGTGTCTAATGTCGATACTGATATTATGCAGGGCTTTATCGAAAAAGGCGTATCTGCCTATCATTCTTCGGTGGGTGAAATTTCTGATCGCCAAATTAGAGTTCATCAAGAGCTAGTGCACTCGTTGACTGATATTATTCACTCGAGCTTTGCTAAGATGGAGCTTAATGTCTCTGAGCAGCAAGCAATGATTGGTCGACGCATGGAGGGAGAGGTTGATGAAATTATGAGCTCTATGGGGCAGGCGCTTGCTACGATTAGCGGTCAGTTTACCCGTGATTATCAGCAGTTAATTAATCAGATGCAGCGTGTGCTTGAGCGGTCAAGAGAGGTCTCATAATGATTGAGTTTTCCACCAAAGCGGATGCCGATGACTCTGGCTCTGAGTGGATTAGCGTGTCTGATTTAATGGCCGGCCTGATGATGGTCTTTTTGTGTGTTGCAATGTTTATGATGAACGCTGCGAATACAGAGCGCGAGAAAGTCCGTAAAATTGCTCGCTCTTATATGGAAAATCAACTAGCGATTTACGAATCGTTAAACCGCGAATTTGAAAAAGATTTTAAGCGCTGGGGTGCTTACCTTGATAAAGAGAAGCTTGAGATTACTTTTCAAGGTTCGGATGCGATGTTTGCGACTGGCGATGTAGAAATCACAGAAAATTATCGTGCAGTGTTAAATAAGTTCTTCCCGCGTTATATGGCTGTTTTGTCTCCGTATCAAGATTCGATAAATGGTGTGCATATCGAGGGGCATACCAGCTCAAGTTGGAGCGATAAGTACAATGCAAGCGATAGTTACTTCAAAAATTTATCGTTATCACAGCGCCGTGCAGGCTCAGTATTGGAGTATCTTTATTTCTTAGATTCGGTTGAGTCATATCGTACATGGATACTCAAAAATGTTGCGGCTGTTGGCTACTCTTCGTCTCGCCCTGTTCCTGATGCTGTAGGTAATGAGGATGTTGAGCGCTCTAAGCGAGTTGTATTTAGGGTGGTAACAAATTCGGACTCGCGTATACGGTCGATTTTGGAGGAGTAGTGTAATTTGGCTAAATGGGCGCACTATTTTAAGCAGTTAAACGACAATGCGTTGAGTATTTTCCGCGACCCTTCAGTACTCGGGCAAACGCAAAGCGTGGAAAGTGCTTTTCAGTCTGAGTGGGATTCTAAAAGCGCCCTTGCACCCGCAATAACGTGTTTGATTGATACAGAGTTATCAAAAGGCTTCGAGACATCGTTAAGTAGTTTAGAGTCTTGCTCAGCAGGTTGGCGCTATAAAGGCGTACCGGTCTTTGTGTTTGCTGCCAAAGTACCAGAAATTGCCAATAAGCAGCGACGAGATAGTTTTTATTATCAAGTGCACTTAAAACCTTGTTGCAATGCCTTGAGTGGGGTTGATCGTACAGTATGGGTGGCTAACCGAGTCCAGGCTGCTGAGCCGTGGCAGCATCAGCGCGCTTTTGAAGTATGTCATCATTGTTTGGTCATGACAGGGTATCAAAACTACCGTTCGCTATCGTCGGCCGAGCAGAGTGAGCTACGAGCCGATTTTGATTTTGCCCGTTATGTTAAGTGGCATGCGACAGAGTATTTTCCAGATGTGGAGTATGGTTATTGGATGCCCGGCGAAAAACTTAAATTTTTTGCCGTTGGGGGGAATGAAACAGTCGAAAAGTGTAATCATTGCCGTTGGCCGCTACCCAAAAATTCGCCCGGTTTAGTGCGTGATGCCAGCTTATTTGATTTAAACGGCCCAACGTGTATTTGTTGTTTAGATGGCACTGCAAAGGTGGCAATCATGAGCGAGGCGGTATTGTTACACGCCTATGCTCAGCGCTATTGGGAATGGCGTCGAGCTTATATTGAAGAGCAAGGCTTAGGCATGATCGCTTCGCAAACTATTAAATTCTCATGGAGTCAACTAAGCTATCATTTCCCGCGTAAATGGCAGCCGTTAATTACAGTATTAAAGCAATTTGAGCCAGCAGATATTTATTGTTTGGCCGAAAAAGGCTATGCGCTGTTAGCATGGCCAAGACTGCGAAGAGCCATTGTGCTAAGTGATAAAGATAAAGTGGGATTTCCTGGCGGCTGGGAAGTATGGACTTATGAAGAAGTTTTGGAAAACCTATAAGCTTGGTGCTTATTCAAGATATGGTTTATCGTTGGTGTGCTATTAGAGTAGCGCTTTAATGGTAGGCTTAATAGCTCATCAAGCCTTGACGATTATGGGTCTTATTTAGCCATAGCGCTATGGCTGGCTTGAATGACGGCTCAATAACTCATTGCTACCCACATTTGGTATTTTTAGTTAGTTATCTTAGCGCGGTTATCTTAGGATGCTCCCAGCATTTTATGGTGCTGTTTTCTTTGAGGCTTTTGTGCTGTGTGATCTCTAGTGGTTATCGAATATCGGTACCATTGAAAGTCAATGGTACCGTATACTTACGCTGGTTGAATACTTAAAAACGGGTTGAGCAAAGTGCCTAATAGCCCGGTTACTTTAACTGGCGCCTCGCACACTGAAAGGCATAGGCAGTCTTGGTTCTGGCTTGCGGTAGGCCTATGAACTTGGCCTGGCTCTCTTACGAGAAAATCGCCTGGGCAATAAATGCCTTCCTCATCTGAAAAGCTGCCCTCGAGGACTAAAGTGACCTCTAGACCGCGGTGGTCATGCTCAACAACTTTGCCCCCTTTACTTATCTTATGAAAAGCCACCTCGTGCTTACCTTGACCAGTTATTAGGCGTGCACTTTTAAGTGCATTAGAAATTTTTTGCCAGCGCAATTGTGGTGGTAAAAGCTTTTTAACTACCCGTGGTAAGTGCTCGGCATTGATACCAGCCCTTTTCGCATTAACGAGTGTTTGTGCGGCAGTTTGCTGACAGTGTTCAATAACTTTGTCTTCTGCTGGAGTGCTCGCTTTGTCGATATTGCTTAACAGCCGGCTAAAGGCGTCATCATTTACCGCTTCTTTAGGCGCATCATTGAGGCATGACCCTCCGAGTGCACTCAGTTTGGCGTGCTGTTGCTGGCAGTGCTGACATAATTGCAAGTGAGCTGATACTGCAATACTGAGGCCCCACGGAAGGCTGCCGCTGGCATATTCAACGAGCATATTAGCATCGGGGTGATGATTAATAATCGCTGGTGAAGAGCTTGTGTTAGATAGTGTTGGGCGGCCGGAGGATGAGCGGCCAGAGGCTGTATGATTCATGCTTGTACCTTTGCGTGAGCGGTGCCAGCGATATGCGCCTGAAGCTTCTGTAAGCCCATGCGCACACGTGATTTGACAGTACCAAGTGGCAAACCTGTTTCACTGGCGACTTCGCTGTGAGATTTACCCTTCATATACACCTCTGTTAGTGCTTGGCGTTGCTCGTTGGGCAATATTTTAAATGAAGCTTGCACGACTTCCTCGTCGCGCAAGCGTTGAAACTGCACGACGGGGCCTGTGGTGCTGTCTTCATCCCATAGATCATCGACTTCAATGGGGCTGTTGTCGATTTGGTGCCGTTTATTACGGCGCATCATATCGATACGCGCATTGCGCATTACGGTGTATATCCAAGTGGAGGCTGCCGCTTTACTAGGGTCGTAACTTGGAGCTTTTTGCCACACTTTTAGCATAACCTCTTGCACAATTTCTTCGGCGGCGTCATTCCCAAAACTTTGATTGGTATTGTTCAAGCAAAAGCCTTTTATCAGAGGGGCAAAGTGATCAAATAGTTGCTTAAAGGCATGTTGATCCTGCGCTTCGCCGACGCGCCCGAGAAGCTCGCTCCAAGTATCTGTGCGCTGCTCACCGGGCTTTACTGTGGTAAGAGGTGTGGGGTTTGCCATAGCGGTTCCGCAATGTTGTGAGTGCTAGTGGATGTTAGTTGTTAGCTTTTACGGTAATGCTTAAGGCTTGGATCAGTTGGCGCGATAATTGTACTTATCTAGTCAAGCGGATGAGCCTCGTTCGATCGGGTATTAAGATCTGTCAGGTATCGATAGATGTTTTTGGCATTATTAGTGCTGAGCGCTTAAAGAGCGCGCAGGGCTAGGTAGTGCCTCATGTCTGTATGACTGATGTTTAAAGAGTTACGATCAATCCAGTATGTCAACCATTGATTGTGCTCATCCAAGGGTAGTGGTTTGTCGTAACAAGGCTTGTAAGCATCTGGTTTTATTGTGAGTACAACATTATGAGTACCCCATTATTCAGTGTAATATTATGGATGGCAAGATGGTAAATAATCACGAAATTATCGATAAATGCAAAGCGTTGTATACAGCCTTTGATACAGAGGCCATCGGCCGTCTTGCCGAGATTTACCATCCCGATGTGAGATTTACAGACCCCATTCACGCGGTTGAGGGTTTACATGCCTTAACGCAATATTTTCAGCATGTGTGCGACGGTAGCGACAGTCAATTCGAATTTACAGCTACTGTAGTGCAGGGTGAGCAAGCTTTTCTACGTTGGGTTATGCATTATAGTAATCCCAAATTAGCGGGTGGCAAGGCATTGGCGTTGAGCGGGGGGAGCTTTTTGACTCTCGATGAAGGGGCGGGGCGTATCATTGCACAAGAAGATTATTATGATATGGGACAAATGGTTTACCGCCATCTTCCAGTAATTGGTTGGGCAATACAAAAAATTAATCATCATTTGGCCGGTACCGCAGCCTCCACAGGCCGTGCTTTTAGTGCCCGTTTAGATGGGAGTCGATATGCCAAATAAACGCTCTATTCTTGAAGCGCCTAGGCCCAAAAAACCTATACCAATTGGCTTGAATGGCGCTTGTGTCTGGGTAACGGGCGCGACATCGGGTATTGGTCGAGCGTTGGTGGTGCAATTGGTGGAGGCGGGTAATTTTGTGATTGCCAGCGGTCGTAATAAAGAGGCTTTAGGTAGACTGGCTGCCGAGCTGGGCTGCCGCGTTAAAATATTACCTTTTGATGTCACCGAATCTGATATGGCTGTGACGCGCGCGGCTTTGCAAGAGATCACAGATTACCTTGACTGTGTTATTGCTTGCGCGGGAATTTGTGAGTACGAGGATACGCTAGATTTTGAACCTGATAAATATCAAAGGGTTTTTGAGACTAATTTTTTGGGTGTTATCAGGACGCTACATTTAGCCAAACCTCTACTGTTAAACAGCCAAGTGCGTGGCCAGTTTGTGGCGATTGGTAGCTTATCCAGTGTACTACCTTTTCCGCGTGCGCAAGCGTATGGCGCAGCTAAAGCGGCATTAGAGTATTTTGTGAAGTCGGCACGTATTGATTTAAGCCGCCATGCATTAGATATGACACTGGTGCGCCCAGGCTTTGTATCAACGCCTTTGGTGAGCGAGAATGATTTTGCTATGCCATTTATGATAACCCCAGAACAAGCGGCTAGGCGTATTATTACTGGAGTTAACCGGCGTAAAGCACTGATTGATTTCCCTCGTCGATTAAGTTGGCCACTGCGTTTTTTAAGTCTGTTTGATGGTTTATGGGTGCGTTTTGTTGGGCCCAAAATTACACGGGTTTAATGCTTAATCATTCAATAATGTAACTATTCAGCCAAGCTGAGAATTTCACCTAATAGGGTACTGATGGATTGCTTTCTGAGTATTTAAGTGCTGGGCTTTGCAGGAAAAGCAAGGGGTGCACAGTACACCTGTATAAGGATGTATAAGATTAGACTTTGTATGGGCATAAAGTCGAGGCCTATAAAGCAACAGATGACTTGAGCGGTCCAGCCAATGATTCGCTAGTGCCCAATCTCGGTACTTCTTACTCAATCTCGGTATCTCTTACTCGGTACTTTTTAATAGTTACAATAATGCAATCGTAGGTTCACAGGTCTAATAAGGGTTTAATAATGACATCTAAAAAAATAGCAATTATAGGGACCGGGGTGTCGGGTTTAACGGCCGCTTATTTGCTACATAAGCATCACGATATTACAGTCTTCGAAAAAGCCAGTCGCTTAGGTGGGCATACCGCGACAAAAACGGTAGAGGTGCAAAATAATCGTTATGCGATTGATACGGGGTTTATTGTTTATAATGATTGGACTTACCCTAACTTTATTCGATTGTTAAAACAGCTGGGTGTTGACACGCAAGCGACTACTATGGGTTTTAGCGTGAGTGATAGCGCCAGTGGTTATGAATACGCCGGTGAAAATATTAATACGCTGTTTTGTCAGCGGCGCAATTTTTTCTCGATTAAGCATTGGCGAATGATTCGCGATATTTTACGCTTCAATAAAGAAGCTGTTAGAGATTTTCAAGCTGGTGATATCAATGCGACACAAACATTGGGGCAATACTTGTCGCAACATGGCTATAGTGATGCCTTTCGCGATTTTTATTTACTGCCGATGGGGGCGGCTATTTGGTCGTCGTCATTAGGTGAAATGCTTGATTTTCCGCTGCTATTTTTTGTACGTTTTTGTCATAATCACGGCTTACTGAGTGTGAACGAACGACCTACATGGCGAGTGATTAAAGGCGGAAGTCACGCCTATATCCCCAAGATTACTCAAGGCTACAAAGAGCGCATTAGACTTGGTAGCCAGATTACACAGATATCGCGGACCTTAAAAGGTGTCGAGCTTATCGTCGACGGTCAGCGAGAGTGCTTTGACGAAGTTGTTTTTGCCTGCCATAGCGATGAGGCGCTGGCACTATTGAGTGATGCTAGCGCGTCAGAGCAGGAGGTATTAGGTGCCATACATTACCGGCCCAACAGTGTAGTATTGCACACTGATCAGCGTTTATTGCCCAAGCATAAACTGGCTTGGAGTAGCTGGAATTACCAATTAGGTGATGACGCTCAAAAGCCACCAGTATTGACTTATAATATGAATATCCTTCAGTGTCTTGATGCGCCTGTAGAATTTTGCGTCACATTAAATGCACGTGAAAAAATAGATGATGCTGCAATATTGGGTGAATATGAATATGCCCATCCGGTCTTTACACAGGCGGCCATAGCTGCACAAGAGCGCTGGGGTGAGGTTAATGGGGTCAATAAAACGTGGTTTTGCGGTGCTTATTGGTTTAATGGCTTTCACGAAGATGGCGTCAAAAGTGCCGCTCGTGTGGCGCAGTTTTTAGAAGGTGATACTTTAACTCAAGACCCCTTTACCGAGCGCTTGGGGGAGGCACAAAGATAGCCTGCAGTTTTCAATGCGCGTTACAATATTCACACCATGAATAAACTCATAAGATACTTATAATGAACAAGGTTAAAGCGCTAAAGAGTAAAATTTATCAAGGATGGGTGCGCCATAGGCGCTTTAACCCGACGCACAATGCTTTTAAGTATCACGTGTTTATGATGTATTTAGATTTAGCTGAATTAGATGATGTCTTGGCGCTATCGCCTTTATGGTCGCGTGCACGCTTTGCTTTGGCTAGGTTTAAGCGCGATGACTTTTTGGGTGATAGTCGTCAATCATTGGATGAGGCTGTGCGCAGTCACGTGCAGTTACACCGTGGGCAAAGGCCCAGTGGGCCAATACGCATGTTGGCGAACTTGCGTTATTTTGGTTTTATTATTAACCCCATTACAATTTATTATTGTTTTGACGAAAGTGGTGAAACGCTAGAAACCATTGTAGCTGAAGTGAATAATACGCCATGGAATGAGCGCCATGCGTATGTATTACCGGTCGATGGTGAGCATGCCCTAAGTATCTCTTTTGAGAAGAGTCTACATGTTTCGCCATTTAACCCTATGGCCATGCGTTATCAGTGGTTTAGTAATGTGCCAAGCTCACATTTATCGGTTCATTTGGAGAACTGGCAGTCGCATGGTGTTGCCAAGGGCTGCGACTCAGAGGTACCTTCTGTAATAAACCATGGCACCAGTGAGCCCGATGAATACAAGGTGCTGGATGCCACCTTGGTGCTAGAGGAAAAAGCCATTACGGCTGCAAGCTTAAATAAAATATTAATCCTATACCCTTTGATGACCGTAAAAGTGATGTGTGCGATCTATTGGCAGGCTTTAAAGCTTTTGTTAAAGCGTACACCTTTTTACCCCCATACTAAATAATGTATTGCAAGTATTAATTTAATATATTGAACTGCAGGCAATGCAAAGCCGTTGATTATGCCGGAGTGCACCATGAAGTCTATTGATATTGTCGATAAAAAGTTAGACTCTAAGATAAAAGAAAATTTTTTAGACGGCGTTGCTAAAAAAATTGTATTAAATGCCCTGCAAAAAATGACTATCGGCCATCTGACGATCGAAGATGACGGCGAGGTTTATAGTTTTGGTGAAGATGCGCAGACGGCTAGTGTTGTGGGGCATATTTTTGTCGAGCATCGTAGTGCTTACCGTAAAGTGATGCTCAATGGTACGATTGGTTCCGGCGAAGCTTACATGGCAGGCGCTTGGCGCTCGCCTGATTTAACGCAGGTTATTCGTATTTTTGTTATGAATATGGATGTAGTGATAGGTATGGACTCTAAATGGAATTTTGCCTTTAAGCTCATCGCTAATATTCTTCATAAAATGAATGCCAACTCAAAAGATAAGGCACGCGAGAATATATCGGCACATTATGATTTGGGTAATGACTTTTTTAAGCTATTTTTAGATGAAACAATGCTGTATTCATCGGCTATTTATCCATCAAAAACAGCCACCTTACTTGAAGCTTCTACTTATAAAATGCAGCATATTTGCAAGCGTCTGGGCTTGAGTGAGGATGATCATCTATTAGAAATTGGAACCGGATGGGGCGGCATGGCAATCTATGCTGCGCAATCGACTGGCTGTAGAGTGACTTCTGTCACTATCTCCCAAGAGCAGTATGAATATGCCAAAGCGTGGGTGGCGCGTGAAGGCTTACAAGAAAAAGTTGATATTCAGCTATGCGACTATCGCGATATCACCGGGCAGTTTGATAAATTACTATCGATAGAAATGATTGAGGCCGTAGGTTATCAATACTACAGTGAATACTTTAAGCAGTGCTCTAGATTGTTAAAGGACGATGGTAAAATGTTGATTCAGGCGATCACTATTGCCGACCAGCGCTACCATACTGAGCGCGATAACGTTGATTTTATTCAGCGCTATATCTTTCCTGGTGGCTGCCTGCCCTCTAATGAAGTTATTGCGCAGCATGTGCGCAAAGACACCGACATGCAAATCGTAGGGCTTGATGATATCACTATGCATTACGCGAAAACGTTAGAGCACTGGAAAGCATCTTTTATGAGTAAGCTAGATGCAGTGAAGGCGCAAGGCTTTGATGATGTATTTATTCGCATGTGGGATTTTTACCTGTGTTATTGTGAAGGCGGTTTCAGAGAGCGCGTTATTAGTACCTCGCAGATATTATTAGCGAAGCCACGCTGTAAAGAGCTGCCTTCTTTTTAATATTGCTTTGATACTTATTATATTGCTTTGAAACTTAGAGGTACTGAAGGTGGTCACTCACGAATGATTCACTGGGCCTTCAAGCCATCCGTGATTTTGTGGGTCTAGACCTTGTGATCCGATGTTATATCTCGCTTAGCTACCTTGTAGCATGGTGTTTTTATTTTGCTCAATAATTACAGGTTCTTTATCCTAGGCCTAAAGCCACTGATTCTTTGGAGTACAGCGTTCTTTTAAATAAAAAGAGGTGATCAAAGTGAATAAAATGCCTGCGTGGTTTCTAGTAGCAAATTTTTTAAGTTTTCAGGCAATATGGCTTATTGCGGTGTTAGCAGGCAATGGCTCTGCCTTGGCTTTATGTGTGCCCATTATCTTTTTACATTTCTTGTTAATGGATCGCGCCTTAAAAAAGCATTTTAACTGGAAGAATGAATTTCTATTAATTATTGCCTGTCTTGTGATTGGTGGTGGTGTTGAGAGCTTTAAATTACTTTTACCTATTTGGGACTCAGCACTGGTTGGACACCTACCCCCTTTGTGGCTAATGACTATTTGGGCGGGCTTTGCAATATCGCTTCATGGTAGCTTTGCCTTTCTTTACAAGCGATTTGCCTTGGCAAGCTTGATGGGAGCTATCTTTGCGCCGCTGAGCTATCTTGCGGGTGCGCACTTAAGCGACACTTATGCCTTTGTTGACGCAAGCTTTGGCGTTGTATTGATTGGTATGGTATGGATGGTGGTGATGCCTTTGCTGGTGTGGGTGGCGGGTTTGTTACCCGCACAAAAAGCACAGCGCGTCCAGACACTGACCCATAATGCTTCTGCGATTAGTGCGATATAACCCCGTGCAATATTATACGGTAGATCCAAAAAACAGCCTCTATCAGCATGTGAGTCAGTGGTGTATGACTGTGGTTGTGGTGGCTTTTTGGAGCGTTGCTTTGTGCGCTCAAGCTGAGAATATTCCCAGTGATGCCATCGAGCAGAAATGCCCTGATTATGAGGCTGCCGTCCGCGCTGGCACGCCTGCACAGCATGGTTCAGCGGATAAACAGGGCTCTATGATTCAGCGCACTGATTCTGTTGAACCTCACGTTGTGGCGAACAAGCGAGTAGATGTACCTAAGCAGCTTAAAATAGTGGGGAGTGCGCACAATTTTGAAGGCGTGTTGCTATATTGCGAATATCATTCAGTGATAACAACACAATACCCTGCCGAGCAAAAGACGTGGTGGGTCGAATATTACAGTATTAAAGATCAGGCGATCATTGCTAAAAAAACATTGGCATATCAGCCCTTTGACCGTGAAGGTATAGCTCCATCAGTGGAGCAAATAGATTATCGCTCGGGTGAACTAAGGCGCTCCATGTATGTAGATGACAGCTTAAAATTTGTGTATCGAAAGGATCGAGCGCAAGCTTTAAAAACGCAGTGGTTAGCTAAATCACCGCTGCTGGTGGTTGATGCTGGCTTTGACCCATTTGTGCGGTCACAGTGGTCGGCTTTGGTTAACGGTCAGCCAGTGTTTTTTGAATTTGGTTCTATTGCTCACCTAAGAAGCTTGCCTTTACGTGTGATACGAAAGCCGTTAGATGCTTGCAATACGCATAGCGAAGCTTTCATGTGTTTACATGTGCAAGCGAGTAATCGCTTTTTGCGCTGGTTTGTTGGTGAGCTTGCGCTTGTGTATGACGCCCAGCGACGCTTAAAGGTGTTTCAAGGTACAGTGAATTTACAAAGTGATCAGGCCAAAGGGCAAAAAGCTGTGATTACGTATGTGTATAGGTAATGGCAATGCGATGTTGATGCAATACTTAAGGCCATACGGGTGAGTCGTTGAGTCGCTTTTTTTGTATCACGCCTTGGTGTAATCTAATTGCTTTTATTAGAAGGATGTATGTGTGGCTGATTTAACACCGCCAAGCTCTTTATTAGCGCCTATTACCATCGAGCATGGCCCCTATACTTTAGTGGTTGATCCGGCTTTTGGTGCTCGTATTATCGCGTTTAGTGTGAATGGTAAAAACTGTCTTACTACCACGGGTCCGCAAGTAGGGTCTACGTTTTGGCCTAGCCCACAGGACTTTTGGGGTTGGCCACCGCCGTCGGTATTAGATAGCCAGCCATACCAAGTGAGCTCCGCTGATGATACGTGGGTATTTACCAGTGAGCCTTGCCCACTGACGCAGATTGTATTAACCAAAATGATCACTCCTGCGATACAAGGATTCAGTATCGAATATCGTATGTATAACCCTATTGATAACGCTCAGACTGTAACTTTTGCTCCGTGGGAAATCACTCGTATAGCGGGTGGACTCACGTTTTATCAAGCAGCAAGTACGCCTTTGGTTCAGTCTAATTTATCTATAGAGGTGCAAGGTGACAGTTTTTGGCATCATTATGCACCTGCTGGGCTTGAGCAAAACTTAAAACTTTTTGCAAACAATAGTGAAGGCTGGCTGGCGAATATGTGTAATGGCTTACTATTGAAGAAAAGCTTTCCACAAATCGCTGAGGCGAGCGTGGCGCCGGGTGAGGCTGAGATTGAAATCTATGCCCATGGTGACCCTGCTAATCCTTATATCGAAATAGAGCAGCAAGGTGCATATGGGGCTATTGCACCTGGCCAGAGTACCGCTTGGGCTGTCTTGTGGCAACTCAAAGAAATAGATACTCAGGCTTATAGCCGTGAAGATTTGTTAAGGGCCGTGCAGCAGTTGTCGTCTGTTGACGGTGAGGTGGCTTGTTAAAACACGTTGTATTGTACGGTATTATTTTTGTAACTATTCAGCCAAGCTGAAAAATTCACCTGATAGGGGATTGATGGATTATTTTCTGGGTGTCTAAGCGCCGGGCTTTGCAGGGAAAGCAAGGATTAGACAGTACAGGAGTAAACTGTCGAGCGTGCTTATATAGCGCCCATGGATGGCTTGAGCGGCCCAGACAATGATTCATGAGTGCCCAATTTCGCTACCTCCGAATAGTGACTTACTTTTAATTATTAACAGCATAATTATTTAACCGAGTCGACAAGCATCACTTGATGGGGTCTTGATAGCGACTTCCTGAGTATGCACAAAGCCAAGGTGAGGCTGTACACCGGTATAAGTTGTATAACGATAGGGAAGATTGGACCCAGCGGAATATTAAAGCCCAAGAGTATAAATTTGATGTGAGTAGTCTAGTCTACAATCTATTCGTGCCCCCCTCGATGTTGATATCTTTGAATGATGGGTGGTTAAAAACTAAAAAAGCCCGCCAGTTTTGCACTGGCGGGCTTTTTCATCAGCACTCGGAAATGAGCGCTGATGAGAATTGCTCATTACATTGTAACGGGCATAGGGACGGGATCATCTTTTTTGTAAAACACATAGTCGGCGCCTAAGAAGCTCGCGTCGGTTTGTGTGGTATCGCCTGCTTTACCGTGACAGCCAGCGCAAAAAGAGCCAGCGCCCAAGCTGCCAGCGCTGCTTAAGTCTGTGCTAGGTGTGAACCATTCCCAGCCACCGCCGTTGACATTAAAGCTGCCACCTCTTTTGATCATAGCGTATAAGTTGGTGATAGACCCTGCAGTATTGGTGATCTCTTTCACGATGATTGTACCTATGGGGTATTCACCTGCTTCGGTGTATGGGCTAGCGCTGGCTTGTTTTTTGTAAGTTTTGCGCGTACCGCTGGTTGAGTGGGCACCACCGTTGGCGAGGTTGTCGCCGGTGACCTCATCAACTTTTGTCCAGCTTTTATAGTCTTTGATATCATCGAGTGTACCCACGAATTCGCTGGGCTTGGTAAATGTGTAGTCAACGCCATTGGCATCGGTTGCTTTAGCATGGCAACCGATACAGCCTGCGAGCTGGCCGCGTGCGACTACCATATTATCGCTATTCATGTTAAACCACTCCCAACCTGCGCCATCGGGGTTGTAGTTGCCGCCGCGTTTAACCATGGCAAAAGTGCCTGCAAATTCTTTCTCGCCATCTTTGGTTGTAAAAACCTCTTTAACGATGGTTGAGCCTTGTGCGTAGTCGTCGGTGCCCGACTGTGCTGCGGCGAGTGTGTTTTCAAAGACTAGGCGTGCATTTTCAGCATTGGTTGAGCCGTGTTTACCCCCTAAAAAGTCACTGGTGATACCAATGGTGTAATCGGAGACTTGCCAGCTAGTATAGTTGCTGAGCATGCTCTTTGTGGCGACATATTCGCCTTCGGTGTTGGTGTTAAAAGGCGCATTACTGTGTTTGAACACAAAATCTGTGCCGGTATCATCTTTGGCTTTGCTATGACAGCCAATACACATGGCTACAGCACCGCGTACTTCATTGCCTTCCATTTTAGCAATAACGGTAGGGTCGCTAGGATCTAGCATAAAGTATTCCCAATTGCCGTTAGCGGCATCGAAATTACCACCGCGCTTGACCATGGCAACAACTTGTTTTATTTCATCGTCTTTTGTGATGTCTTTAACAAGGACTGTACCTACGGGGTAACCCATTTCACCTGCTTCGGAGGGGTTGGCGAGTACTTGTTTTTGATAGACGCGACGTAGATCGGCATCGTCAATATGTGCGCTACCACTGAGGTTGTCGGGTGCTGTATCAAATTCAATTAGATCCCAGTTTTGGTAGTCGGCAAAAATACTCGGCTC
Organism: Marinagarivorans algicola; assembly: GCF_001292705.1. Lineage (GTDB taxonomy): Bacteria > Pseudomonadota > Gammaproteobacteria > Pseudomonadales > Cellvibrionaceae > Marinagarivorans > Marinagarivorans algicola. The sequence goes on from NZ_LGAK01000001.1 coordinate 40,205, forward strand.
GGCAACAAACTCTGTAGGTTTAGGGAATGAATAGTCCATGCCGCCGATTTGGCTAGCTGCTTTGCTATGGCAGGCATTACAAGCACCTTCCATAAGGTTGTCACCCTGGGCGATCACACTGGATAGGTCACTGCTTAACATAAACCACTCCCAGCCATTATGGTCTGAGTTAAAGCCGCCGCCACGTTTCACCATGGCGAGTAGGCCGCCAGCTTCAGCATAGGTTTTTTCCCAGCCGTCATCACCCATGGTGTAAGTGAAAGTCTCTTTGACGATAATCGAGCCTTCGGTAAACTCGCCGGTACTATTTTTGGCGAGTTCGTTCATAAAGGTCTTGCGGGTAAAGTGGTCGTTGCCAGCTTGGTGGGCATCGCCCAGCCCACCGGGATTGCTTCTGCCGGTGCTGTAATCGACAACATCCCAATCGGCATAGGTAATAAAGTCACTGATCGAAGCTTCAAAGCCACCCGCGGTGGCGCTGCTAGAACTAGAACTCACTGTACTACTGGTACTGTTGACGCCACTGCTGACGCTACTGCTTGACGTTGAGGTGTCTTCTTTTTTATCGCTACTGCCGCAAGCGCTAAGTATGCCCGCTAGCGCTGTTACAGCAATGAGGTGTGAAACGTGTTGCATGAGGTGCTCCCGAGGTTGGTGTGTGCATCCGCGCCTTTTAATATGAATGATTATTGTTGTGATGTGTGCGTGTTGGTGGCGGGTATGTCGAGCGTGAGTTTGCGTTTAACATGTTATTAGGTCATCACAAAAGTATCACAAAAGTATATCTATTTTATCACGCCTATTTGACTGACCCTGTAAAACTGAATGGTTTTGGCTTTCGGTATCGTGAGGGTATATAGGGGGGTGGGGGTAACTTGCCGCGATAAGCGCTGGAGTTTTGCTTGTCTAATCTCTATAATTAGCGCGCTTTTTTAGGGCTAAGGCCGGCCCTTATCGGCGTTTAATACAACATGTTGTCGGCTGTAAGGCAAGCATATAGTGCTCGGATTGCTAAGTTCAAGTTTCTTTTTAATGCTAAGCCTAAAGTCTATTTGTATTTTGCGTAGCTATTTTGCCCAGCACTGAGTCATTATACTCTATGCTCTGTACGTTAAATACACAAAGTAGGTGCGCGCGTAAACAACTGACACGCTGATTAAAATAGACGCACACAATCCTCGTGATAGGTTGTGTTGAGCCAAAAATTTAGACCCTAATGTTGTTAGCCTGACTCACACACAATATTGGGGTCGCAATGTTCACTCGTTTTAATTTTTTATTTTCAACTTTAACTTAGGCAAAGACGTATGAGAAAAATCCGTCAAGGGCTGGACTTACCTATTGCAGGCAAGCCACAGCAGTCCATTGAGGATGGCCTTAACGTACGCTCTGTTGCAGTTATTGGGTTTGATTACCACGGTATGAAACCCACTATGGCTGTGCAGGTCGGCGATAAAGTCAAACTCGGACAAGAGCTTTTTTCCGATAAAAAGACGCCTGGTGTTATCTACACTTCACCAGCTTCTGGCACCGTAGCCGCAATCAATCGTGGCGAACGCCGAGTATTTCAATCTATTGTGATTGATATCGAAGGTGATGATGCTGAAATTTTTGCACATTACAAAGCTGATCAGCTGGTCTCACTTAAGCGTGATGATGTGGTAGGCACCTTAGTCAAATCGGGCTTATGGACTGCTTTGCGCACCCGTCCTTTTAGTAAGGTCCCAACGATTGAGAGCGTACCAGCTTCTGTTTTTGTTACCGCAATGGATACTAATCCACTAGCGGCAGATCCAGCGGTAGTGTTGGCTGAAAAATCTGAGGCTTTTTTACAAGGCCTAGAGGTCCTCAGTAAGTTAACCGAAGGCAAAGTATTTGTATGCCATGCTGAAGGTGCGGAGATACCTAAGAGTACAACAGCGCAGGTACAATATGAAGCCTTTAGCGGCGTGCATCCAGCGGGTAATGCGGGTACGCATATCCATTATCTTGACCCTGTTAGTGCAAATAAAACAGTGTGGACGATAGGTTATCAAGATGTGGTTGCTGTTGGTCAGTTATTTACCACTGGTAAGCTGAATGTTGAGCGCGTTGTGGCATTAGGTGGTCCGCAAGTTGAACAGCCCAAGTTAGTGCGTACTCGCTTAGGTGCCAACCTAGAAGAGCTCACAGCAGGCCAATTAAAAGCTGGCGAAAACCGCATTGTGAGTGGCTCTGTTTTTGGTGGCCGTAATGCAAAAAGTGTATTGGGCTTTTTAGGGCGCTACCACAACCAAGTGAGCGTGCTCTTAGAAGGTCGTGAGCGCGAGATGATTCATTATTTACGCCCGGGTGTTGATAAATTCTCGGTATTGAATATCTATGTTTCTAAGCTCACCAATAAGCTATTTAACTTTACCACCAGTACCAACGGTAGTGAGCGAGCGATGGTGCCAGTTGGTGCCTATGAAAAGGTAATGCCTTTAGATATTTTGCCCACGCAATTACTACGCGCCATTATTGTTGGCGATACCGAAGTTGCGCAGCATTTAGGTGCTTTAGAGTTGGACGAAGAAGATTTGGCGTTATGTACTTTTGTTTGCCCCGGCAAATACGAGTATGGCCCGTTACTGCGTAACAACTTAACCCGTATTGAAGTGGAGGGCTAACCTATGAGTTTACGCAAAATTTTAGATGGCATGGAGCCGCACTTTCATAAAGGCGGTAAATGGGAAAGTTGGTATGCCTTATACGAAGCAGTCGATACTGTTTTTTATAAGCCCAGTGATGTCACAAAAACGACTGCTCATGTACGCGATGGTATCGACCTTAAGCGCATGATGATTACGGTTTGGCTATGTGCATTCCCAGCCATGTTTTTTGGTATGTACAACACAGGCTTGCAAGCCAATATTGTGCTGGCCGATATGGGTATGGCGGGTGTAGAAGGTTGGCGCGGTGCGCTAGCGGCCATGTTGACAGCACATGATGCCAGTAGCATTTGGGATAATATGATTCTGGGTGCCTTGTACTTCTTACCGGTGTATTTGACCGTGTTTGTTGTAGGTGGCTTTTGGGAAGTATTATTTGCTATGAAGCGTGGGCATGAAGTCAACGAAGGCTTCTTTGTGACTTCGATTCTTTTTGCTTTGATTTTGCCGCCTAGTATTCCTTTATGGCAAGCGGCTTTGGGAATTAGCTTTGGTGTGGTTATTGGTAAAGAGGTTTTTGGCGGTACCGGTAAAAACTTTTTAAACCCCGCCTTAACCGGTCGTGCATTTTTGTTTTTTGCTTACCCAGGTGCGATGAGTGGTGATGCGGTATGGACTGCAGTTGACGGTTACACCGGTGCAACGGCTTTATCGATTGCCTCTTCGCAGGGTATTGATGCATTGGCACAGCAAATAACGTGGTTTGATGCTTTCTTTGGGACTGTACAGGGCTCAATGGGTGAAACTTCGACGTTGGCGATCTTTATTGGCGGCGCTATTTTGTTGGCCACAGGTATTGCATCATTACGTATTGTTATTGGTGTGTTCTTGGGTATGACAGTGACCTCTTTGTTACTCAATGCGATTGGTTCCGATACCAATCCGATGTTTGCCTTACCGTTCTATTGGCACTTGGTTATTGGTGGCTTTGCCTTTGGTATGATCTTTATGGCAACCGACCCTGTGTCAGCGTCTATGACCAATAAGGGTAAGTGGATTTATGGTGCCTTAATTGGCTTTATGGTTGTACTTATTCGTGTGGTTAACCCCGCATTTCCAGAAGGCATGATGTTAGCCATTTTATTTGCTAACTTGTTTGCCCCTCTTATTGACCACTTTGTGGTTCAATCAAATATCAAGCGGAGGTTAGCGCGTGTCTAGTAAAGATAGCATTGCAAAAACGCTTACTGTGGCCACACTTTTGTGTGTGGTTTGCTCGGTAATTGTTTCAACGGCAGCGGTTTTATTGAAACCGGCTCAAATTGCTAACAAAGAGCTCGACTTTAAACGTAATATTCTATCAGCCGCAGGATTGCTAGATCCTGCGAGTACGGTAGAAAAGCAGTTTGAAAACATCGTTGTTAAAATGGTCGACCTAGAAACGGGTAAATTCTCAACGGCTGTATCACCCGATGGCTACGATCAAACCAAAGCAGCTAAAGAACCTAGTACATCACAACCGCTACCTAAGTCTGATGACATTGCTAAGATTGGTCGTGTTGAAGATTACGCCAAAGTGTATATCGCACAAACCGATAGTGGCAAAAAAATCGTGGTTTTACCTGTTCGCGGTTACGGTTTATGGGGTACTTTGTATGGATTCTTAGCGGTAGAAGGTGACATGAACACGGTTGTAGGCTTGGGTTTTTATGACCATAAAGAAACCCCAGGGCTCGGCGGTGAAGTGGATAACCCGCGTTGGAAGGCTTTATGGCCAGGTAAAAAGCTGTTTAACCCCGATGGTTCGATCGCTATTGCTGTGATTAAGGGTTCAGTTGATACCTCGGCTAAGGGGTCTGAGCATAAAGTTGACGGTTTATCTGGCGCGACTTTGACCACAAAAGGTGTTCATAACCTCATCCAATTTTGGTTGGGTGAAGATGGTTATGGTCCATTCATCGCTAACATGAAAAAAGGTAAGGCTTAGTTATGAAAGCTAAAGAATTACTGTTTAAACCTATTTTAGATGACAATCCTATTGGTTTGCAGATCCTTGGGATTTGCTCCGCTTTAGCGGTCACAAGTAGTTTGAATGTTACCTTGGTGATGTGTATTGCATTGACCACGGTAACGGCATTCTCTAACTTTTTTGTATCGTTAGTGCGTAACCATGCGCCAGGTAGTATTCGTATTATTGTACAGATGACCATTATCGCGTCGCTGGTGATCGTGGTTGACCAAGTACTGAAAGCGGTTGCTTATGATTTAAGTAAGCAGTTGTCGGTATTTGTTGGCCTTATTATTACTAACTGTATTGTAATGGGGCGCGCTGAAGCATTTGCCATGAAAAACCCACCAATTCCAAGCTTTCTAGATGGTATTGGTAATGGTTTGGGGTATAGCTTCTTCTTGATTATCTTAGGCGTGGTTCGTGAATTATTTGGTTCAGGTAAATTATTAGGCTTTGAAATTTTGCCATTAGCCACCGAGGGCGGCTGGTATATTTCTAACGGCCTATTACTGCTTCCACCTAGCGCCTTCTTCTTGATTGGTTTAATTATTTGGGGTATTCGTGCCTTTAAGCCTTCACAAGTTGAGCGTGATGAGTTCAAGATTGCACACAATAGCACTAAGACGGCGGAGGTTCTGTAATGGAAGAGCTACTGAGTTTATTTGTCCGCTCGATTTTTATCGAGAACATGGCTTTGGCCTTTTTCTTAGGGATGTGTACTTTTTTAGCAATCTCTAAAAAGGTTGATGCTGCATTAGGTTTGGGTATTGCGGTTGTTGTAGTGTTAACCATTACAGTCCCCGTGAATAACGTGATCTATACCTATTTACTGGCCGATGGCGCTTTAGTTTGGGCTGGTTTACCGGATGTTGATTTAAGCTTTTTAGGCTTAATCTCATACATCGGTGTGATTGCAGCTATCGTACAAATCATGGAGATGGTACTCGATAAGTACTTCCCACCTTTGTATAACGCCTTGGGTGTTTTCTTGCCCTTGATCACCGTAAACTGCGCGATTATGGGTGCAGCTTTATTTATGGTTGAGCGTGATTACAATCTTGTAGAAAGTACTGTGTTTGGTGCTGGCTCGGGTGTTGGTTGGGCGTTGGCGATTACGGCACTTGCCGGTATTCGCGAAAAAATGAAATACAGTGACGTACCCGATGGCCTTAAAGGTTTGGGTATTACCTTTATCACTGTGGGTTTGATGTCTTTGGGCTTTATGTCGTTTGGCGGCATCGATCTATAACAGCGAGGGTAACAGTTAAATGAATATTGAAATTATTTTAGGTGTGGGCATGTTTACCCTCATCGTGCTGGTGTTAGTTGGCATTATTTTGTCAGCGCGCGCCAAGCTCGTTGAGAGTGGCGATGTAACCATTTTAGTCAATGGCGAAAAAGAAATCGTTACGGCTGCTGGCGGTAAATTACTGCAAACGCTTGCAGGCTCGGGTTTATTCTTGCCCTCTGCATGTGGTGGCGGTGGTAGTTGTGCGCAATGTAAGTGTATTGTTGAGTCGGGTGGTGGTGAAATGCTACCCACAGAGGCATCTCATTTTACCAAGCGCGAAGCCAAAGAAGGTTGGCGTTTAAGTTGCCAAGTACCCGTTAAAGAAAACATGCACATTGAAGTTGAAGATGATGTATTCGGTGTTAAGCAATGGGAATGTACCGTTGAGTCTAACCCGAATATGGCAACCTTCATTAAAGAGTTAACGTTAAAATTGCCCGAAGGCGAAAACGTAGACTTTCGTGCCGGTGGTTATGTGCAGTTAGAAGCACCTGCTCATCATGTTTACTTTAAAGACTTTGATATTGAAGAACAGTATCGTGGTGATTGGGAGCACTTTAAATTCTTTGAGTTAGAATCCAAAGTCACTGAGCCTGTAATCCGTGCTTACTCAATGGCTAACTACCCCGAAGAGAAGGGTGTTGTAAAGTTCAATATTCGTATTGCAACGCCACCACCACGCACAACAGGCTTACCACCGGGCCAAATGTCATCTTACGTATTTAGCTTAAAGCCCGGCGATAAAATTACGGTCTATGGCCCCTTTGGTGAGTTCTTTGCTAAAGATACTGACGCTGAAATGGTATTTATTGGCGGTGGTGCGGGTATGGCGCCTATGCGTTCGCATATTTTTGATCAGCTACGCAGGTTAAAGTCTAAGCGTAAGATTTCGTTTTGGTATGGTGCGCGCTCACTGCGCGAGCTTTTTTATCAAGATGAATATGATCAATTAGCCGAAGAAAACGAAAACTTTGAATGGCATGTCGCCATGAGCGATCCACAACCTGAAGATAACTGGGAAGGTTTAACGGGGTTTATTCATAACGTATTGTTTGAACAATACCTTAAGGACCACCCAGCCCCAGAAGATTGTGAGTTTTATATGTGTGGCCCACCAATCATGAATCAATCTGTCATCACTATGCTGAAAAACCTAGGCGTAGAAGATGAGAATATCATGCTAGATGATTTTGGTGGGTAATTAGGCCAATGCAAAAACTGCAACTTAAGTGTCTTTAAGTTGCAGTTTTTTATTGTGCCCCCATTATTGTATTTATGATCAGTTGTTTTACCCTTCTTAGTGGTTGGAATTTTGTTGTATCTTACTGTTAAAGCCAGAGCGCTATTACTAGCTTCATTATTGGCTACGCTTTCTTTATTGGCCGCTTGCGATCAGAAGCCACAATGGCAAACCGTGACTTATAGCGGCAATACGATGGGCACGACTTATACTATTAAAGTAGTGGTTAGCCCTGAACAGCAACACGCGGCAAGCAAAACACAACAGGCTGTCGATGCTTTATTAAAAGAATTTAACCAGAGCCTTTCTACCTATATTAAAGACTCTGAAATTATGACTATCAATGCTGCCCCCGCACAGCAGTGGCTAACGGTTTCGCCTCGCTTTTTGGCGGTGTTAACACTCAGTCGCGAGGTGAGCGATTTAAGTGCTGGTGCCTTTGATGCGACCGTGATGCCATTAGTGAATTTATGGGGTTTTGGCCCCGACTGGCATAAAGATGCTGCACCAAGCTTAGCGCAAATTAACACCGTGTTAGAGCGGGTCGATTATCGCGCTATAGCTATTAACACTGCCGATAAGGCGATTAAAAAACTAAAGCCCGTGTCACTTGACTTTTCGGCTGTAGCTAAAGGCTATGGTGTTGATGAAGTGGCTGATTTTTTATGGCAGCAAGGCTTCCATCACTTTATGGTAGAAATTGGTGGTGAGTTGCGTGTACACGGTCATAATGCCAATGGTACAGCGTGGCGCATTGGTGTAGAAAGCCCCGTTTCAGGTGGTAGTATTAAGCCTATTCAGGTCTCAGAAGTGGGCGTGGCAACATCGGGCGATTACCGCAATTATTTTGAACAAGATGGCGTGCGTTTTTCCCACACTATTGATCCGGTTTCGGGGCAGCCTATTACGCATAACTTAGCTTCGGTGACTGTGATTGCCGAAAGTGCCGCTAAGGCCGACGCATTGGCAACGGCGTTTAGTGTTATGGGTGGCGAAGCTGCGTTAGCGTTAGCGCAGCAAGAGGGTATTGCGGTGTACATTATCGAGCGCGCAGGCGATCGCTTTATCACACGGCATAGCGCAATGTTTGAACCTTATTTTTTAAATTAATTCTCACAAATAGCGTCGACTTATTTGGCGCCCATTTTTAGAGGTAACCACTATGGCTACATTTGTATTGGCATTTTGTTTTCTTGCGTTAATGATTGCGGCAATGGCCGTAGGCGTTATTTTTAGGGGTAAGCCTATTAAAGGCTCTTGCGGTGGGATGGCCGCGTTAAATATGGATACCGCCTGCGATATTTGTGGCGGAGATACAAAAAAATGCGAAGATGAGCAAGAGCGCATAGCGCAAGGCAGCACATCGACCAATAATGCTCAAGCCTATGATGCCTCATCAAAAAAAGATTAAACCAATGTGGCGAAGCTACAAATTTACCAAACAGTAAAATTGTAGCTATTCAGCCCAGCTGAAAACGTCACCTTATAGAGTGCCGATGGATTATTTTTTGGGCATGTAAGCGCCGGCCTCCGCATGGATCATAGGTAGACTTTGTATCAGCATAGAGGGAGGCAAGATTAGACTTTACAGGTACGTAAAGTTGAGGAGCATAAAGTCGCAGATAGCGTGAGCGGCCCAGCCAATGATTTATTAGCGCCTAATTTCGGTGCTTCTCAATAGTGACTAAAAATTTACGAAACAGCTCAAAGAAGCTGTTAACCCTAGTGTGCGGAGTGAAGAACTAAATGGCTGATTTTGATTATGACTTGTTGGTAATAGGAGCAGGACCGGCAGGCGAGGCCGCTGCGATGGCAGCGACTAAATCTGATTTAAGTGTGGGTGTGGTTGATGTGCAGAGCGAGCTAGGCGGTAACTGTACCCATAAGGGAACGATTCCCTCTAAGGCTTTGCGGCATGTAGTTAAGCAGGTGATTAATTTTCGCAAGCAGCCTGAAATGTTATGTACCAATTCGTTTAATAATATTACTTACCCTGCGGCTTTACAGGCGGCTAAGAGTATTATTCCGCGTAAAGTAGCGATGCACAAAGCCTATTTTATGCGCAATCGCATTAGTGTACATTCAGGCCTTGCGCATTTTGTTACCCCCAATTCGGTCGTTGTTGAATACGACAATAGCCCCTCAGATACGATTACGGCTAAAAATATTCTAATTGCTACGGGGTCACGCCCATATCGCCCGACTAATATCGACTTCACGCACCCACGCGTTTACGATAGCGATACCATTTTAGAAATGGCGCACACACCACGTACCTTAGTGATTTATGGTGCGGGTGTGATTGGTTGCGAATACGCCTCTATTTTCTCGGGTTTAGGTGTGAAAGTTGACCTGATTAATAACCGCGATAGCTTGTTATCGTTTTTAGATACCGAAATTACCGATGCCCTAAGCTATCACTTGCGCAATAAAGGTGTGCTGGTGCGTCACGGCGAAGACTTTGACTTTTTAGATGCGACTGATGAAATGATCACGGTCCATTTAAAATCGGGTAAGCGGATTAAAGCGGATGCCTTTTTGTGGTGTAACGGCCGAACAGGGAATACGGACAGTCTAATGCTGGGTAGTGCTGGCCTTGAGGCGAATGGCCGTGGTCAGGTCGATGTTGATGATGAGTACCGTACAGCACAGCCTACTATTTATGCCGCCGGCGATGTCATTGGCTGGCCTAGCCTTGCGAGTGCTTCTTATGACCAAGGGCGCGCCGTGGTTGATTCAATTGTTGGTGGTGATGTGCGCAAAGTGACCGACGCCCCGACGGGTATTTATACCCTACCTGAAATCAGCTCGGTAGGTAAAACCGAAGCCGAGCTTACCGCAGCCAAAGTACCTTATGAAGTGGGTCGTGCTTTTTTCAAAGACACTGCACGCGCGCAAATTAGTGGTGATGAAGTGGGCATGTTAAAAATCCTATTCCACTTAGATACTCAGGAAATTTTAGGTATCCATTGCTTTGGCGCAGAAGCGGCCGAAATTGTCCATATTGGCCAGGCCATTATGAATCAAGAAGGCAAAGCCAATAATATAGATTATTTTACCAATACCACCTTTAACTACCCCACTATGGCCGAAGCTTACCGTGTGGCGGCGTTGAATGGTTTGAATCGGTTAAGGCGTCAGTAAACTAGCGGGTCTATTGCAAAACCTCTGCTGCGATATAAGCGGCAGCGGTAATGATCAGTGCGGCATCTTAAAGTGATGGTGCTAAGTTAATCTAGAGGGCTAGGTGCGTATTGCCCAGTAAAAACCTCTGAATAGAGTCTGTTAGTGTCGCTATCTATCATTAATTCCTTGAGAAAAGCTTATAAACCTATAGAATGCGCGGCGGAGTTGGCTAGGCAATCGCTTCTGTTTTTAACAGGGGAGGAAAGTCCGGGCTCCATAGGGCAGAACGCCAGGTAACGCCTGGGGGGCGCAAGCCTACGGAAAGTGCAGCAGAAAGTGTACCGCCTAAGTAGTTACTTCGGTAGCTAACGGTAAGGTTGAAAAGGTGCGGTAAGAGCGCACCGCATGACTGGCAACAGTTCATGGCGATGGTAAACCCCGTTCGGAGCAAGACCAAATAGGAACCCGTATGGCGTGGCCCGCGTTGGGTTCGGGTAGGTTGCTTGAGGTGTGTGGCGACACATATCCCAGATGAATGATTGTCCACGACAGAACCCGGCTTATCGGCCAACTCCTTTTATTTCGACTAAATGGCGAGCCCTAGGGTTCGCCATTTTTTTAATCTGCGCTCAACGGCCTAATGTATACACCGCTTAATGAATGTCTTTAACGTGGGTATTTAGTCTGCGGCGGATGCGTCGAGCTGTTTGAGATGTCAGTGGTTATCGCTCAACGACTGCGTGGTCCTTCAGCGCTTAAAGTCAGTCTGTGTCTTGTCATCTAGCGTTCTTTCGGCATGAGTGCACCAGTGCTGTGCGCGTATTAGGGCTTAAAGGTGCTTTTTTACTTCTAAGCAGGCGAGCTTTTATTGCTGTTTATAGTTTAAAAGCGGCTAACGTGCCGCTAAGAGCAGTAAACGCGCTGCCTTTTATCTGGCTGGTTTTCGGATTACTTGACTTTACCTTGATCGCACATATAGTGATGAGTAGTGGTTTAATGTGGTTAATTGTGGGTTTTTGTGGTTCACTATCTGGTCTGGGTGGGGTTTTGTGTTTCAAGGTAGTCATAATATTAATATGGACGCTAAAGGGCGACTGGCTATACCGGCTAAACATCGGGATACCCTAGAGGCTACCTGTGCCTCCAAAATAGTGATGACTGCGCATACGCAAGATAAGTGTGTACTAATTTATCCCGAAACGGAATGGCAGCTTATTCTTCCTCAGATTGAGGCTTTACCCACCTTTAATCGTGCGGCCCTGAGAGCTCAGAGATTACTTATTGGCTACGCAACTTCTTTAATACTTGATGGTAATGGTCGGATATTAGTGCCTCCTACGTTAAGAGAATATGGCGGCTTCGATAAAAAATTAATATTAGTAGGGTTAGGTAAAAAATTTGAGCTATGGGATGAAGAGGCTTGGTTGGCCACTCTTGCCGAAGCACAAGATGATGAGATGCCAGAACAAATGCTAGCACTATCACTTTAAGGTTAGGGTTTATATCTTCTTTTTAAGAACAGCTTTATTAGCCTGTACTGTGTATAGGCATGTACGGTATATAGACAAGTACTGAATATCTCAACGGATAATAACTTAATATGACATCACCATCGCACTACTCCGTTTTACTTGAAGAGTCAGTAAAAGCATTAATCACTGATCCTAATGGTGTTTATATTGATGGTACTTTTGGCCGTGGTGGCCATAGCCGCGCCTTGTTAAATGGGCTAGATAGCGGTGCTCGGTTAGTCGCTTTTGACAAAGACCCACAGGCGATTGAAGTGGGTGCGGCACTAAAAACTGAAGATTCACGCTTTAGTATTGAGCATGACTCTTTTGCGAATATGAAGCAGGTTGCCCAACGCGATAATTATGCAGGTTTGGTTGATGGCGTATTATTGGATTTAGGCGTGTCCTCCCCGCAACTTGATCAAGCCGAGCGCGGTTTTAGTTTTATGAATGATGGCCCCTTAGATATGCGCATGGATTGCTCTAAGGGGCAAAGTGCAGCTGATTTTGTCAATACGGCTAAGCAAGAAGACATTGCACGTGCAATGAAAGATTACGGAGAAGAACGTTTTGCAAAGCGTATTGCTGGGGCCATTGTAAAGCGTCGCGCCGATAAACCTTTTGAACGCACACTCGACTTGGCAGATGTGATTACTAAGGCGAATCCGCGTTGGGAGCGTGATAAAAATCCTGCGACAAGAGCTTTTCAGGGTTTACGTATCCATATTAATGGCGAATTAGAGGACCTGAGTGCTGCATTGCCTGCGGCTTTAAATATTTTAAAGCCTGGTGGGCGCTTAGTTGTTATTAGCTTCCATAGCCTTGAAGATAGGATTGTAAAGCGTTTTTTTAAAGAGGGCGCTCAAGGTAAGCAATTACCTAAAAACTTACCCATTCAAGATCTTGAGTTGGATAAAAAATTACGTATTTTAACGAAACCTGTCAAAGCTTCAGATAATGAGCTAGGTGAAAACATTCGCTCGCGCAGCGCGATTATGCGCGTAGCCGAAAAGTTAGCGCCATTATCTAAGCCTAGTGGGTATTAGGTTGGGGATTTATTAATGGCTGTGTCTGTAGGTAAAGTATCAGTGGTGACTTTTTTGTGGCTGAGCGTTGTCGCGTCGGCGATCAGTGTTGTATATGTGACATTTGATGTGCGCAGGCATACCTCACAGCTTGCGCAACTGAATGATCATCGTCAAAGCCTGCAAGTCGAAAAAGGTCAGTTACTCTTGGAGAAAAGTGCGCTAGCGTCCTATGCGCGTGTCGAAAAAATTGCGACAGAGCAGTTGAAGATGCGTGTTCCGAGCGGGCATGAAGTGGTTGTGGTGAATGACCAATGAGCACATCAAAGGGTGCTTGGTTTAAACAGTGGCGCTTTGGCACAATTTGTTGTGTTGTTGCGGTATTACCTGCGGCATTGATTTGGCACCTATCGTATTTACAAGTGATGCCTGGGCAAGAAAAAGGTCATGATTTTTTGCAAGCCCAAGGTCAGGCGCGTACATTACGCGAGCAAAAAATCAACGCTTACCGCGGTGTAATCACTGATCGCAATGGTGAGTTATTGGCAGTAAGTACACCGGTGGTGTCTATTGCGGTGAACCCCCAAGTGATTGCACCAAACGATATTGTACGTTTAGCAAAAGCGCTCAATTTATCGGCTAAAGATTTGACGAAAAAGTTACAACGCTTTTCAAATAAACAATTTATGTATGTCGCTCGGCAATTGCCACCGCATGAAGCTGCGAATGCAACGCAATTAAAGATACGAGGTGTTATTGCGCAGCGAGAGTATCAGCGCTACTACCCCGCCGGTGAAGTGGCTGCGCACTTAGTGGGCTTTACCAATATTGATGATATTGGCCAAGAAGGTATGGAGCTCGCACTGGATAATCATTTGGCGGGTGCTCCAGGGGCTCAACGTGTGATCAAAGATTTAAAAGGTAATATTGTCAAAGATCTGGGTGTCGTTCGCTCGGCAAGCCCTGGTGGAGATGTCGCCTTAAGTATTGATTTGCGTTTACAGTATTTAGCCTATCGCGAGCTAAAATTGGCCATGTCAGTGCAAAAGGCGAAATCGGGTTCGATTGTTATGCTAGATGTGACAACCGGTGAAGTACTGGCAATGGTGAATCAGCCATCGTATAACCCTAATGACCGGGCCAATATTAAACCCAATCAAACGCGCAATCGTGCGATGACCGATGTTATTGAGCCGGGCTCTACGGTTAAACCCTTTACGGTGATGGCGGCCTTAGAGACCGGTCGATACACACCCGAATCCATTATTAATACAAACCCCGGTTTTGTGCGCGTAGGGCGAAAAACATTTATTGATCCGCGTAATTATGGCGAAATTGACCTAGGCACGGTGATTCAAAAATCAAGTCAGGTAGGTATTAGTAAACTAGCACTCGATTTACCGCAAAATGTTGTGCGCACCATGTTTGAGCGCTTAGGGTTTGGGCAAAGTACAGGTACTGGTTTTCCTGGTGAAAGCTTAGGCGTATTACCTAGCCGCTCTAAGTGGCACCCGATCGAAACAGCGACTTTAGCTTTTGGTTATGGCTTAACTGTTACACCCTTACAGTTGGCGCAAGCTTATGTCACCGTTGCTAATTCCGGTCAAACTCGGCCTATTTCTTTATTAAAGCAAGATGAAATTCCGGCAGCAACACAGGTTGTTGACGCTAAGGTAGCTGATCAAATAGCGGTTATGCTGAAACGTGTGACCGAACGTGGCGGTACTGCAACCCGTGCACAAACCAGCGCTTATTTGACAGCCGGTAAAACAGGAACGGCACATAAAGTAGGTGAAAATGGTTATGCCGATGATAAATATGTTGCAACATTTGCCGGTATGGCACCTGCCAATGATCCGCGAGTCGTGACAGTTGTTGTAATTAACGAGCCCACGAGTGGTCATTATTACGGTGGTGAAGCTGCGGCACCTGTATTTGCGAGTGTCACCGATAGCTCATTGAGATTATTAAATGTTCCACCGAATAATAGCCAGCACGCAGAAGGTGTTAAGCAGGTAGCACGACGATGAAAGATATGATTTTGGCGACCTTATTGGAGCCCCACCAACTCCCCGAAGCTATCGCCAACCTCGCTGTTGGTGATTTGCGTTTAGATAGTCGCTTAATAGCGTCAGGCGATGTGTTTATTTGCTTGGGTGGCGATGACTTTATTGAGGCGGCAATACGTGCCGGTGCGCACGCTATTCTTTGCCATGCACAAGCCAGCGATACACGCCAGGCCAAATTTTCTATTACTTATAGAGACGCGATACCTCAAGCGGTGCCTATTATTTATGTACCTGATTTAGCTCAGCAATTACAAACGCTGGCGCAATTACGTTACGGCCGCTCATGCACATTCCCCCCTATAGTAGGCGTAACAGGTACTAACGGTAAAAGCACGCTGGTTTCATTAGTGGCGCAATTATTATTGGCCGCAAAATCGCATAACCAAGTGGCAACTATAGGTACGCTGGGTGTTGGTGTTTATGGTGAAAAGCCTTTCTTGACAGGCATGACAACCCCCGATATTTTAACGAATTACAAGGCAATGGCCAGCTTCAAAGAAGCGCAAGTCAGTGTCGTAACTATGGAGATCTCATCGCACGGCTTAGATCAGCAGCGAGTGGCAGGCCTACCGATTAAAACGGCTATTTTCACAAATCTTAGCCAAGATCATTTAGATTATCATAAGACATTAGAAGCTTATGCCGAGGCTAAAAAACGTTTATTTGCGATGCCAAGTGTGACGACGTGCATCATTAATACTGATGACCCTTTTGCTCAAACAATGCTGACTGATGTTAAGCATGCCCACGTATTGTTTTACGGATTAAAGAATGATCAAAAACGTGTAAATACTAACAGTGTGATGGCTGAAAATATTCAAGCCTCACCTACCGGTACCTCTTTTGATGTTGTATCTCCGTGGGGGAGCGCGACGGTGCACTCCCCTTTTTATGGAGAGTTTAATGTTTACAACTGCTTAGCAGCAATTTGTGCAGCTGTTGTTGAAGGGGCTGATTTTAAGCGTGTAGTGGCAGCCATCACACACTTAGAGCCTGTCTTAGGGCGCATGCAGCCGCTAGCGATGAGCGAGCAGATTCAAGTGGTCATTGATTATGCGCATACCCCTGATGCCTTAAAGCAAACATTGTTAGCTTTAAGAGCGCATGCTACTGGCCGTTTGTGGGTAGTGTTTGGTTGCGGTGGCGATCGCGATAAGCGAAAGCGAGCGCAAATGGGAGCCGTTGCACAAGAGCTAGCCGATGAAATTGTACTCACGAGCGATAACCCAAGAAGCGAAGACCCTAATAGTATCTTAGCTGACATAGTAAAAGGCTGTGAGCGTGAGGCTCATATTATTGCTGATCGCAAAGAGGCTATTGAGTATGCACTGGGCCATGCTCAAGTAAGCGATTGTGTATTAATTGCAGGCAAAGGGCATGAGCAATTTCAAATTATTGGCAATATTAAAAAGCCTTTTAGTGATGCAGATGTTGCAACGAGGATATTGGCTTCTTTAGGACGCTTAAAAAATATGGAAGGCAATAAAGCGAAAGTTAATAAAAAAGTAGGGGCCCTATGAAGCTTTCTCTCTTGCAGGGTAAAATAACAAATCCCGATCAGCGCGAGTCACTGATCAGTGATTGCGAATTCTCAAATATCTCAACAGATACGCGTAACCTTCAAAAAGGTGATTTATTTGTTGCTTTGCGAGGCGATAATTTTGATGGACATCAATTTATTGAGCAGGCCATTTTAGCGGGTGCTTGCGCGATTGTAACCGATCAAAAAGTAGAGCATTGCTCGGTGCCTCAACTGTTAGTGGATGATACTACTATTGCTCTGGGCTTAATTGCGGGGCTTATTCGTGCACATTTTAATGGTGTATTAGTGGCTATCACGGGGAGCTGCGGTAAAACTTCTGTTAAAGGATTACTACGCAATATTCTTGAATTATCTGGCAGCACATTAGCTACGCAAGGTAATTATAATAATCATATTGGCGTGCCTTTAACATTGAATGGACTTTTGCCTAGCCATGATTATGCGGTGATTGAAATCGGTGCCAGTGGTGTCGGTGAAATAGCCACGTTAGCACAAATAGCTCAGCCAGATATTGCCTTGGTGAATAATGTACGTGCGGCACATGTGGGTGGCTTTGGTAGCATCGAAACTATCGCATCAGAGAAGGGTAAAATTTATGACGCGCTTAACAATAATAATGGTCGCCACAAAATAGCCATTATTAATTGTGATGACGCCTACGCTCCTCAATATATGGCGCAAACGCAAGGGCTCAAAAAAATCGGTTTCAGTACGCGTTCGCCACAACCTAACATGCCGATACCTGTGATCTATGCCACTGATATTCAGTGTAATGGACAGGGTGCTTGCCAGTTTACAATGCACTTTGGAGGTCAGCAGCAAGCTGTATCGTTGAATGTATTAGGCGCGCATTTTGTTGCTAATGCTTTAGCTGCCGCAGCGTGCGCATTAGCGGCGGGTATTGATTTAAATACTATTAGCCACGGCCTTTCCTGTTATCGCGGTGAAAAAGGTCGCATGGAATTAATTGCGCCTTTATATCCAACACAAAAAGCGACGTTAATTAATGACGCCTACAATGCCAATCCAGCGTCGGTGCGCGCGGCAATTGATTTTTTGGTCAGTCAAAAAAACCACAGCACTAACGCCGAGCATAAAGCCATTTTGGTATTAGGTAATATGGGTGAACTGGGTTGTGGTGAAACGGTAGAGCATACCTCTATGGGGCTCTATGCCTTCGAGCAAGGCATTACGCATGTCGTGGCTATTGGTAATTTAGCGGCATTGGCCGCTGAATCTTTTAATAGTACACATATTTTTGAAAATTTAGGAAGTGCTGCGCAGTGGTTAAGTCAATACTTATCGCATGACGCCACAATATTATTAAAAGGCTCACGTACCGCAGGTATTGATCAACTTATACCGCTATTACTTGAGTATTGTAAGGAGTAAATGCATGTTAGTTTGGTTGGCGGAGCTATTACAGCCGCATTTTAGTGCTCTTGATGTTGTGCGTTATCTATCATTGCGTGGTATTTTGGGTGTATTGACCTCTTTAAGCATTTGTTTGTTTTTAGGGCCTTGGTTTATTCGCAAGCTTGTTTCTTTGCAGATAGGTCAATCGGTCCGCAATGATGGTCCACAAAGCCACTTAAGTAAACAAGGCACGCCGACAATGGGCGGCGCATTGATTTTATTTGCGATAGGGGTCAGCGTCTTCCTCTGGTCTGATTTGACGAATCGTTATGTATGGGCTGTTTTGTTTATTACCTTTTCGTACGGTGCCATCGGTTGGGTGGATGACTACCGTAAAGTTGTGGAAAAAAACTCCAAAGGTTTACCGGCTAAATGGAAGTATTTTTGGCAGTCAACAGCGGCTTTTATAGTGGCAATTTTTTTATATGTCACGGCACAAACTCCTGTAGAAACACAGCTCTTTATTCCTTTTTTTAAAGATATAGCCATTAATTTAGGGCCGGCTTATTTGCTGGTGGTATATTTTGTGGTGGTGGGTAGCTCTAATGCTGTGAATTTAACCGATGGTTTAGATGGGTTGGCGATCATGCCCACTGTAATGGTGGGTGCGGCATTAGGCATTATTGCGTATTTAGTGGGTAACGCAAAATACGCAGCTTATTTACATGTGCCTTATATTGCCGGTGCAGGGGAGTTAATTGTTTTTTGTGCCGCCCTAGCCGGAGCAGGTTTAGGGTTCCTATGGTTTAACACCTACCCTGCACAAGTCTTTATGGGTGATGTTGGTGCTTTAGCGCTGGGTGGTGCATTAGGTGTGATTGCTATTATCGTTCGTCATGAGCTTGTCTTTTTTGTAATGTCTGGTGTTTTTGTTATGGAGACCGTTTCCGTGATTTTACAGGTGGGTAGTTTTAAATTGACAGGGCGAAGGATTTTTAGAATGGCGCCACTACATCATCATTTCGAATTAAAAGGCTGGCCTGAGCCACGCGTTATTGTCCGTTTTTGGATTATTACTGTAATGCTTGTCTTATTAGGGCTTGCGACACTTAAATTGCGATAATCACAAGCGATACGAGGAAGTGATGTGAGCCTAATTGCTACAAATAAATATACGTTGGTCGTAGGTCTTGGTTTGTCGGGTGTCTCGGCTGCTCGTTATTTACTGGCACAAGGCGTTAATGTTGTTGCCTGCGATACTCGAAAAAACCCGCCAAACATAGTGCAAGTGAAGCAAGATTTACCCTGTTTAGCAATTGAGCTAGGTGCTCTAGATGAAGAGCTTTTTGTGCATGCGCAAGAAATTATTATTAGCCCTGGTATGTCGCGTAAAACGGCGGTCATTCAAAAAGCATTAGCTGCGGGCGTGCCGGTTATTGGTGATGTTGAGCTATTTGCTCGCGCCGTACAAGCGCCGGTCATTGCGATTACTGGTTCAAATGGTAAGTCGACAGTCACCACGCTGGTTGGTGAAATGGCTAAGGCGGCCAATATTTCAGTGCAAGTGGCGGGCAATATTGGCCTACCCGTATTACAAGCATTGAGTTCTGATGTTGAATTATATGTTCTAGAACTGTCGAGCTTTCAGTTAGAAAGCACATCATCACTCAAACCTGTTGTAGCAACTATTTTGAATGTCAGCGCTGATCATATGGATCGCTATGAGAGCTTTATAGAGTACGCCCTGACAAAGCAGCGTGTCGCCTTTGGTGCAAAAACGGTTGTGTTCAATAAGCAAGACCCTTTAACCGAGCCACCGATTGCTGATGGCGTTAAGCGCGTCTGTTTTACAGCGGGTGAGCCAGATTTAAAAGAATACGGTTTTAGCGAAGGCCACTTGGTACGAGGTTTTAATAAGCTAGTCGCTGCGAGCAAGTTAAAAATAGCCGGTAAGCACAATATGATGAATGCTTGCGCAGCTTTGGCCATTGCCGAGGCCGCAGATATTCCCATTGAGTCGTGCCTTGCAGCACTTAAGCAATTTGCAGGTCTTGCACATCGTTGTGAACGCATTATTTATAGTGCCGGTATCGATTATATTAATGACTCAAAAGCGACGAATGTTGGAGCGGCTGTTGCCGCGTTAGAAGGCTTAGCTAATCAAAAGAACATACATATTATTTTAGGCGGTGATGGTAAAGGTGCTGATTTTTCGCCATTATTACCAGCATTACAAGCCTATGCTAAGAGTGTTGTTGTTATTGGCAAGGATGGCGACACAATAAAAACCCTCATTCATCATAATATTGCAACATTGTGCGTGTCGTCAGCGAATACTCTGCCAGAAGCCGTTAAGCTTGCACATGCTCAGGCGAGAGATGGCGATGTGGTTTTATTATCGCCAGCCTGCGCGAGTCTTGATATGTTCAAAAATTTTGAACAGCGAGGTGAAATATTCGCTCAAGTCGTCAGAGACATTGTTTCATGAGTGCTCTGTTTTTAAATACGCACAGTGCATTAAATCACGCTGACTGGAAAGTAAGACTTGCGCGTCTTGATTGGTACTTGTTAACCGTCGTGCTGGCATTAATGTCTTTTGGTTTGGTCATGATTTTGTCAGCCTCTATTGATTTGGCCGCACATAGCTATAAAGATCCGTGGTTTTTCTTTAAACGCCATGCGCTTTATTTATGCGTAGCGTTGGTCGGTGCGATAATGATTTTTAGCTTGCCCAGTCAAGCGTGGAATCGTTTAGGTATTGTTTTTTTGATTATTGGTATCGCGTTACTTGTGGCTGTTCTTATCCCTGGAGTCGGGAAGATGGTGAATGGTAGTCGTCGTTGGTTGGGCGTGGGTCCTTTTTCACTTCAAGCTTCTGAGGCGGCAAAGTTTTGTTTTATAGTGTTTTTTGCAAGTTTTTTAAGTCGTCGTACTTTTGAGTTTAAAAATGGGTGGAGTGCATTTTTTAAGCTGCTCGTTATTTTAGGTGCTTTTGTGATTTTATTATTGCTTGAGCCAGATTTTGGTAGTTCTGTTGTTTTATGTATTACCGCCGGAGCTATGATGTTTATAGCTGGTGTTCCTGTATTACGATTTGTGTTTTTGGCGTTATTAGCCGTTGTGGGTTTGGCCTTCATGGCTGTCGCCTCACCTTATCGCTGGCAACGTCTCGTAACTTTTTTAGATCCTTGGGCGGATCAGTTTTCTAGCGGTTATCAGTTAGTACAATCGTTGATTGCATTTGGTCGTGGCGAATGGTTTGGGTTGGGTTTGGGCAATAGTTTGCAAAAATTGTTCTTTTTACCTGAAGCACATACTGATTTTATTTTTTCGATTGTGGCAGAAGAGTTTGGTTTGATCGGTGCATTAGTGTTAGTTGCTTGTTTTGTTATATTGGTGTGGCGTATTTTATTGTTAGCTTTTAAGGCATATAAGCAAGAAGCTTTTTTTGCTAGCTACTGTGCTATGGGGGTCGCTATGTTATTCAGCGCGCAAGCATTCATTAACATGGGGGTAGCCTCTGGCTTGTTGCCAACTAAAGGGTTGACACTACCTTTTGTAAGCTCTGGTGGTAGCAGTTTACTGGTATGTACCGCATTGATTGCGTTGGTTTTACGCTTGGGTTGGGAGCTGAATGATGAGTAATAAAAGCACTTGCACACAAGCGCAGGCTACTTCAAAGATATTAATCATGGCTGGCGGCACGGGCGGCCATGTGTTTCCTGCTTTGGCAGTCGCCAAGCACTTACAACAGCGCGGTGTTGAGGTTCATTGGATCGGCACCACACGCGGTATAGAGGCTAAAATTGTCCCGGCACATACTATCCCTTTACATACTATTGATATTGCCGGATTACGGGGTAAATCATGGCTGGGCTTCATAACAGGGCCTTTTGCTATTGCAAAAGCAATAATGCAGGCACGCCATATTATTCAGTTAATTAAACCAAATGTAGTTTTGGGTATGGGTGGCTATGCTGCAGGTCCAGGGGGCATTGCAGCACGTTTACTGGGAGTACCATTAATTGTGCATGAACAAAATGCGACACCCGGCAGTACAAATAAAATATTAGCTAAATTAGCGCAACATGTTTTATGTGGTTTTCCAGGTGCTTTAAATAAAGGTGTTTTTGTCGGTAACCCTGTGCGTGAAGTGTTTTATCAACAGCCATTACCTGAGTTACGCTTTGCTACTCAAAAGAGTACATTTAATGTGTTGATACTCGGTGGTAGCTTAGGTGCGCGAGCTCTTAATCAAACTGTACCAGCGGCATTAGCATTGTTGCCTGAAACAATGCCAATGCATGTTGTACATCAATCAGGCACTGCGACACGTCAGCAAGCACTTGAAGCTTATCAAACCTTACAGCTCCATAGGCCCCTATTTAATGTCGAGCTGCCTGAGTTTATTGACAATGTTGCCGAGCAGATTGCAGCTGCCGATTTAGTGATTTGCCGCGCTGGTGCTTTAACTATTGCTGAGCTGGCCGCTGTTGGAGCTGCATCAATTCTTGTGCCCTTCCCGCATGCTATCGATGATCATCAAACAGCGAATGCTCGCTGGTTGAGTGATAAGGGTGCAGCTATTTTATGTCCAGAATCTGATTTAACAGCTCAGTATCTCGCTCAGCAATTACAACAGCTTTTACCTAACCACGCCAAATTAAAAGAAATGGCTAATTTAGCGCTGATGCAAAGTGATCGCATCGACAGTAAAAGTAATTTAGGTCAATATTATAAAAAACAAACCGCTACACAAAGGGTCAGTCGGTATTGTGCGGAGTATTTAAATGTCTGATATTAGTATTTACCAAACGCCAGAAATGCGCCGCATTCGTCGCATTCATTTTATTGGTATAGGTGGTGCAGGAATGAGTGGTATTGCTGAGGTATTGTTAAACCAAGGCTATGATATTTCCGGCTCTGATGTGAAGGCGTCAAAGACAACTGCGCGCCTAGCAGGTATGGGTGTGAAAGTATTTATCGGTCATGATCAGAGCAATATAGAGGGCGTCGATGTCGTTGTTAATTCTAGTGCGATTCATCATGAAAACCCTGAAGTGGCCGCCGCCAAAAAAGCGCGAATACCTGTTGTAAGGCGTGCCGAAATGCTCGCTGAGCTGATGCGTTACCGGCACGGTATTGCAGTTGCAGGCACGCATGGTAAAACCACAACCACCAGTTTATTAGCCGCGATTTTTGCAGCGGCAGGGCAGGACCCTACGTTTGTGATTGGTGGGTTATTAAATAGCGCAGGGTGTAATGCACAGCTAGGTGCAAGTCGCTACTTACTTGCTGAAGCCGATGAAAGTGACGCATCATTTTTACACTTACAGCCCATGGTATCGATTGTGACAAATATTGATGCCGATCATATGGAGACCTATGGCGGAGACTTTGAAAAACTGAAGAAAACCTTTATTGAGTTTTTGCACAACCTGCCTTTTTATGGTTTAGCTGTCGTCTGTGGTGATGATGATATTGTACAAAGTATTTTGCCGAAAGTGTCACGTTCAATTATTACGTATGGCTTCGGTGAAATGTGCGACTATCAAGCTTTTGATGTTGTGCAAACGGCTAAGTCACAGACTTTTAAAGTGAAGACGCCTCATCAAAATGAACCTTTGTTGTTGCAGGTGAACTTGCCTGGTAAGCACAATATTTTAAATGCTACAGCCGCGTTGGCGGTTAGCCTAGAAGAAGGCTTGGATGTTCAGTCTATTGCAAAAGGGTTAAAGGAATTTGCAGGGGTGGGGCGACGTTTTGAAATATATGGTGAATATGCTTTGCCGAACACTTCTGAGTCTGTAAAAAAAACCATAACGACAGCCATGTTAGTGGATGATTATGGTCATCATCCGCGCGAAGTTGCCGCGACTATTGCCGCTATTCGAGAGGGTTGGCCGACTCGCCGATTAGTAATGATTTATCAGCCCCATCGCTATACGCGTACGCGGGATTTATTTGAGGATTTTATTGATGTTTTGTCCTCAGTAGACCAATTAATTTTACTCGAAGTCTACAGCGCGGGTGAATCGGTGATTGCAGGTGCTGATGGTAGGCATCTAAGTCGTAGTATTCGCGCTCGCGGTTTTGTGGAGCCTGTGTTTGTTGAAGATATAGCGCAGGTACCTGAAGTACTGAAAAAAATGGTTAAGCCAGGCGATATCGTTATTACTCAGGGGGCTGGTAATGTTGGCACCTTAGCGACAACGCTCGATACCACTTTAGCAGAGTTAATGGCTCCAAAAGTTGACAAACTCAGTGATGTGGAGTGAGCGGATGAGCGAGCAAAAAGTACAATTGAATAATGACAGTCGGACTCTAACACCTTTGAATAATCACGAGGTGGCATCATCACTGAAAACAATTGCCGTGTTATACGGTGGGACCTCAGCTGAAAGAGAAATCTCCTTGCAAAGCGGTGTGTGCGCAATAGAGGCGTTGCGGGCGCAAGGGGTTGAGGTATTAGCCATTGACACTCAGTATCCCTTCATCGAACAACTGCAAAATACAGTACTTAGCGGTGCTTTTATTGCTCTGCATGGCGTGGGTGGTGAAGACGGACAAATTCAAGGTTTACTGGAAAGCTTAAATATTCCTTACACGGGAAGTGGTGTATTAGCTTCTGCACTTTGTATGGATAAATTACGCACGAAGCAATTGTGGTGTGGTATGCGCCTGCCTACGCCGCGGTTTTTAACGTTAACGCAAAGCACTAACTGGCAAGAGGCGATCGATTATCTAGGTGGTGAGGCTATGGTTAAGCCTGCTCATGAAGGCTCTAGCATCGGTATGAGTCGTGTTAATACCGCTGAAAGTCTACAACAAGCTTATAATGACGCGGCGCAATACGATACGAGTGTTTTGGCAGAGCAATTTATTGTTGGTGCTGAATACACAGTTGCCATATTAGATGGTGTAGCTTTGCCAGCGATTAAATTAGAGCCTAATAGTACATTTTATGACTTTAATGCAAAATATTTGGCTGATGATACTCAATACCTTTGCCCTTGCGGTTTAAATTCTGAGGATGAAGCCTTATTGTCCCAGCTAGCATTAAGTGCGTTTAGCGCGGTTGGTGCTACTGGTTGGGGCCGAGTCGATATTATGGCCGATCAGGATGGAAAATTTTATTTGTTAGAGGTGAATACTGCCCCAGGCTTGACCACGCATTCGCTAGTACCTATGGCAGCTCAAGCGGCAGGCCTATCTTTTGAAGATTTAATGTTGCGTATAGCCTCTCAGGTATTGGAGGCTTAAATTGAGTGTCTTTTGGGCTGCGGTTAAGCCTACGCGCGGAGCCAGCCCTAAAAAGCGCAAAGCAACAAGCAAAGTTGCAACAAGGTATAGAGTACCTTGGAAGAGTATCGGCATGAGCTTAGTCTTGGTGAGCCTGTTAGGTTTTATGGGGTGGAGTTTATACAAGATCGAGCCCTTAAAAATAATACAAGAGTATACTAATAGGCCGATTGCAAATGTCAGTATTCAAGGTGAGTTCAAATACGCTTCGCAAGCCCATATTGAGGCTTTGGTAGCTGAAAAGCTCAGTAACACATTCTTAGAATTGGATATAATGGCGTTAAAAAGCCACCTAGAGAAGCACCCTTGGATCGATCGCGCGGTGGTGGCAAGGCAGTGGCCTGATACGTTATTAATAAAAATCATAGAGCAACAGCCGATCGCACGTTGGAATAATCAAGGTTTTTTAAATTTAAGAGGCGAAATTGTCAATTTAAGTAACAAAACTGAATTAAATCATCTACCTTTATTGAGGGCCGATGATCGATATACCGAACGTGTAATGCAACAATATGTTCTAATGGCAAAGTTGTTAAGTGAATATCAATTTGCACCTTTAGTATTAGAGTTGGATAATACCTTGGCATGGTCTTTAACAATAGCGCCGGCGGTAACTATTAAATTAGGGCGAGATGATTCAATAGAGAAATTACAGCGGCTGATGCGGGTATTGCAGCATGATTTAAATCATCATGCTGCCTATATAGAAACGGTTGATATGCGATATAAACAGGGATTTGCCATCAGCTGGAAGCAAGATACTGCGGTCGCAATCGATGGTCAGTAATTGTGAAGTGTAAATGCCGACAAATACTAAGCAATACGTCTGGCTAGGAGCTTACCAAGAGAGCACAAAAAGCGATATGTGTAGCACTACTCGCACGCTGCGTGAATTTTGATGAGGCCTCGTACATTAGTCAGTGTCAATATCGCGCAGAGTTGATGTGGCTATTTATGTAAAATGATGATGCCACTCAGGCTAAAAGAAAATGGCGAGCCAGCGCAGAGCGCTAACTCAGCCGAGCGCACCAAGTTAAAACCAGTTATAACGTTGTATAAATAACATTAAGCGAGCAAGAGTTGCCGCGCAGAGTGATAAAGGCTAATAAATAGTCAAGTTGATTTTTGAGGCACAGGTAATGGCGCAGTCCGGTGGTAGTAAAATGATTGTAGGGCTCGATATTGGTACATCAAAAGTTGTAGCAATAGTCGGAGAGCTTTCGCCTGAGGGTGAGCTATCAATAGTGGGTATTGGCTCGCATCGTTCTAGTGGTCTTAAAAAAGGCGTCGTGGTTAATATTGATTCAACGGTGCAGTCAATACAGCGAGCTGTTGAAGAAGCCGAGCTTATGGCGGGGTGCCAAATACACTCAGTTTACGCGGGTATTGCTGGCAGTCATATTCGGAGTTTAAATTCCCACGGGATTGTTGCAATTAAAGACCGTGAGGTTTTTTCACAAGATATTGAGCGGGTCATAGATGCCGCTCAGGCAGTTGCAATACCGGCAGATCAGCGAATTTTGCATATTCTGCCCCAAGAGTACCGTATTGATGATCAAGGTGGTGTCAAAGAGCCTTTAGGTATGTCAGGGGTACGCTTGGAGGCTAAAGTTCACTTAGTGACTTGCGCGGTGAATGCTGCGCAAAATATTGAAAAATGTATTCGGCGCTGTGGTCTTGATGTTGATGATATTATTTTGGAACAACTAGCTTCTAGCTATGCCGTATTGACCGAAGATGAAAAAGAGCTTGGTGTCTGTATGGTTGATGTTGGTGGTGGAACAACAGATATTGCGATATTTACAGAGGGTTCTATTCGTCATACAGGTGTCATTCCTATTGCGGGTGATCAGGTGACGAATGATATCGCAATGGCTTTACGTACACCGACCCAGCATGCCGAAGACATTAAAATAAAATATGCGTGTGCGCTGGGTAAGTTGGCGGGTGCCGAAGAAACTATCAAGGTTCCTAGCGTGGGAGAGCGCCCGCCACGGGACTTGTCGCGTCAAGCGCTGGCAGAGGTCGTTGAGCCGCGATATGAAGAGTTATTTACCTTAGTTTTAGCAGAACTTAGACGCAGTGGTTTTGAAGATATGTTACCAGCAGGTATTGTATTAACAGGTGGCACCGCCAAAATGGAAGGTGTTGTTGAGTTGGCGGAAGAGATATTCCATATGCCTGTGCGTCTAGGCTCACCGCAAAATATTACAGGACTTAGAGATATTGTGAATAATCCTATTTACTCTACAGGTGTGGGTTTATTGCAATATGGTTTAAAACAGCAGGGGAACACCGATGACTCAGAAACATTTGAGCCATCAGATAGCACGTGGACTCGTGTAAAAGGTTGGTTTCAGCGTAATTTATAGTACACCCAGTATTGAGTGTTGATTACGCGGCGCACAAAAGCGCTCTATAGCCTAAAATTATTAAGGTTGGCAGTCAATCTAATAACAAGATAATCAAAAAATAACGGCCGCATTGGATAAAGCAGACATCAAAAAACAATGCATACTTAAGATGGCTAATAATAAAGAATGAATTTATAACAAACTAGAGTGTCTAGTTTCGTTTGGTAAATTTAAGCTGGGGAACGATAGGGGAAAACTATGTTTGAACTGGTAGATAACATACCGCAAAACGCGGTTATTAAAGTCGTAGGTATTGGCGGCGGTGGCGGTAATGCTGTGCGCCATATGATTGAGCAGCAAGTCGAAGGCGTTGATTTTATTTGCGCGAATACTGATGCCCAAGCCCTTAAAAATGTGAGTGCCGAAACAGTTGTGCAGTTAGGGGGTCACTTAACCAAAGGTTTGGGGGCTGGCGCTAACCCTAACGTAGGACGCGAAGCGGCAATGGAAGATCGCGATCGCATTGCCGAGACATTACAAGGCGCCGATATGGTGTTTATTACAGCGGGCATGGGTGGTGGTACTGGTACAGGGGCTGCACCGGTAGTTGCTGAGGTCGCTCGTGAGCTGGGCATTTTAACGGTAGCGGTTGTCACGCGGCCCTTTCCGTTTGAAGGTCGCAAACGCATGGCGATTGCCGATGAAGGTATTAAGCAATTAAAAGATCGCGTTGATTCGTTAATTACGATTCCTAATGAAAAACTACTGGCCGTATTGGGTAAAAGTACGAGCCTGATCGATGCTTTTAAAGCCGCCAATGATGTATTGCTGGGTGCCGTACAGGGTATTGCCGATTTAATTATCCGTCCAGGTATGATTAATGTGGATTTCGCCGATGTGCGTACAGTGATGAGCGAAATGGGTATGGCCATGATGGGGAGTGGTACTGGCAAAGGTGAAAACCGTGCTCGTGAAGCAGCTGAAGCGGCAATACGTAGCCCACTGTTAGAAGACGTTAACTTGCACGGTGCGCGTGGCATATTGGTCAATATTACTGCCGGCATGGACTTATCGTTGGGTGAGTTTAACGAAGTGGGTGATACGATTGAAGAATTTGCTTCAGGCGATGCGACGGTTGTTGTGGGTACCGTGATTGACCCGGAGATGAGCGATACACTAAAAGTAACCGTAGTGGCTACTGGCTTAGGTGCTGTTGCGGCACAAGAAGAAACCGCAAAGCCAGAAAAAGTCGTCGATAATACGCGCACTGCCGATGGGGGCCTTAACTATGCCGTACTCGATAAACCCACGGTTATGCGCAATCAAAGTTCGAGCGCTGCGCCTAAGCTCGATGAAAAGGCGCGTGACATGGAATATCTGGACATTCCAGCCTTTTTACGCCGTCAAGCCGACTAACGGGCAGTATAGTCATGCTCAACTCCGCGCTTTTGGTTTACTTTTAGTTTAAACTAGCGCAATTTGTAAGATCGCATTGAACTGGCGTTGCACGGAGGCTGTTCCCCGCGCCATTAGAATGCCACCCTACCTGTTTTTTCAGGTGGGGTGTTTGTGTTTTTAAGCGCGTACAGCCTTTTTCACCGACTAGAGGTATGACTTGGGTTTGCGCACGTATATTCAGTTTGAATTCATGCTTGGGGCGGCATACTCACACACTATATATAATGAAAAACAGGCTGTATAGAGCACGCCTAATATCTAGCGGTCATCATGATGACCGCTAACAGGAATATGTTTTAATGATTAAACAGCGAACGCTTAAAAATGAAATCCGCGCGACTGGCGTTGGCTTGCATACTGGGCAAAAAATCTATTTAACATTGCGCCCGGCACCGGTGGATAGCGGTATCGTCTTTCGTCGCGTCGACCTAGACCCTATTGTTGAAATAGAGGCTAAGGCGACCAATGTCGGTGATACCACACTTTCAACGACACTCATGAAAGGTGATGTGCGGGTCTCAACTGTTGAGCACTTGCTCTCTGCTATGGCGGGCTTAGGTATTGACAATGCCATTGTCGACTTAAGTGCGGCTGAAGTACCTATTATGGATGGCAGTGCAGGCCCATTTGTATTTTTGATTCAGTCGGCCGGTATTTTAGAGCAGCCTGTGGCTAAGAAATTTATTCGTATCAAAAAAGAAATTACCGTGACCGATGGTGATAAAGTGGCAACTTTATTACCTTTTGATGGCTTCAAAGTGTCTTTTACTATTGATTTTGACCATCCTGTTTTTAAAGGCAAAAAACTAGATGCTGTTGTTGATTTTTCGAGTACCTCATTTGTTAAAGAGATTTCGCGTGCGCGCACTTTTGGTTTTATGCATGAAATAGAATATTTACGGTCAAAAGGATTGGCAAAAGGGGGTAGTGTTGATAACGCCATCGTGGTCGATAAATACCGCATTGTGAACGAAGACGGATTGCGCTATGAAGACGAGTTCGTCAAGCACAAAATTCTGGATGCGATCGGCGATTTGTATTTGCTTGGCAATACATTAATTGGTGAATTTAAAGCCTTTAAATCAGGTCACGGCCTGAATAATCTTGTATTGCGAGAACTGCTTCGCCAGCCTGATGCTTGGGAAGTAGCAACTTTTGAGGAGAACCAAGAGTCGCCCATTGCTTATCAAAAGCCTTTAGCGGTGGCTTAATTTCCAGCGTTTACTTCTGGGTTACCCATCTCTTGGGATAAGGGGCCTTTAATTGCTAAGCTTTCCATTTTTACTTGGAAGTATCGTAATTATTACCAAGCTGATAAACCGTACCTTGTAGGGCGCTAACAGATTATTTTCTGGCTATTTAAGCATCTTAAAGGGTGATAATGAATACGTAGTATCGCCTACATTGCTGCGGTAAAATAACCTAAATAGCAGCGCGCCAATGTACGATTGGCCTTTAACCGGTCAAACCAACCTTTACAAAATGCAAAAAGCCAACTCATCAAGAGTTGGCTTTTTGCATTTTGTATGACATATTCTTGCGAACACAATCTTAATCGGATTAAAATGGCATTATCGCTATTTAATGCTTAAATTTTATCTTTATTGATTGCTTTTTGTTCGCTCAGTTTGTTTTATACGTTAACAATAAAGCCAGCTGTTACAAAAAATTCTATTAAATACTACAAAAGTCTATTTGTGAAACTCATTTTAATTAGCAAGCGCCACGGCGGTACAAAAACAATTACCTTAGGCTTTTGGTCTAAGACGATCTTGCTTGCTTGCTTGTTAGCCCTGCCGATTGCTGCTGTTACTTTAATGGCTTTACAGTGGAGTGTAAAAAGTAGTCATAGCATCCTGACTGCTGAAGTCTCTAAAACGTGGCAGCAAACACTCTCTGCTCAGCAAGAAGAAGTCGAAAAAACACGTCAGCAAGCGCAAAATAAACTTGCTGCTTTAACCTTGCGTGTGGCTGAGCTCCAAGCGCGCTTAGTACGCTTAGATGCTTTGGGCGAGCGCATGATGATGACCGCAAAAATCGAGCCTGGTGAGTTTGATTTTACGCAGCCTCCTGCGCTCGGTGGCCCATCACAGGAGTTAGAAAATCATAATTTTGAAGTGTCCACCTTCATGGATATGATTGATGATTTAGCCTTTAAAATTGACGACAGGCAACATCAGCTGCAAACTTTAGAGGCGCTGATGGCTAACCAAAAAGTGCAAGAATCCATTTTTGTTGCGGGCCGCCCGATCACTAAAGGCTACTTATCTTCGCATTATGGCCGTCGTACCGACCCTTTCAGTGGTAAAATTGCGTGGCATGGTGGTGTTGATTTTGCTGGGAAAGACGGCAGTGATATTGTTGCTGTGGCTGCTGGTGTCGTCACGTGGTCTGCTGAGCGCTATGGCTATGGCAACCTTGTAGAAATAAATCACGGCAATGGTTTTAAAACCCGCTATGCTCATTGCAAGGAAAACCTTGTAAAAGCAGGCGATGTTGTAAAAAAAGGGCAGCTTATTGCCTTAATGGGATCCAGTGGTCGCTCTACAGGTCCCCATGTTCATTTTGAAGTCTATAAGCACGGTCGCGCTGTCGACCCCGCCTCTTATATCCGCCGCGCAAGCCGCTGATCCCTCTGCCGAGTCCAACGATGCGCTATTGCGTTTTTGTTTTCTTGCTCCATATACAATGCGTCATTTAGGCCTTTAAAAACCTTGATGTACCTCATAAAAACCCAAAGCCTTGCCAGCTGATGGCGGCTTACACAATAAAGTTACTGCTATGACTCTGAATATTTTCAAACTGCTATTTGGCTCTAAAAATGACCGCGAGCTTAAGCGTATGCGCAAGCTCGTTAAAAAAATTAATGCGCTGGAAGAGCAGACTAAAGCGTTAAGTGATGAAGAGTTAAAGGGCAAAACTCAAGAGTTTCGCTCGCGTCACCAAGGCGGTGAAACCTTAGACGCCTTATTGCCCGAAGCTTTTGCGGTGTGTCGTGAGGCGAGTCATCGCGTGATGGGCATGCGCCATTATGATGTACAGCTTATTGGCGGTATCACCTTGCATGAAGGGCGTATTGCCGAAATGCGCACCGGTGAAGGGAAAACGCTTATGGCGACACTGGGCGTGTACTTAAATGCTATTCCTGGTACCGGCGCACACTTGGTGACAGTGAATGATTACTTGGCTAGGCGCGATGCTGAATGGATGCGCCCGCTCTATGAAGCACTAGGTTTAACTGTGGGTGTGATTGCCTCTATGCAGCCGCAAGAAGAAAAGCGCGATGCTTACAATGCTGATATCACTTACGGTACCAATAATGAATTTGGCTTTGATTATCTGCGTGACAATATGGTGCTGCGCAAAGAAGATCGCATGCAGCGGCCGTTGAATTTTGCGGTTGTTGATGAAGTGGATTCGATTTTGATTGATGAGGCACGTACACCTCTGATTATCTCGGGTGCGGCCGAAGATAGCTCAGAGCTGTACCGTGTTATGAACGTACTGACACCGACCTTAAAGCCTGTCGCTGACTCACAAGGTGAGCGTAATGAAAAAATTCAATATTCAAAGGTTCTGCTAGAAGGGCAGAAAAAACCTTGTGGTCTTCACGAGGCGCTAGAGCAAGCGGGCAATCAGAATAAAGATCTTGTGGTCGTTGATGCATCGGCTAAGCCGCCAGTGTGTCGCTTGGCTGAAAAAGGGCATTACATAATCGATGAAAAAGGCCGCCAAATAGAATTGACCGAAGAAGGTCATGAGCTTGTTGAAAAGTGGTTAGTCAATAATAAGCTGATGGGCGAAAACGACAGCCTATACTCGGCAAGCAACTTAAATCTATTACATCATGTACACACATCGCTAAAAGCGCATAAGCTATATAGCAACGATGTTGAGTATATGGTGCAAGATGATCAAATTATTTTAATTGATGAGCATACCGGCCGTACTATGCCCGGTCGCCGCTTATCAGAAGGCTTGCATCAAGCCATCGAAGCCAAAGAAGGCGTGACCATTCAAAATGAAAGTCAAACACTCGCCTCTACGACCTTCCAAAATTATTTCCGTTTATACAATAAGTTATCGGGTATGACCGGTACTGCCGATACAGAATCGGTAGAGTTTCGTCAAATTTACGATCTTGATGTTGTGGTGATTCCCACCAATAAGCCTATTGCAAGGCAAGATTTCAACGACCTTATTTACCTGTCGGTCAGTGAAAAGTACGATGCCATTGTTAAACAGGTTAAAGAACTGCAAGATAAAAAGGTGCCTATTTTAGTGGGGACTGCTTCTGTTGAAAGCTCTGAGGAAATCTCGCAACGCTTTAAAAAAGCCGGTATCAAGCATGAGGTGCTCAATGCCAAACAGCATGCTCGCGAAGCCGATATTATTGCCCAGGCGGGTCGGCCAGGCGCTATTACAGTGGCGACCAACATGGCTGGCCGTGGCACCGATATTAAATTGGGCGGCAGCTGGGAAGCCGATGTCGAAAAAATCGACAATCCGACTGCCGAGCAAATAGAAAAATTAAAAGCCGAATGGAAAGTGCGCAATGAGCAGGTAAAAGCCAGTGGTGGTTTGCATATTATTGGTACTGAGCGACATGAGTCGCGCCGTATTGACAATCAGTTACGTGGACGTGCAGGTCGCCAAGGTGATCCAGGCATGTCACGCTTTTATTTATCGCTTGATGATAATTTGATGCGTATTTTTGCTTCTGACCGCGTGCGCAATATGATGAGCTCGCTCGGTATGGAAAAGGGTGAAGCCATCGAAGCAAAAATGGTCACACGCGCTATTGAAAAAGCTCAGCGTAAAGTCGAAGGGCGCAACTTTGATTTCCGTAAGCAGTTACTAGAATACGATGATGTGGCCAATGATCAGCGCCAAGTGATTTATACGCAGCGCAATGATCTATTGGAAATGGACAGCATTGAAGATGCGATTGCAGGTATTCGTGAAGAGGTGATTGATGAAATTATCTCTAACCATATTCCACCGCAATCAATTGTTGAGCAATGGGATGTGCCTGCATTAGAGGAGGTGTTAAAAGCCGACTTTGGCGTTGATTTGGCTATTGGGCAGTGGTTAAGCGAAGATAAAAAGCTTTATGAAGAGCCTTTGCGCAAAAAAATCATCGCAGCAATGGATGACTACTATCAGCAAAAGTGTGCACGCTTAGAGGGCGTTATGCGCGGCCTCGAAAAACAATTGATGCTGCATGTGCTCGATAATTTATGGAAAGAGCACTTGCAAAGCATGGACCAATTACGTCAAGGTATTGGTTTACGCGCGTATGCGCAAAAAAACCCCAAACAAGAATATAAGCGCGAAGCCTTTGAGTTGTTTAATGACATGCTGGTCACTCTTAAGCATGATGTTACGCGGGTGCTCTTTAAGGTTGAGCCTATGACTGAAGAGCAAATGCACTTGATGGAAGCGCAGCGTCGAATGGATGCTGAGCAAGCAATGCGTAATCAACAATTGCAGCATGATGATGCCTCGGCATTGAATGCACCGCAAGAGCCTGCACCACAAGCGCCTGCACAAACGCCTATGCGCGCCGGCCCTAAATTAGGGCGTAATGATGCGTGCCCTTGTGGCTCGGGTAAAAAATATAAAGCTTGCCATGGCAAGTTGGCGTAGTAACCGTTACGAAAGGGGTAGACTATGGCGGTTGGTGAACAAGTTTGGCCTCGGATGCACCCTATCGCAGGCTTAACACTGGGAACGGCAGCAGCAGGGGTCAAACACCCTAATCGCGCAGACATTGTTGTAATGGCTGCTGCTGAAGGCTCGACGGTTTCAGGTGTATTTACACAAAATGCTTTTTGTGCAGCACCAGTGACGGTGGGTCGTCAGCATATTGATCGTGGCGACGTACGTTACTTGCTTATTAATTCGGGCAATGCGAATGCTTGCACCGGTGAGCGAGGTCTCGCCGATGCCGAGCGCTGTTGCGATGCTTTGGCTAAACTCGCGCATGACGAACTGGGTACCGCCATTGTGCCTCGCCAAGTTGTCCCGTTTTCTACGGGCGTGATTGGCGAGTATTTACCGGTTGACAAAATCATAGCTGCCTTGCCGCAGGCGCTACAAACACTATCGCTCGATGGTTGGTCTGCCGCTGGCCGAGCGATTATGACAACCGATACTCGACCAAAAGGCGCCAGCGTACAGTTTGAGCACGATGGTGAGGTAATATCGGTCACAGGTATTGCCAAAGGTGCAGGTATGATTAGGCCTAACATGGCCACTATGCTCGCCTATATTGCCACTGATGCCGTGGTGGCCCAGCCGCTATTAGATAGCATACTAAAAAGGGCGGCCGATCAATCGTTTAATCGCATTAGTATTGATGGTGATACATCCACGAATGATGCATGTATTTTAATAGCGACAGGTCAAGCTGGCTTTCCTATGTTAAGTGCTCCGGTTGGCGAGCTATATAATAAGCTACTAGCTGCTGTGTGCGATGTGCATCGGCAATTGGCGTTAGCCATTGTGCGCGATGGAGAGGGCGCAACTAAATGTATTGGTGTACGTGTTGAGCAAGGTAGTACTAAAGATGAGTGTTTAAAGGTGGCCTATGCTATTGCGCATTCGCCTTTGGTTAAAACCGCCTTATTTGCCTCAGACCCTAATTGGGGGCGCATAGTGTGTGCTATTGGGTATGCCGGTGTGCCCAGTCTTGATACGAGTCAAGTGAATGTTTATTTAGATGATGTCTGTATTGTGAGCGCAGGTGAACGAGCAGCTAGTTATACCGAGGCACAAGGGCAAGCGGTTGTTGACCATGCCGAATTCACTGTGCGTGTTGAGCTGGGTCGTGGCCATAGTTGTGAGCAGATATGGACCTCCGATTTATCGCATGATTATGTTACGATTAATGCGGAGTACCGCAGTTAATGACGGCGAAAGTGAGTAGACAGAGAACCATTCAGGTGGTCCATGTGGCGGTAGGCGCTATTGTTAAAGACGGTCAAGTATTACTGGCAAAACGCGCATTACATCAACACCAAGGCGGCCTGTGGGAATTCCCTGGTGGTAAAGTTGAGACCGGTGAAACATTGGTTCAGGCACTCGCACGTGAGCTTCTAGAAGAGCTGGATATCCAAGTGCTTAGCACTGAGGCGCTTATTCAAATACAGCACGATTATGGCGATAAGCAGGTATTACTGGATGTTTTGCGGGTAACTGACTTCAAAGGTGAACCCAAAGGCCAAGAAGGGCAGCCGCTTGAGTGGGTACCTTTATCGCAACTCACTGAATACGCTTTTCCGGCTGCCAATACACCTATTGTGAATGCGCTCACATTGCCTCGGGTTATGGCAATCACCCCTTCTACAGGGAGCAAAGAGCATGTTTTTCAGTTTTGTGTGAACGCTTTAGATCGTGGTGCCGGTGGCATTCAATTGCGTTCACCTCAATTGCCTTTTGACGATATCACTTGGGTGTATCAGCAGTTGCGGTCGTTGCCCATGGCATCAAAGCCCGTGCCGCAGGCTTGCCCAGTCTGGGTCAACTCGACACACTTAGTGAATGCGAAGAATCAATGGATGCACGAGCGTTGCCAAATCTTTACAGCGATTCATGTATGCTCGAGGCACTTTGCTTTAGTGCCTGTTTTGCTTGATAAGTCGAATATTGATCGACACAAAGAGTACACCTTTACGGCCTCTTGTCATAATGCCGAGCAGCTTATTCAAGCCGCACAATTTGCTCGTGCGGCTTATTTATCTCCTGTTAAGACTACAACCTCTCACCCTAAAAGCGCATCGCTGGGCTGGCCGACATTTGGCCGCTTAATCGCTAAAGCTCATCTACCTGTTTATGCGTTAGGTGGGCTTAAACTCACCGATTACGATACAGCGATTGCGCACTACGCACAGGGTATTGCGGGTATTTCCTGTTTTTAATAGTGAGCATCTTTTCGCTGTATTTTTGTGATTCTACTTTCTTGTTTGCCTGAACTGCTATTGCGGCGAGGCAAATTTTTGTGTCCAGTAGTGGTTGTACGTTGTATTGTTGTTGAGTGTATAGCCTAGGCCAAACTCTTGATGGCTTGCTGACATCAAGTTGCGACAGTGACCTGGGCTATCGAGCCAGCCCTGCATAACAGAGGTTACATTGCGCTGCCCTGCGGCAATATTCTCACCCCAGCCACGGTAGTTGTAACCAACGCGCGTTAGCCGGTCGCCGGTATCACTGCCGTCACTACCACTGTGGTCAAAAAAGTTATTATTCGCCATGTCATCCGAATGTATTTGAGCCGCTTGTTCAACTAAGCAGTTCCAGCGTAAAGGTGTGGTTGCCGGCTTTGCGTCATTGCCGCAGACTCGGCTTTGACTCCTAGCATTGTTAACGCTGTCAAGCATTGCAATATCACGCTCATCCATACATGTATCAATAACCGCCTGCGGAGTCGCGCCAACATTGGCTGTTGTTGTAAATTGCCAGCTCAACTCGCTACCGGTTAAGCCATCTTGTGACATGACCTCTTGATCAACACGCACGGTGAATTGT
Organism: Marinagarivorans algicola; assembly: GCF_001292705.1. Taxonomy (GTDB): domain Bacteria; phylum Pseudomonadota; class Gammaproteobacteria; order Pseudomonadales; family Cellvibrionaceae; genus Marinagarivorans; species Marinagarivorans algicola. Next base: position 77,650 of record NZ_LGAK01000001.1, read on the forward strand.
GTGTTAGGTGATAACGGGGTTGAGGGGGTAAAGGTAAAGCGTTTGCCGTCATGCTCTAAGGTACCAGAAACTGTGCCTTGAGTAGAGCTAAGTGTAATGAGCTCATCATTAAAGCTTTGCGCCATAATTTCTTTATTAAAAGCGACTGTAATGGTACTAACGAGGGCCATATTAATAGCGCCAGCAGAAGGGTGGTGAGCGTTAATGACTAATTGATGACTATTAGTAGCCTCATTGCCTGCATTCTCGCTAAGGCTTGAGTTTGATTGACTTGAGGTCTGCGCACTGCTTGTGGAGATATTACTGTTTACATTTGCATCGCGACTGGGTTCCTCTTGACTTGATTCGCTATTACATCCAGCCAGCGCAATGCAGCTGGTTAAAATTCCCCATTTCATCAAACAATAGTTCATAACTTATTAACTCGTAAAGGTGATTAACCGCGGTCATTCAATTCGGTTAGTATTCATATTAATTTACCTTTTTTCACACCTTTATGTAGTGTTCTTGTGGGGGGGAAGCTTGTCTACTTTGTCACAATTTAGGAAGATTATGGTGAGGTGTTGGTTTTTAGGGAGCTTTTCGCCCTTTCACTCAAGAGTAAGGGGCTTTTGTGTGTGCTTACCATGCCTTGTGGCTGGCTAAAATGACCTCAAAAACTAAGCAGTGATAAAAACTTGCAAAAGCAAATGATAATCATTACTATTTATGGGTGGTAATCAAACCCGCTAAGCGTTATAACTCATGCACTGTGTACTTCTGTGCTTTAAGCGTTTGGTCTTGATGTTCAATGACTGACAGTTAAATAGGATGGCACTATGAAACCTCATATGAAATCTCAATATTTTTGTGCTTACCATGCGAAGCAAGTGTGTGGTAGTGAAACTCAGGCGTTCAGTCAGTGGGCTGAGGTGATGCGCCGTGGTACCAAAGCATATGTGCAATGCCGCCTTGAGGCGGCGACTCTGTTTTTGAATTCGGCGCTGGATATTGCCCAGCTACGCAGCGAATGCAATTCCAATAATGTCTTTAGTGTCATGCATTTGTGCAAGCCTGTAGAGTTTTTAATCCAGGTGGCTATTGCGGAAGGTCATTTTCAAAAAGCAACAGCCTTGCTAAATCGTTTAGCGATACTTGATGTAGCATCGTTAAATACAGGTGCATGCGAATTGAATACATTTTTGGGTGAGCAATACGCAGCAATTGAAATGGCCGAAAAAGACAGTATGACGACTGCTGGGGTTGAGCACTCTAAGCGAGAAGCTGTAACGCCTTTAATGATGGGCGGTGCAGGTGCAGTTTTGCTGCACTGAGGGGCAAGGAGGAAGTCCATTATTCAATATGCTTGTTTTCTGGTAACTATTCAGCCAAGCTGAAAAAATTCACCTGATGGGGTACTGATGGATTATTTTCTGGGCATTTAAGCGCGGGGCCTTGCAGGGAAAGTAAGGGTTAGACAGTGCAGGAGCAAACTGTCGAGAGTGCTTATATAGCGTCCTTCTAATTGAGCAAGCTATTATGACCCTACCTATTGCATCGGCCTTGAGATAAGAGGCTTGGTTAATACCTGCTGTTGATACAGCATTGAAGTCGGTTAAAGGTTTTACGGCATTGGTGTCAGCTTAAGTATCGCTTGCTAGCATGCTGGCACCTTACTGTGGAGGGGCTATCCCCCTCCAAAAGAGTTCCGGCGAGTCTACTGGTGTATTAAGCGTGTAGGCTCGGCGAAGTACTGACGTTGTTTATTCGTCGGGTAACTCAGCGTTGTGATATACCTCTTGTACGTCATCACAATCATTAAGTAGCTCTAAAAATTTATCGAACACCTCAACATCTTCGGCCTTTAATTCGGTATGCAATTGCGGGATAAAAGTGATTTCTTCCACGTCAAATATAATGTCACCAAAGGCTTCGGTAATGGCTGTTTTTGCTTTAAAAAAGTCATTTTGTGGTGTTAATACGGTAATGCTACCTTCTTCGCTGCGAATATCCGATACATCCACGTCTTGCTCCATAAGGATTTCTAAGACGGCGTCTTCGTCATCGTGCTTAAAGGTTAATACGGCGCGGTGGTCAAACATGTGAGCCACTGAGCCTTGTGCGCCTAATTTTGCCTTGGCTTTGTTAAAGCAGGTACGTACATCGCCAAAGGTGCGATTATTGTTATCGGTTAAGCAGTCGACGATTACCATGCAATTACTTGGGCCAAAACCTTCAAAGCGCACAGTCACAAAATCTTCACCGCCGCCGCCTTTGGCCTTGTCTATGGCTTTATCAATAACATGGCTTGGCACTTGCTCTTTTTTAGCTTTTTCAATTAAGCGGCGCAAGCTTAAGTTTGCGCTGGGGTCAAAGCCACCGTTTTTAGCGCATACATAAATTTCTTTGCCGTACTTAGAGTAAAGCTTTGTTTTCATTGCGCCGGTTTTGGCCATCGAGGCTTTGCGATTTTCGTAGGTTCTTCCCATGGGTCTTCTCTTAGTCTGACGGTTGCAAAGTATTGTGCATATCAGCCCTATTATGCCGTGTTGAGGCGGTCGTGATAACCCTTATTGGCTCTCAAGGCTATAATAGTCTACTAAAATGTGAGAGTAAGCGATCAATCCTGTTATGTACAGCTACTGACTGAGTGCTGTCTGGGTGATAGATACCTCAGCACCTCAGAAGGGCTATGCTCTGGCTAAGTCCTCATTTGGCCGTGCTGAAGTGCGCTTTTAGCTTCAGAGGTTATTCCCAGTATGGGTGGCTGGTGCAATCTTGGTGTCTATACCGCTTATTTTATTGGCAGTGATAGGTTTTTTCGTCTGCTCTAAACATCTGTTGTATTTAAGGTAAGTATACATGCAATTACAGTTCAAGTGGTCGCGCTTAGAGGTGCTGAGCGCTTTAGAGGCATTCGAAATCATAAAGGCTCGTGAGGCCGTGTTTGTTGTTGAGCAGCAATGCGCGTATCAAGAGGCCGATGAGATGGATCTTGCATCATGGCATTTAATGGTGACATTAAATCATACATTAGTTGCTTATGCGCGTGTGGTGGATCCAGGTATTAAATATAAGCAGCCATCTATAGGCCGCGTTATGACAGTAAAAAAATTTAGAAAGTTAGCAATAGGTCGCTCGTTAATGCTTGAAGCCATTCGTTTCACGGAGCAGACATTTTCTGGGCAGGGTATTAAAATTGGTGCTCAAGTGTATTTAAAGAATTTTTATGCTTCGCTCGGGTTTGAGGCTGTGAGTGAGCAGTACGATGAGGATGGTATTGCACACATCGATATGCTTAAAAGCTAACGCCTATCATCACAAATCCAATAAAAAAACCGCAGGATAAAATACAGGGCTTTTTTATTGGATTGCTATCCTTTTAGTATGTTGCGTGACGCCTGTTTATTTGTTTTTGTAAATGAATTGGTCGTCACCTGGTGTTCTTGTCCATACACCTTCACGTTGCACAAGTTTTTGTGTGCTCTGCATAAGCTCTTTTATTCTGCTGGTACTAGTGCTCGCTGTTGCTCCATCATCTCGAGTTCCTTTGATGGTGGGTGAGGCAAACGAGAAAGACCAAAAATAATACCATCGTGCAGCAGTGTGTTTTTTGTCGATTTCCCATGGAGCAAAATACCAAGGCTTCACTTCAGTGAAAGCAATAATATCAATGAGTGCATTGTTGGCATCGCCAGCTAATAAGCTACTTGTAACAACGCTGGTGCGATACGCTTCAATAGCAATATCGTTATTGATTAAGCGCTTGGCTATATTGCGTGACTCTTCGCCTACCCAGGCATTACCGAGATAGGCTTTTCCGCCATTAGAATAAAAGTAGTCTAGCAGTGCAACGCGTTGGGGGAGTAGTTGAGCGCGAAGGTTATTCGTTTGCACGCCGGTCAGTAATGCGTCAGACAGCGTCAGCGCTAGTTGACTACCCAAAGAGTGTCCTGCAATGCGTAACTCAGGGCCTTGAAAGTCGGCGAGGTTAGCGATTAAATTTTTATACAGTAATTGGGTGACATTATCGCCCCCCGTGACATTACTATAACTTCCGTTGAGTCGCTTCCAGCGCATGGCTTTTGGGCCTTCTGCCGTCCAAATTTTGGCTTCGGCATCTTTGACTTCGCTTTCGTCTGAAAATTGATTCCAATATAAGATGCCTACATTGTAACCCGCATTAATCCAGCCCTCAGCGACATTTTCCTCGGGGCCGCCGCGTGAACTTACGTCAAAAGATTCGCGAATTTTTTTGACCGAACTATCTATGAGCCAGCCATGAATATAAATGATTGTCTTTTTGTTTTTATTGTAATAAGGATTAGCATTACCCGGTATGGCTTTTTGGTAATTATCGCCCGAGCCAAACCAGTAAAGCCCGTAATCTAAATTAGAAAAAGTGCTATTAGGCCATGATGCGGCGGACGCGCTAACACTTAAAAAACTAATAACGAATAGTGTTATGTAAGTTGTGAGTATTTTTTTCATGTATTTATCCTGCTTTATTTATTTTATATTGGGATAGATTATTTTTTATTGCGCTATCATTTTTTAATGATTAACAACGCAATAAAATAATATGCTATTGATGATCTGTGTGACACTAATAAGTCAGGTTATACTCGATCCGATCACACAAAAACAAATAAGCTACATTTATCTGGAACTAAGATAAAAAAATAGGTCGCGCCATAATTGAGAAAATAAATACCTAGCGTGCATCCAAGATGTATACATTATTTTTATTATTATCAAATGCTAATAGTAAGTATTTAAAAATGTATTGATAGCTATCTTTTAATGTATTTTTAGGAGTCTTATAAAATAGCAATTTATTATAAGCGCATGGGTAAGGTATAACATTTTTATAAAATTCATAGATTTTTTTGTTATTTTAAAGTTAATTTTATTTATTTTTAGTTATATTTTTTAGTTCTATGATGGATGAATTAATATGATGCCTGACAGGTGTGATACAAAAGTGCTATGTCGTGGGGCTAGCGGCATAGAGCGTAAGTATTGGTGATGGCACGGTATAATAGATGGGGTGTGCAGTGCATACGTTGCATGCATGTATTTTTATAATAATCAGTTTTTACACTGATCATTAATACAAGATTCTGTGAGGTTTGAGCGCGAGGTGGGTACGCAAATAGTGGTGTATTATCGTATTGATGGATGCGTTAATGATGGATGTGTTAATAACGGTATTTCACCGAGGTGACTTTGCAAAGCGATATGTTATCATGTTAATCTTTTGGGCTGTGGTTTACGTATTTGTGGTGCGCTTGGCCTACGAGGTGTGTAATTGTGCCATTCAATCAACCCACTTCGCTTGTCTATAGACTCTTATCGCTTACTCTCTGCATTCTCCCGCAGCCTTAGCGTTCCCTTGCTGTGGCATGCTGTTTAACTTGCGGTCTGTGAGTGCCGTTAAGGTATGTTGAGCCTTTTTGTCTCATTGAATTACCTTGGCGGTGCGGCGGTAAGTGTTTGATAATACAAATACAAAATCTTCGAGCTTTTGTGCTACGCTAGAAATGCTTGTTAGCTATTATGGCCTGAGTTATTGTTAGATTATTTCTGGTACTTTTGTGGGGTTTAGCACTTGGGTGAGTTGTGGTGTGTTATTTGATTTGAGTCCTTGAGTGGCTTTAGCATTATTGTGATTCATCTTTACAGCTAACTGCCTTATCCAAACAGTGAAGTCACGCGTGAGGTGTGATTATTGTGTTATTACATGACGCCTGCCTAAAAATCGTCTCTTCGCACTAGGAAAAGAAGCATAAGAGTATTACCCTAGCCCGTTATTTCATTGTTGTGTTCTATTTCATGTTTGATCGTCATAGTCTCTTAAGATTACAAAAAACGTTTAGTGCATTTTCATTAGATCGTATGTGTCGCACTACAAATACTGACTTGCCTGCGCTGTACAGTTATTTGGAGTACTACGGCTTTTTATATACCTTAAAAGGGTTGGCTGTTGAATATTATTGTGGCTATCGTATACCCGAAGGTAAAGCGGGACGCTTAGGGCGTATTGCAACACACTATTGGCGCCTAAATGAGGCCAAGGCCACGGTTTTTGTTGTTCACGGTTTATTTGATCATGTTGGTTTGTATCAGCCCGCTGTACGCTATTTGTTGGATCAAGGCTACTCGGTAGTAGCAATAGACTTACCCGGCCATGGTCTCAGTGACGGCGAGGCAACAGTAATTGATAGTTTTGATAGTTATGCCGCGGTGCTGGCTGATTGTGTACGGTATTTTAAGCCGCGTATGCAAGGGCCCGCGTATGGCTTGGGGCAGAGTACTGGCGGTGCTGTCATATTGAATCACTGCTTTTTGGCGGCGCGGCGCGGTAGGCAGCCCTATGAGGGGCTAATTTTGTTGGCGCCACTGGTGCGGCCTGCGCGCTGGCACTGGGTCAATGTTGCCTATACGTTATTTTCACCACTGACTAACACCATCACTCGGTCTTTTGTGGTTAACTCGCATGATGAGGCGTTTAATCATTTTTTGGCAACTGATGATATTTTGCAGACCAAGCATCTTTCTGTGCGCTGGGTGGCGGCTATGCGTAAGTGGGCCAATAATTTTGAGCAGCAAAAGCCACTAAATGTCCCGACTTTATTGGTGCAAGGTGATGGCGATCGTGTAGTTGATTGGCATTATAACGTACGGGCTATTAAGGCCAAGGTGCACAATATGGAGTACGTCGAGATCAAGAATGCCAAGCATCACTTGGTGAATGAATCGGCGGAATTTCGTCAGCCGTTGGTTGATGCTGTTGGACGATTTTTAGCTAACCAAAGCAAGCGCCAAACGTAATTTAGATTAATTCGCTAGCTCTTCATGTGTAGATTGATGCTTGGCGCAGCCGCTGTAATCCCATGCACCCAAATTTATATCTTAAACTAGGTTTTTAGGTTCTAGTTTCAGGTTCTAGCTCTCAGGTTCTGGCTCTCAGGTTCTAACCCTTAGTTGGCTGTGCGGGCGTCTTAGTGGCGGCGGGGTCGTAGTGTAGTTTGTCGATAATGTGCTGAGCCTTTAGTGGCTTACCCTCGGGGCTAATTGCCGCCCAAGTGAATAGGCTATTGAGAATTAACGTCGTGTTGCCCGCCCCGTTATCGCTATAAATGCTTTGACTAAAAATGCCGCGTAAGGCGCTTTTGGGCGTGTGGTTAACGCCAACCCAAAAGCAATCTCCGCTTCTGAGTGAGGCTTTATAGTCTAGTTCGGCGCGTATGACAACGAGGTTAACACCTTGACGCGCAAGCTCAGCAAAGTGTATTCCTTTACTGAGTAAAAATTCATGCCGTGCATGTTCGAGATAATTTTGGTAAACGCTATTGTTGACAATACCTTGTAAATCGCATTCATAGTCGCGTACTTTAAAGTGTTGTTTAAAAAGGTACTCCATATATTGGCCTTGGTCTATGTGTTTTAGGCGTAAAAAAAGAGGCGCCAAAGCCTCTTTTGTGTTGAGTGCAGTCAATATCTCGCTCGATATGTAATTAAAACAATACGCGGCAGCGGATAGTACCTGGAATATTGCGCAATTGCTCTAGCACTTCTTCTTTATAGTTAGCAACGTCAACCACAACATAGCCTACCTTTTCATTGGTTTGAAGGTACTGACCGCTAATATTAATATTATTGCTGCTAAAAACTTGGTTGATGGCAACCAGTATACCCGGCTCGTTACTATGGACATGCAATAAGCGGTGTGCGTTGGTTTGTGTTGGCAGAGCCACCTCGGGGAAGTTAACTGAGCTGGTGGTGGTGCCGTTATCGGAGTATTTGACCAATTTACTGGCAACTTCTAAGCCTATATTTTCTTGTGCCTCGGCGGTTGAGCCGCCGATATGTGGGGTCAAAATGCAGTGGTCAAAAGCACGCAATGGGCTGATAAACTCGTCGTCATTACCTTTAGGTTCTACGGGGAATACATCGATAGCTGCGCCAGCTAAGTGGCCGCTCTCTAATGCGCCCGCGAGTGCATCAATATCAACAACAGTACCACGAGCGGCATTAATAAAAATGGCACCCTTTTTCATTTGAGCAAATTGCTTTGCGCCCATCATATCTTTGGTGTCGGCAATCTCGGGAACATGTAAGCTCACAATATCGGCTTCGGCAAGCAATGTTTTAAGGTTGGCGACCTGATTGGCATTACCCATTGGGAGCTTGTTAACGACATCGCAAAAAATAACGCGCATACCCAGGGCCTCGGCTAATACGCTAACTTGTGAGCCAATGGATCCGTAACCCACTAAGCCAAGTGTTTTACCGCGTATTTCATAAGAACCCGCTGCAGATTTTAACCATTCACCGCGATGACAGCCGGCGTTTTTAGTAGGAATACCACGCAATAATAAAATAGCTTCGGCAATGACAAGCTCGGCAACACTGCGGGTATTGGAGTAGGGTGCGTTAAAAACTGCCACGCCATACTCTTGTGCCGCTTGTAGATCGACTTGGTTGGTGCCAATACAAAAGCAGCCTACAGCAATGAGTTTTTCGGCTTTTTCAAAGACGGCGCGTGTGAGTTGTGTTCGCGAGCGCAAGCCAACAAAATGCGCATCCTTGACACGTTCGATGAGCTCGTTATCGGTTAATGCTGTTTTGAGATAATCAATATTGGTGTAGCCAGCGTCGTGTAAAGTATCAACGGCTGATTGATGAACACCCTCTAACAATACAAATTTGATTTTGCTCTTGTCGAGAGAGGTTTTTTCCGCGCACATATGGTTACCTACATCTATTGTCAATTGAAAAAGCGGTGAGGCAGGTAAGCTGCGACGCACCGAACAAATCGCACCAGCAATAGGGTGCATCTAAAAATAGGTCACAATTCTAGCATAAGCATTGGTGTTATGAGTATATGAAGATTCGCGCGCTATGGGTAAGGCCGAGCGAAGGCGCGAGGCAAAAGTACATGATCCAATAATAACGTGTTTTCTACTTCCTAAGCGGTGCTGCTCAAAGCATTACGTACCCAGCATGCGCCTCTTCGAGCACCTTGCCGATAAAACAGAACTCTACACCAATGAGGCAAATTATTATTGCCTCGGCCCTAAGCATTAGGTGTTTTTGGCGTATAGGGTCTTAACGCCTGCGGGAGTCCCTAAAAGTAATATATTAGCCGGTCGCGCTGCAAATAAGCCATTAGTAATAACGCCAGCGATTTGATTGATTTGCGCCTCGAGAGCTTTGGCTTCGGTAATGGAAAGACCGTGGACATCTAAAATAACGGCGTTATTGTCAGTGATGACACCTTGGCGATAGACCACGGTGGCGCCGAGCTTTTCGAGCTCGCGGGTGACGTATGCGCGCGCCATGGGAATGACTTCGACAGGTAGTGGAAAGTGTCCTAAAGTCGTTACCATTTTGCTCTCATCAGCAATACAAATAAACTCATCGGCGGTGGCGGCGACTATTTTTTCACGTGTGAGTGCTGCGCCCCCCCCTTTGATCATCTCAAGGGCGGCATTGCATTCATCGGCACCATCGACATATAGGCTGAGGCCTTCGACCTCATTAAGGTCGAGTACTTTAATCCCAAGTGAGGCTAAGCGCTGTGCGCTCGCCTCAGAGCTGGCAACTGTAGCGGCAAAGTGCTGCTTATAAGCGGCAAGCCCATCGATAAAAAAATTAGCCGTAGAGCCTGTGCCAATACCTAGAATACTCGTAGGCGTAAGCTTAGGTGCGATATAGTCTAAGGCGGCTTGGGCGACGGTTTGTTTTAATTCATCTTGGGTCATGCGAGTACCTTCTGGGTGAGCTTTCTTGGGAGCTGTGGGTGCTGGGTTAGCGGCTATTATTGTAACGCAAAGCTTAGCTAAATAGTGGCTTTAGCTGAGTGTGTGTTGCAGCTTTTAAGTCATCAACTATGCTCAATTAAGGTGCCACATTTTTATTGATGGGTTTTCTAGGCAGGACTGGTTGAGGGTTACATGAGTGGTAAGCGCAGATAAACAAGTCAGCTATCAAATGCCAGTGATTTGTGTCGTGGATGATAGCGATGATGATGTACTGGCGCTTAAGCGCTCGTTACGTCGCCTCGAGATAAACAACCCATTAATTCATTTTGCGCAGGCTGAAAAAGCCTTAGCGTACTTAACCGATGAAAAATCTAAGCAGTCAATGATAGGCTTATTGCTTTTGGATATTAATTTACCAGGAAAAGATGGCATAAGCCTACTGCAGAGTCTTCGCCAGAGCCTCCAGTATGTACCGGCCGTTATGCTGACCACCTCAGATGCCCCGCGTGATATTCAGCGTAGCTATCAGGCGGGCGCGAACGCCTTTGTAACAAAGCCGCTGAATTCGGCAGGGTTTATGCAGGCTATTGATCATATTATTGCCTTTTGGCTGCAAACCGCGCGTTTACCCTTGTCGTGCTTTGAGGCTATTGAATGAGCAATACACTCGAGCAAGAGCGTCCTATTTTAATCATCGATGATAATCCCGATGACCGTAAAGCTTATAAACGCTACCTTAAAAAGTACAAGCATGAGTTTCCGTTAGTGCTCGAGCGTAACGATGGCTTAAATATCCAAGCGATCATAGAGCAGTTCAACCCATGTTGTTGCATTTTAGATTATCAGTTACCGGGCGAGAACGGTCTACAAGTGTTGAAGAATATTCGGCATGACTACGCTGCCGAACGACTGCCTGTTATTGTGTTGACTGGCGAAGGTGATCAAGACACCGCCATTGAGATGCTACAAAACGGCGCGCAAGATTATTTGGTAAAAAGTGATGTGGATGCGACAAGGCTGTACGGTGCCATTCGTAGTGCATTACAAACGGCAAACTTACAAAAGCAATTAACGCACCTCGCGCACTATGATGCTTTAACGGGTTTGTTAAACCGTAGTCTGTTGATCAATCGTTTAGGTCAAGCTATTCATCGATGTAACCGTTACAATCAAAAATGTGCCATTTTGCATATTGATATTAATAAATTCAAACCGCTGAATGATCGTTATGGTCAAAAGCATGGCGATGCAGTATTAAAAGAAGTAGCTGCCCGTATCCGTAAAAATTGTCGCGCCACAGATAGCCCCGCGCGTTTAGGTGCCGATGAATTTGCTATTTTACTTGAGCAGCTAGAAACGGATATGTGCAATAGCATTGCACAAAAATTAATAGAGGCGATTGAGCAGCCTATTTTGGTAGAGGGTAAAAATCAAACCATAAAAATATCTATCGGGATATCTATTTTTCCCAATACTGCCAGTAGTGGTGACGATTTATTAAAACAAGCCGATGAAGCATTACAGCGAGCCAAGCGTAGTGATGGCCTGAGTTTTGTTAGTTTTTCTGAGAAATACAAGCGCGAATGGACGCGCCAGCAGGTATTAGAGCGCGATTTACCTAAGGCTATTGCCAACGGTGATTTGGCGCTAGTCTTTCAACCTATTGTGAGCGCACAGGGTTACGATTTAAGGCGATTAGAGGTATTGAGTCGCTGGCCAAGAAAAGATTACGAGGTGTATGCCTTAGAGCTTATTGAAATGATCGACCGATTAGGTTTGGCCGATCCTTTTCATGATTGGTTATTTTTTGAGGCTTTTAGTCAAGCCAAAAAACTGGCCGATGGCAATATTGGCGCTGATTTATGTTTGAATATTCCTGCTAATTATTGTTATAGCAAATCGATTACGCGCTCGGTAGAAGACTCTATCGCTCAGCATCAAGTCGACCCTACACGGGTTGAATTAGAGATTACAGAGTCAACACTTATGCTCTACCCAGAGCGCAGTGTAGCGTTACTTAATCGTTTGCATGATAAGGGCTTACGCATAGCGGTAGATGACTTTGGCACAGGGTATAGCTCAATGGCGTATCTAACAAAGTTACCCTTAGATACTCTAAAAATCGATAAGCACTTCTTTTTAGATAATGCACGTGACTCACGCAATAAAAAAGTGATTAGCGCGGTAACGGCATTAGGGCATAGTTTAGGGCTCGATATTATTGCTGAAGGTGTAGAGACAGAAGCCGAATTATCGCTGGCTTCAAACGTAGGCTGTGACCTATTGCAAGGGTTTTATTTTGGTAAACCCTCGTCGGTACAAGATGGCTGGCCTGCATTTTTTAAACGTTATCCGCTGATTAATCCCAAGCCTTAGTCTATTCTTGGCGGTGCTTAAGACGGTGTTGGGTTTAAGTCATGAATCAATTCACGGTACGTGCTATCGCTATTTTTACATCGTTGAGTCGGTATCTTGCTGAGCGTGTACTGATATCTAAAGTGGCAGAGCTTTTACTTGCGAGTCTTCTTTATTATTGTTGTGTCTCACTGAGTATTGATTTTGCCCCATCGGCGAGTTATCAAAGTGTATTTTGGCCGGCTTCTGGAGTCGCTGTATCACTGTTATTATTACGAGGTAATATTCATACGCTATCTATCATGCTCGGTGGCCTATTTGCTTATGCTTTCAGCCAACGCTTAAGTTTTAATAGCTTAGTCAATGACCCCTATACACCGGTATTATTATCTGTTTTTTTAGCGCATGTGTTGTTAATTAGCAGTTTGGTATTTGTACCAGCATTACAGGCTTATTTAGCCGCTAAGTGGGTGCGTTTATTTTGCGTTGATAGTTTGTGGGTTTTTACTCGGGGCACGCAGTTATGGCGCTTAATTATTATGGCGGGAGTGTTTCCTGCTGTGATATGTGTGGCGTGCTTGTTACCAGCGCTATGGTTGTATGATGCTGATGATGCGCCACTACCTGTGTTTGATGTGGTTGTCAGTTTGTTTTGGGGTAATGTGTGTGGTGTGGCGATTATAGTGCCGTGCGTTTTGCTAGTGACAATGCCTAACCCTCGAGTAGACTTTGGCCGTAAATTAAAAATTGCTGTGCCTATGCTGGGCTTATTTCTTTTATCGGCCATGTGTTATAGCGTGCTGTATCATCAACTGAAGGTGCATATATCTTTTGAGCAAAAAACATTATTGACTCAAAGTGCCGATAAGCTTCGCGATCGCATAAATACTGTCTATCAGCAAATACAAACATTGCGCTTCTTTTTGATGAACGAGCAAAAACACGTTGATAGCCTTTACACCACTACCGCCAAAAAAGCCTTTTTATCTCAGCAAGCGCTGAATGATGACCTTCCTTATTTTGCAACGGCGTTACTCACAGCTCAATATGACGATAAAAAAATTACGAATTATTATATTTCTCATACTTACCCCGTCAAAGCCTTTGAGTCGATTAAGCGAATCCCTTTAGCCCATGACAAGCGTATGCTATACACATTGCAAGCTGCTGCCGAGCGGCCACGCCGGTACGCGTTGATTGCTATAAATAGTACACTTAATACCGATCAAATAATGCAAACTACGGGTTCACCTATTGTACTTTTAGCTCATCAATTATTTGCCGATAATCGCTCAAGATTGCTGGCCGCTGTTATTGATATGGCGAGTTTATCGTATGAGGTTGGCCTGCAATATACTAGTCGCTATCATGCCTTTCACATTGATGATATAGACTCGGGGCAAAAGTTGTTTGGCTCGGGCGGTATAGAGCGCCTAGCAGCATTGCCTTATACCATTGCGTTTGAGCAAGATCTACACGTCGGTGATCGCAAATGGCGCTTGAGGGCAGTATACGATCCATTATGGTTCGATTACCAACTACAAAGCGCATTACTGCCGATTACAATATTATCTTTAATATTAATAACGTTATTTTCAGTATTTATTTTAAGTGCGCTAGTCAGTGCCGAATCTCTAGAGCAAGCAGTGACAGAGCATTCAAAAGCACTCGAACAAGAGCGGATATTTTTAGATACTGTTTTCGAAAATATTCCGCTGTTTGTATTTGTTAAAGATGTCGTCACCAGAAAATATTTACGCGTTAATCACCATGTGGAGCGAGTGCTAGGTATGCACCCAAGCGCCTATGAAGGTAAAACAGCGCATGATTTTTTTTCGCCACTTGATGCGCAGCGCCGTACCGCAGAAGAGGATCAGTTAATCGCGCATGGTGGTGTACTGGAGGTGGGCGAAGAGTTAGTCGATAGTGCGATTGGCCAGCGCTGGTTATATACGCGTAAAAGTTTAATTTTAGATGATCAGGGCAAGGCGCGTTATATCTTGGGTGTTGCTGAAGATATGACCGAGCGGCGTAAGCAAGCGCAAACACTCAACGGTGTTATCGAAGCTATGCCGCTGTCACTGTTGGTGGTCGATAGTGACGGCGTGATTATATACTCCAATCAAATGTCCCAGCGCATGATGGCTTTGGCGATTGGTCACACCTGTCTGAAAGAGGTATTACCTGATTGCGATTTAGATTTAGTTACGCAACTATTAAAGGGGGAATCGGCAAAAAATACCCAGCCATTACCAATTATTTTAATGGCTAATATGTTGGGGTTAGATGCACGTTATTTACCTGTTGAGGTGACTTTTTCGCCGGTCATGTGGGCGGGCGCCATACGTACATTGGTGTTAATAGCCGATATTTCTGAGCGGATTAAAAGTCAAAAATCACTCAGAGATAGCGAAAATCAACTCCGTTTATTGATGGCTAATTTAGGTGAGGGCGTGTGCGGCATTGATACACGTGGTTGTGTGACATATATGAATTTAGCTGCATGCACCATTTTAGGGTATAGCGAAGCGGCGTTGTTACACAAAAATTTTTATAGTACGGTGTTCACGGACGATGGCAATAACGATGATCCTATTTTTAAAGCTTGTTCATTAGGGCAGAGCACACGTGTAGGCGATGCATATTTTACACACCAAAGCGGTACTTGCTTACCAGTGGAGTACGTGTGTACCCCGTTGTTAGCTGACCAGAATAAAAATATAGGTGCTGTGATTGTATTTAATAACTTGCAAGAGCGCTTTGAGCAAAAACAGCGCCTTAATCAGCGTAATGAATTAATTGCTTTGGGTTTAGATGCCTCGGGATTGGGTAGCTGGGAATGGCGCCGATCAGATAATTTAATTCGCTGGAGTGCGAATATTTATAAAATTTTAGATATGCAAGAGGGCAGTTTTTCGGGCGAGGTGGCGGGCTTATCAGAGTACATCCACCCACTCGATTTGGCCGAGGTGCGCTTAGTTGACGAGCTGGCCAAGCAAACGCTAGAGGTAACGGAGTTTTGCTGTCGTATGCTCACCGCGTTTGGTCGCGTTATTTGGGTGACGGGCAAGTACCGGTATTTTTTAGATGATGCAGAGCGCATTGTTCGCGCCCGAGGTGTTCTATGGGATTCAACCGATGAAACATTGCTACAACAAGATAATCAAGAAAAGACAGAAGCATTAAAGCGCTCGAATAAAGAGCTCGATGATTTTGCCCACATTGCCAGCCACGATTTAAAAGAGCCGCTGCGTGGAATTTCAAATTACGCTACATTTTTACAAGAAGACTATGCTGACTTATTAGATGTTGATGGGCGTCATATGTTGCACAGTATTACCCGTTTAACGCACCATATGGAGTGCTTAATAAGTGATTTATTGAGCTTTTCACGATTAGGCAAAGCCGAGCTGGCCATGGGCAGCGTCGATATTGATACGCTGTTGGTAGATGTTTTAGAGTCATTATTACCTCGCATTGAAGAGCTTAATGTATATGTTAGCCTAGAGACCCCTTTAGCCGCTCTTTATTGTGATAGAGTTAGAATGACAGAAGTTTTTAGAAACTTGATAACGAATGCCATGAAATACAATGATAATACAGAAAAGCATATCGTCATCACTTGCCAGCAAGCACACAATGAAATTATTTATGGCATTAAAGACAACGGCATTGGTATTGCCCAAGCGTATCAAGCGCAAATTTTTGATATGTTTAAGCGCTTGCATGGGCGCCGAGAATACGGCGGCGGTAGCGGGATTGGATTAAGTATTGTCCAAAAAATTATTACTCAGCATGGTGGCCGCTTATGGTTAGAGTCTGAGGTACTGCAAGGGGCTCATTTCTATTTTGCCTTGCCTACTGCGCCACCTATATGCCCGTATAGTTAGGTGGCGTGACTCGGCGTTTTACAGACAGTTTTCGGGCTTGGGTAGGCCCGCAATCTTAGCGCCATACTTGGCTGGGCTACCGGGAAATAACTTGAGTAAATAAATACTGCCTGATTTTTCTTTGCCCAAAGTACTGGCAAGGTATCGGCTCAGTGGCCGCATTGCCGGAGCAACCTCAAAGGTCTTATAGAATGTTTGTAAGCTGGTAATAATCTCCCAATGCGCCGGTGTGAGTGTAATGCCTTCTTGCTGGGCAATATGCCGGGCAATGTCAGGTGTCCAGTCTTCTAGACGCAATAAAAAACCTTCAGCGTCTAGCGGCGCTGTAATGTGACTCATGTGTTTTCACTTTTATGTTGATAGGTCATCTGTTAATACATCATCTCTGGAGGCGTTAATATCGCCATCTGTTCAGCGGTGTACCCCTTCAGTGGTGTGCTGAATTAAGCGCGATATCAATACCAGCTTTGCACAGGGTTATACTGGCAGCTAAGCGCAACAAACTGGCTATAACTTAAAGGCTCTATCAAGTGGTTGAGTGTTAATCCGCGGGTTGTAATATCGTGTGCTAGGGCGTAAGTAAGTGGGCGCTTTACAAGAGCTGCATGAGTGGCAAGCGCATACACGCCATCGTTAATAAACACTAAGGCATCATTAGGGCCGGCCACCGCAAGGCAGTTTTTTAACACGAAAGGGTTGTTTTGGCTAACAATATGTAACGTCATTAAAAGCTCAGTACCTGTTTGGCTTGGCGAATGAGCTCGCCAATAGTTTCATCGCTAACGGGTTTAGCCGCTAGATAAAAGTCGCTAAGATCGAGTTGCCGCTCATCGAGCCCGCTGGCTTGTGCGTAAAGCGCATCAATACCAAACATAGGCAGTGCGCTGGTCATTTTTTGATGGTTTTTACGTTGCGCGTCAACAGTATCTTGCTGGCTTTTAAGTTGCCATAAACCCTCACCCATAAAGATAATAGCCATATTTTGATCAAAGGCACCAGCAGCCAATGCTGCCTCTAAGCCTTCGCGGCCTAAGCTACTGCCGTAAGGGCTGTGGCTAAAAATAAAGAGTAAGTCGTATTGCGCAATATGTGTTTGGGTTTCCATTACAGGCCTCCTATAGGGGCTAGGCTGTGATTGTTTTAGGCAAATGTAATGGTGCGATCACTGTGGGCAGTGGCATCAATCAGTTGGCCCAAACCGCTAAGCTCGCTGCCAGTGAGCAGGTTGTTAGCGAGTGCACGTTGCGGTGTTTGATGGCGCTTTTGCTCGTTGTCGTCTAATACGCCGCGCCTAAGTGCTGCGGCAATACACACTACGCTATCGAGCTGATATTGCTCAATCAGTGCTTGCCATGCGGCGGGTAAGTCAAACTCCCCCTGAGGGGTAATGGCTTGTGCATTGAGGTTGTGCACGCCTTCGCCGTAAAAAAAGAGACGATGAATACGGTGCCCTTCTTGCAGTAAGCACTGCGCAAATTGATACGCGTTATAAGCGGTGCTCCCCAGTAGTGAATGCGGAGCGGCATGAATAACAAGGGTAAAAAGCATAATAAGCAACTCGCAATGATAAAAAGGCGAATGATACGCATAAAAAAACCGCCCGTAAAACGGGCGGTTTTTAGTATTTACGGCAGGGCTATTTTAGTCGTCGTTTAAAAAGCCTAAAAGGTGTAACAATGCGGTAAATAAGTTGAGAATATCTAAATACAAGCGAACGGTTGCCATAATGTAGTTGGTTTCGCCGCCGTTAATGATGGCGCTAGTGTCATACAAAATAAAGCCAGACATCAGTAAAACAACAACTGCACTAATGGCTAGGCTAGCAGCAGGCATGTGAATACCAAACAAACCCAATACCATAAATGCCAAGCTGGCTACCACAACAGTAATAAGGCCAACCATCAAAAAGCCACCCATAAAGCTAAAGTCTTTGCGGGTAGTGAGGACATAGCCTGATAAGGCAAAAAACACTAATGCAGTACCACCAAGCGCTTGCATAATAATCATGCCGCCATTTGCGGTGCCCATGTAGTAGCTAAGTGTAGGGGCAAGGCCTGCGCCAAGCATTGCGGCAACGGCAAAGACAGCCAAAATGCCTTTCGATGAGTTAGCCACTTTAGGCAAAACAAACCACAAAACCCCTATAGCACCAAAAGAAAGTACCATTCCCATAATATGAGATAAGCCAATAGCCATACCTATAAATGCAGAAATAGCGCTCACTAATAAAGTGACAGATAGCAGGCTGTAAGTGTTACGTAAGACCTTGTGAGTCTCAATATGTTTGACGGAACTGGCAGAATAGGCCTGTTGCATGGTCGTGCTCCTAGATAATAAAAATCATTAAAAAGCGTAAGTAGTAGTCGCGTTTAAAAAGCGGCCTTACTTATTTGCTAATCTTGGTGGTCAGACTACCAAAAATCAAGTAAGTGCGATAGATATTTTCAAACCTTACGCAATCGTTTTTAAAAGCGATTAACCCCTATAAAGTGAAGGGTTTAGTGGCTATCGGACAAATGTGAATCGCTTGTGGTGCGGGCACTGTGCACCCAAGGCGTGGCCAATGGCTTTTAATGGTGATAGCTGTTAATACATTAACGGCAGTATTTGCACGCTTTAATAACTGCTTTGACTCTATTAGGCAGAGTTTTAGCCAGATAGCTCTTGCCATAACAGCTTGAGTTATAAGGGTGTGTCGGTGAGTTGCTTTAGCCGATGAGTGGTTGTTTTTTAATCAATTGGAGGGCTATATTTTAAGGTATAGATTAATTTTGTGAAGAGGATACCCCATGCCATTGCCCGCTAGTATTTTGCAAATGCTGGAAACTAATAATATTCATTATGAGCTACGCGAATCCCTTCCTAAGCAGCCAGTAGCCGCGAGTGCACAAGCGTGTTTGGTTAAATCGCTTTTGCTAAAAGACAGCAAAGGCATAGTGCAAGTACTGCTCCCTTGGAATCGCATGCTAAATTTAGACGCCGTCGCGAATGAGTTTAACCGTAACCTCACAGCACTCAGCCAAGAAGAGTTAGCGCACACGCTCAGCGAGGTGGGCTTAACCGCGGTACCAGCGATACCGCAATGGCAAAAAAACATCACGTTGGTCGATAGCGCCTTGCTAGAATTTGGCACATTGTGGCTAGAAACCGGCGATCACGAGCAAATGCTTGAGGTAAAGCGTGAGGTTTTTTGTGCCATGGTGACTGCGGCTAATGTGGCGAGTATCGCCTCGGCAGTATCAGAATTGTTGGTGTCGAGTGTCGATGATGATATACAAATTGCCGCATCAGTGCAGCGTTTTACACAATTGCGTATTAAGCAGCGCTTAGAAGATACCTTAGAGTTACCGCCTTTACCCGATACTGCGCGGCGCATTATTAAATTGCGAGCCAATCCCGAAGCCGATATTAGCGATTTAACGGACATTGTAGAGCTAGATCCATCATTGGCGGCGCAGGTGGTCAGTTGGGCAGCGTCACCGTATTATTCGGCGCCAGGCAAAATAAAGTCGGTACACGATGCTATTGTGCGGGTATTGGGTTTTGATATGGTGCTTAACTTGGCGCTAGGTTTAGCCTTGGGCAAAACTATGAGCACCAGCGTCATGAGCCAAAAACAAATAGCGGCTTATTGGCAGCATGCTATTTGTGTGGCGGCGGTGGTCGAGGGTTTGGTAACGAGCATACCCCGAGAGCATCGCCCAGCATTCGGCATGTCGTATTTAGCCGGTTTGCTATGCAATTTTGGCCATCTTATTTTGGCTGAAGTGTTTCCGCCGTATTACGCGAATATCAGTCGCCACCTAGAGGCCAATCCTCATATCCAAAGCCACGCCGTAGAGCAAAGCATTGTAGGAGTGAGTAGTTGCCAAATATCGAGCTGGCTACTCGAAACTTGGAGTATGCCAAGCGAGGTGATTACCGCCTTAAGGCAACAATTTAACCCCAGCTATCAAGGTGAGCACGCCGAGTACGCGCATTTATTGTTTGTGGCCGAGCAGTTACTCGCGCGTAGAGGCATAGGCTCTAGGTTGCCTATGCCTATCCCCAGTAAGCTTTTTGAAAGCTTACACCTAGACCCCGAAACAGCCGAAGCCACTGTGGGTAATGTACTTGAGTCGTGCGAAGCACTCGATGATATTGCAGCAAAGATGATGGGCTAGCTCGATCGACGAGTCGTTTTTTTTAGCGACTACGAGATAGCCTATTATTGATTGCGATGGCATTCAATAGCAAAGCACCACCCTTTAAAGGCCGCCGTTAAGGGGCCTTTTTTGGTGTTAGCGCTTTAGTCAATGGCGGCAGGGCAACGCTTGCGAAAGCACGCCGTTAATGCATCCGCAGTGTCGCAAATGCAAAGAGCATAAGCGCGACGAATGCTCACGCTCAAAATGCTGTGTTTGTAATAGGCAAGCGTTAATATCGATATTTAAGCGTTCTAATATAGACGGTAAGCGTGTGATTATTAGGTATGTGGTTATAACACCGGTTGACGTGCAGGTATGTACCCATGCCGCGGGAGTAGGATATTCACGCGCTGCCGATCCCATCGACTAAATGAATATCATCGGTTACCCCAAAAATTTTTGGCTGCTCAAGCATTAGATAAGGCCGGTTGAGCCGTTAAGTTGTGGTGTCTTTAGGTTTTGGCTTTTTGATACTCAGAAAGTACCTTTGGCTGTGTCTGTACGCGCGGGTTATTGAATTTATTCTCTCGAATTAGCGCTATCGTGCTGCCCGAGCGCTTTGAATGTTGAATGTTGGTATATAGTGAAATGCTAAAAATTTTATTTTTTTAATTTCGCAGTGTTATTACGGCAAGTACATATTTTGTGAATAAATCTCTCTTTTGGCGGCTAAATATTTAAGCGATAAGGTATTGGTCAAAATTTTTAACAAATGGCGCAAAAGGCCGCATGCTTTTGTAAAATTAAGGCAGACTGTTATTTTGAATAACAGTAAATTCTGGCGCAGCTCAGGGCGTCACAACCTTGATGACCTTAAGGAACTCGCACGGCCAACTCTCCTGCTCAAAGTGAGCAACACACGACAAGCGCGCCAAATATCACTATTGATTTACGCCAATCACTGCAAAATAACGGTATGCTCGGCGAGCAGCTTTTTCAATACGAAGCAAAAACTAAACTTGATCAGCTGCTTAATACCATTGCCAAGGGCGTTAACCGTTTAGCGAGCTCAGCCGCTGATGATACGCATGGATCATGGTTGCATGAGTTTGACCGGCCTAGGCACAATAATACAATTTTTATTGGCGGTGAGCGCGGTGCAGGTAAAACCACTTTTTTACGCGCCGTGATGCAGGAATATTTTAAAAACAAAAATGATAAAATATTGCCTATCACTATTATTGACCCCACATTAGTCGAAACACATCAGCATCTGTTAGTTGATTTGGTGGCTAAGCTGAATGCATTGCTTAAAAATCAATTATCGTGTTGTGGCGACGATCAAAAATACTGCCAGTTTAACGAAAAGCTAGAAGCCATGGCCGAAGGGCTTAAATTGCTCAATAGTGGTGTAGAGTCAAAAGATCAAGATGCCGCCTGGTTTTTAAATAAATCGTTAAAGCATGCCATGGGTGGGCAAGCCTTAGAGGCGCGTTTTCATGAGTTGATTGATAGTGCCGCTAGCGCTTTAAATCAAGATATTTTTATTGTCGCCTTTGATGATGTCGATACCGATACAAGCAAAGCGTACGATGCTTTAGAGCTGATACGTAAATATTTAACACACCAAAAATTGGTTATATTAATATCTGGCGACTTAAAGCTGTACAGCTATATTGTTAAAGAAAAAAAAGGAAAAGAGTTTAATGTAAAACCTGAGAGTACAGTCGCTGTCGACTTGGTCGATCATTTAGAGCAACAATATTTAGCCAAAATTTTACCGGTAGAGCAGCGCATTAAATTAAAGAGCTTTCGTGAGTTAGCCGATGAGCGGTTTAAACAAGGTATTATTTATGTAATTGATCATCACAACGAAAAAGATCATAAGACAGGTCAGCCTGTTAAAACATATATCGAGACTATGCTATCACAAGCGCTTAATTTAAGACCTGCCCATGTAGGTGCGTACCGTTACTTTATATTGTCGTTACCGGTGCGCACAACGTTACAAATACTTAAAGCTTGGGCCGAGCGCCCAGCTAACGATAGCGATAATTATACTGCCTTTAAGACGGCTTTAAGGGCAAGCTATATCGGCGCCCTACAAAAAGAAGGGATTGATGCCGACAGCTTAATAAGCCCCTATGCTCACCCTAATAGAATTGGCATGGCCTTATTTACATTGTGCCACCAATACGGCGACCTTGAAACCGGATTTTACGACCGCCCCGATGCCGTCCATGAAAGCTATAACGCTTCGCAAATATTCTTGTCATCGGTTATTGCCAGCTACACCTCAGATGGGGTTAACCCTCTAGGTAAAGCTTTAAGCTTAATGTTAACCGGTGGCGCGGCATCTAATATCTATATGAACCATGTGGCTGGCCTGCTTAGAGGTGGCTGTACATCAAATGATTATTTATCGTATATTGGCTTACAAACCTACCAAGATGTTTATAGTGTATCAGCACATTTTAGCCCCATTATATTAAACCACTTTAAATCCGGAACACATGGCAATGCTCAATTTTGGTCGGGTGTTATTCGTACGCCTAGGCAATTAAAAAAGGTCAATAAAAGTATTTTATATACTGAAATAGAAAAATTGTATAACAATGATGCAGATAATAATGGTATGAAATGTATAAATCATACTACGTTGCCTAGTTTTGAGAGAAGTATAAATAAACAAGGTATTCAATTTATGACATTTTTGGCTTCAAAGACTATTCTCTTTTCCGCGCATTCCGCTATTACAGCCAATGAAGGCAGAGATTATATTTCAATTTATTGCCTGATTGCTTCTACTGCTCAATTGTTAGGCTGTCAAGATGAAGATGCGGTAAAAAATATGATTAATAAGTTGGAACCCATAAAAACATACGGTTCACCAACTTTTTTAAATAACGCTGACGTTAATGATATTGCTAGAGAAATATACGGTGAAAATGAAAATGAAAATGATATCGATGATATAGAAGCGCCCAGTGAGAACTATAAAAAATTAATTAATATATTATATACGTGGATTGAAGAGTGTAATAAAGGCCAGTATTCTTCATTACTAATCGGCAAGGTTTGGACGCGATTGATGTATTCGTTGTCAAATATTAATGGTAGTAAGAGGAAGTTGAATAGCACTGATGGCGAAATAGTGTGGACCCTTTACGATTTGATGGCTAATTATATTTGGAAGCTAGTTAATTCAGTCCTTATTGAAGAGGTTCGTTTTGGTAATAACAGCAGTAATAGTTTAAGATCATGCTTAAATATGGCTAAAAACACTAAATTCTCATCGAATGAGCTAAAAAATAATTTAAACAATGTGTTTGAAAAGATATCATTGAATAGTTATAAAAGTGATTCCTTTAAAGAAAATTTACCTCTGACCACATCGCTAATCGCTTGCCCGCTATTGCTGCCTTATTTGCTAAAAATTAATAAAGATAATAAAGGCGTAGATTTTATTTCTGATCATATAAAAAGTATTTTAAAATCAGTATATGGCGATAGTTGTGAATTGATTAAAGCGTTTGAGGAGGGTGATAAATTACATATGATGGCTTTTGTCTCGGCTTTGCCTATTGTAGGCGCTATTTAAGATCACTAAAAAATAGAGAAGATTATGATTTTAATTAACTCGTTTTTTTTGGCCGAGCCTGCGGTATTTGATTTTGTGTTAAAGCAAATGCCTTTATTGTTAACGGGCGAGTTATGTGATTTTGATGGCGGCTTAAAAGAGGTGGTGTATACCGCCTGCCAGCAAAAACATAACCGCTGGCCCGATCAAGTATTTTTAGGTTACTGGGATGATTTGATTGAAACCAAACACGATGACGGCAGTTGGTCGCGTGTATTGCTTGGGCAGGCGGTTGATTATTATTTTGATCAAGATAATCGGCGTTTAGCGATTGATAGGCAAGCGTTTGATGCGTGGCAAGGCTGGGTGGCTAATCAATGTGCATTGCCGGTGGTGGCTTATCAATTGGTTGCGCAATTACACCCTGCTGTGGTTAATCAACCCTTTGAGCTTTTGGCCACATTGCGCGAGAAAGTGCCCAATAGCAGCTTGCCGTGTGTTTATCACCGTGTGGTCGAAGATTATATTGCGCGGCAAGGGCTACACGAAAGCCACATGCATTTAAATGGCACAACCAGTATCGAGAGTTTATGGTGCCATGTATTATGCCACCCAGAGGCAACGGTAGAGTACTTAACCGACTCGCTCAGGTGTCAGCGCGTTAAGCTTTTGTATGCCGCCAATACAGTCTTTAAACAGCCTAATGATATTCACCATTTATTCATAGTGGCCAGGCAGGTACGCGAAGCCTTATTGTTGTGTTTAAACGGGCCCAGCCCAGCCCAGCGGCGCCAAGCGATACAAACCTTAAAGAGCGTACTCACCGAGCCTACACACCATGAAGCGCTATCTTTTCCATTAGAAAAAGCCTTGTTCAGCGATACCGAGCATAGACCGCACTTGGCCGAGCTGCACTGGCAGGTGCGCTTACTTGCGCAGTTAAAGGCAGCCCCTGATCCGCTGATTGATGCATGCTATTTATTGTATATATTGTGCATGAATAACTTCCAGCGCTTTGCGGTGCAGCGCACCGATCAAGCGGGGTTTGATTGGTTTCAAAAATTTGCAGACGATGGTGTGCGCGAGCATATAGAGTTAGCCTATGAGGCTCGCTTTAGGCAATTGCAAGGCAATAGTACGAGCGGTGCGGCTGAACTTGCCACACTCGAATGCCGTATTGCGCCTAAGTCAAGCAATGCCAAAAATATCAATTTGCTCTCAAAGGTTTTTGAAGGCTTTTTGTGTTATCACCAAGGGGCCGAGCCATACGCTTTACACAGTGCCTGCGATTTAAATGACTTAGCCCTTAAAGTATCTGCCATTAAAAAGCCTGCACTGCGCTTGGTGACGCATTTTATTAAAAGACCTTGGCAGCCTAAAGCAGGCGAAGCCTACTACCAAACACTGCGCAATAATTTGTTGACGCAAGCGCATTTGTTGGTCGAGCTACTCGATAATAACCCCGCACTAAAAAAGATTTTAACCGGCATTGATGCGGCCGCTAATGAGCTAGAGGCACCGCCGGATGTTTTTGCGGGCCTTTATCGCTTTTGTCGTTATCACCATATTCGTCATTTTACCTATCACGTAGGCGAAGACTTTAAGCATTTAGTCAGTGGTATACGTGCGGTACATGATGCTGTGACATTATTGGCCTTGCGTAATGGCGATAGACTAGGGCACGCAACAGCGATTGGGATTTTACCCAAACAATGGTTTGAGCCTATGCCTAAATTTATTTATATGGAGCAAGGTGCATGGCTAGATGATTTATTATTTGTGCGGCAAGTGGTGCTTTCAACAAATACAACCCGTATTAACTTAGAGTGGGTAGAGCGAGAGATTAGACGTTTAATAGCATTATTATTGCCCTCGCCAATGACCATTGATGTACTGCAAGACGCCTTCAAGTACCGCCACTTATTGCCCGAAGCACTAGAGGGCTATTTACAGGGGCAATGCTTAAGTTATACCAGCTGGCTTTGGCAAGAAATAGAGGCGGTTAAAAAGGCAAAAGAGCATGTCGGTTTAGAGGCGCTTGAATGTCTGCGTATGCGCTGGTTTGATGTAGGCGTATTGATGCGCAGCGCTAAAAAAACAAAGGTGTGTGTGACGGGGTTTGATGCTGATGCTTTATTGTTATTACAGCAGTATGTGCAGCATGAAATTGAAAAATACGGTGTAGTCATAGAAACACTGCCTACGAGCAATATCAGAATTAGCCATTACCAATCAATGCACGAGCATCATGTCTTTCGCTGGCTTAAAATACCCGAGCGCGCTATCGACGGCGATGCAAATTTAATTGTGTCTCTAGGAAGCGATGATCCGGGTATTTTCTCGACCAGTATCAAAAATGAGTTTTATCATATTTTTTGTACATTAATAAAGCATTTTAGTTACTCGCCCGAAGAAGCCTTAAAATATGCCGCGCAAATTAATGAAAATGGCCGTATTTACCGCTTTGATGGTTATTAGGTCATTAACTAAAATAATACCATCAGATCCGACTTTTGCATCTGGGGCACAAACTCGTTTAACGCCCCCTGTTTTCTTTGGAGAATCGTACCGACTATGCTCAGAGTATTTCGTTAAACCAGACCGGTGAAGTAGGCTGCCTTTGGGCAATAACAATAATAACAAGCCTTAACAATAACAAGCCTTTATCGTACTCATCTAACCTCTTTCTTGCGCGACTGGCCAATACCGAAGATCAATGTGCCGAAACACCGTTAAATTTGGCTTATCTTCTCGATAAACCCAAAAAATCAATACCATAAGGCCTAGCGTCCCAAATTCTGCTCTATCGAGAAGCTACCAGCGACTTTTGGGCCTTGTGGGGTCTCATTGCCAGTTGAGCCTTCTCAACTTGTACGCGGGATACTGAGACAATAAGAATTTGTGATCAGGTAGAGACTTTTATTTCACTGTTTTCTATTTAAGAGGGATAGGATATAAAAAATAAAGTTTATGAGTATGGTTTCTAATTTACCAAATATGACTTTATTTTTGTGGTTTTCAATCTTCAATGCGTGAATAGAAGAGAAATAATAGTTTAACTAAAGGGTCTAATTATGCGGGTAAATGTACTGAGAAGCATCGATTGGCTGCCTATTAATACTGTGGTGGCTCTATTGGTTGTTTGTTTGGTGGGCTGTTCTGCAGGTACTGAGCCGAGCTCTTCAAAGAGCAGCTTGGGGGTTTCTTCAACGAGTGTTTCGAGCCTGCCAACGGGCTCTGCGAGCTCGGCTGCTGGAGGAACAGATGACATGGATGCAGATGGTGTTACTGACGCGATAGAAGGCGACGGGTGCTTAAATACCGTATTCGGTGCAGTGGTTGATGTTGATGGCTGTTCATCTTATCAGCGTGGCAAAAAACAATTTTCTTCTCAGGCTTGCGTTGCTTGTCATGGAGCTAAGGGTGAAGGCGGGTCGGCCTTGGCAATTAGGGATTATCAATGCTCAAATAAAGTGATGGGTCATTGTGGTGAGCGTGAGGGGTTGGCAGCTTATATTTCAGCGAACATGCCACGCCCCAATGTGTGTACTGATACCGCTGGCAGTACGTGTGCAACAGATGTTGCCAATTTTATGTTGATTGAATTTGCTCCGGAAGTGGTCATCGGTGATGCCGATCATGATGGCATCCCCGATTCTGATGATCTATGTGAAACATTACCCCAAGATAAAAAAGCGATAGATGCGACAGGGTGCAAGAACCTTCAGGCTAAATCAGAGGTTGTATTTGCCCTTAATGCCGGTGGTGAGCAGTATGTGAGTCGCAATGGTACGGTGTTTATTGCAGACGATGCGCAATATTATGCTGGCTCCTTGGGGGCTACCACGGGTAATCATAGTCACGATGTAGGCAATACAACTGATGATGTGCTTTACCACAAAGAGCGTTGGGGTAGTAACTTGTCCTACCGAGTACCTCTTGATAATGGCTCTTATCATGTGGTGTTGCACCTTGCTGAGGTGTACTTCACAGAGGCGAATAAGCGGGTTATGGATGTGTCTATTGAAGGTCAGCAGGCACTGACAGGCTACGATATTTTTAAAAAAGCTGGCGGCCAAAATATCGCTAAAACCGAAGCGATTAACAATATTACTGTCTCAGATGGAGAGTTATTGATTGAGCTGACTGGTACGACAAACAATGCCAGTGTCGTTGCTTTTGAAATTCTATCGATGGCACAAAATGACGGTGATTCAGATGGTGTTGCCGATATCTATGATGATTGCCCTGGTACACACTTAGAGAGTGTTGTCACTAAATCAGGATGCTCGCCAAAACAGCGTGACCGTGATGGTGATGGTGTTTTAATTCCTGAAGACCAATGCCCAAGTACGCCAGCCAACCAAACGGTTGATAGTGCTGGACAATTAGCCGGCTGCTCTGCGGAGGAAAAGGCTGCTGATACGGATGGGGATAATGTTCCTGATGTGATTGATCAGTGTGCCTCAAAGCAGGGTGATATCGTCGGAGAAAACGGCTGTACGGGCCTTAAGAGCTTGGAAAATGGTGATATTGAAAGCCCTCAAATGCGTTTAACTGCGTCACAATATTTTTCTACAGTGAGTGCGGCTTTTGATTTACAGGCTTTCCCGGATGTGACGATGCTAGGTGATGCAACGGGCCCCTTTGGTGCATACACTAATAATGCGGCCGATTTATCATCGGATTTTCGAGAGCTGGTAGGTGCTGCTGAAGTGATCGCGTCAGCCATCGCGCAACAATTTGCCGCTCAGTGCAATTGGCAAAATAATACTATGCAGTGCGTTAAAGATCATTTATCCGAGCCAATGGAGATTCTTTATCGTGGTGTCAAATCTGCAGCGCCTGTAGTCTCAAATAACAATAATAACAATGCATCAATGATTCCTGCCGATCAATGTAATTTAACAGCGCATTGCAAAGCATTATTCGGAGACATGGCAAATGATTGCTCAGATAGCAGCTCAGCCAATAGTGTGTGTATGTGTGGCGCTCAGCGGTGCGACCAATTGATGAGTTCACCCTCGCCAACAACGACGCCTGATATCCATCGTATAGCCCATGTGATTTCCGAGTCTTTTGATGCCGGTGCTGATGTGGAAGAGGCGCTGAGTTCAGGGTTGTCGCTGATGCTAGTAGATTACCGTTTTGTGTATAAATTAGAATTTGGCGAGCTAGCTTTGCCGGCAGGTCGTTTACACCTAACACCGCGTGAATTGGCAACACGTATATCTTATACGCTGAACGACGCACCACCTCAGCAATCCTTTATTGAGGCATTAACACAGTCGAATGATTTCGATACATTATTGTCGCGCGTTAATAATATGATGTCAGATGATCAGTTTATTAGCTCTGCAACGCGGTTTATTTTTGAATGGCTCGGAATGCAGCCATCTCGCCCTCTTGGTAATCTAAATAATGTCACGGTCGCTGCTTATGAAGAAACGCGGAGATTTATTAAGCATATTCTTGAAAATGATTTACCGTTGAGTGAATTATTTACGGCGGATTACAGCTTTATTAATGGAACGTTGGCTGAGCATTATGGTGTGCCAGCGCCAACAAGTCAGTGGGCAATTTACCATTGGCCTGCGAATACACAGCGTTTGGGCATTTTAACGCAAGCTTATTATTTGCAAGCACATGGCAATCATGGCCGCGATAAAAATACCATTTTCCGAGGTAAAGTCATATTTGAGCGCATGTTTTGTGATTTTATGCCACCACCACCTGCCGATGCGGCAGCTGAAAATGAAAATACTTCAGACAGAACTGAAGCCTCTGCTTGTCGTGGGTGTCATATTATTGTAGATCCGATAGGGCGTATTTTTGATGCATACGATGATTCTGGGAAGCTATATCCAGGCGGGGCTCAACGTCAAGGTCACTTGGCCATGCAGGTCGATATTGCAGGGTCTTATCAAAATCCAGTGGAGTTGGGCCTGAAACTAGGTAGCTCTCAGGCCATGGCTCAATGTTTTTCACGTCAATTGTATCGGTTTGCCTTAGGTCGAGACCCGAAAGCAATCGAAAGCACGAGTTTTGATCAGATTTTTACGGGTGTCTCCGAAGGTGGATCAATTAACGATGCCATTAGAACGTTGGTCACTAGCGAATCTTTTAAAGCGTTACATATTAAATCTCATGCGATGAGTTGCGAGGTCAATCACTAATGAAAAAGTTTAATCGTCGCGATTTTATTCGCACAAATACAGCCGCAATAGCTTCTACTTCTTTAATGGGTTCATTTGTAGAAAGGGCTTTAGCGCAAAACACTAATTTCAAACGGTGCATTATTTGGTACACGCCCGAAGGTTGTACGCAAAGGGCATATTGGCCACGCAGCTTTGGTGATCTCAATATTAATATGGGGGCGAGTATTAATGGGCTTGATATTATTAGGCCTGATAATATCAATAATTGGGAGGTTGTGGGCGATGCGATTGATCGAAATCGTAGCGGCAATTTTATAGAAGATACCTCTGGTGCGGCAACCTATATTTTACAGCCGCTCAAAAAACATGAGCAAGATATCAATCTATATAGTGGCTTTTATAATACAGGTGATGAAGGCCAGAATGATGATCATGCTAAAGCAGTCGGCGGAGCATTAACCGGCGGGACACCCAAGCAAGGTAGTTTTGATCAGGTTATAGGGTCTCGCTTAGGAAAAGGCGCTTCATCGATTTATATGCCTGTTTATGGTGCTCATGTGAAGGGGAGGGGGGCTGCAGATTCTTATACATCACCAGCGCGCAGTGTTGGCGGAGGAACATTTGGTAGTTCAAATTGGAACCCCATGGACACATATATGCAATTGTTTCGCAATGGAATTCCTGATGGAGCTAATAACACCATGACGGGGTACTCCCCTGATTATGGGCGAGCCAATTTTTTAGAGCAAGCTGCGGCCCAAATTGAGGCTGTTAAATGCTTAGGTGGAGAGCAGGCCCGGCATAAAATGGAAGTGCTTCTTGCATCATTCGAAAAGCTTGAAAAAGAAGCTCTTGCAAATCTTGACCTATCAGGTTCTGACCCATCAGTGAATGTCAATTTTAATGTGCCCAATGGTTGGACTAATACCAATGGAAACACTACAGATACGAGCAAATACTGGGCTAAACCAGAAAACTTCGGTAAGTTAGTTGATATTGCTATAGATACGACTGTTGCAGCGTTAGCGCTAGATCGAACGCGATGCTCTTTAATGCAATTTAGCGGAAGTGGAACATTGGCTGTACCGGCACTAGGGCAGCACTATACACACCTGAATATTCCAGGCTTTGAAGCGCGAGGTAATGACCAGCGGCACGATCATGAAATGGGCCACGCCAATGGTAATAAGGTCAAGGCTAGGCGGGATCATGCTCGTATTCAGCGTTGGTATTATGGGCGACTGGCTTATCTGACTCAGCGCCTTAAAGAGATTCCTGATGGCGCAGGCACATTGTTTGACTCAACATTGATTATTGCGACAAGTGAATTCAGTACTTATGATCATCGCCGTGAAAATATGCCCTATATGACGATTGGTCACCTTGATGGCTCTATGAAAACAGGACAGCACTATAATGGGCGCAAAGGAAATAATTTGCGCGCACATAGTGAATTATTTTTAGGTTGGGCGCATGCGCTGGGTGTTAATGTTAGCCGTTTTGGTAAAGCAAGTAATGCCTATAAGCCTTTTCTTTAACGATGTGAATAAGTCCTAGGTAAGGCTTTTTATGTGCATAATCAATACTGAATTGCACCTATTTAGCCAAGCTGAAAAATCTCGCCTGATAGGGTGTGATGGACTATTTTCTCGGTATTTAAGTGTCAGCTCTTGCAGGGAAAGCAAGGGTTAGACAGTGCATCTGCTAAGGTAAGCGATCAATATAAGACGTCCTCCTCTCTCAATATCTCGCTCTAAACGGTATGCTATTGTTCAATGCGAGAGGCGTAAAAAATGGCACGCTTAACACGTATTTGCCAGCAATATTTTAACGTCGTATTTGGATAATAAAGAGTACCTCAGGATTGAATGATCGCTTATCCAGAAATGAAGGCTCATAGGAGCCCGTTAGTGATCACAAGTACTCAACACAAATTGGGAGAGATCAACGCTAGGGTTAGAGATCCACTTATTTATCATTTCAGCCCATTTTAACTTTAGATTGAGATCTTGCCATTCTAGTTTTGCATTTTTGCTCATTTTTTTGTAAGTATCCAAGTTACTACAAATTGATACAATTTTTTCACTGAGATCTACTGAGTCTCTTTCTCTAAAGAAAACGACGCTTCCTCTCAAGCCCACACGCCCAATAAACATTGGGTGATCTGATGCAACCACTGGGGTGTGCACCATTAAACTTTCCATGATCGTCATCGGTAAACCTTCTGGATATGAATGACGGCTTGGCACAACGACAACATCAGATTCATTCATATTAGAAAAGACCTCTTCATGGTTTATTAGCCCTAGCATCTCAATTTGACTGCTGACTCCCAGATTGCTAGCACAATTAATCAGCTTTTCTTCGTCTCCTTTTCCTGCAATTCTCAAAATGGAATCTCTGCCGAATTTATGTAGCTCGCTCATTGCACGAACTAAATCAAAAACCCCTTTTGAGTGAGATATTGTACCTGCATAAAAAATAACTATTTTCTTTTCAGTTAAGTTGTTTGGTATATTTTTTTTCCAGTTTGATGGGTTGTCAGAGTGTTCCCAATCATACGGTAATATTTTGCTGGGGTTTATGCCTAGATTTTTTAATGATTTAGCCGCGTTGATTTGATGGTTTGCAACCCATTTTATAGACTTAGATTTTAACTCCCTTGCTAGCATAAAATGTCTTAGTTGCGTTTTCACTTTCCAAATGGGGATGTTCTCAAAGGAGTCAGCAAATACGGGGAGTGTATTTATTTGGCGCTTTCTTAAAAATCTCAAAATCTTGTGGTCTGGAGTCCGTAAAATAACGGAGTCAGGAGAAAATTGTGATATTTCATTTTCTATTGCAGTGTAGTCGGTTTTATTTTTATTCATTCCAACGGCAATGAGATTGTTCTCTAGTTTGACCCTATAGCCTTCTGTCTTTAAGGTTAGCACCATAACGCTTATATTGCTTTTCGCTTGCTGTACAACCGAATTCACGGAGTACCTTTGTCCGTAATAATTCTCTTTCCCATTATTTTTTATAAGGCGATTGTATGCTTCCGGAAAATCACCTGCATATTGAATATGTAAAATTTTCACGATTTATCTCTTCCTATAGAAATTATGTGCCTAAAGATACTAGCCACCCAGTTTGTGTGAGCTGAGCTAAAGCTATGTAAGATAGGCCTCGATCATTAGCGTGGCAACATTAACATATTACTCATCGAGTTCAATGCGGCAAAAAGTTAAACAGAAGTGGCTTGTAGCACAGTCGAGGAAAACGCTGTAGAGAAAAACGCTGTAGAGAGCGGGGGCGGGGCCTTTACATCTGGCTTCTGTGCAGAGCCTTCAAGAGCAAACCTTTTGTACGGTGCGTAAGTTTAACGCTGGCGCCGCGGTTTGAATACCTTACCCCTGCACTTAGACAGATAAATTTGCAGCCAATATTTTAATGTCGGATTTGGGTCATATGGGTACACTAAGCCTGAATGATTACTAGCGTTACAGGGTGATGGCTTTGAGTTCTGGATCTTCGACAGCGTAGTGCTGCCATAGGTGATCAAAGGTCTCTAGAGCATGGCGAGACTCGGCGCTGGCTTGGCGGCAAAAAAAGCCTTGATAGGTGGATTCTTGATTAAAAAAGACTAAGGTTGTGCGATCGCTAATGCAAAAGGCTGTTTGTGGTTGTGGGTGTTCTTGCGTCAAGATACGTATTTGAATTGAGCTGGGTAAGCGCTGGCTGAGTGAGACTAGCAAATGCTGATGGCCATACAGTGATTTTGGATTTTGAATCAGTATGCGTACTAGGGCGTTACGATGGCGGCGGGCGACGCGCGATATGTGATTGGTGAGGTTAGTACAGCTGTATAGTGCTGGCTCTAGGGAGTAGCAAAAAATAGTGATGTCACGCTGCGCTGTTTGAATGCCCATATACAGGGCGTCGCTGGCGCTTTGGAGAGTGTCAAACCGAATGACGCCAGTGTCGCCTTGTGGAGGTTGCGTACTTGGCGGCTGAGTGATGGCTGCATCGTTGTGTTGGGCCATAGTGTGTGATCCGCTGTTGGATTGATGTATTGGCGTTAGAGTAGAGCGGTTTAAGGTGCACTAAAGCCTAAAGGTTTACTGATGGGCTTATGCAGAATATTGGCCTCGTAGTAGCTATCACCGGTAACGGTGAAGTTGTGTTTTAAATAAAAGCCAAGGGCATCAATCTGCGCATTGGCGGTCAGCTCGCTCATGCCGGCATGCATCGCTGAGCGGCTGACAGCTTTTATCAGAGCATTACCAACCCCTTGGTTACGATAATGCTTAAGAACGGCCATACGGGTGAGCTTGTAGTGCTTAACAAGGCGTGCAGTGCCTACAGGCGTGCCGTTGTAGTAAGCGATAAAGTGCTGTGAGTCTTGCTCTTGGCCGTCCCATTCAATATGTGGAGGGACCTTTTGCTCTTTGATAAACACTTGCTCGCGAATGGACTCGAGCGCCGAGGCGTCTGCAGGCCAGCGCACCTGGCGCACCTTAACAATCGGCGTTAAGGTCGGTGGGTTAAGGCAGGTTGAGGTATCCATGGTCAATCCACTGGTTTATGACGGCACAATCATCAGCCGAATAATGTTGAGGCTCAATGGCCGTATAGTTACATAATGCACACGCTAAGGTTAGACTTGTTTGCCAGCTTTGACCATTAATGAAAACGGTGGCTTGTGGCTTTTGGTTGATCGTTGTTGAGTCAGGTGGTGCGTTGTGATGATGTAAATGGTGGCCGATATTAGGAGGCGCTGGCGTGTCGGGGTTCACAGTGTAGGCCGCGCGGGTATTAGCGGTCATAACGAGGTGATCGGTGTTAAATTCACCCGTGGTGATATCGGGACTGCAGCGCTTTTCTTCGGTCAGGTGGCAGCCTAACCACTGACCAACCCGTGCGGGTGTAAAGTAGTTGCGGCAGCGCTCAGCAATTTGCTCTACGACCTGCTGTGTGATTTCTCCCCCCAGATTGGCCGGTAAATTTTCAGGGTCGCGGTAGCGTATATCGGCGCTGAGTTCGCTGGCAATATCTTGGCTTAGGTCTAGCAAAATATCACTATAACTGGGTGCTCTAAAGCCAATGGAATAAGTGGTGCAGTCATCTGTCGCGCCAATGCCCCAGTGCGCGATGTTGGCTGGTATATAGAGTAGGTCGCCAGGTTGCGCCAAATATTGTGCTTGCGTATCGAATTCCGTCAGAATTTTTAATGGACAATCGGTCAATAGGGGCGACTGTTCGCTGCATGATTGGCCTATCTGCCAGCGGCGACTGCCGGTACCTTGCAATAAAAACACGTCATAGTAATCAAAGTGTGGCCCCACACTGCCTCCAATAGGAGCAATGCTGGCCATAATGTCATCGACCCGCCAATGCGGTAAGAATTTAAATTGTTGAAGTAAATCGTGGGCTTCTGGGCAGATTTGGTCCAGCGCTTGAATCAGTAAGGTGAAGTGGCTGGGCGGGAGTGTTGCAAAGCGTTCTTCGGGCAGCGGGCCATGCTCAAGCTGCCATTGGCTGTTTAAGGGGTTTTTGCAGGTTTGCTCAATAATGAGCCGAGACTCAACACTATCTTCAAGGGCGAGCCCTGCTAGCTCATTACTGTCGAGTGGCGCTTGCCAATTGGCGAGTGCATTTTTGATAAATAGCGGTTTTTTTTGCCAGTAGTCGCGTAAAAAGTCTTGTACGGGCAAGTCGCCTAGGTGGGTAAGTGGTTTGATGGGCGTTTTTTTTTGCATGATAATAGACCGGCGGCCGCTACGACCAAAAACTTATGGTAACCGGTGTGGCAGACCATAATATTTAAAAATAAAAAAAGCCCTTTATTAAAGGGCTTTTTGTGTGCTGGGGTTGTTTAATGCGGGGTAGAAAAGCCCTAATACTTAAAGGGTTTTAGCTAATGGTTATTTAAGCTTTGCCAGCTGATTGGGTAGATCGCGTGTTTGCGCGATGGCATTGCCAATATAGGTTGCAGGGCTCAAGGCTTGCAAGTCTTTTTTGGCGTGTGCGGGCATGTCTAGCGTCTCAACAAATGCACTGATCGTTGCTTGATCAATGGTATTACCACGCGTTAATGCTTTGAGCTTCTCATAGGGTTTTTCGATACCGTAGCGACGCATAACCGTTTGAATTGGCTCGGCAAGTACTTCCCACGCACTGTTAAGGTCTTGTGCTAGGCGCTCTTCGTTGATTTGCAATTTACTAATGCCCTTGAGTACCGACTCATACGCGATGGTACTGTAGCCAAAACCGACACCCATGTTGCGCAAGACGGTCGAGTCGGTAAGGTCGCGCTGCCAGCGTGAGATGGGTAGTTTGGCGCCCATATGGCCAAATACAGCGTTAGCCAAGCCTAGATTACCCTCTGAGTTTTCAAAATCAATGGGGTTAACTTTGTGCGGCATTGTCGATGATCCTACTTCACCGGCAATGGTTTTTTGCTTAAAGAAACCCATTGAAATGTACGCCCAGATATCACGATTAAAATCGATCATAATGGTGTTAAAGCGTGCAATCGCATCAAATAGCTCGGCAATGTAATCGTGCGGCTCAATTTGCGTGGTGTAAGGGTTAAAGGTGAGTCCTAACGAGCTTACAAAGGTCTCGGCATTCGCTTGCCAGTCGATTTCATTATAGGCACTCATGTGGGCATTATAATTACCGACGGCGCCATTGATTTTACCGAGCATGTTAACGTGGCTAATTTGCTGAATTTGACGCTGTAAGCGGATGGCGACATTGGCAAACTCTTTGCCCATAGTACTAGGCGATGCTGTTTGACCGTGAGTGCGGCTTAACATGGGCACATCAGCATAGCTGTCGGCGCTATCGGCAATTGCGTCAACAATCTTTTGCATTAAAGGAATTAAAACATCATCGCGGCCAGCTTTTAGCATTAAGGCATGTGAGAGGTTATTAATATCTTCACTGGTACATGCAAAGTGCACAAACTCAGTCACGGCATTGAGCTCGGCATTATCGGCAATACGCTTTTTAATAAAGTACTCAACAGCTTTAACGTCATGGTTAGTAACGCGCTCTTCGGCTTTGATGGCTTCGGCGTCGGCTTCGCTAAAGTTAGCGATCATGTTGTCGAGTACCGCTGAGGCTTCGGGACTGAATGTGGGGACTTCAGTAATAGCCGGGTGAGCGGCTAACTGCTGCAACCAGCGAACTTCTACTTCAACACGGGCGCGAATCAGGCCAAATTCACTAAAAATGCCACGTAGGCTTGAGGTTTTACTGCCGTAACGGCCATCAATAGGAGACACTGCAGTCAAGGATGTTAGGTTCATAACTCTCACCAGCTTAAAAAAGGGCGCATTGTAGCCTAAAGTGTGAGTTGAGTCAGGGGGGAGTTTACGGCACTTAGCGGGTATCTTTTTTGCCTTGGGCATGCTGATATAAAAAACCACGGATAATACGTGTCAATCGGTGTTCGCCTTTTTGGTCGACGCTCGCACTATTAAGAGTGCGCGTCACATAAATAGGTACATCGCTATTGGCCAGCGCTTTTTTACGCGCACTGAGCTGTTGTGCAGCTCTGGCTGAGTGCTGTTGAAAATGTTGTGTGTGAATGTCTAGCAAAGGGATCGGTAGTGCGGCCAGTGCGGTAGGTATATCGAGCTCAGGTGTTTCGGTTAAATGATGCTCTGCATTAATGATAACGAGCGCGCGCAAAGGGTGTTGTAAGACGATGTCTTCAGGGGTTGAGTCGATAAGTGAGTCATCGGCTTCTAGTGCTTGCAAAAAGCGCAGTGCGCGGGCTGCGCCGATGCCTTCGGCAATAATCACATTATTAAATTGTGATTGTGCTTGCAAATAATTGATGCCCGCACCAATGCGGGCTAAAGCCAGAGGCTCTACAGGCGTTATAACCGAGGCGTCGGGTGTTGGCTCTTCGAGGGGGGTGGCTGTATTGGTGCTATCGGCACCTGCCGGAGTGTTGTTGGGGTCTTGGAAGACGGTTTCTTTTTCGTCTGGCGTGGGGGGCACTGTCAGCGCGCTATCCTCTGTATCTGGTGTATCTGGTGTGTCTTGGATTTCTTGCGGGTCTGGTGTTGCTGCAGTTTCTGGCGCCTCGTCAGTATCGGTGGCGGGGGTTGATTGAGAGCTGGGTAAAGGTGCCGGTCTGGCAGGAGGGCGTATGCGATGTTGTGCTGGCAGGCTAATCGCTAGCGTTGACCAACCATTAGCACTTAAATAATGATGCAAGTTGGCTAGGGTGTGTTGCTCGCTAGGATTGGTATTGTGATTAGGAATAATTAACGCGGCGCCTTTGGGGGAGCCGCTATGCTCAGGATACCAAGTGGCTAAAAAATTCTCGCCCAGTGCGCTGAGCCACACAGTATTGCCGAGCTGAATTTCTGTCGCAATTAATGCATGTTGTTTCGTTTGGGTATATTGATAGATGCTTGGTGGTCCTAGGGGTTTGATGGGCGCTTGAATATCCCCAGCCGCCTCCTGTGTCGTTGTTTTGTGAGTATTTTCGGTAGTACTTTCTGACGTATTTTTGATGGCGTTAGTGGCGTTTTTTGGTGCGCTATTGGGTGCTTCTGGCTCATCTTGTGCCAGCGCGTCATCTGTTAAAATGCCGATAGATACCGCGATAAAAACTCGAGCAGTGATGAATAAAACGGTAAAAGATTTGAAAGGCATATATTGACACGATTAAATGGGCGTTCTACAAAGATAGCAGGTGTTTTCGCTAAAGAGTTTACGATAAAAGAAGAGAAAGGGGTTGGCAAATTATTGGGTTTCCATCTATTCTTGAATAGAATATTTTTTATGCTTTTTATATGTTTTCTATGTGTATTAATCGCATGTTATGCACTCTGTAAAGATTAATGCGACTTAATAATGGTTTTAACGTCGAGTGTTCTTATGTGTAATATGTCATTTTGTTTGTTGATAAGCAGCTTTTTTTGATAAAAGGTTATCTGTTTGTCAGTATTTGTGGGTCAAGCCGTTGCATATGCTTGGGCGCTGTTAATTTAATTACTTTTGCCGCCAATCGGAGGGCATAAATGAAACTCCAACAACTACGATATATTTGGGAAGTGGCACATCACGATTTAAATGTGTCAGCAACCGCACAAAGTTTGTATACCTCGCAGCCGGGTATTAGTAAGCAAATTCGTTTATTAGAAGATGAGTTAGGTGTTGAGGTTTTCTCTCGTAGTGGTAAGCATTTAACGCGTATAACACCTGCTGGGGAAGCGATTTTACGTACCGCCGGAGAGATTCTTCGCAAGGTTGAAAGTATTAAGCAAGTAGCGCAAGAGTTTAGCGATGAGCGCAAAGGGACATTGTCGATAGCGACTACCCACACTCAGGCGCGCTATGTTTTACCAAGTGTTATCGCTCAGTTTATTGCTGAATATCCTGATGTTTCTTTGCAGTTAAATCAAGGCACTCCCATGCAAATTTCTGAAATGGCGGCCGATGGGACCGTTGATTTTGCGATAGCCACAGAGGCTATGGATTTGTTTAGCGATCTCATTATGTTGCCCTGCTATAACTGGAATCGCTGTATCTTGGTGCCTAAAAATCACCCCTTATGTCATGTGAGCGAGTTAACCATTCAAGATGTCGCTAAGCACCCTTTGGTGACTTATGTTTTTGGGTTTACAGGCCGCTCTAAGCTTGACGAGGCTTTTATGGAGCATGGCTTGGCGCCTAAAGTTGTTTTTACCGCTGCTGATGCCGATGTGATAAAAACTTATGTGCGCTTAGGCTTGGGAGTGGGGATTGTCGCTAAGCAGGCTTTCGATGCTGAGTTGGACGCTGATTTGGTGGCTTTAGATGCTAGTCATTTATTTAAAGCGAGTACAACGCGCCTAGCCTTTAGGCGGGGGACTTTTTTAAGAGGTTTTATGTACGATTTTATCGAGCGATTTGCGCCTCATTTAACCAAAACATTAGTTGATGAAGCCTTTAATTGCGGCTCTAAGCTTGAGCTTGATGAGTTGCTATCGGGTATTGAGTTGCCAGAGTATTAGTCTGAAATTACGGGTTACAGTTCATTGACCAGGCATGTAATCATAAGCACTAAAAAGCCCAAGGAAAAACCCCGCTTTAGTGAGGCTCAGGCGGGCTTTTTCATGCACTGATCAGCATCGGTTGATGCCTGCGGTTTTGGTTGATCAGTTATGCTGTGTAGCGCCTCTTGCATTGTTACTATTCCCTCTTGCATTGTTACTATTCCCTCTTGCACTGTTACTATTCCCTCTTGCATTGTTGCTATTCGCAGCTTTCTCTTATCGCTTGCTGAGAGCGTTGTATTTCTTTGAGTATTTGCGCTTTTTCGAGATAGTAAAACCCGCCTTGTGTATCTTGCATGCGAATGCGTGAGCCAGAGTTTAAAGTTTTAAGACGCTCTTGTTCGGCTTTGCAACGCTCGGGATCCAGCTGTTTAGCGTTGGGGTCGGTAGCGGCTTGCAGTGGCCCTGACAGTTGCGTGGGAGGGCTATCCTCATCGCTGTTTTCTGATGGGTCTTCCTTCGCGTGGGTTTTTACTTTCACTGTTTGAACAGATGTTGCCTCAGCCGCTTGTGGTGGCCGCTCTGAAAAGTGCGCAACGCCGTTTTCATCGACCCATTTGTAATATTTTCCAGCTAGCGCGGTAAGGCTTAAGCTGAGTACTGTGACAAAGAGCACGATAATGGCAGTGGTTTTTATTGGATGCATAACTTTGGCCCTGTTATCTTGGTGTTTAGCCCTCTTAAATCAATGTTGTGACCGCGATTGGCTTAAGAGGGCGAGTAATACATGCCAAAGCATACCTT
This sequence comes from Marinagarivorans algicola, assembly GCF_001292705.1. Classification (GTDB taxonomy): domain Bacteria; phylum Pseudomonadota; class Gammaproteobacteria; order Pseudomonadales; family Cellvibrionaceae; genus Marinagarivorans; species Marinagarivorans algicola. The sequence continues at coordinate 118,299 of NZ_LGAK01000001.1, forward strand.
AAATGCGCAGTATTAGCTTCGTTGTTCAGCGGTTAGGCCAACCAGTTGTTCTTTATTGAGCCATTGATCTAGTTGGATAAGGTCGGCCGCAGATAGCATGCCGGCAGCTTGTTTTAAGCGAAGTCCAGATAGGACATAATCGTAAAGAGCACCTAAGAAGTCTCGTTTTGTCGCATAGACTTTGCGCTGTGCATCGAGCACGTTAACTAAGTTACGTGTGCCAACATCATAGCCTGCCTTGGTAGCTTCTAAGGCACTTTCACTTGATATTATCGCTTGCTGGCGTGCCTGTACAGTGGCAACACCGGTATTTACACGCTGATGTAGTGAGCGCGTGTCTTGAGTCACTTTACGCTCTATTTGACTAACAGTTTCTTTGGCGGCTACTTGCTGGTAAGCCGCTTGTTGGCGCTGTGCTGAAACGCGACTACCACTATACAAAGGTAAGCTTAGTGTTAGCGCCACATTAGTACCCACTGAGGTGTTAATGTTTTGCTCAGCGATGCCGTCATTTGTTCTGTCGCTATAGCCGACGGTGGCATTCAGTGTAGGCAAGTGGCCGCTGCGCTGTATTTTGTAATTGGCTTGTGCTGCAGCGAGTTGGATTTTTGCACTTTGTAATTCAAGATTGGTATTTTTTGCCATGGTGACCCATTCGGTTCTTGCTGCTGGGGTTGGCGGGGTTACCGGGAAGTTGTTTTTGAGGGGCGCAACCTTTTTGTGTGCTTTACCTGTCAATACCTCTAAGGCTTCAAAAGCAATCACTAGGGCGCCTTCTAGTGTTAGTCTATTGGCTTTGGCCGAGTCGAATTCGGCTTGTGCTTCATGAACTTCTGTGATGGCGGTCAGGCCCACTTCAAAGCGTTGCTTGGTTTGCTCAAGGCTATGTGATAACGCGTCTTCTTCAGCGATGGCGGTTTCTAAGTCATCCACAGCTTTAAGGCTATCAAAATAGGCCTCTGCGGTACGTAAAATCAGGTTTTGCTGCTCAATACCAAAGCTTGCTTCGCTTAATGTGACGCTGGATTGGCTTTGTTTATAGGTATACCAATTAGCAGCGTTAAAGAGAGGTTGAGAAAGCGTAACACCGTAGGTTGTCGTGTCGGTTTCAACATCGAAAGAGGGACTATTGTTTTGGCTGCCGTCACCGTTAAACTCACTGTAGCTAGCTTCGGCATTAATTTGTGGGAGTAGCCCAGATAGCCCGATTTTTTTACTGAGTTTTCCCGAGTCTAAATTCGCCTGAGCGACTTTGAACTGTGCATCATTTTTAAGGGCGAGCTGGTAAATCTCGGCCAGTGATTCGCTGTGACTAATACTGGGCATAACCAAGCTGGCAGAGGTGATTATGCCCAGTAGTTGATGCTTGCTAGGAAGTTTAAACATTGACAGTTCCTTAAAGTTAATAATGGTCAAATGATGGCGTAATGAATATGCTGTATTTGTATTTGTATTTGTATTTGTATTTGTATTTGTATTTGTATGTGCTTGTGATGCGTTGTGCACCGATACAGTGTGTTGCTGTAAAGTTTGAGTTTGCTGGCTGATTATACAAAAGTGTCTATTGTTGAGCCCAGCTTAATCACTGAGCGTGCGAGCGGATAAGTATTTTTGGTGAAGGCTGGGCCTGCTAGATCAGGTGTATAGATGCGCGATGGATCTAAAAGTTGCACGTCATCTTTAACGGGTTTGGCTTCTATCGTGCGGATAGGCGGGTGAGCCTGAGGGCTAGCGGTATGCGCCTGCACTGTGGTGCCAGAGTGAGGCGTGTTAGGTTTGGGCGATGGGGTGCGTATATGCTCGCCTTCTATGGTGATAGCTGGGCGAGCATGCAATATTGTTGGCCGAGTATAATGACTTTCAGTAATAATAACGTTCATTGCAAAGCCGCCTTATGGCATCAATCCGTTAGTATAAACGGCATGTATTGTACGGCTATTGCTTGCATTGTCCAATACTCGTGGCGTGAATGCATCAGCAAAAAGCCCCTTTTAGTCTCAGCTATAAGGGGCTTTGAATTTGTCCGTCCTCTGGGTTACGGCTCCCGTTAAACTCCTGACTCCTGTGTTGGCTTCATGCCGCACGCTCCTGTGCTATTTGCTTTATCCAAAGCGATCCAGTTCCTAGTATATTCCATTGTGATGGTTGCACCCTTAAGTGTTTGTGAAAAGTGTTTGTGAAGGGTGATATTCAAAAAAGTCTTCATTCAAAAGCATGACTAATGATTCATATTAAAAAGTGTAGGCGCTCAGTATTGAAGGGTGTTGATTTATGTGTCGCGCCAGTATTAATGGCGCTATTTTGAGGTTAAGCGGTTTCTGATTTTTGAATTATGCTACATAGGGTGTCTTTGGCTTGCAAGTGCTTGACTTTAAGTGATTCTAAATGATCATCATGCTCGGGTAATTCGTGAGTTAAGCGATGACTTTCAATCGTGAGAGTCTCTTGTGTGATAATTTTATGATAAATGAATGGGATCGATGCCATGCCACGGCACTTTAAATGCACACAGGCTTAAAGTGCGTCGAGCCATGAGTTTTGATAATGTCAGTGTCTAATACTAGATCGGTTACCAACGCTTGCCTTTCTATCATAGCGTAGCGTAGGAGAGCACTTTTGATATATGGCGCACTTACAGAGGCATGTAAAAGAAGGATTAGGCTTTGATTTTAATGGCTTCATACAGGGCAATCCCTAATATCATACTGCCACCGATGAGTGTTTGCACGGTGGGTTGTTCTGCCAAAATCAGCCAGCTTAGGCCAACGGCAATGGGCGGTTGTAAACAACTAATTAAGCTGGCTGACTTTGCCTGCATGACGCGCAAACTAATCGAAAATAATGTGTGACCGAGCGCAGTGCTCACGACGCCGAGCAATAATAGCATTAGCCAAGTATTATTCGAGGCTAACAACAGGCTTGGATAATCAATAAAAGCCGCGGTGAATAGCAGAATGACTAATAATTGGTAGATCATGATACTCTGGCTGGATTCTTGTGATAGCCAGCGCCGCTGTACAATATTACGCACTGCCCATGTTGCACCTGATAGTAAGCCAAAAGCGACACCTAAAAAGGCTTGGCTATTAAGATCCCATGAGGGCACCATCAAACCGACTCCCATTAATACCGCCATACCGGCGAGTAGATCGTTTTTTTGAGGTTTTTGTTTATCGAGCAGCGGCTCGATAATAACGGTGATAACCGGAAAGCTATAATGCGCCAAAATACCAATAGCGACAGTTGATATTTGCATCGCATGAAAAAAGCTACTCCAGTGGCAGGCCATTAAAGCCCCTACTAGCAAAACGAACCCATAGCTTTTTCGGGCTTTGAGTGACAGTAGGTTTTGGCTGCGCTGCAATTGCAAAATCATACACAAGGCAATGCAAGCAATACCGCAGCGTGCAAAAGTAATGGTGATCGCATCGAGAGGGATGGACTTTGATAATACGCCATTAATGGCCAAAATAACGGTCGCGCTATACAGCGCTAAAAGCCCACGTTGGTGGCTGATCATAATTATCCTTTTGGGGTGTATACCAACTTACCCTAAACAAGAAAAGCGGCTCAATAAAGCCGCTTTTTCATCGTGATAACAAGTCGCTATTAATAAACGATCGATGTGACGCCTTGATGAACGCTATAGCCCGGTCCTTAATGTTTAATAAACTTAATATTTAATAAGCAACGCACTGGACACATAGCGCAACGGGTGCTGGCGGTGCCTGCGGATTGCGCGCTTGTACTTTGAGTTGTTGCGCCATCAGTGTCGTCAAGGCTTGATCATCAAAAGCGGCTTGCGCACTATGGATTAATGACCGGCTAGGGCTTGTTGGCACAAGGTTAGCGGCAACACTTTGTACTTGGGTGTTCAGCATTAAGCGCTTCATGATTTGCTCTGCTGGCGAGAGCGTCCGCTCGATGAGTTTAACGTGGGCTGTGGTGACGCCTGCCAATTGAGCCGCCTGTGCAATGGCATCACTTAAATAGCCGGTTTGATCAATGAGATTTAATGTTTGCGCTTTTTGACCTAGCCAAACTCGACCCTCGGCTACTTTTTGAATGTCTTCTATATTACTCTTTCTGGCCTCGGCAGTTAAGGTTAAAAACTTTTGATAGACTGACTCAACGCCTAACTGAAACACATGTTTTGCTTCTGCGCTCATTGGCCGGCTTAATTGAAATAAGCCAGCAAGCTCGCTGGTGGCAACGGCGTCGGAGGTAATACCGACTTTATCGAGTGTTTGCTCAAATGTGGGTATGATGCTGAAGACACCAATAGAGCCTGTGATTGTTGTGGGCGTTGCAAAAATCTGATCAGCTGCCGTGGCTATCCAATAGCCGCCAGATGCGGCGACACTACCCATAGATACAACAACCGGTTTGCCTGCGGCGCGTGTGGCTATGATTTCTTGCCGAATAAGCTCGGAGGCAAATGCGCTGCCGCCGCCGCTATCAATGCGTAGCACTAGAGCTTTCAGGTCATCGTTATGGCGTGCTTCGCGGATCAGTGATGAGAGTGTGTCGCCACCAATGCTACCTTCGGGTTGCTCGCCGTCGGTGATGGTACCAGTGGCAACAATGAGCCCAATATTCCCTTTTTGCTGCATTTTTTTGAAGGCCAGTTCTTGTTGGTAATCGAATAAACTAATGCTGTTGAAGGCATGCTTATTGTTTTTGTGAGGGCCAAATTCAGTACGTAAATAATCGATAAGTTCTTGTTTACTGCCAATTTTATCGACAAGGTTGTACGCTTTAGCCAATTGCGCAGTACTGCCTTGGTTGTCATTGAGCAGTTGTGGCAGGTTTTTGATGTATTGATCTAGGCTGCCCGCTTCTAAGTGACGGCGCTGTTCGATATCGTGGCTATAGGTTGCCCAGAGGGATTCTATCCACTGGGTATTGTGCGCGCGCGAAGGTTCGGACATGTCGTTGCGAATATAAGGCTCAACAAAATCTTTGAAGGTCCCTGATTTAAATACGTGAACATTCACGCCAAGTTTATCAATCAGGCCTTTAAAGTAATTGCGGTATAGGCCAAAACCGGTAATGGCGACACCCCCCATATCGTGAATATGAATCGTATTGGCGTAACTGGCTAAATAGTATTGCTGCTGGTTGAGCATGTTGCTATAGGCAATAACGGGTTTATCGTTGGCTTTAAAGGCTTCGATGGCTTGGCCTAATTCTTGAAGTTTACTGACGCCTGCGCTGCCTAGATCATCGAGTTTCATAATCAGCGCGGTGACCCGTGGGTCAAACGTCGCCTGATTAATGGCCTCAATCAGGCTGCGCAGCTCGGTTTCTGCCGGTTTATTATTGCCCGTCAGTGAGGCTAAAGGCGGCTCATAACTCAGTTGGTCAACCAGCGTACCGGCTGGAGCTATTAATAGCGGACCTGCTTTTTCTATAGGTTTTGGAGCTGATTCTAGGGCTGCAGAAATAAAAATTACCAGTAACCCAATAAACAAAAGATTAAGCAGTGCTATGCGCAACCAGCTAACAGTACCCCAAATAAAGCGCCATAAACGCACTACGATATTACTTTTAGAAGAGCTCATGAAGATCCTTATTGTGAATGAGTACTTTGAAGGTGCTCAAATTGAATTTTTTCGGCCAGTAGTAGCCAGCGTGCTGTCATCATACTGGCAATAAATAATGAAGTGCTTGCAGTGAGTAGTATGCTGTCAAAAAGGTCTGGGCTTAAGCCCATAACGCCCTCCACACCTTTTATAAAGTAAAGCAAAATAACAAAGCATAGCCATAAATATGTGCGGCGACGCTGTACGCGTAAACCAAACCAAAAAAGCAGCAGCGGTAAGCATTGTACTGACCATTGCAGTAGGCTAATACCTTCGGGCCTTAACCATTGGTGGACACTAAATAAAGCTAATAGCGTGATATAGAAGACCAAGGTCAAGCGGTGCCCAATACGAGCTTTATATCGCAGTGCGGCTATTTTTTGTGCAGTGGCGGGTTCGATATGGTTGGGAGATCTTGTCATAGCATGTCTAATTGTGTCGCTGTCGAGTGTTAACTGCGTGATGACGCTGTTCATGATGAATGCTGTCGAATAAGGCGGTTGTTGATGGTAGCGTTGCTGAATAATGTTTCTATCCCTTAATACCTTAATACCTTAATACCTTAATACCTTAATACCTTAATACCTTAATACCTTAAGACAGCGGTATGACTTAATGCTGCAACTGTAGAGAAAGGTTAGCAATACGCTTTCCTAACGCGTGACAGCTGCTCATCTCATCGCTGGTGAGTTGATCTTGATGATTGGCGGTTGCGCTATGTGTGTTGTATACGTGACTGGCACCATAAGGACCGCCGCCGCTTGTCGTATGATGAATTGATTCTTCGCTGTAAGGAATGCCAGTAATAATCATACCGTGGTGCAACAAGGGCAGCATCATACTCAGTAGTGTGCTTTCTTGCCCGCCATGCATACTGCTCGAAGAAGTGAAAACGCCGGCTGGCTTGTTGATTAAGCTACCATTAAGCCATTGGGTGGCGGTGGTATCCCAAAAATACTTCAAAGGTGCTGCCATATTACCAAAGCGTGTCGGGCTGCCAAGGATTAACCCTGAGCAATCGGTTAAGTCTTCGGGGGTGCAGTAGGGTGCGCCCTGCGTGGGAATGTGTGGCTCTGTTTGCTCAGTTGTGGTTTGTACGCGGGGTACGGTGCGTAAAACAGCATTGGCGCCATCTACGCTGTTAACGCCGCGTGCAATGCTTTTGGCTAGCATAGCGGTTGCGCCGTTAGCGCTGTAGTAAAGAATTAATATATTACGAGTCATTGTTCTATTACGTATCGGGTGGCTTGTTCATATGGGCTAGTCATATGATGAGATTCAATCGATTGAGTGCAGCGGTATTATACGGCTTATTGCGATAATAGTTGTAGGACGTTCTCGGGTGGGCGACCGAGTATGGCTTGGCAACTATCACCGGTTTGCTTCATTACAATGGGGCGCTCGATAAGTGCGGGGTTGTCGCTCATAGCTTGCAGTAATTGCGCGTCGGTACACTGCTCACTGGCTAAATTCAGAGTGGTGTATGCCTCTTCTTGGGTGCGCAGGAGTGCGCGGGGAGAAAGCCCTAAAGCGGTTAAACAGCTAGCCAGTATTGCAGGGCTTGGTGGTGTTTTAAGGTACAGTACAATGTTAGGTGTGATGCCGTGTTGCTCTAATAAACTGAGTGTTTGACGAGATTTTGAGCAGCGTGGGTTGTGATAAAGCGTATAGGTGATCATAAGGTTGACAGTAGAGGTTCCATAGAGTTAAAGGATGGAAAATATCAGCAAAAAATAGACAAAGGCATATCTTAGCGTACTTAGCGTTGTTTAAGGGTTATGCTTACACATTTGTTCTATCATTTTTATGGCTTTGAGCCGAGTAAGGTATTGAGAGGTGAACGATTGTGTTTAAGTTAGAAAAACAGCACTGGATGAACTTTGGCTTGGGGGCCAAGATCTTTGTTTTAAGTTTAGTGCGCGATTTTAACGCGGCTGGCTGCCAAAAAAGCGCAGCAGCGTTAACCTATATGACCTTATTTGCACTCGTACCTTTATTAATGGTTTTTTATTCTGTGTTTTCAATGGTACCCGCATTTGAAGGCTTAAGTGATCAGTTGCAAGACACGCTGTTTTCCAATCTACTCCCTGAGTCGAGTCAATCAGTCAAAACTTATTTGCACAGTTTTTCCTCTCAGGCGCGCAATCTAACGCTGCCCGGTATGGGCATGTTATTTGTGACAGCCTTTTTGATGTTGACCAATATCGAAAAAAACTTCAATACTATTTGGGGGGTAACTCAAGCAAGGCGAGGGTTGCTCAAGTATTTACGCTATTGGGCCGTATTGAGCATTGGCCCCATTATGCTCGCTATGACAATGGCAATGAGTACCTATGTGCTATCGCTGAAGCTGGTCTTTAATGAATACGATCCTATTGGTGTGATACCTCTACTGTTTAAGTTATTGCCACTCCTTATTATGACCTTTGTCTTCTCCATGCTTTTTTCTACGGTACCTAATTGCCGAGTCCCCATGAAATATGCGTTTATTGGTGGCTTCGTGACAGCGCTTTGCTTTGAATTGGTGAAAGGCCTATTCGGGCGATTTGTGTCGAATACGAGTTTTGAGCTCATTTATGGTGCATTTGCCGTCGTACCGCTTTTTTTGATTTGGATAAATCTGCTGTGGACGATTGTTTTATCGGGCGCTATTTTGGTGCGCACATTGGCTGAGCGTAATTATGTGAATGTACGCGGTCGTAAAACGGACTTGGCGCAAGCGATCGAGTGCTTAGCTATGTTTTACCAGCATCACAAGCAAGGCCGTGTTGTAGGCGATAAGCATTGTTACCGCTTAGGTTTGGGCGTGGTGTATTGGCAAAAATTAAGGCAGTCGTTGATTCAAGCGAATTGGATTGTTGAGACGAGTGATGGCGATTACACCTTATGCCGAAGTTTTAGCGAGCTCAGCTTGTGGGATTTAGTCGTACTGCTGGAGATTAAAGTCAGCGACCTAGAAAAGAAAATGCCATCGATCCCGAGTGCAGCTTGGGGGAAGCACTTTTCGGATCTACGTAACAACGTAGTGGCCGCGGCTCACACAGAGTTTGATGTATCTTTGCAAGCGTTATTAGAGCGTGAGATGCAAAAGCCACTTTCAGCGTTATCGGCTGCGAAGCAAAGCATAGATGCTGACAATTCGTCGAGCGATAAATAGACGGCGAATGAGTTTGGCATTTTGAAACAGCTGCCTATACTAAAGAGGTGACTCTTTAAAGGCTTGGCCCTATGGCAACCCCACTTCTCATTTGTGATGACTCAAATATGGCCCGCAAGCAGGTGAAAAGATCGTTACCTGCTAGCTGGGATGTAGACGTAACATTTGCGACAAATGGTGTTGAGGGTGTGCAGGCGATTCGCGAAGGCAAAGGTGAAATGGTCTTCTTGGATTTGACGATGCCTGAGCTTGATGGTTTTGGCGTGTTAGAGGCCATCAAAGCCGAGGGCCTTAAGGCGGTCGTAATTGTTATCTCTGGTGATATTCAGCCACAAGCCAAAGCGCGAGTACAGGCTTTAGGGGCTTTAGACTTTATTCAAAAGCCTATTAATGCCGATAAACTGAAAGAGTCTTTAGGTAAGTTTGGCTTGCTATAGTACTTGCTGTAGCACTTGAGTACTTGCTGCCGTGCTTGATCTGGCCCTAATGCTTATAGCGAACATTTATAGCTAATGGTTATAAATGAGGGTTCTTACTCTAATAGCTGCCTCTAATAGCGGTAAGTCATCGGTGCAGCGAAGCCCTTTGATTGAGTAAAAAAAGCGTAACAATTGCTTTGCGTTATTGATTCTATGGCTGGCCTGTTGTTACTGTACAGTCTTTTGCGAGAATGAATGATGTTTGATGCTCTAACTGTATTGCCTAGTGATCCGATTTTGGGTTTGATGAAATTGTACCGCGCAGACCCCAATCCACATAAAGTTGATTTGGGAGTGGGTGTATATAAAAACAATGAGGGGCAAACCCCTGTCATGCAAGCGGTTACCGCTGCTGAACGCAATTTACTGGCCAAGCAAACGACAAAAACCTATTTAACGCCTTTAGGTAACCCCGCCTTTGTCGAGCATATGCAGCAATTAATCTTTGGTTCAAGCCTTATGGCGTTGGAGGGGCGAATAGCAGCGGTGCAAACGCCAGGTGGCTGCGGCGCTTTGCGTATAGCCGCTGAGCTTATTAAACATGCTAACCCTAAAGCCAGCATTTGGCTTAGCAACCCCACGTGGGCTAACCATAAACCCTTACTGGGCGATGCAGGCGTGCCAATAAAGCACTATAGCTATTTGAGCGCTAGCCAAACCACATTGGATTGGCCGGCGATGCAGGCTGCTTTAGAGAGTATTCCAGCAGGTGATGTGGTATTACTACATGCGTGTTGTCACAATCCGACAGGCGTTGATCTTACCTTTGAGCAGTGGCAGTGGGTCGCTCAAACGGCACAGGCAAAAGGTTTTATTCCTTTTGTTGATATGGCTTATCAGGGGTTTGGTGACTCCCTAGCGGCAGATGCCGCAGGCTTGCGCCATATTTTTGCGGCGGTTCCAGAGGCGTTACTGGCGGTTTCTTGCTCTAAAAACTTTGGTTTATACCGTGAGCGAGTGGGCTTGGTGGCCACGCTTTGCGCGACAGCTCAGCAGGCGCAGGCTGCACAAAGTCATTTTGAAGGTATTGTACGTGGAATTTATTCTATGCCACCTAATCATGGCGCCGCTATAGTGGCTGAAATTTTGCAAGATACATCATTAACACAACAGTGGGAGACCGAGCTCACACAAATGCAGCAGCGCATTCAAAATTTGCGCAACGATTTTGTGCGTAATATGGATGCGCTGGGGGTGCAAGGGTTTGATTTTGTGAGTCAGCAAAAGGGAATGTTTTCTTATTTGGGTATCCATGCCGAACAGGTGGCATGGCTGGCTCAGCATAAAAGTATTTACCTACTCAGTAATTCGCGAGCCAGTATTGCAGGGCTGAATCAAGACAATGTTAGCTATGTATGCGAGGCACTTGCGGTATCGCTTAATCAGGCATAGTGCTGATTAAGCGTGCTGCCTTCTTCATATCGCTCAGTGCCTTGTCAGGCAAGTGGCGCATTACATTTTGGTATCGGCACTGGCTTTCGGCTGCTTTAATCGCCATGACATAACTTGCTTCAAGCCCAAGATAAACTACAGTAAAAGTAATAATAGGCAAATAATTGGGCGCTTGTTGCGTTGTACATGGAGTGCAGAACAATGCATCAGTATGGCCCTTTGATTGAGTTCTGGCTTTTGTGTAGGTCTAATTTAGGTGCTGAATGTCTGAAACCACGGTAAAAGTCCATGTGTCTGAGCTTAGGGTAGGGATGTACATCTCTAAGCTTGATCGCGAGTGGCTCGATACGCCTTTTCTTATGCAGGGGTTTTATATCGAGACCACGGATGATGTGAATACCGTTGCAGAGTATTGTGAGTACGTATGGGTTGATGTTGCACGCAAGGCAAAACGACCAACCACTGCCTCGCAGGCCGCCTTTGACGGCGGCTCTATCTACCCGCCCAAAGAAGATATCTATGCAGAACATAGTCGTACCAGTGTTTTTTTTGGCCAGGCGCGGTCATTAACCAAAACGCTCCTTGATGATATTATTTTAGGTGGAGCTATAAATACCGAAGCCGCAAAAGAAACCGTCAACGAGTGCGTACAGTCTGTGATTCGTCATCCTGATGCTCTAATGTGGATGACCCGTTTACGCAATGAGAGCGAGTACACCGCAGAGCATTGTTTAAATGTGTGTATTTTAGCGATCGCTTTTGGCCGACATTTAGGCTTAAGCGAAGAGGAGCTTCAGCAATTGGGGTTGTGCGGCTTGTTGCACGATGTGGGCAAAATGCGGGTGCCGCCTCAAGTATTGAACAAGCCTGCACGCTTAACCTTAAAAGAAATGCGCATGATGATGGCGCATACTATTCACGGTCGCAATCTCTTACTGGCAGCAGGTAATGTTTACACCGGAGCTATTGATGTTGCTTATAGCCACCATGAACGCATAGATGGCACCGGTTACCCCCGTAAATTGCCGGGTGAAAACATTTCGTTGTTTTCACGGATTATATCGATTGTTGATGCCTATGATGCCATGACGGCCGATCGCTGTTACCAAAAAGCCAGAACCACAACCGAGGCACTCAAAATTATTTATGAAGGTCGCGGTACGCAATTTGATGGTCATTTAGCTTTGGCCTTTTTAGAGACAGTTGGGCTGTATCCGCCGGGCAGCATTGTTGAGCTAATATCTGGTGTTGTTGGTGTAGTGATCGAGACTAACCAACAGTATAAGCATTTGCCTGTCGTATCGGTGTTGCTCGATGCCGATAAAAAACCTTTAGATAAGGCTTTAACTTATAGCCTTTCACTCATCGAAACCGATGGCTTAAGTAAAGACTTCCTTGTGCGCCGTGTACATGCTGACGGCTCCTTTGGTTTATCTTTGAGGGACTTTCAAGAAAAAGGCTTATTAAAATATAGCGCGTCTTAAAAGTACGCTTTTGCCTATTAAACCGCAGTGAGTGGTATGCGACAAAATTGCGAGGGCTTGCTGATATGTAAAGGTTGCGCGGTGATAGGGTGCTCAAAGTGCAGTTGAGCGGCATGCAGCATGAGCCGCGGAGCCCTAAGGTGAGAGCCCTGTAAATTGTATAGCTGATCACCCAAAATGGGGCATCCTAGTGCCAAGCAATGCACTCTGAGTTGATGAGAGCGCCCAGTAACAGGGGTTAAGCGCACCACACTTGCCTGCAGGTGCGCCAGTGTACGTATCACCCGATAGTGGGTGGTAGCCGCTTTACCGGTTTCAAAGCAGACTTTTTGTTTGGGGCGATTGGGCCAGTCGCAGATTAGGGGGCGCTCGATAACGCCCTCGTGCTGTGAGGGTGCATGGTGAATCACTGCATCGTAGGTTTTTTTGACTAACCGTTTTTCAAAACATTGCCCCATCGCTTTTTGGCTGATGTGGTTTTTGGCAAAGATCATTAATCCTGATGTTGACATATCTAGCCTATGCACAACGCGACTATTGGCGTTGTAGCGCAGCGCTTGTGCAGTAAGGCAAAATGGTTCGGTTTTGCCCGGTACACTGAGTAAACCTGAGGGCTTGTTTAAAATTAAAAGGTGTTCGTCTTCAAAGATAATATCAATGGGCTGAGCTTGATGTTCGGTAAGGGGCTGCATAGAGAGTATTGGGCACTTTTTTAAAGGGCCTCAATTATCGCAAGAAATAGGCTTCACTGGTATGCTGTTGACTTTATGGGGCTGTGAATAAGTGCAGTCTGTGCTTTTATTTTGGATGTTGCCGCTTATCATGACCGCTCAAGTTTCTTTTGTTCATCCCCCTTATCCTTGGTTTTTTGAGTATTGGCAGCAGTTTGTTGAGCAAGTGACTACTGAGCGCTTGCCTCATGCGTTGCTACTAAAAGGTATCGAAGGTATCGGCGCTGAAGCTCTGGCAACAGCAATGGCGCAATATTTATTGTGCCGCACACCTATAGATGCACGCTCGTGCGGACATTGCCGTGGTTGTGAGCTGCTAGTTGCTGGCACACACCCTGATTTTATTCAGCTGGTGCCGCAAGAAAAAAGTCATGTAATTAAGGTTGCCCAAGTGCGCGAATTGACGGCAATATTGGCCAATACTGCCCAGCAAGGTGGGCGTAAAGTGGTGTTGGTGGCGCCCGCTGAGATGATGAATGTCGAGGCGGCGAATGCAATTTTAAAAAATCTTGAAGAGCCTGCAAATGAGACAGTGTTTATTTTGGTTGCTTTTCAGTCGGCGAGAGTATTGCCAACCATTCGCTCAAGAACGTCACAAATCGCATTACCTACACCGCGCTGGGGCGATGCATTGGCTTGGCTTGACGGCCAGCAAGTGACGCGGTCGGCCGATCTGCTCAGCGCGACCGGCGGTGCGCCTGTCAAGGCGTTGACATGGTTTAATAATAAGCAGTTAGAGGTGCATGATGACATTGCTCAGTGTTTGAGTCGCGGCCTAAAAGGCGAAATTTCGCCCGTTGATGTCGGTAAAAAGCTAGCAGCTTATGATTTACTCGTTGTGTTTGGTCTGCTTTTATTGTGGCTTCAGCGCGCGATTAAAGTGCAATGCGCACAGCTTAATGATGACTTGCCCGTGGTGCAAAATCTCGCAATATTACCGGCTGTGCGTTTATATAGCGTGCTCGATACAGTGCAAGGGCGCATGGCGCAACTTTATGCTGGAAGCAACCCAAACAAGGTGCTTGCCACAGAAGAATTGATGCTAATTGTGCAGGGGTTTTTAGCCGAGCGCGCGCGCAGGCAACGTCAAGGATAAAAAGAGTCGTCAGTATCGGGCACAATTTTTAGGGAGATAGAGGGTTTGTATTATGTTAACTTTGGCTTAACCTTTATAAGGGCTAGACACCGGCTTGTTAAGCGATTATTGTTCGCCCGTTAGTAAGGGTAGTGAATTGCACTGAGTCCGAGTAGAACTATATAAAGAGGCAAGAGTATGCAGGGGATTGGCGGAGCTCGTAACGGTATATTGTCGTTAACTATTCGTGATAAAGCAGTATTATATGCCGCTTATATGCCGTATTTAAAAAATGGTGGTTTGTTTATTCCAACTAATAAAGCTTATAGCTTAGGTGATGAAGTGTTTATGCTGTTGAGTTTAATGGACGAGCCAGAGAAAATCCCCGTTGCGGGGAAAGTGGCGTGGATCACACCAAAAGGCGCACAAGGCAATCGTGCTGCAGGCATTGGCGTGCAGTTTGAGGGTGATGATGATACGGCTAACCGTAAAATCGAAACCTATTTGGCTGGTACCTTAGAGTCTGATAGGCCCACTCACACCATGTGAGGCTGCAGAGGCTTAAAAACGTATTGAAAAGGGGTCGCTTGCGGCCTTTTTTTGCATCTTATTGTTATCCCCTTATAAGTCTTTTTTAACAACGATTGCGGGGTGTAATATTCGTTAATCATATTTTAAAGAGCATGACATGATCACCGATTCCCACTGTCATTTAGACCGTTTAGATTTAAGCAAAAGCGATAATAGTCTTCAGGTGGCGTTAGATGATGCCGAAGCAAAAGGTGTTAGCCGCTTTTTGTGCGTCTGTATTAGTGAAGAGAACCGCCAGGCGGTGCTTGATATTGCCGCAACGCGAGAAAATGTGTTTGCCTCTGTTGGTGTGCACCCCTGTGATGTAACCGATAGTGCAGTGAGTGTTGAGGCGTTAACGCAGTGGTCACAAGCGCCAAAAGTGGTTGCGCTGGGGGAGTCGGGTTTAGATTACTTTCATAGTACTGAGCATGTCGCCCAGCAAAAACAGAGCTTTATCAATCATTTTCAGGTGGGGCAGCAGCAAAAATTGCCCGTGATTGTGCATACGCGCAACGCGAAAGACGATACGTTAGCCATTATGCGTGATCACGCTTGTCGAGAAGCCTCGGGCGTATTGCACTGTTTTACCGAAGACTGGGATATGGCTAAAGCGGCTATGGATATGAATTTTTATATCTCGATTTCGGGGATTGTGACCTTTAAAAATGCAGAAGATATTCGAGAGGTTGTTCGTAAAATGCCTTTAGAGTACCTATTAGTCGAGACTGATTCACCTTATCTGGCGCCAATTCCTTATCGCGGTAAGCCTAATATGCCTGCTTATGTGCGTGATGTGGCGCAGTTTGTTGCTGACTTAAAAGGGCTTACTCTAGAAGCGCTTGCCGACATCACGACAAACAACTTTTTACGGTTATTTAACCGCGCGCAATGACTCGTTCGCCCTACATTACGCGCAAAGGCTATGAGGCTTTAAATGCCGAGTTAAAATATTTGTGGAAAGTTGAGCGCCCTCAGGTCACACAGCAGGTGCACGATGCCGCGGCTTTGGGCGATAGAAGCGAAAATGCTGAATATATTTATGGTAAAAAACGATTACGTGAAATTGATCGGCGCATACGCTACTTAGCTAAGCGCCTTGATGTACTTTGCGTGGTTGACTATTCGCAGGTACAAGAAGGTCGAGTATTTTTTGGCGCCTATGTTCGGGTGGTGCGTGAAGGCCCAGAGGGGCTTGATGAGTGTGCGGTATATCGTATTGTTGGCGGTGATGAAATTGCAGCAAATTCAGTTGCGATTTCGGTTGATTCACCGATGGCAAAAGCGTTAATTGGCAAGGCAGTCGACGACGAAGTACGTGTTAACACACCCAGTGGCTGGGTTGAATGGGTGATTGATGCTATTCAGTATGAGCCATTCTAGTTCGCTGGTTTATCTTTTTAGGCGACTTGATGGTTGATTGAGCGCCTCGTTGGCGCCTAAAGTAGGTCTTGTTGCTGTTCATCATTTGAGCTGATTACAGGGGTTTGATACCATGCGCGCCTGCGCCCCTAGGGGTAACTTCTTCTTTTGTTGTGAGCCGTATGTTTAATCTTATCTATCGCACTCCCTCTAATTTAAAAAATGATGTCCTCTCGGGCGCGACTGTTGCTCTGGCTTTGGTGCCTGAAGCGGTCGCGTTTGCCTTTGTGGCAGGTCTTGAGCCCATGATTGGTTTATACGCAGCCTTTATGATGGGCCTTATTACGTCTATTATCGGTGGGCGTCCAGGTATGATTTCGGGCGCGACAGGCGCGACAGCTGTTGTAATGGTTAGTTTGGTTGCATTGCACGGCGTGCAATATTTATTTGCTGCGGTGTTACTGTCTGGTGTGCTGCAAATACTGGCTGGTATTTTTAAGCTGGGCAAGTATATTCGTATTGTTCCGCACCCTGTCATGCTGGGCTTTGTAAATGGTTTGGCGATTGTGATCTTTTTGGCGCAATTGGGTCAGTTTTATATTAAAAGTGATATGGGCGACACAGTGCTCATGGAAGGCAATATGATGGTCACCATGCTGGCACTTATTGCGCTAACGATGGCTATCATTCACTTTTTACCTAAATTCACCAAGGCTGTACCGTCTTCACTGGTAGCTATTTTGGTTGTGAGTGTGTTGGTGCACTCGCTGGGCCTAGAGGCACGAACGGTGATTGATTTTGTGCGCGATATGCTACCTGCTGACCAAGCGGCAACGGCGACACTCGAGGGCACATTGCCAACGTTTGCGATTCCTAATGTCCCCTTTACCCTAGAAACACTCAAAATTATTTTGCCCACAGCGCTTATTTTGGCTGCCGTTGGCTTGATCGAATCACTGCTGACTTTAACTTTAATTGATGAAATTACGGGTACGCGCGGTCGTGGTAATCGTGAATGTATTGGTCAGGGTGTTGCGAATGCTACGAATGGTTTTTTTGGTGGCATGGGTGGTTGTGCCATGATTGGCCAGAGTATGATCAACATCAACTCTGGCGGTCGGGGTCGAATGTCTGGTGTGACGGCGGCATTGGTGTTGTTAGCCTTTATCCTTTTTGGCGCATCCTTGATTGAGATGATTCCATTGGCGGCATTGGTGGGTGTGATGTTTATGGTGGTTTTGGGAACGTTTGAATGGGCCTCTTTGCGTATTTTCCGCAAAATCCCCTTATCAGATGCCTTTGTTATTGTACTGGTCTCCGGTATTACGGTGGTTGCTGATTTGGCGATTGCAGTGATCGTGGGCGTGATTGTATCGGCGCTGGTGTTTGCCTGGAAGCATGCACAGCACATAGCAGTAGAAAAGAGTATCGATGATCAAGGGATGAAAGTCTACAGCTTGCGTGGCCCAGTGTTTTTTGGCTCAGTATCAAATTTCAAAGAGCTTTTTACACCAGAAGAAGACCCTGAGCATGTGGTCATTGAATTTGCCCGCTCACGCATTAGTGATCACTCGGGTATTGAAGCGTTAGATAGTTTAGCCGAAAAGTATACCGCGCTGGGTAAGACTCTGCACATTCGCCATTTGAGCCCAGAGTGCATAGAGCTGTTGGCAAAAGCGGGTGATCTATGTGAAGTTAATCAGCTTGAGGATCCCGCTTACCATGTGGCGAGCGACAAATTAGGTTAGTACTTGACCGGGTTGATGAGGTCGGCATTTAGCTACTAATCACCGTTAATAAAAAAGCCGGCGCTCAGTGATAGGGCGCCGGCTTTTTTATTGCAAGAGTGGCTGTTAGTAACACGTTCTCAAGCGTCTTCTAGTGAGATTCCTTCATTGAGCACTTGATTATACTGACTCAGTGCAATCATCATATTGTTGGTAGTAGGCCTCGAGATACTGGGCAAACGGCACCTGCGGCTCAGCTTCTTCGTTTTGTTGTAGCTGAAGGCTTTCTGTGGCGATATCGCTATAGCGCTGAGCTAGTGATGGGGTTAAAGGATTTTGGCCGAAAAACGCCTTATGGGCGCGAGCTTGCTGCAGGCCAAATTCTACATGGCTGAGGCCGTTGTTAATATGTTGCATAATCTGTGCAGAGGGCACAGTACTGGGGTGCGCAACACGGGTTTGCGCAAGATTTAAGGCACCACTATAGCTGTTATCTTGATGTGCGGCTTTATCGAATAGCTGCGCAATAGGCTGCATGGCTTCGAGTAGCTCGTTGGCCCACTGCGCTAGCGGGCGCTGTTTTCCTTGTTTGTCTACCAGTGTGAGGCCAGGTTTGCGCCCGTGCGTAACCACCGAGCTTTGGTTCTGGGCGGTATTAGTGAATTCTTGCTTGTCACACTTTGGGCTAGGTAAAAACAAGCAATACATTAAAAATGTATCTAAAAAGCGCAATGTGTTACGAGAGATGCCTGCAGGTTCAAAGGGGTCGAGGTCTAGGCAACGTACTTCTAAGTATTCTACGCCGCGTTTGCACAGTGCAGTGAGCGCGGTTTCGCCGCTGTGCGCTGTTCTTTTTGGGCGTATTGGGCTGTAAAATTCGTTTTCTATCTGTAGCAAGCTAGTATTGAGTTGTTTGGCGTGAGCTGTCTCTAGGTTTGCGTAGTCGCTATACGGGCTTTTAATGGCCTTATTAAGGGTTTTTATGTAGGTGTCTAGCGTGTTGTAACAGATAAAAAGCGCACTCTGTGCGTTGCTTTGGTAGCCCAAGTCGCCCATGCGTAATGATGTGGCAAAAGGTAGACCTAAAGTATTATCACTCAAGGGGGTTAAATTATGTTTTCTGCCTTTAACAAAACTAGAATCTACCGCCGGTGATGCGCCAAATAGATAAATAAGTAGCCAGTAATAGCGCCTAAAATTTCTAATAAGATGAAAGTACTTTTCGGTGATAAACGTTTCTAGTGGCTGTGCACCAAGTTCGTGTTGGTGTAAAAAAGCCCAAAACGATCGAGGAAGCGAAAAATTGTAATGCAGGCCGGCAACGGTTTGCATGGTGCGGCCATAACGAAGACCTAGGCCTTCGCGATAAATGGTTTTCATTTTAGCGCGATTGCTTGAGCCATAAAGTGCGACTGGGATAGCATCGTCTTCGGGGAGCTTTCCTGGCATGCTCATAGGCCAAACGAGTTCATTATTGAGGTGTGTATAGCTGTAGCGATGTAAATTAGTGAGGTCATCGAGAGTATGCTGATTTAAATGCGTAGGTGGTGTAATAAACTCAAGTAATGACTCGCTGAAATCGGTTGTGATTTGCGGGTGAGTCAGCGCTGAGCCAAGACCTTTGTGGTGAGGTGTTTGAGCGAGCGAACCCTCGGGTGTGACGCGCAGGCCTTCTTTCTCTACGCCCTTTAGCAAGCCGCGAGTTAGAGGGTGGTTTTCGGCTTGTGCCAATGTGTTTAAAATACTCTGATTGCTAGTAGAGAGTTGGTATGGATTCATTGCGCTTCTTCTGTATCGGCTGATGGGAGGCTGGGAAGGCCTTTGTCGTCGAGCGTGCATACAATTATTGTAATGCGAGCATCGGGGGCTTTTACGGTAATCTCTACTTTTGTATTAATAGCGTCATCTTTGAGGGGGGTTCGATACAAACTGGCTGCTTCGCTGCCATCAACCCATTCTTGGCGCTTGTTTAAAAATAAATTTTCGCTATTTTGTAAAAGATAAACTTCTGTCATGATCAATTGTCAACTAGGCTTAGTAAGTTATAGGATTAGCTTGTCAATTTATAGAGGGTGTGAATTAAAGGTGTATTCGCAGTAATCGCTTGCGATTTAATCGGTTAAGATATAGAGCCATCGGTTAATATATAGAAGTCTATGCTGGCTCGCTAAAAGCTAAACAGCATAGCTTTTGCCTTGCCTAGCTACAAGTGTATGAAATGACAGGCATTTATATAAAAAGTTGCGAGTGAAGGGGTTTTAAAAAACAACTTTCTTAGTACGATTGTGCATTGAGCCCCAAAAGTGGCTTTAACCACACTATATTTAAGATTAACTATTTGCATGTGAGCACTATATAAGTGATATTGTGCCGCTTGCAGAGGCGCTACAGGCCTTAGGGCGGTGGTTTTTGAGCAGTTTGTGTAAGGGTTAAACGCTTGGCTGAACTAGTAAACAACAATAATGGAGAGCATCGGTGACTGCACAATCTTTAAGCGCATCACCTGCGGTGCAAACTGCAATGGTTTATGTAACCAAGTGCGGCGCGGTTATTAAAAAGGTACCGGTTAAACGCTGGCGCCAACTTCTTTTGTTTTTTGTGGCGCTCTGGTTGTGTCACAGTCTTGCACGTTTGTTTTGGGTAGTCGTTCCTGTGCCCGATCAAGTCGTGTCGCCTGTTATACCTAAAATGACAACCAGTCATGCCGATGTGACTCCAGTCAGCATCAATTTGGCCACGATTAATGATTTATTTGGGGTTTTTGATCCTCAATCGTTAGTGGCTGTACAGCCTAAAGAGCCTGAAATTGACCCTGCCAATGTCCCTATCACGCAATTAAACTTGAAACTACAAGGTGTCATTGCCAGTAATGAGCCGGCTAGATCTTGGGCTATTATTGGTGAGGCAAGCTCACAAAAACTTTATAAGATAGGTGATGCTATTCCTGGGGCGCGCAATGTTAAGTTACGTGATATTGCCGATTTGTGGGTTGTGTTAGATAACAACGGTAAGTCAGAAAAGTTATGGCTCTATGGCGAAGACGGGACTAAGATTGCGGCAGCGCCTCGTGTACGCAATACCAGGCCGCAGCCTAAGCCAAAAGATGACCGAATAGTGAAAGAAATTTCTCAAGATCAACTAGCAGAAGCAAAATCTATTGGCGATGTTGTGCGTTTTATGGTTGCAACAGAGAATGGCCAGATGATCGGCTATAAAGTGCGCCCAGGTCGTAAACGTGAATTATTTGATCAAGTTGGATTAAAAAATAATGATATTGTAGTTTCTGTGAATGGCATTGAGGTGAACGAACCTCAAAAAGTTCGCGAAGTGTATCAAGCGCTTAAAACCGCTACTGAAGCTAACCTTGAGGTTATGCGTGACGGTAGTACACAATTTATCCAAATTCGCATGAGTTCTGGTTAGGAGACGAGTGGGTGTTTAAACAAATAATAAAAGCGGGTTCAGCATTTACCTTATTGACAGCAATAAGTGTTGCTAGCTGGGCTGAGCAAACATGGACAGTCAACTTTAAAGACTCTGATATCCAAGAAGTCATCAAGTTTGTCGCCGATGTGACGGGCAAAACAACGGTGATTGATCAGCGGGTTAAAGGGCGTGTTAAAGTAATTTCGTCTAAGCCCTTAAATGAAGAAGAGTTATTGCATCTTTTTCGTACGGTTTTAGAAATACACGATTATACCTTGGTAGAGGTGGGTGACGTGATTCGCGTTGTACCCTTAAAAGATGCGCGCTCATCGCCTGTGCCAGTGACCGATCAAAAAACTTCTGAAGAAGGTTTTGTCACGCAAGTTATTCAACTGCAAAATATTGCCGCTGCGAAAGTATTACCCGTGATCCGTCCGCTGGTTCCTCAACATTCTCATTTGGCAGCGTATGACCCTTCAAACTCTATCGTTATTTCAGATTCAATTGATAATATTGCCCGTATTCGTTCGCTTATTGAACGTATTGATAAATCTGCAACACCCGTTACCGATGTAGTTGAATTGCGATATGCCAATGCGGATGAAATGGTGCAGACACTTACTAAAATCGATAAAGATGAAAAGTCACGGGGTTCGCAAAATAAGGTCACATTAATTGCAGATAAGCGCAATAACGCCGTGCTAATTACTGGCGAAGAGTTGCAACGTCAGCGCTTAAAGCTATTACTGCGTAAGCTCGATAAACCCAAGGCGCAAACAGGTAATGTGCGTGTTGTGTACTTGGAATACGCAAAAGCTAAAGCGACGGCAGAAGTGTTAACCAAAGTTGTTTCCAATTTATCTAAATTGGGCCCCGGCGGTAAAGCCGATGCCGCTAAAACAAGCGCCACCGTTGAAGCCGATGAGGATACCAATAGCCTGCTCATTACTGCTGAAGGGGATACGCTTAGCTCGTTGTTAGAGGTGGTTGATCGGTTAGATATTCGTCGTGCACAGGTACTGGTTGAAGCCATTATTGTTGAGCTTGGTGATAATGTTGATGAGGCTTTGGGCGTAGGCTGGATGTTCAGAAACTCCGAAAAAGGTGTTTTTGGTGTATCCGAAGGCGGTAATGCTTCGCCAACACTAACCGGTGCTGCCTTCCAAGGTGCTGTTGCTGAGGCTGACGATGACGATAGCATCTCGGTATTAACATCATTAGCGACTGCTTTGGGGGGGACGACTGGGCAGTTGCTAGGCGTTGTTGGTACTAATAATGATGTTGATTTTACCACGGTACTAACAGCACTTGAAACCGACTCAAATAGTAACGTGCTATCAACACCTTCGTTATTAACGATGGATAACAAAGAAGCATCGTTTACTGTGGGTGAAAATGTACCGTTTATTACCGGTAGTTTTACCAATACCGGTACCGGGGGTGTTAGCAGCCCGTTCCAAACCGTACAGCGTGAAGATGTGGGTATTACGCTCAAAGTGACACCGCATGTGAATGAAGGCGATAGGATCTTATTAGATATCTCACAAGAAATTTCTGATGTTAAGTCGCAGACATCTAACGGTCCTGTAACATCACAAACCAAAGTAGAAACACAAGTGCTTTCTTCTAGTGGTGAAGTGATTGTGATGAGCGGTTTTATGAAAGAATCTAGTCGCCAGTCAGAGCAGCGAGTGCCTATATTAGGCAATATTCCATTAATAGGACGTTTATTTAGAAAGAATACAGATAATCAATCGAAGTCGAATTTGGCTATTTTTATCCGCGCAACAGTGATTCGTGATGATGAAGCTTTAAGTGGTGCCACAGCCGAGAAGTATCAACATATTCGTCAAATGCAATTGGATATGCGAGATAAAGGCTTTTTGCGCGTTAAGGACAACAGTGCACCACTATTACCTAATATGTCGGAGTATGATTTATCTGTACCTGTGCCACCAGCGGTACCTGTATCTGAAGCATCAGCTAATGAAGAGCAATAACATCGGTCATTGTATGGTTTTTATAATGCGCTTTTTATCGCATAGTTTTTCATGGCATAGTTTAAAGGGGGCATTGTGAGTAATCTAGAGACAGTTCTTTCTGATGAGTTTGAGGATATGGAATCTGATGACTCCTTTGCTCAGGATGAAGAAGAGATTAAGTTAGGTCGTTTACCTTTTAGTTACGCATCTGACAATCATGTATTGATTGAAGATGGTACTGTATTTTATTGCGGCACTCCATCACTCAAAACATTAGTAGAGTTACGCCGCTATACAGGTGATGAGCTATCACTAGAAGCACTCGATGATGAGGCTTTTCAAAAGCGTTTAACTCAGCATTACCAAAGTGGTGATAATGCAGCACAACAAGCGGCCGATGATATGGGCGCTGAATTTGACCTGTCTGCATTAGCTGAGGATATTCCTGATGATGGTGAGTTGCTCAGTGGCGATGGCGACGCCCCCGTTATCCGCTTAATCAATGCGATATTATCGCAAGCAGTTCAAGAGCGCGCCTCTGATATTCACGTTGAACCTTTTGAGCACCGTGTCTCGGTGCGCTTTAGGATTGATGGTGTAATGAAAGAGGTGCTATCACCGAAGGCTCAGTTAGGCCCTGTTTTAACGTCGCGCTTAAAGGTGATGGCGCGATTAGACATTGCTGAAAAGCGTATACCTCAAGACGGCCGTATTACGGTGAAATTAGCTGGGCATGCGGTGGATATTCGTGTATCCACGCTACCTAGTGCACACGGTGAGCGAACCGTAATGAGGATTTTAGACTCATCGGCAGGGGCTTTGAAGCTCGAACAGCTTAATATGCCGAATCAAGTTCTGGAGCACTTTAAAGCAGCGCTAGCTAAGCCTCATGGAATTATTTTGGTAACAGGGCCCACCGGTTCAGGTAAAACGACCTCGCTGTATTCGGGTTTAAGTTACTTAAATACTCCGAATCGTAATATTTTAACAGTAGAGGATCCGATTGAGTATTTGCTGCCAGGTGTTGGTCAGACGCAAGTGAACAATAAAGTCGATATGACTTTTGTACGCGGCTTGCGCGCTATCTTACGTCAAGATCCTGATGTGGTTATGATTGGTGAAATCCGTGACCAAGAGACGGCCGCTATTGCAGTGCAAGCCAGTTTAACAGGCCATTTGCTACTATCAACATTGCATACCAATACCGCGATTGGTGCAATCACTCGTTTGGGCGATTTAGGTATTGAGCCTTTCTTGTTATCGTCAAGTTTAGAAGCTTTAATTGCTCAGCGCTTGGTAAGGGTGTTATGCCCTGACTGTAAAGAGCCCCATGAAGCCAGTGAATCAGAGTGTGAAAGAATTAAAATCCCTGCAGGCAGTATGATTCACCGAGCTGTAGGATGTGAAAAATGTAATTTTGGTGGCTATCGTGGCCGTACCGGTATTTATGAACTTATTCCTATTGATGACGGGCTAAGGCAGCTTATTCATGAAGGGAGTGGAGAGCAAACAATGTTGGCTCATGCAAGGCAATACTGTGAGCCCATTGAAGCCGACGGCCGAGCAAAAGTATTGGCGGGAATTACCACCGTCGAAGAATTACTCCGTGTGACTTCGTCGCACTAATGGTTTTATATGGCAGCGTTTAGTTATCAAGCCCTTGACCCTAAAGGGAAGACAGTAAAAGGTGTAGTTGAAGGTGACAATGAGCGGCAAGTCCGCACACAATTGCGCCAGCAAGGCTTACGCCCGCTTGAAGTAAAAAGCTCTGTTAAAAGAGCGGGTCAAGTAAAACCGGGGGGCAAACCACAGCCTACCGAAGGTGGCCTAAAAGGATTGCTATCGAGCTTGAGTGCCTCTAATGGCATTAAGTTAAGTGTTAAAGATACCTCATTGGTCACTCGGCAGTTGGCATCACTTATTCAGTCTGGCTTACCGTTGGATGAGGTGCTTAATGCCTGTGCAAACCAAAGTCGCAAGCCGCAAATTAAGGCTATGATCTTACAGGTGCGCTCCCGGGTGCTTGAAGGTTTATCGCTAAATCAAGCAATGGCTGAGCACCCGCGAACATTCGATGATCTTTATCGCGCCATGGTAAAAGCTGGTGAAGGTGCTGGCTTTTTGGGGCCAGTACTGGAGCAGCTAGCCGACTACACTGAAAATAGTCAAGAAACAAGCCAAAAAGTAAAGGGCGCGATGACATACCCGCTAATTTTATTTGTGGTGAGTATCGGTGTGGTTATTGCCTTGATGGCTTTTGTGGTGCCTAACCTAGTCGGTTTATTCGAAAATCAAAAAGCAGAGCTACCGTTTTCAACCAAGTTATTAATTGGTATGAGCGATTTCATACTCAGCTATGGTGTATTGACTTTAGTGGTGATTGCGGGTTTAGTTGCAGGTTTAAAACAGTACTTAAAATCGCCTAAAAATCAATTAAAATGGCATCGCTTATTGCTTAAAATACCGCTATTTGGTGAGCTAAACCGCACGGCTGAGGCGGCGCGTTACTCGAGCACATTAGGTTTGTTGGTGAAAAGTGGTGTGCCAGTATTAGAGGCATTAAGTATAGCAGCACAAGTCTTAACTAATCGGCATATTCAAGCGGCCGGTAAAGAAGTTGCAGTCTCTGTTAAAGAGGGTATGGGTGTGGCCAAAGCGATGGATCAAGTGGATGAGTTTCCGCCATTACTGGTTCAAATGGTCGCTAGTGGTGAAACGAATGGTCAACTGTCTGAGCAATTAATTCATGCCGCATCTAATCAGCAGCGTGAGCTCCAATTTACCTTGGCTACGATGATGAGTTTATTAGAGCCGATGACTATTTTATTTATGGCAGGCATGGTTGGTTTCATTGTCATGGCAATTCTTAAGCCCATGTTTCAGCTTAATCAAATGGTTTAGTCGATCAAATTATCTATTTAAATACCTTAGGAGGTTTTATGTTACGTAAGCGGCAGGGCGGTTTTAGCCTTATCGAGATCATGGTAGTGATTGTGATTATTGGTTTGATGGTAGGTGTTGTGGGGCCGGCATTATTTGGTAATATCGCCGAGGCTCAAAAAGAGCGTATCAAAAATGATTTTGCATCGATTAAAACAGCGTTACAAACTTACAAATTAGATAATTATACCTTCCCCACGACGGAGCAGGGCTTGGCCGCTTTGGTGAGTAAGCCTGATGTAGATCCCGTTCCGCGAAAATGGCGTGAGGGTGGTTATTTAGAGAAAATGCCAAAAGACCCCTTTGAGCGTGAGTATATTTACTTAAGCCCCTCTGATGATGGTAAGCCTTTTGATATCATCAGCTATGGCGCCGACGGCCTGCAAGGTGGTGAAGGTGAGGCTGCTGATATTAGCTTTTGGGCTGAGGCGGCAGAGTAAATGAAGTGGCTGGCATTGAGGTTGCAATGAAAGCACCTAAGGGGCAAGTAGGTTTTACATTGCTTGAAGTGCTCGCTGTGATTGCAGTACTGGGTATTGCTATGGGTGTTGCCTCTTTAACTATTGGTCGAGGTGGGGCAGAAAACCGTCTAACCGATAAAATCGAGCAGTTCATGGCTTTAAGTGAATTCGCCTCCGATAGAGCTATATTATCGGGCGATGCAATGGGCTTATTGCTCGAGCCGCCTCAATGGCAGTCCGAATCGGAGTTTGACTGGGAAAATCTAGGTTGGCGCTATCGTTGGCAGCAAGGTAACCCGCAGGGTATGTTCGTTGATATCCCCGAATTAGAGCCAATTTCATTCGACCCTGAAACACAGATCGTGGTATTGATTGATGACCTTGAATGGCGCTGGGAAGAGTTACTTGACCGCTCTCATCCTGTCACGGCCTATTATTCATCGGGTGATATTTCCCCTATAGAAATTATTATTACTGATGAGCGTTTGCCTGATTATGAGCAAACTATTCATATCAATGAATATGGCCAGCTAGAATGGAAAGAGTTTGCTGAGGAGCTAAAAGCCCGTGAAGACAGCAAATAAATGCTCATCAATAACGCATCATATTCAGGGCTTTACCCTGATTGAGGTGATGGTTGCCCTAGTGATTATTGGCCTCGCGCTACCTGCGCTTATGGGGCGTATGAGTAATATGGCAAGTACGGTTGACTATAGTCGTGATTTGACGATAGCTCACTGGGTCGCCGAAAATAAAGTGCAAGAGATCTACTTAACCGAACGATTGCAAAACTTAGTGCCTAAAGGTCGACAAGCTGGCGACGTTGAAATGGCAGGTATTGTATGGGATTGGAAAGTAGAATCTGAAGAGCAAAAAGGTATTTATGCTGGGGCTCTAAGAGTCTGGGTTCGCGTTGGTAGGCAGGGACAAGAGCCTATTGTTGAGTTATCGACCGCAATGGTTGAGCGATGAGGCCTATGAAAGCTGTAGTATGCTACACAAGGCTTGCCTGTCACAAGTCAGTTCAGCGGGGCTTTACGTTAATCGAAGTGATGATTGCCATTGTTATTATGGCGATGATTGCGGTTATGACGAGTCAGTCTTTTACGGCGGCTATTTCTAGCTCCGAGGCTACACAAGAGGCAATAGCACGCTTAGCGGCGGTGGATCGTGTATGGGTATTGTTAGAGACTGATTTGCGCAATGCGGTGCCGGCTATCCCTAAGGTGCAAGGTCGAAATGATATACCTCCACTCTATGTCGACCCGAGTGAAGAGTATCGATTGTCTATTTTACGTGGAGGCTACGCTAACCCACTAAGATTACCGCGAACCGAAATGGTACGTGTGGGTTATCGCTTTGAAGATAATGTACTGTGGCGTGATACGTGGAATAATATTGCCGATAATGACGAGCGCAATGCAAGGCCTCAGCGTATTCTTGAGGAAATAGACGACATATTGGTTAAAGCCCTTCCTAATAGCAACAGTGCGAGTGTAACCGGTGGCCCATGGCAAGAGCGTTGGCCTGCCTCTGGTGTACGACCAGATACAACATTTCCAGCGGCAATAGAGGTGACGCTGATACTGCCTGATTTTGGTGAAATTAAGCGTATTTATTCGATATTACCAGGCATTAAGGGAGGCTAGCATATGCGAATAGCACAACCGTTTGGCCGGCCACGCCCAGAGCTTAAAAAACAACAAGGCATGGTGTTGTTGCTCGCCATGATGATCGTTGTATTGGTTACCTCGTTAGTGGTGGCGACAAGCTGGCGTTTTGAGTTAGGTATGTCGCGGAACGAAAATCGCTGGCATGGGCTGCAAGCGAGACTTGTGTTAGACGGCGGCGAAAAGCTAGCGGCCAAACTGTTTTTGCTTGAAGATCTCAGAGATGAAACTATCGACGGTAGCGAGGAAGTCGATAACAAGCAAGAAATGTGGATGTCACCTTTTTCAGAGGGCATTGATGGCGGTACTATCACCGTTCAAATGGAAGATGCGCAAGCGCGGTTTAATATTAATTTGCTTGCGCCGGTGCCTGTAGTGCCAGGCCAGCAGCCCAGAGGCGCTAATGGCGCCTCATCATCGAGTGGAGCCTCTAATAAGTCGCAAGAGTGTAATGATGACCCTCAGCTATTTCATTGTGCCTATACCGTTTCGCAAAGGCGGTTTATTCGCTATTTGCAAACTTTACCCATGAATGAGCAACCCATCACCCCTTTTCAAGCACAAGAAATAGTCAATGCATTAATTGATTGGATGGATGGTGATCACGAGCCAAAAAATGGTGGTGCAGAGCAAAGCTATTACAGTGGCTTAGAGGTGCCTATTGTGGTGAGTAACGCCCCAATGACTACAATTAGTGAACTGAGTCTAGTTAAAGGCATTACACCCGAGATATACGAGCGTTTACTACCTAACGTGATAGCATTACCGACAAGTGAAAAAAGTCCGGCATACCCGAACATCAATACTATGCCAGATGCGATGTTACGTATGTTTAATCTGAAGTCCGAGATGCTACCGCTCGATGAGGGGCAGGCCGGTGACCTAATTTTTGCCCGTAACGAAACAGTAAACCCCAATATTCAGCCAGCGCAAGGTTATCAAAATATAGATGATTTTGTGACAAACCTAACCGATTTAGGGTTGAATAAAGCAGATCTTGATTCTTCGGAGCTATCGGTGGGTACCAATTATTTTATTTATAATGGTGAAGTCATTATTGGCGATAAGACACGCCGTATAAAAACATTAATGCGACGTGATAGAAACAAAAGTAGTGTTGAAGTGTTATGGCGGACTGACGCAAATTTTTAACGATACTCAGAAAATATTGGGCTATTTTAGCCGAACATAATAACAGCAGCTTTGGTTGCAAAATATAAGATAGGTGATGCAGTGGCAGAACGAATTCTGGTGCGCAAAATAGAACCCGGGCTTTGGCAGTGGCGTGTTGTAACGAGCCAAAATCAATGGCTTAGCGAGTCATTTTATACCGGCGATATCAATTTATTGGCAGAGTCTGTAGCGGGTAAAGCCTGTTGGTTATTACTTGATGGTCGTACGGTGTCTTCTCAGGTTGTTGATGTAGGGGTTAAAGACCGAAAGTTACTCAGTAAACTGGTGCCCTTTGAGGTTGAAGAGACGGTTGTGACACCTGTTGATGAACTTATTTTTGCCTATGGCCCGCTTGAAGACGGCCTAGTGAGTACGCAATATGTAAAAGAAGACAGTGTTGCCGAGCTGATTGCCGAGCTAGAAGAGCTGGGCGCGGAAGTACAAAGTGTTGGATGTGATTATGCCGAACTTGATGAGGGTGAGGGCTGGGTCTTTTTATTAGAAGATAAAACGTTTTTTGCCAAAATAGGTTCGCATCAAGGGTTTAGTTGCGAAGCGACAGTGGCACAGTTATTTATTCAGGCCTTATGTACCGAAGCTGACAAAAATGAAAATATTGTTCAGCCAGCAGCTTTACACTTGGTGGCCGAAACCGAAGAAGCCTTAGTGACTTTACGTAATTGGCTACCCAAAAACTTAGAAGTCTCTGAGACTTTAAGTATTTACGAACAGGAAGGTGGTTTTTGGGATGCCGTCGCTTTACGTATTAAGCCTGTCATGGAGTTTCGATCAGGTAATTTAGCCCGTAAGTTACCTTTTGGTGTGTGGTGGAATGATTGGAAAATACCAGCCATCGCTGCTTCTATTGCCTTTATAGTTGCTCTTGGTACGACTTGGGGGGAATTTCAGCAGGCTAAAAAAGAATCCATGCAGCTATTTTCTGATCGCGATGCGGTTTTTAGGCAGGTAGTTTCGTCAGGGTCAATTACCGATCCTGTTAGGCAGTTAAGAGCTAAATTACAAAAACAAACATCAACAGAGCCTTCAAATGTTGTATTTCTTGTGTCTAAGGTGGCACCTGAAATTCGCAAGAATAAGAATTTAAACATGACCAGCTTCCGCTACACTCAAAACAATGGAGCACTACAATTTAGTGTTGAGGCTAAGGATTTTGCCATGTTAGAAGCTTTGCGTGGTGATATCAGTAAAACAGGATTGGCAGCAGAAATTAGAAACTCCAAGGTTTCTGGCGATATACATCAAGCACAAATTCGAGTGACGGAGAGCTAACAATGAATGAGTTTAAAAACTGGTTCTTACAAAACTCACCTCGCGAGCAATTATTACTGGGTATAGGTGTTATCGCATTAGTATTAACAGTGCTGTATGCGGGGCTGCTGCTACCTTTAACAAAAGCCCGCGACAAACAAGTGATCAATAATCGTGCGGTACTATCGCAGCAAGTCGAAGTGCGAGAGCTCGCAGCTAGGGTTTTAGGTCAAGAACTTTCCGGCGGTGGCAGTCAGAGAAGTTTGGCGCAAGTGACCAATACTACACTGCGTAATCATGGCCTTAAAATGGAAGACTTTCAGCCTACAGGTAATAATAATGTACGTGTTAGGTTGGCTAAGGTTGAATTTAATAAAGTGATGGCTTGGCTGAATGATCTTGAAAATAAAGAAGGGGTTCAAGTGAAAGAGGTTTCTGTAACGGCGGACGACGTGAAAGGGTTACTCAGTACAGTTACGGTCAAGTTAAACAGGAATTAATGCATGCCTCAATTTATTACACGCTTGCTTAAAATACTCATTATTTTAGGTTTATTCATTTACTTGGTATCTGCAATAGTTGTGAGGGTACCGGCGACATTAGTTACCTCAAATTTAGCAAAAGCATTACCACAGCTACAATTAGCTGTGGTAAGCGGCACGGCTTGGGTCGGTAAATCGGGTGATGCGAGCATCGAAGTACAAGGTCAAGCGATTCGCCTAGGTATTTTACGTTGGAAATTTCAGCCACTTAAATTGCTGGCACTCAAAATATGCGTGGATCTCGAAAGTGAAGTCTTTAGTGGTAATGCATGCCGTACGCTCACAGGCCGAAATCAAGTGTATAAGTTTCAGGCAGAGCTACCTGCAAGTCTAGCTAATCATTTTAATCGTGAAGTGCAGTTTGCAGGTATGGCAAGCCTCAATATTTTGCGAGGCGAAGTGACAGATAAGGGTTTTGTCAAAACATTAGAGGGAAGTGTCAGTTGGCGTGGTGCACGTGTTAATGTGCAGAATATGTGGTTTACCTTAGGTGACTTTGCCGCTGATGTTATCAATGCAGGGGATGGCAGTATTAAAGCGACTGTGTTTGATTTAGCGGGTCCATTTGGCGTTAAGCTTGATGCGGTCGCAGGTATCAATACCGCACCCTCGGCACAGGGCACTATTTTACCGAAAAGCAATGCGCAAGACGAGATCAAAGATGTCTTAGGTTTATTTGCAGTGCCGCAAGAAAACGGCGCGTTTGCTGTTAAGTACCCATTGTAATGATCGAGCAGTAGGTGTTTTTTGTGCCTGAATTTAAAAAAGCTAAAGTTTTATACTTTGGCTTTTTCTTTTTAGTTGGTGTGTGTTTTTGTGCGCGTACGCAGGCTCAATGGCTTTATGATAGCCAAGCAATTATGGGTACAAAAGTTTCGGTGAGTGTGTGGGCGGATAATACTGAAAAGGGTGAGGCGGCCATCGATGGCGTACTAGCGATTATGCGAGGGGTTGAGCAGCGCTTATCGCCTTATATTCCAAGCTCCGAACTGTCTATTCTGAACGCTAACGCAGCAATAAGACCCGTTGTGTTATCGGACGAGATGCGTTTACTGTATGAGCGTTCGCAGCGTGTTTTTGGGATAAGTGAAGGAGCGTTTGATATTACCTTTGCCTCGATTGGCCAGCATTATGATTATCGCGAAAAGGTATTACCGAGCGATCAGCAGGTCACACACTTGTTACCTGCACTCAGTACCCGTCATCTCGCTTTTGATCCGAGTAAGCAAACATTGCAGTTTTTACATCCCGACGTTGCAATTGATTTGGGCGGCGTTGCTAAAGGCTATGCTGTCGACTTAGCCATTGATTATTTAAAAAAGCAGGGTATTAAACATGCTTATGTAGGAGCCGGTGGCGATAGTCGTGTCCTAGGTGATAGACGAGGTAAGCCTTGGATTATCGGTATTAAAAACCCAAGACTTGCAAATGCATATAGCAAAAATACCTCCCCCCCAAACGACACTAACAAAAGCGATACACAAAGCTATAATCACAAGAGCAACCCTAAAGATCAAACGCCGAGCTTTGTTATTCGCTTGCCTTTAGTTGATACAGCCATTAGTACATCAGGTGACTACGAGCGATTTTTTATTGATGGTGCGACCGGTCAGCGTATCCATCATATTCTAAATCCTCAAACAGGCCGCAGTGCTACAGGTGTTATGAGTGTGACCGTCTTAGGGGATACAGGCTTAGGTACCGATCCATTATCGACAGCAGTGTTTGTGATGGGCGTCAAGCGAGGGCTTAAACTGATTAATCAGTTACCCAATTATGATGCGATCATTATTGATAGCGCTGGCCAAGTGCACTATAGCAATGGTTTAATGCCGCCAGCTCCATAGCCACTGTATAAAGCAGTCAATTTGCTACAACAAATTAGCAGCGTGTGAGGTAATTGGCAAAGCGACTTAGGCTGCCTTGAAACTTATAAATGTTGTGGGAATATACTCAAATACGGGTGTTTCCACATGCAAAAACTGGCGCACTCCTTGCTGTGCGATGAGCTTTACCCATAAGCTTGTACAAAGAGACGCGTAAATCACCTAGTTTATAGACCGTTAAAACGGGAGACTCCCTTGTTAAATACCGTTAATAGTAAAAGCGCTATTTTACTGGCTACATGGTTATATATCTGTAGCATGCCAGTTATCGCTCAAGATCTGCCTGAACAGGCACAAGCTCAAGCCGATCAAGGCGCTCTAAACATTGAATTGCGTGTAGAAGATAACACTCAATTTATTGAGCGCAACGAAAATGCTACACCATTAAGTGAGCAAGTTGAGTCCTTAAAAAGGGCTGCGCTAGAGCTTAACCGTGATTTACTCTTGCTAGAAGAAGATTTATTGTTTCCTGCGAATACACAAGTGGCAGTATATGTTTCGCTAGATGTGGGAGAATACTTTGCCATGGATGCCGTTAAACTCACCATTGATGGTGAGTTGGTGGCAAGCCATTTGTATACACAAAAACAAAATAGTGCCTTAGTCCGTGGCGGTATTCAGCGGTTATATTTAGGGAATCTTAAAACGGGACAGCATGAAATCACGGCTTTTTTTCATGGGATTGGTCCTCAAAACCGTGAGTATAAGCGCGGTGCTAGCTATACGCTAACGAAAGATCAAAAGCCCACCATGTTAGAAATCAAAGTGCGTGACTCCTCTCGTAATATGCAGCCTACGTTTGAATTTAAAGAGTGGCACCTATGATCAATCGGCTTGTCTGGCTGGTTTTTTTAGGGTGCCTCAGCGTGGGTACTCAGGCTAAAAAACCGCCTTTATCGGCTGTGGCTGATTTACGCTATGGGGTTGCTTTATATCATTTTTATCAAAACCAGCATTTTCAAGCACTCAGTGACTTGTTGGTAGCCGAAAAAAAAGGTGGTATCCAAGGCCATGGTGACAACCCCGAAATTATGCTGGGTGGCTTTTATTTAGCTTATGGGCTAGATCGCACAGCCAGCGATATATTCGAGCGCTTATTGGATGTCAATCGGCCACAAAAAACGCGTGATGCGGCGTGGTTTTATTTGGCCAAAATTCGTTATCTACGCGATGATATTGAGGGTGTCAAAGATGCCTTGGCACGTATTAGTGATAAACCACAAGCCTCAATCGCTCATGAATTACAAGCGTTAATGATTAACCTTGCCATCAAAGATGGTGAGCTTGATAAAGCGAGTCGCTTAATTGCAAAAGTTGATGATAACGAAGCTCTAGCGCCTTATTTATATTTTAATATGGCAGCGGCTTATGCTCGAGCTCAAGATTATCCGTTAGCAATTAGTTATTATGAAAAGTTGGCTAAAATTCCACAGCGCGAAGAAGAATATTTAGCTCTCTACGATAAGGCGATGACTGCTGCGGGTTATGCGTACTTCTTTAATAAACAGCATGACCAGGCCATTGAGCAATTCAAGCGTGTGCGCTTAGATAGTCCCATGTCTGGGCGAGCGTTATTGGGTTATGGTTGGGCGAGTGTCGATGATGGTGAGTATCGCAGTGCTTTGGCGCCATGGCAGCTATTAGCACAAGATCCTTTAATTGATGAAAACACGCAAGAGGCGCTAGTGGCGATTCCCTATGCCTACGAGCAAATGGGCCTTGCCAAAGTCGCTTTAGATAAATATCGCGATGCTGAAGCCAGTTTTGAATCTGAAATTGTTACCTTAGATACCTTTGTTAACGACCTCAATAGCGAAGCCATGCTGGATGCTCTTAAAATCGACCCGTCAGAGGACATCAACTGGTTTAACTACGCACAAAAAAATAAACTGGCGCCACAACTGAGTTATTTGACTGCATTATTTGCACGCAATGAGTTTCAAGGCTTGGTCCAAGAGCTTCGTGATTTGCTCGTATTACAGCGCAAGCTCACCGTATGGCAAGGTCGCATGCAGTTTTATTTAGATATGCTTGATGAGCGAGAGGCCAATCGATTACTGGAGATGAATGTGATTGCCCAGCAAGAAGCCTTCGAAAATTTAAATAAAATGCAAAGTGATCGTCGAAGCTTATTAGCCATTTTACATCGATTTGATCAAACCGATGATTTTTTATCGATGCTACAAGGTAAAGAGCGCGAGCGTCTAGCGCGTATTAAACAAGCGGAAGGTAACTTGCTAATGCTGTTAGATGCTGGTCATGATATGGCGCTAGAGCGCGAAAAACTAGCGCGCTTACGGGGCTTGCTATTATGGAATGCGGGTGAGCTTTTTGCGGAGCGAATATGGCGTGGGCGAAAAACGCTCGAAGAATTAAGTCAGCGTATTGATGGTGCTGTTGAGGCTCAGGTACGTATTCAAACCATTGTAGATGAAGGCTTTGATTTGGCACCGTATCGTACGCAAATTAACGAGGCTAAGCAGCGTATTACTCGCCAACAAGCCAATCTTAAAGTGGCCATAGAAGAAGCACAAAGTATACTCCGCACTGAGGTTATCGCGGCATTAGCCCAGCAGCGTAGTCGCTTGCAGTATTACCTAGCGCAAAGTCGTTTAGCAATTGCGCGCATCTCCGACGAAGCTGACGGAGAGCGTTACTGATGAGCACATTTTTGACTCTGCTGATGGCGCCTTTTGAGCGTATCGCCTTTGCCCGTATTTTTTTACGTTGTATAACGGCACTGTTATATGTATCGTTAACTGCGTGTAGTTTTTTTAGTCAAGATATTTCTGACCTTGGTCCGACCTTAGCGGATTTACCGGACCCAGTAATACCCGAACAACTCGAACCTGTTGCGGTGGTTTCGCGCGATGAGGTTGAAGCGATGTACCTTTCGGCTTTAGCCGTTGCCGAAGACATTGAAGTGCGTCAAAAAATTAAAATTCGCTTGGCCGATATCGCGATGGCACGAGGTGAAGATTTACAAATCGCTAGTGATACCGGTGGGCAATTTTTTGATCAAACGATTTCAATGTACGATCAACTCATTCAATTACAGCAAGCGCAAAAAGGTGAGGTTGATGAGCGTCTATTATATCGAGTATCCAAAGCCTATGCCTTAGACGCAAGGATGGATGAGTCCGACGCTGCGCTTGAGAAATTAATTGCCCAAAATCCTAATTCTTCGTTTGC
This sequence comes from Marinagarivorans algicola, assembly GCF_001292705.1. Classification (GTDB taxonomy): domain Bacteria; phylum Pseudomonadota; class Gammaproteobacteria; order Pseudomonadales; family Cellvibrionaceae; genus Marinagarivorans; species Marinagarivorans algicola. The sequence goes on from NZ_LGAK01000001.1 coordinate 154,402, forward strand.
CGCAGAGGCCCAATTTAGGCGTGCAGAACAAGCTTTTAGTTATCAAGATTACTCGGCGGCTTACACATTGTACGGTGCTGTTGTTGATATCGGTGATCAAACGCCTTTTTATTTAAATGCTTTATATATGCAAGGCTGGGCTTTATTCAAACAAGATCAATATCTGGCATCGCTGAACCCTTTTCACTTAGTGATGGATAAAATATTACCTACAAACAGCAATCCAGAGTCATTGAGCAAGTCACAACAAAGTTTGGTGGCCGATACCTTAAAAGTACTGGGCTTTGCTTATTCCTATATTGACGGCCCGGCAAGTATTGCAACGTTTACAAAAACTCATGGCGAACGAGATTATACGCATTTAATTTACCGCCAATTAGGTGGACTCTATGTTGAGAATAAACGTTATTACGATGCAGCCAATACCTATGAAGCTTTTATTCAAGAATATCCCAACAGTGATTTCAATCCGGAATTTGCCGATACAGCTATTGCGGTTTATTTAAAGGGCGGTTTTGACAAAGAAATATTACCGGCCAAAGAAACCTATATTCAACGCTTTGGCTTGGCGAGTCTTTACTGGCAAGAGCGCACACCCGCACAGCGTGAACGTTACAGTGCCACACTAGAGTCTTATTTAGATGAAGTGTCTAGTTATTATCACGCACAAGCACAAACATTAGTGGCCGCGCAAACACAGTATGCGAACAAACAGCTGAAAAAACAGCCTGCCTCACCTGTGCCCTCATTTGTGAAAGCGGCAGGCTATTATGATGAAATGTTACGCAGCTTTCCCAATCACCCTCGTGTCCCTGAGCTGACTTTTTTAATGGCCGAGGCCCTACATGATGCTGGTGCTTTAACACGCGCGGTTGTTGCGTATGAGCAAGTCGCGTATGAATATTTAGACCCACAGCGTGGTGCATCAGCGGGTTATGCCGCTATCTTAACGCTTGATCAATTATTAGAAGCCGAGCAGGCAGTTAATGATTCAGCGGGTAATGAAGCAGCCAGCAGCGCACTGAACCAGTTAAAGCTACAGCGCATTAATAGCGCCATTAGCTTTGCCGATTATTATCCTGCCGACGAACGCGCGGTGGCAGTACTGACTAATGCTGCTGAGCGTTTATATAGCGACGGCAACAAAGAGCAAGCGATTGTCATCGCAACGCGGCTAACGCAGTGGCAGCCCCAACAGGCGCCAGCATTGCAAAAAACAGCTTGGCTAGTACTGGCGCATAGTCTCTATGAATTAGAGCGATTTTCCGAGGCAGAGGCGTCATACCGTACAGCCTTGGCGCTATTATCCGATGGCGATAAGGATCGTGCGCCTGTCACTGACCGTATTGCGGCAAGTATGTACAAACAAGCCGAGCAAAATATAGCCGATAATCAATTGCCCGAAGCGGTTGATCGTTTACTCAGCATTGCTTCAGTCGCGCCGGATTCTACGATTAGTGTTAATGCACAATATGATGCTGCAAATCATTTAATGACACTCAAAGATTGGTCACGCGCTGAAAAAGTGTTGCTGGACTTTCAACGCCAGTACCCAGAGCATGAATTACATAAAACAATCACCCCCAAATTAGCCGTACTGTATCAAGAAACTGAGCAATGGGGAAAAGCAGCAGCGCAATTAGAGAGCATGTCGAGTAGTGAGTCTGACCCAGAGACACGCCGTAGCGCCTTGTACTTATCGGCAGAGCTTTACCGTAAGTCGGGTAGTCAAGCATTCGCTGAAAAAACATATCGCGCTTATATCAAGCGCTATCCCGTACCGTTTGATTTAGCGCTTGAAGCACGCGTGCAGTTATTAGAAATGGCAAAAACACATGGTACCCTCCGCAAGCAAGAGGCGCTTATGCAAGAGCTAATTACCGTCGATGCCAAAGCCGGTGGTGCACGGACAACAAGGTCTACTTATTTAGCCGCGCAATCCCAAACGTATTTTGCCGGTAAAGACCTTGCCCAATTTGAGAGTATTCGCTTGCGAGCACCGATTAAAAAAACGCTTAAAGCCAAGCGCAAGGCGATGGATAAAGCGCTAAAAAGTTATAAAACGGTTATTGACTATGGTGTTGCCGAGTTTGCCACACAGGCGAATCATCGCATTGGTGAAGTTTACGCTAATCTTTATGATAATTTATTAAACTCTGAAAGACCCAAAGGGCTCGATGAGTTAACCATGGAGCAATATGAAATCATGTTGGAAGAGCAAGCCTATCCATTTAAGGGTAAGGCCGTTGACATGCTAACAATTAATGCCGAGCGCTCATGGGATGGCTTTTATGATGAATGGGTAAAAGAAAGCTTTAGTGCTTTGGCTAAGCTGTTACCTGCGCGTTATGGTAAAGAAGAAACAGTCATAGAGGTGAGTCGCGGTGTTCGTTAATCAATACATGGCGTTTAGTAAAGGCCTTGTAGGCGCAGGTCTACTGTTGGCCCTTGTTTGTATTTGTGTGAGCGGCTGTGCTGTTAGCCCTAAAAATGATACCGAGCAGATGTCTGAGGTTGTTTTGGATGAGACAACAGGCGAGCCGATTTTAGTGTTGATTCCCGATCCCTACTTACTGTCAAATACCGAGGTTTCTGCCGATGTGAGTGCCAAATTTCAACAAGGTATTGCCTTAATCGAAGCCCAAAAATGGTCCCAAGCACAAATACACTTTGAGCAATTAACACAGCAAGTACCGACATTTTCGGGGCCTTGGGTGAATTTGGGTTTAAGCCTTTGGCGTCAAGATTTCTATGAACCTGCAGAACACGCATTTGAGCAAGCTATTTTAAAAAATGATAAAAATGGTGACGCTTACAACCTGTATGCCGTCATGATGCGCGAACAAGGTGATTTTAAAAAAGCAGAGACGCTTTATAAACAAGCGATTGCAGTGTGGCCACATAATGTGATCAGTCATCGTAATTTAGGCGTGCTGTACGACATGTACATGGGGCGCTTTGATGAAGCTTACTATCACTTTGAGCAGTGCGCAAAAATCATGGCAACACCCGATAAAAAACTACGCGGCTGGATGGTCGATATCAAGCGCAGGCAGGCTAAAATGGCGAAGAAGCAAAAACAATCAGGTGCAACAGCTCCTGCCGAATCCACTGAGCAAGGTGCGGCAAATGAGTCATCAAATGCAATCTAAAATCAGCCTTATGTTACTGACAGTAATGTTTTCTTCGAGCGCTGTGTACGGGGCCGATGTTGTTAATCTCAGTACAACCATTAAAGGCAATCAAGAGCACCCCAGTGTGAGTTATATCGTACCTTGGCAGCAAGCAGCTGATGAGGGAAAGCTGACGATGTCTTTTAATACACGTACGCGCTTAGGTGATGTGTTTAATCATGTAGAGCGTGCTGAGCATCGGCGACAAGTCGATTTTTTAACCGACATGAAGAAACAATTGCAAGCCCGTAAGCTGCCTCTGAATGAATAGCCCGGCTACAAAAAAGCACGACATACATCGTAGCTCAATACATAACCCATTGACTAATATGACATAAATTATATTAGTTAGCATTACAGTAACCTTTAAGACTAAATAATTAGTTCACTCTGCGGAGATATAGCATGTTAGATACAGCAATTGGCTTTTTTCAAAACGGCGGCCCCTTTATGTACCCGATTGGTTTGGTATTGGTCGTAGGTTTGGCAGTTGCCATTGAGCGCTGGGTTTTTTTGAGCGTAGCCAAAACCTCAAACCGTCGTGCGTTTGACCGAATTTTACCCTTACTGCGTAAAAAAGATTACAACGGTGTAGTCGAGGTGTCTCGCAGTTCGCAAGCACCAGTAGGTCGCATTATTGCTTCTGGCTTGGCGCGTATGCAGCAAACGCCCCGTCGTGAAGAGATTGAATATGCGATGGAAGAGGGTGTTATGGAAGCAGTACCGCGCTTAGAAAAGCGCACCGCTTACATTGCGACGCTAGCCAATATTGCAACATTGCTGGGGTTACTCGGTACCATTATGGGCTTGATTGCCGCGTTTACAGCGGTGGCCGAAGCCGACCCTTCAGAAAAAGCCACTTTATTATCGCAAAGTATTTCGGTAGCCATGAATACTACAGCCTTTGGTTTGATGGCTGCTATTCCTTTACTACTCCTGCATACCTCTATTCAACATAAAACTAACGAAATCATCGATAGTTTAGAGATGGCGGGTGTGAAGTGCTTGAATATCTTGTCGGCTAACACGTTATCGTCGGGTACTAAATCCTCTGCTGCTAAACCCGCGGCACCTAAACCACAAGCTCCTACTCAGTAATTGGGCGAATTGTTATTATGAGAATCAGACGCAGAGCAAAAGAAGAAGCTGATTTAGACATCACTTCTTTTATGAATCTGATGATCATCCTTGTGCCCGTTTTATTGATGAGCATGGTGTTTTCGCACATCACTGTTCTCGATTTAAAGCTCCCTGATTTAGCGCCTAACAGCACTAATGAAAATCCGGAGCCAAATGATGCATTAGAGGTGGTTATCTACACCGATAAACTTGTGATTAATTATCCTGCGGGAGTTACTGTTAAAAGTATTAATAATATTGATAGCAGCCACGATTTCAAAATGCTGTCGACGTATTTACAGGAAATTAAAAGGCGCCTTGCGCTTAAAGGAAAAGAAAAGCGCGATATTTTTATTTTGTCACAGGCAGACACGGATTATCAAACAATTGTTACGACAATGGATACTGTACGCTCTTATGATGCCGTGGTGGCAGCGTCCGTTGTTGAGGCTGAGTTGTTCCCTGAAATATCATTAGGTGATGCACCGGCACTCGGTGCTGAGAACCCGAATACTGAACTAGCACCAGAGGTGACACAATGAAACAGTCACTTCGTGCACGCAGAATGGCACGCCTACATCGTAGGCACAAAGGACAGCCAAAATTAAACCTAGTTTCACTGATGGATATTTTTACTATTTTAGTCTTCTTTTTGTTGGTTAACTCCTCGGATGTTGAAGTGCTACAAAGTAACAAGGCTATTAAATTACCCGATTCTGTGGCAGAACAAAAACCTGATAATACACTCGTGGTTATGGTGAGCGCACAAGATATTGTCATTTCTGGTCGCTCAATTATGACGGTCGAGGCGGCACTGTCGGGTGACGATGATGAGATTGCATTACTCAAAAAAGAGCTAGAATATTTAGCGTCGCGTAAGCCCTTCGCTAATGACTCTGAGGCTAAAAAAGGCCGCGATATTACAATTATGGGTGACAGTAGTATTCCTTATACATTACTTAAGCGAATCATGACAACCTGCGCACAAACGGATTATCGCAACATCTCTTTGGCTGTAAGTAAGATTTCTAGTTCCCCTGATCATGAGGCGCCGTGAGCATGACTAAACTCATTTTAGCGCCTAATTTGGTGTTACCCTGGTCCAGTGAGGCGGAAGATAGCAAGCGCTACTGGAAGACTTTTTTTAGCCTCTTTATTCCGTTTGTGATTCTAGGCTATGTAGTGGCAAGTATAGAGCTGCCCGAAAAAACACGTGAAGAGCGGGCTAAATTACCACCGCAACTGGCGCGTGTTGTTCTAGAAAAAAAAGAGCTACCCAAACCGCCACCGCCAAAGCCCAAACCTAAGCCCAAGCCAAAAGAAGAACCCAAAGAAAAGCTCAAAGAAGAGCCTAAAAAAATACCTAAAGAGGAGCCTAAGCCGAAAAAGAAAGAAGAGCCTAAACCGGTTCCTAAAAAAGCACCAGATCCTGAAAAACTTAAAAAAGCGCAAGAAACGGCGCAAAGAAGCGGTGTATTGCAATTCGCTGATGATTTAAGTGCAATGCGTGAATCACTGGATGTGAGTGATATAAAAACGCAACAGGTGACAAGAGCGCAAGGGATAGCGGCCACTGCCAATCGTAAATTGATTGATAGTGGGGCTCAAACCATGAGTGGCGGTGTGAATAATGCAGCGTTGAGTACTGATACGGGTGGTCAAGCGCTATCGGGCCGAGAAACAACTGCGGTGGATAGCAAGTTGGCTGAGGCCAGTAAGCGCGTGGATGAGCAAATTAGTGAAAGCGCCGTAGGCCGCGAGAAAACATCGCGTAATAAAGCGTCAATGGGGCAGGTGATGGATGCGCATAAAGGGGCTATTCATAGCCTGCATCAACGTGCATTGGATGAAGATCCTACGCTGGAAGGTAAGGTGGTCTTTGAACTGATCATTGAACCTAATGGTGTCGTATCATCGGTTAAAATTGTATCGAGTGATTTAGACGACAAGAGGCTTGAGCGTAAAATCAAAGCCCGTTTGCGTGCCATCAACTTTGGTACTGCCGATGTATTGCAAACCACATTGCGTTACACCTTTGACTTTTTGCCTTACTAAGATTCACACTCAATATACCAAACCCCATGAGGGGTTTGGTACTTCGGTGCTGCTACATTGAGAGTTGATTTTAGAGGCGCTTGTTGAGATGGGTTTGAATACGTATCGGCGGACTTGTTTCAAGGAATGAATGTGTTTATTAAGTGAGTCTGTTAATAAGAGTCGAGTGTTTTGATAGGATCTCTGCGGCTGGCTTGTACATACAATGCTTGTTCAAATAAGGCGGCATTTTTGATCGACAAATAACCAAAAAAAAGCCCTAACACAGTCATGTGTTAGGGCTTTTTATTCGCATCGTTAAAAGAGAGTGGTTTACCAACCGGTCACTTCTTTAAGCGCTTTACCAATGTCGGCTAAGCTGCGTACGGTTTTAACACCCGCATCTTGTAAGGCTGCAAATTTTTCATCTGCTGTTCCTTTACCGCCAGAAATAATGGCACCAGCATGGCCCATACGCTTACCTGGAGGTGCAGTGACGCCAGCAATATAAGACACAACAGGCTTAGTCACATTGGCTTTAATGTAAGCGGCAGCTTCTTCTTCAGCAGTACCACCAATTTCACCGATCATTACAATCGCTTCAGTTTTATCATCATTTTGGAACATTTCTAAAATGTCGATAAAGTTAGAGCCAGGAATAGGATCGCCACCAATACCCACACAGGTAGATTGACCAAAACCAAAGTCAGTCGTTTGCTTAACGGCTTCGTAAGTTAAAGTCCCTGAGCGAGAAACAATACCCACTTTACCCGGTAAATGAATATGGCCTGGCATGATGCCTATTTTACATTCGCCGGGTGTAATAACACCTGGGCAGTTAGGGCCAATTAAGCGTACGCCAAGCTCGTCACATTTTACTTTTGCATCAAGCATATCGAGGGTAGGAATGCCCTCGGTAATACAAACAATCAGTTTTACGCCGCTATGAGCCGCTTCTAAGATCGAATCTTTACAAAACGGTGCAGGAACATAAATAACACTGGCATCAGCGCCTGTTGCTTCAACCGCTTCGCTCATGGTGTTAAATACAGGTAAACCTAAATGTGTTTGACCCCCTTTACCTGGGGTAACACCACCAACCATTTGAGTGCCATAAGCAATCGCTTGCTCAGAGTGAAAGGTGCCTTGTGAACCAGTAAAACCTTGGCACAATACTTTTGTATCTTTATTAATTAAAACGCTCATAATTAAGCCTCCGCTGCCGCTTTAACGACTTGCTCAGCAGCATCCGTTAAGCTAGTTGCTGCAATAATGTTTAAACCGCTATCGGCAAGAACTTTTGCGCCAAGTTCGGCGTTATTACCTTCTAAACGTACAACGACGGGTACAGTTACGCCCACGTCATTGACGGCACCAATAACACCTTCGGCAATCAAATCACAACGTACAATGCCGCCAAAAATGTTAATTAATACCGCTTTCACGTTATCATCAGATAAGATGATTTTAAAGGCTTCAACAACGCGCTCTTTTGTTGCGCCACCGCCTACATCAAGGAAGTTGGCCGGTTGACCACCGTGCAACTTAACGATGTCCATGGTTCCCATGGCAAGGCCTGCGCCGTTAACCATGCAGCCGATGTTGCCATCGAGAGCAACATAGTTGAGCTCCCATTTAGCGGCACGTGCTTCGCGCTCATCTTCTTGAGAAGGGTCATGCATTTCTTTGATTTTTGGTTGACGGTAGATAGCGTTACTATCGATGTTGATTTTACCGTCTAAGCAATGAAGATTACCTTCTTCGGTGATGACCAAAGGGTTAATCTCGAGCAATGCAAAATCATAGTCTTGGAACATTTTTGCCAAGCCTAAGAAAATTTTGGTGAATTGCTTAACTTGATTGCCTTCTAGGCCCAATTTAAAAGCTAATTCACGGCCTTGGTAAGCTTGTGCGCCAGCAAGAGGGTCGATAATAGCGCGCAAGATTTTTTCTGGTGTTTCTTCGGCAACTTTTTCAATTTCCACGCCACCTTCAGTTGAGGCCATAAAGACAATACGACGAGTCGCACGGTCTACAACGGCACCAAGGTAAAGCTCTTGAGCGATATCAGTACAGGTTTCAACTAAAATACGGCTAACCGGCTGGCCGTTTTCATCAGTTTGGTAAGTGACTAAATTCTTACCTAACCAGTGACGCGAAAATTCTTCAATTTCAGCTTTTGAGCTAACAAGCTTAACGCCGCCGGCTTTACCACGGCCGCCTGCGTGTACTTGTGCTTTAACGACAAATTTATCGCCGCCAATAATATCGGCGGCAGCGGCTGCTTCGCTGGGGGTTTCTGCTGCTACACCATCAGATACGGGTAAACCGTATTCGCGAAAAAGCTGTTTTGCCTGATATTCATGCAAATTCATGACTTAGTTCCACTGTAATTAACGCCTTAATGCGTTGAATGAGTAAACCCAGTAAGGTACTGGGGCCGATCAAAATTGAGCTATGTAAGCGTTATGCTATTGCTTATGCCTTGTCTGAGCCAAGGGCAGCGGTAGCAATAAATAACACCTTTATATTGTGCACAATAACTGTTTATTTAATAGCGTTCTTACAAAGGCATTCACTTAAGACAATATATTAACGACAGCCCCTTAAAGAGAGTCCCTTAGTGAGAGGTTCTCGACGTTATAAACTTAAAAAATGTTCTTGTAAAATACACGATTAAATAACAAGAGACCGCGATAAACGCGGTCTCTTAGAGAGTACTTTATTTACGCTTTTTGCGATTAGGCATGTGAATGGCGTGGCCATGCACGGCAAGCGCTGCTTCGTGTACAGCTTCAGATAAGGTGGGGTGGCCAAAGACCATCATGCCCAAATCTTCGGCGCTAGAGCCAAACTCCATAGCAATAGCAACCTGCTGAACAAGGTCGGCAGCACTAGGGCCCACAATGTGTGCGCCCAAAATACGGTCTGTTTTAGCATGCGCTAAAATTTTCACCATACCGTCTTTTTCATTAGCAGCTAAAGCGCGGCCAATGGCTAAGAAGGGGAATGTACCGACATTGTATTCAATGCCTTCGGCTTTTAATTGCTCTTCAGTTTTACCGACAGAGGCCACTTCAGGGTGTGTGTAAATCACATTAGGAATAATGTCATAGTTCATCACACTCTTTTGCCCAGCAATGCGCTCGGCAACCATAACACCTTCTTCTGAGCCTTTGTGTGCAAGCATGGGGCCACGCACTAAATCACCAATAGCGAATACACCTGGTGCACTCGTTGCGCAAAGGTCGTTAACATAAATCGAGCCACGCTCGTCTAGCTTAACACCGCTATCATCCGCTAATAAATTAGCGGTATAAGGACGGCGGCCCACACAGACAATCAACTTATCAAACGTCTCAGTTTGGCTATTGCCATCTTTATCGGTGTAGGTGACTTCGACTTCTTTATGCTTGCCGTTGGTTTTTATCTCAGAGCCTGTTACACGACAATTTAGACGAATATCGAGACCTTGTTTGGTCAATATTTTTTGAGTTTCTTTAGCGATTTGCTGATCCATGATCGCAAGGAACTTATCCATTGCTTCCAAGCACACCACTTTCGAGCCTACACGATTCCAGACAGAACCTAGCTCTAAACCAATCACGCCAGCACCAATGACACCTAGGCGTTTTGGGACTTCGGTAAACTCTAAAGCGCCTGTTGAATCAACGATAATATCATTGTCAACGGGGGCTACGGGAATATTCACCGGCACAGAGCCTGCGGCTAAAATAATATTATCAGCGTCTAAAATCTCAGTTTTACCGTCAAAGTCGACAAACTCGACTTTACGCCCAGCTAATAATTTGCCTGTACCGTAAAGCGAAGTCACTTTATTTGCCATAAACAAACTGGCAACACCACCGGTTAATTTCTTCACAACATCGTTTTTGCGAGCAATCATAGTGGGGATGTCAATGTTTAACTCTTTCGTTGTAATACCATGAATATCAAAATGATCTTTGGCATCATGATATTTATGTGAGCTATCAAGCAACGCTTTAGAGGGGATGCAGCCGACATTTAGACATGTGCCGCCGTTAACACCTTTACCTTTTGCGTCTTTCCATTTTTCGATGCAAGCGGTTTTTAGGCCTAATTGAGCACAGCGAATAGCTGCAACATAACCTGCAGGACCAGAACCAATAACAATAACGTCGTATTTATCAGACATTGTAAATACCCCAAGTGTGAGTCAGCGAAAGAGCCAGGAATACCCGGGTGTGCATCCCGCCTGGCTCAAACTAAATTTAAAATTGTAGTGCGTTAGATCGAAAAGGTTGAGACCTGAGAGGTTATACCTCTAGTAGCATACGTGCAGGATCTTCAAGCATGTCTTTAATTGCTACCAAGAACTGTACCGCTTCTTTACCATCAATTAAGCGATGGTCATAAGACAGTGCAAGGTACATCATTGGTAAAATTTCAACCTTACCGTCAACAGCCATAGGACGCTCTTGAATTTTATGCATACCTAAAATGGCTGCTTGTGGCGGGTTAAGAATAGGGGTAGACATTAACGAACCAAAAACACCACCGTTAGTGATAGTAAAGGTGCCGCCAGTCATTTCTTCAATACTTAGTTTGCCATCTTTGGCGCGCATACCAAAGTCGCGAATAGTGTTCTCTACATCGGCAATACCCATGTTTTCAGCATTGCGTAATACCGGGACAACTAGGCCTTTAGGTGTTGATACAGCTACGCCAATATCTTGATAGCCATGATAAACAATATCACTGCCATCCATACTTGCATTGACCGCCGGAATACGACGCAAAGCTTCAACAGCGGCTTTCACAAAAAAGCCCATAAAACCTAAACGACTGCCATTGTGTACTTTTTCGAAGTGATCTTTGTATTTCTTGCGTAGATCCATGACCGGCTTCATGTTCACTTCATTAAAGGTAGTGAGCATGGCGCTGTTTTGTGAGGCATCGAGTAAGCGCTCAGCAATGCGTGCACGCAAGCGTGTCATAGGAACGCGTTTTTCAACACGTCCATTGTCGCTAACATTGACAGAAATATTAGTGTTAGAAGTGGTAGGGGCAGCAGGTGCTGATGGCGTAGCGACAGGTGCATTAAGTACATCTTCTTTTGTGATACGGCCATCTTTACCGGTGCCTTTAACGCCCGCTAAATCAACGCCTTTTTCAGCGGCGATTTTTTTAGCGGCTGGGTTGACTAGGCTCTCGGTATTCGAGCTATCGGCACTTGAGTTGTTACCGCTAGCTGCGTCAGCCACAGGTGCTGCTGCACCGGCACCTGCTTCAAAATGGGCAATGACCTCATTGCTGAGTATCACATCACCTTCACCTTTAATGATTTCTGTGAGCGCACCATCGGCAGGGGCAACAACTTCGAGTACAACTTTGTCTGTTTCAATATCTACAATCAGCTCGTCGCGCGTCACGGCTTCGCCTGGTTGTTTGTGCCAAGTGGCGATGCTGCCATCTTGAACAGACTCGGGGAATGTCGGGGCTTTGATTTCTATGGTCATTCCAATATGGTCCTTTGGTTAGGCTCTTTCATATAGCGTTTATTGTGAGCGATCTAAGTTATGTAAAAATATGTTCTGTAGCAATATATTATGAACAAAAACAATATTATGAGCAAAAATACAGTATTGCGCTAAACGGTAACGTCTAGCGCGGCATTGATAAATCGATTTTGTTCTTCAAGGTGCGTTGAAAAGTAACCTGCTGCTGGCGCAGATGAAGGCGAGCGGCCTGCATAGCGTAAGAAAGCATCGTTATTCACGCCGCCTAAAGCTTCGCGCATGCGGTGCTGGTTTGAGTGCCAAGCGCCTTGGTTCATAGGCTCTTCTTGACACCAAATAATATCCGTAACATTTGCAAAGGGCTCGAGCGCTTTTTGTAGCTCTTCTTGTGGGAAGGGGTAAAGCTGCTCAATACGAATGAGTGCAACATTTTTTTGCTCGCGCTCTAGGCGTGCTTCGAGCAGGTGGTAATAAACTTTACCGCTACATAATACAACACGGCGCGCGTCTTCGCTGGTGATAACATCATCACCAATCACGTTTTGGAAGCTGCCCTCAGCAAGCTCTTCAAGTGTTGATGTGGCAAGCTTATGACGTAGGATCCACTTAGGGCTCATAACCACAAGTGGTCGGCGCAGTGGGCGGATCGCTTGTCGGCGCAACATGTGAAAAACCTGCGCGGGTGTTGTAGGAATACACACCTGGATATTCTGCTCAGCACAAAGCTGCATAAAGCGCTCAAGCCTAGCCGATGAATGCTCAGGCCCTTGGCCTTCGTAACCGTGCGGTAGTAGCATGGTCAGGCCTGATAAACGCCCCCACTTATGCTCGCCACTCGTAATAAATTGATCTATAACCACTTGCGCGCCATTGGCAAAATCACCAAATTGCGCCTCCCAAATAACCAACGCGTTAGGTTTGGTCGTTGAGTAGCCATATTCAAAAGCCAGTACGGCTTCTTCGGAAAGGTAGGAGTCGTAGATATGCAAATTAGGCTGATCAGGGGCAATGTGCTTAAGTGGAATATAGCTTTCGCCATCTTTTTGGTTGTGAATCACGGCGTGACGATGCGAGAAAGTGCCCCGACCTACATCTTGGCCTGTGATGCGAATAGCAATGCCTTCGGCCAGTAACGATCCGTACGCTAAGATCTCAGCCATACCCCAATTCAGTGGGAGAGAGCCAGCAGCCATTTTTTGGCGATCTTCATAAATTTTAGCGACTTGACGTTGAACTACAATACCATCTGGGATGTGGGTGATTGATTGCGCAAGCTCTTGTAACTGCTTGAGTTCATAGCCAGTATGAGCTTGTTTTTCCCAAGTGTGACCAATGTAAGGGCTCCAGTCGACAAACAGTGAAGCGTCAGGCTCGTTGACAAGATCGCGCGCAACATGTTCGCCAGCATCGAGCGCTGCACGATAGTCATTCATCATTTTGGTAGAGTCATCGGCACTGTAGATGTTTTCGTTAGCCAGTTTCTCGGCATACAGTGTGCGGGTTGTTTTGTGCTTACGAATAACCGAGTACATCAGCGGTTGAGTGGCTGAGGGTTCATCGGTTTCGTTGTGACCACGACGGCGGTAGCAAACGAGGTCGATGACAACGTCTTTTTTGAATTCGTTGCGGTAGTCAACAGCAAGGTTGGTGACAAAGGCAACCGCTTCAGGATCATCGCCATTTACATGGAAGATGGGTGCTTCAATCATTTTCGCAACATCGGTACAGTAGCGCGTAGAGCGTGAATCTTCTTTGCGGTTAGTGGTAAAGCCCACTTGATTGTTGATCACAATATGTATGGTGCCACCTGTTTTATAGGCACGCGTTTGTGACATTTGAAAGGTTTCGAGCACAACGCCTTGACCGGCAAAAGCGGCATCGCCATGAATCACGACAGGCACAACTACGTTGCGAATGTCGTCGCGGCGACGGTCTTGGCGTGCGCGCACAGAGCCTTCAACAACCGGCGATACAATTTCAAGATGTGAAGGGTTAAATGCAAGTGCTAAGTGAATTTCACCGCCAGGGGTCATCACGTTAGAAGAAAACCCTTGGTGATACTTAACATCCCCCGAGGTATCAACCAGTTTTTTACCTTCAAACTCATCAAAGAGGTCGGTGGGGTTTTTACCTAAAATATTGACAAGGGTATTTAAGCGGCCGCGATGAGCCATGCCCAAGACCATCTCTTTGGCGCCGTGGCTGCCAATACCTTTAATCAGTACATCGAGCATGGGAATTAGGCTCTCGGCGCCTTCAAGACCAAAGCGCTTGGTGCCGGGGTATTTGCTATCAAGATGACGCTCTAAGCCTTCGGCAGCTGTTAATCGCTCCAGTAAATGAATGCGTGCCTCGGCCGATAGTGCAGGGGTTGAGCGTACACTTTCTAGGCGTTGTAACAACCATTTGCGCTCGGCGTAGTTGGTAATATGCATTACTTCTGTACCGATACTACCGCAATAAGTTTGATTGAGCGCGGCTAAAATATCACGCAGCGGTGCCTCGGTTAGCCCTAGCGACAAATCGCTGGTTTGGAAAACAGCATCAAGGTCTGAATTATTCAAGCCATGAAATTGCAAGTCGAGCTCTTCAAGCTCAGTTGTTTCATTACTCAGGCCCAGAGGGTCGAGCTGGGCTTTTTTGTGGCCACTTAAGCGATAAGCATTGATCAGCTGAACAACTTCAACTTGCTTGCGCTCATGGCTAATGTTACCGCCACCAGAGCCAGGTGCTACCAGAGGTCGTGCTCGGTTTTTACCGAGTAACTCAAAGTATTGAATGATTTCGGAGTGCGGAATGTCAGGGTTGACATTATTCGCTACGCGGGGGAGTTTATCAAAGTAGTCGCGCCACTTTTCATCAACTGAATTTGGGTCGCGTAAATAGGACTCGTAGACCTCTTCAACATATTCGGCGTTGCCACCAGAAATATGAGAAGTACTCCATAAAAGCTCCATGAGGCTCTGTTGCATTATTTGCCCACCATCACTAATGCCGCTGCTGTGCGGATGTTAATGCCTGCCATCTAATGTGTTTGCAAACATCAACAGAATGTTATGCGGATTGATCCGCTGTGAATAAGGGCTTAGATAAGCCCTTATTTTATTTTTCAATGAATGTTACTAGTATAGGCATAGCGGCTATCGCCTGCCTTAAGTACCTTGCATGCAAAGCGTGCGTGGCGCGTTAAGTCGCATTTTGTAATAACATATGCTTAATGTGGCCAATCGCACGAGTTGGGTTTAAGCCTTTAGGGCAAACCGCAACGCAATTTTGGATGCCATGACAGCGAAACACACTGAAAGGATCCGATAAATTACTTAAGCGCTTTTGGTCGGCATTATCACGGCTATCAGCTAAAAAGCGATAGGCTTGTAACAAACCAGCTGGGCCAATAAATTTATCGGGGTTCCACCAAAATGACGGGCAGCTCGTTGAGCAGCATGCACACAAAATACACTCGTATAGTCCGTCCAGTTTTGCGCGCTCTTCAGGTGACTGTAAGCGCTCAATAGCAGGAGCGGGCGTGTTATTTTGTAGGTATGGCTCAATTTTACTGTATTGCTCGTAAAACTGCGCCATATCAATAACAAGGTCGCGAATGACTGGTAGGCCAGGCAGGGGGCGCAAAACAAGCTTGTTGTTTTTAACGCATGCCGAAAGCGGTGTAATGCAGGCTAAGCCGTTTTTACCCGAAATATTCATCCCATCTGAACCGCAAACGCCTTCGCGACATGAGCGGCGATACGATAAGCTGGCGTCTTGGGCTTTAATCATTTCCAAGACATCAAGCACCATGACATCTTTGCCGTCGGTGTCTACCTCATAGGTTTTCATATAAGGCGCTTTGTCGGTTTCGGGGTTATAGCGATATATTTCAACGTTTAACATGTGTGACCCCTTAGTATGAGCGAACCGTTGGTTCAAAAGCTTTCATTGTTTTGGGTGTGAAGTTAACTGCGCGCTTGCCAACGCGTTTTTCGCCGGGGAAGTACAGCGAGTGGCATAACCAGTTCTCATCATCACGCTCTTGGAAGTCGTCACGCGCATGTGCACCACGCGATTCTTTGCGCTCTTCGGCGGCGATGGCTGTTGCCTCGGCAACTTCGAGTAAGTTTTGCACCTCGAGCGCCTCAATACGGGCGGTGTTAAACGCGTTACTTTTATCGTCGAGCTTAATATTGCTAATGCGCTCGCGTAAATCGGCGATTTTCTTAATACCTTCTTGCATAAATTCACCTTTGCGGAAAACGCCAAAGTGATTTTGCATTACTGTTTGTAGTTCTTTACGCAAGGCAGGCGCTGACTCGCCGTTATTGGTATTGTTTAGAGCGTTTAAGCGTGTACTAGCGGCTTCAATATCGGTTTGCGAGGCTTCGCGCAGCTCAATACCTTCACGCAGAGCTTTTTCGAGATATAAACCGGCCGAACGACCAAAAACAACAAGATCGAGCAGTGAGTTACCGCCAAGACGGTTAGCGCCGTGTACAGAGACACATGCAACTTCACCAACAGCGTAGAGGCCGTCAATAATTTTATCGTTACCATTGGCATCTTGTGTCATGGCTTGGCCATTGATGTTGGTAGTTACACCACCCATCATGTAATGACACGTGGGAACAACAGGAATGGGTGCCTTGACGGGGTCAACATGTGCAAAGGTGCGCGACAATTCCAAAATACCGGGCAATTTAGCGTTCAGCGCTTTTTCACCAAGGTGGTCAAGCTTGAGCAATACATGGTCGCCATCTGGCCCGCAGCCACGACCCTCAAGAATTTCTAACACCATTGAGCGTGCTACAACATCGCGGCCTGCGAGGTCTTTGGCGTTAGGTGCGTAGCGCTCCATAAAACGCTCGCCATCTTTGTTAATGAGATAGCCGCCTTCGCCGCGACAACCCTCGGTCACGAGTGTTCCAGCACCATGAATACCAGTGGGGTGAAATTGCCACATTTCAATGTCTTGTGCTGGGGCGCCGGCGCGTAGTGCCATGCCAATACCGTCGCCAGTATTAATATGAGCGTTAGTGGTTGAGGCGTAAATACGGCCTGCACCCCCGGTCGCAAGTACGGTGGCTTTTGATTTGATAAAAACAGTTTCGCCATCTTCAATGTTGATGGCAATAACACCTACAACGGCGCCGTCTTGGTTTTTAACAAGATCAACAGCAAACCACTCATTAAAGAAAGTTGTATTGCTTTTAATGTTTTGTTGGTAAAGCGTATGCAGTAGTGCGTGGCCTGTACGGTCAGCGGCTGCACAGGTACGTGCTGCTTGGCCGCCGCGACCAAAGTCTTTTGATTGCCCACCAAAAGGACGCTGATAAATACGGCCTTTTTCAGTACGTGAAAAAGGTAGGCCCATATGCTCTAGCTCGAAGACCGCTTCAGGGCCAACAGAGCACATGTATTCGATCGCGTCTTGGTCTCCGATATAATCAGAGCCTTTGACGGTATCGTACATGTGCCAGCGCCAATCATCGTTGGGATCGTCGCTTGCAATGGCGCAGGTAATACCGCCTTGTGCAGAAACAGTGTGTGATCGAGTGGGAAAGACTTTAGTGATAACTGCCGTTTTAAAACCCGATTGCGCCATTTGCAAAGCAGCGCGCATACCTGCGCCGCCGCCGCCAATAACGATGCCGTCAAAAGTAATTGTTCTCATAGTGCCCATTCGTTAGGCTCCCCACAAAATGTCGATACCCCAGACGAGGTAAGCGATGGTGATGATTGCATATGTTAATAATACGAGTAAGCGCAAGCTTAAGGCCTTGCTGCCAACCATGCGTGGCGTTAGGTAGTCGGTCACCACGCCCCACAAGCCAATCCAGCCGTGCGCTGCAATACTGAGCAGTGCGAGTACGCTAAAAATGCGCATCCATGACTGGCTAAATAAATGCTGCCACGTGGCGTAGTCTATATTGGGTGTAGTGACAATAAAGCCTGCAAGAAATAACGTATAAGCGGCTAAGATAACAGCGCTAACACGTTGAATAATCCAGTCAGAAACGCCATTGCGTCCGAAGGTAGTAGCTGATGTAACAACATGATTTACCATAGTAAAAAGCCTCCGATAGCAAGAATGGCTATGGCTGAAAGAGCAATAACAATTTTGGCACCTGTGCGCCCGCCTTCTAAGGTTTCGCCAATGCCCATATCCATAATCAGGTGCCTAATGCCCGCAACGGTATGGTAAGCCAGTGCGGCCAATACGCCCCAAACAATCAATAAGGCAATGGGGTGAGAGAGCGTTTGTTTAAGTTCGTTAAAGCTTTGCTCAGACGCTAAGCTGCTATCTAGCATCCAAAGTAAAACCAAAACACCGCCGAGCATGATCAGTCCAGATACCCGATGGGTAATGGACACGAGAGCAGTGACTGGGAGAGAGATTGTTGAGATGTCGAGATTGACTGGCCTGTCTTTTTTCACGTTCGTACCACGTCTTGTTAGTTAAAATGGTTGGTTTTGTGAATAAACATTATTTTTTAAATAACCCGAAGGTTGAAAATACTGAGTTTGTTATTACACTCTGTGAGTGCGAAGCGTACTTTTTGACTATCTATTATGCATCGCGTACAGTCATTGAGTGTTTGGTAGAGCGCCAGCAATAAAGTTAAGCCTTAAAATGTGCACAACTTTCATTTACTGCTTTTAAAAGCCCTAAAAACGCGCAAGATTATAGAGACACACCATACAAATTACAAACAGACTTTCGCTTCTTCTATTGTTACTGCTCAGGGCTATAAATGGCTTTAAAGGCGAGAGGTAAATAATCTTTACGGACTTTTATGGTGTCTTTTTGCATGCCCTTATTCAATTAAAGCAGACAATTCCTTAGCTTGTATGATTAATTAGTTCCTATCAATGTGGATTTTTCACTATACTAGGCGCCTTTAGTTTCGAAGTTGCAATATCCAGCAGAGCAAAAAGCAACGCTGTTCAGGGTGAGTCAGTGAATGAATTGGCCTGCAGTAGCGCTTGATGGAGTAAACCCTGCGGTTTATTTTATGACTCTAAAGGTAGGCAAAGCGTACTTAATAGTATGATTGTCTGTTTGGGATATTCATTTTAGAAGTTATGCGTATTACTTTACTTTTTACTTAATGATAAATCAGTTACAGGAGTCGGGAATGACTGAAAAGAAAGCACAACTGACCATCGAGGGCACAGATCTAGCGATTGATTTGCCCATTCGCTCTGGTACCGTTGGCCCAGACGTCATTGATGTGGGCGCATTAACAAAGAATGGCTTTTTCACTTACGATCCCGGGTTTGTCTCTACTGCGGCTTGTGAATCGTCTATTACTTATATTGATGGCGGTAAAGGTGTGCTTTTGCATCGCGGTTTCCCCATTGATGTATTGGCCGAAAACTCTAGCTACCTCGAAAGCTGTTATCTTTTATTACACGGCGAGCTGCCAACTGCTGAGCAACTTGAAGAATTTGAAGGCGCTATTACTCATCACACGATGGTGCATGAGTCTATTCATCAATTCTTTGAAGGCTTCCATCACAATGCGCATCCCATGGCTAAAATGTGCGGCGCGGTAGGGTCCTTGTCAGCTTTTTATCATGATGATTTAGATATCACCAATGAAAAGCATCGCATCACAGCAGCGTATCGCTTAGTCGCTAAAATGCCTACGCTGGCAGCTATGTGCTACAAACATCATGTTGGGCAGCCATTTTTATACCCCGACAATAGCTTAGGCTATGCCGAAAACTTTTTACGTATGATGTTTGGTACCCCATGCGAAGAGTATAAAGTGAATCCTGTGCTGGCTAAGGCTATGGATCGCATCTTCTTATTGCATGCTGATCACGAACAAAATGCTTCAACCTCAACGGTGCGTTTGGCTGGTTCTTCTGGTGCTAACCCTTATGCATGTATTGCAGCGGGTATTGCGACTTTGTGGGGGCCTGCTCATGGTGGTGCCAACGAAGCTGTTTTACAAATGCTAGAAGAAATTGGTGATGAAAGTAATATTGATGCTTACATTGCTAAAGCGAAAGATAAAAATGATCCATTCCGCCTGATGGGCTTTGGACACCGAGTGTATAAAAACTTTGACCCCCGCGCTAAAGTGATGAAGCAAACCTGTGGTGAAGTATTTGCTGAGCTAGGTGTAGAAAACGACCCGCTGCTACGTATTGCTAAGCGCCTAGAGCAGATTGCTTTAGAAGACCCCTATTTTGTAGAGAAAAAGTTATACCCCAACGTTGATTTTTACTCGGGTATTATCATGAAGGCTATCGGGATTCCGACTGAAATGTTCACCGTTATATTCGCTGTGGGCCGTACCGTCGGCTGGATTGCACATTGGCACGAAATGATTTCTCAGGGTACGCGCATTGGGCGTCCTCGCCAGTTGTATACAGGCTATGATGCGCGCGAGTATGTTCCTGTAGAAAAACGCTAAATGGTTTTATTTTAAAGCGCTCATTGAGCGCTTTTTTTATGTCTGTTATGTGACGGGAATGACTTGATGTTGGGCTACCTTGTAGATGCTTTGTCTGTATTTGATAGGCGCGTATTGGCACGCCCCTGTACTGGATATACCTGATAAGGGTGTGCCTCAAAATGGAGCGGGCCGGTCTTTTTAGTGTTAAAACACGTCATTGTGTGTGTTTTTGTCGGGCGGGGGCGCTCAATACGCAGTTAGCCTATAGGCTACGTGTTACCCTAATACACACTAATGTGCGCTCTTGCTTGTCATGGCTACTTTTGTGATGGCCTATATTATGGTGGTTTGTTGCGCGCCATATTTAATTATTCAGTGCTCGGGAATGCTATGAAGTCAACATTGCAGGACGTTTTAACACTAGAGCCACTAGGCTCAGATGTTTTTCGCGCAATTCACCACAAAGAAAACTTCCAAAGTACACTATTTGGTGGTCAGGTACTGGCCCAGTCATTAATGGCCGCGGGCTTAACTGTTGAAGGCAGTCGGCCACATTCGATGCACACGTATTTTTTGCGTGCCGGTAGTAGTCAAGCGCCAGTTGATTACCGTGTGGTACGCAACCGTGACGGACGAAGCTTTAGTCATCGCACAGTCAATGCAGAACAAAATGGTCAATTAATCTTTACGGCTATGGTGTCGTTCCACGGGGAAGACCAGGGCTTTGAGCATGCAGACTCTTGGCAGCAAGAGCCCGCTCGACCTGAGCTGGCCAAGGTGCAAGCATCCCCAGAGCTAGCTCCAAACCAGCCCGGGTTGGAGGTTGATGCATTTGCGTTTTACCCTTTAACAAAAGGCATGCTATCGACCAGTGGCGAGCAAGAGGCTGCCACGCTATTTTGGATGCGTTGCGTAGAGCCTTTACAAAATACGCCACTGGTGCAAGCTTGTGCTTTGGCTTATGCCTCTGATTTTGGTTTACTCGCAACTTCGCTAGCCAAGCATCCCGCATCACTGTTTAGTGGTCAGGTGATGGGGGCCAGTATCGATCATGCGCTGTGGTTTCACGAGCATGATTTTTGTTTGAATGATTGGCTATTTTATGAAATTGACAGCCCTTGGGCTGGTCACGCGAGAGGCTTTTCACGGGGTAAAATATTTAATGATCAAGGGCAACTACTGGCCAGTTCTTCACAAGAAGGCCTCATACGCCCTAAGTCTTAACTTTTCTAGTATACGAGAGGCCTTCAGTTAGCCTCTTTTTGGTTTGTGTGGCTCAATAAAAGGACTGCGTCAATATTTTGAGGCTGTCTCATCTTGCGTGTGCTCTTCTATCTTTTCTAGGCTCAACTCGCCAAGGCCCGATTCGGCAGCGGGCGAGCTTCCCTCTGAGGCGAGCTTGATACGTAATCGCAAGTTATTGGGTGAGTCGGCGTGAGCCATGGTATCTTCAAAACTTACTTTACCTGCCTGATACAACTTAAATAAAGCCGCATCAAAGGTTTGCATGCCGAGGTTTTCGGACTTTTCCATAATTTCTTTAATTTCGGGCAAACGATTTTTTAAGATAAGTTCTTGAATGGTTTTTGTGCCCAGTAGCACCTCGATGGCCGCGCAGCGCTTGCCATCAACAGTGGGGACTAACCGCTGAGAGACAAACGCTTTTAAATTTTGTGATAAGCCTAGCATCAGTTGTTGCCGACGCTCTTCCGGGAAGAGGTTTATAATGCGCTCAAGTGCTTGGTTTGCATTGTTAGCATGTAATGTAGAAATCGCTAAATGCCCAGTCTCGGCAAACTCTAGGGCATGCTCCATGGTTTCGCGGTCGCGAATTTCACCAATTAATATCACATCGGGTGCTTGCCTTAAGGTATTTTTGAGTGCGGCTTTAAATGTGCGGGTATCTACACCCACTTCGCGTTGGTTAACCACACTTTTTTTATGTTTATGAACGTACTCAACCGGATCTTCGATGGTAATAATGTGGCCGCCTGTGGTGCTATTTCTGTGATCAATCAAGGCCGCTAAAGAGGTCGATTTTCCTGAGCCCGTACCGCCTACAAAAAGCACTAATCCACGCTTGGTCATCACCACTTCTTTGAGTATTTCGGGTAGGCCTAGGTCGTCAAAATTAGGGATTTGCGTATTAATATTACGCGCCACAATGGAGACCTCATTGCGCTGCTTAAAAATATTAATTCTAAACCTGCCCACATTGTGAATAGAAATGGCTAGGTTCATTTCTAATTCTTCTTCAAATTCTTTTCGTTGTTTGCTGTCCATAATGGCATTGGCAATGTCTTGTATTTGCCCACCTGTAAACGGGGTTTGTGCCAGTGGTTTAAGTGTGCCTTGAAACTTAGCGCAAGGCGGTGCCCCCGTACTGAGGTAAAGGTCTGAGCCGTCTTTTTTCGCTAAAATATTTAAGTATTGATCAATTGGGGTGTCCACAGTTTTCATGCTCCTTGAAAAAATCTGCACGAAGAGGTTTAAGCGCGGCGGCCATTACTGTGAGTATAGACGGGGTTTGGCTGTGTAAAGCGTGGTTTTTATTCGTATTGGTTATATTTTTTAGCACTGCCCTTTACTTTATCTATGGGGTATTTTTGCTCGTTTTTGTGTGTTTTGTGTGCAATTGCAGTGGGAAGATCAATGTTTAATACACTGGCGAGCCTAAGGGTGTACAACAGTACATCAACCACCTCTTCGCTAACGGCCTGATGGGTATGGTTATCAAGTGTGCCCGAGGCCTCCTCTGTGAGCCACTGAAAATGCTCCATTAACTCTGAGCATTCAACACTCAATGCCATGCTTAAATTTTTAGGGCTATGAAATTGTTCCCAGTCGCGCTCTTGTGCAAACGCTTCAAGGTATTGGGTAATGTTGTGTAGAGTGTCAAAGTGTTTCATAGGTGCCCAAGCTTGGTATCTTTGAGTAGTGACGAATAAGTATTAATCGAAGTGGTTTTTACTGCGCATTTTTTTGACGCTACTGCGCTGTGTTTTGGCTTTAATACGACGCTCGACACTGCCGCGAGTGGGTTTTGTGGTCACCCGGTATTTGGGCTTATGGCAGGCTTTGATAAAAATAGTTTTTAAGCGCTCGAGGGCGTCGCTTTTGTTTTTTTCTTGGGTGCGGTGGCTTTGCGCTTTAATGGTGAGAATGCGATTGGCGCTAATACGTGAATCATTGAGTGCATACAGGCGCTCGCGAATAGCCGAGGGCATAGGTGTTTGGTTTAGGTCGACTTGCAAGCAAATTGCTGATGAAACTTTATTGACATTTTGCCCGCCTGCACCTTGTGCGCGTATGGCCGATAATTGGATGCACCGCCAAGGAATGCTCAAGGACGCATTAATCAAAAACATAAAACCACCTAGATAACTCAGTAGTGCGCAGCTTAGCAGTTTTATCGTAGTTATCGTAGTTTTACGGTATGCACAATCTTGCCGATGGTTGTCTACGCAAGGCTCGATTATCAGCATCAACATCAATATCAAGCGCCAGCTCTCAAGCACCCATTAGAGCGAGCGACAAAAACGTTGAAAGTCATCCGGTTTTAGAGGTTTTGAAAAATGGTAACCCTGAATAACATGGCAGCCCATATGTTTGAGCAGCGCGAGCGTAGCTTCATTTTCGACCCCTTCGGCGATAAGGTCTATATTTAGGTCGCGGCTTAAGTTAATCACTGCTTGTGTGATGGCTAAGTCGGTCGGGTTCTCGACGATTTCTTTGGTGAAAGTACAATCGAGTTTAATGCAGTCGAGCGGAAAGTGCTTAAGATAACTAAGGCTTGAATAGCCAGTGCCAAAATCATCCATCGAGAGTTTAAAGCCGCAGCTTTTCATGTATTTAAGGTGGCTAATATTACTGTCGGGATCGACGAAGAGGTTTTCGGTGATTTCAAAGTAAATCGTATTTTTGAGTGCCTCGGGCAGTTGTTTTAAGGTGTTAAAAAATACCTTAAAAGTCGGCTGAGCTAAAAAACTCGGTGAAAGGTTAATAGAGAGGTGGCTACCTTGTGGGGCAATGTTGTGCTTGAGCCATTGTTGCCATTGTGTAATGGCTTTATGAATAATCCACTCGGTAACCGGAGTAATAAGCCCAGTACTTTCTAAGATAGACATGAATGCATAAGGCGTTAAGGTTTTTTGCTCTGGGTGCTCCCAGCGCAGCAATACTTCGGCTCCATGAAGTTGCTGAGTTAGCACATTAATTTGAGGTTGAAAGACAAGAAAAAACTCATCATTTTGCAGAGCTTTATAAAGCTCGGTGGTGAGCTGATTGTTTAATGAGGCTTGCACGCGCTGGTCTAAGCTAAATAAACAATGACGATTCCCGCCTTGCTGCTGAGCCAGTTTGGCCGCTTGCGTGGCTTGATGAATCAGCTCTTTAGCGTCTTCACCTTTGGGTGTTTGAATACTCACGCCAATACTGGCGGTGCTAAACAAAGTGGCACCGTCGATATTAAGTGCTTTACCGAGTGTTTCGATGATATGCGCACTGACTTGCGTCACGGTATGCATGCTGGGCATAGCATTGAGCATGATCAGAAAGCCGCCATCATTGGCGCAAGCGATGATATCGTTTTGCCGGAGCGCTTGTTGTAGTTTGGCGCCATTGGCCTGTAAATAAGCGTGATAAGTGGCGCGCTCGTTGGTTGATTCAATGCGGGCGATATGATCGAGCTGCACAGCTAATACGGCACTGACGTGCTCGGTGAGTCTTTCGGTATGTAGGTGCCGGGTGAGTTGGTACTCAAAATAATTTTGGTTGGGTAGCTGTGTAATGGTATCGAGCTCGTTCAGTTGCAGGTGTTGCTTGGCTTGTTTGCGCTCAACGCTGTAATGAAGCAATTTGGCGAGCAACGGTGTGGTCATATCTTCAGCGGCAATATAGTCATCAACACCGGTTTGCAAAAGTTGCTCGATCAATGCGTTGTAATCGGCCTTCGAGTCATGATTGAGGTGTATTGCGGTATTGGTTTTTGCATGGGTGGTGGATTCAGCTTGCGAATACGATGCTGAGTAAGAATGCGGCCCGTGTATAATTGCGATAATTGCGCTATGACGACTCCACTGAGTAATAGCATCGAGTGCATTAGTGCTTACAGTAGAAGTGCTGAGTTTGGTGCTACTAAGATCATGAGTGCTTAGATCGTGAGTGCTTGGATCATTAGCGCTTGGATCATAAGTGCCTGGGTTAGAACTGCTTGGATTAGAACTGCTTGGGCTCACCGTATGGCGAACAGTACCTGTGAGTGCGCTAGCTATTCGCTGGGAGCCTTTATTAAGAGGTTTTCCGCGGGTGTTAGCGCTCACATACTTGGCGTCGTTGCGCCCTGATGTTGTTAAATAGCAATGAATAAAAATGGCATTATAATGTTGTTTGTTGAGTATTTGCTTGGCTTGGCTAAGGCCTATAGTTGAGGTAATAATGACATTATCTTGAGCTTGATTATGTAGATTGCGATACAGCCAAAATATATCGCGCGGTTGCTCGGTAATGTGCAACACTTGTAATAGCTCAAGCGAGTGTTGTGCTTGTTGATGTTGTGCTGATTGACGTAAAGAATCCATAATTATCACAAGGCCCATGACGGTTGCGCTTTGATCCAGTATAGTCCAACTCTTATTGATTACTTGTTAGGCAGCAGCTTGACTTTTTTTACATCTTCACCAAAAACAGTATCAGGCACCGTGCGCGCCACTACTTTTGAGCATAGCCATCAAGATTTAATGGCGTGTGATGAGTGCGGTCAAGTGCAAAATGTGCCGTTAGTGGGGGCTTGTGCCCAAAAAGTACTCACCTGTGTACGCTGTGCGCAGCCGTTAGCATTGGGGCAGGGGCCGTGGCGTGAAAAAACCGCCGCTTTGGTGATTACAGGCTTAGTATTGTTTGTCATTAGTAATTGCTTTGTTTTTTTAGGATTAGATGTAGGGGCTTTTCACCACGAGGCTAACCTGTTAAGTGGCGTGTGGGGCTTGATTCATAGCGATAATATCCCATTAGCTATTTTGGTCTTTGTGACAATTTTTTTATTCCCTCTTTTTGAGCTTATGGCGCTGTGCTACTTGGTATTGCCTTGTTATTTTGGAGTGCGCTTGCCGTTTCAGATCACGTTACTACGCTGGTTGATTAAAGCGGCTCCTTGGAGCATGCTGGAGATTTTTTTGCTAGCTGTTTTGGTGACTTCGGTTAAACTTGGCGATATGGCCACCATTGTATTGGGCGTATCTATTGTGGCCTTTTTTGCTTTAGTTGCAGTGCTAGGAGCAGCCTATTGGTGCATTAACAAGCGTGATCTCTGGGCATGGTTACACCCAAATAATTGCTTTGTTGGGCATGATGAGCAAGGCCATAAACTCACCGAAAGGCTCTATGATTGTGATGTATGCCACGCGCTAGTGGGCGAATCCATTATTGTGCATCATGGTTTTTGCCCGCGCTGTGATAACCAGTTACATACACGCAAGCCCTATAGCCTCCAAAAAACGTTAGCCTATACCGTGGCTGCAATTATTTTGTATTTCCCCGCTAATATTTTGCCTGTTATGACGATGAACACTTTAATGGGGGAGCGTAGCGATACAATATTTTCGGGGGTGGCGGTGTTAATAGCGCATGGTTTATGGGGGATTGCAGCGGTGGTGTTTATTGCGAGTCTTGTAGTGCCCGTGGCAAAACTAGTGATTTTGATATATTTGGTGTGGTCGGTGTCCCAAGGGCATACAGCAGGTATGAAGCAACGGTTGTGGCTATTTAAAATGACAGAATGGGTAGGGCGGTGGTCGATGGTTGATGTGTTTGTGGTAACGCTATTGACAGGTTTGGTGCAGTTTGGCTTTTTAGGTACTATCACCCCCGGCGGTGCTTTATTGCCTTTTGCGGCGGTAGTGGTATTCACGATGCTGGCCGCACATGCTTTTGACCCGCGCCTGATATGGGACGCCGCGGGTGCACAAGAGCCTATTTTTATGGGCGCGCGAGCCAGTGATAAGCCCTGTAATCTGTGAGCGTTACAGTTTGAGCTTGAAATGTACGATCTGTGATAAACACACTGATTGACATAAAAAGTGAATGTACTGAGCGGCCTATTATTCGTACAACATAACGGAGTAAATATTCATGGCAGATAGCCATTTAGTTGAGGAGGCACAAAGTTCTCTAGCGGTGCCCAATGCCAAAGTACGTCGCCAACGTATATCGCCGGTGTGGTTTATCCCGTTTTTTGCATTAGTGATTGCAGTGGCTTTGGGGGTACGTGCTTGGCAGCAAAAAGGCGAACAAATTGTTATCACCTTTGAAGCGGCCGGTGGTATAGAAGTGGGTAAAACAGAGGTGCGCTTAAAGGATGTACCTGTGGGGAAAGTGACACATTTACAATTAAGTGAAGATTTAAGCAAAGTGCACGCCACGGTGACCCTCGATAGAAGTATGTCGCGACACTTAAGTAAAAATTCACGTTTTTGGCTGGTAACACCACGCATTAGTGCGTCGGGCATCTCTAATTTGGGGACATTGGTATCGGGCGTTTATATCGTCATGGACCCGGGTAAAAAAGAAGGTTATAGCGATCGCTTTATTGGTTTGAGTGAGCCACCAGCAGTGCAGTCTGACGAAAAAGGCACACAGTATATATTGCGGGCGCAAACACTGGGATCGTTAGATATAGGCTCGCCGGTTTATTTTAGGCAGCTGCGCGTAGGCGAGGTCGTAAACTACCAGCTCAGTGAAGACGGTAGTCATGTGGATACACGTATTTTTATCGAAGCCCCTCATGATGCTTTAGTGAGTGCGCGTAGTCGCTTTTGGAATGTGAGCGGTGTGGATGTTTCGGTTGGTATTGATGGGGTAAAAGCGGAGCTGGCGTCTTTGTCGTCGTTGTTACTGGGTGGAGTAGCCTTTGAAACGCCGGTATTGGCCAGCCAACAAAAACTTGCTGAAGCTGACCATATTTTTGCATTATATGACAACCACGATGATGCAACCGAGGGGCGCTTCACGCTAAGTTACCCGTATGTATTAAAATTTAGTCACTCGGTTAAGGGTCTGCAAGTCGGCGCGCCGGTCGAATTTAGGGGGTTAAAAGTAGGGCGCGTAGTGGATGTGCAGCTGGTGTCGCTAGGTAGCCCCAGTGAAAGCCTAGAGGTATATATTAGCCTAGAGCCTCAGCGTTTTGACCCTACTACCGCGCCTACCCATGAGCAGTTGAATGAATTGCTAAACCCGTTAATTAAAGAAGGTTTAAGGGCACAAATTAAATCGGGTAACTTATTGCTGGGTTCACGCTTTATTGAATTACGCTATGCCAGTGACGACACCAAGGTAAAAGCGCCAATAACAGGCTTAATGACACACTCAGGTGTGCCACAAATTCCAACAATTGACGAACCCCTCGATAAACTAGAGCGCCAGTTAGCCAATGTGGCAAGTGCGGTGAGCCGTTTTCCTGTTGAGAGTATTGGCCAAGAAATGAACCAGAGTTTGCGCGCGTTAAGTAATATCTTAAATGTATTTGATCAAAAAAAGACCGCTCAAGCACTGCATGGCACGATTGCCAATACGCAAAAAGCAACCGCCAAAATGGAAGGTGCCGTCGCTGATGCTCGGGTGACTTTGCAACAGTTAACGCAAACACTAAAAAGCGTAGATCATACTATTGCACCGGATTCACAACTGCATGCAGAATTCTTAGAAACATTGCAGTCGGTCAGTGAGGCCTCTGATTCGTTTGATCGCTTTGTTGAAGAGCTATACCGCTATCCAAGCTCTTTAGTATTTGGTTTAGGAAAGGGTGAATAACGTGATCAATTTAAAATGTAATGACTGGCTACGTACTCGAAGAACATTGCTATTGTTGGGTGTCGCATTGCTGCTAGGCTTTGCGTGCAGTGGATGCGTCAATAGCCCTAAAACCTATTTTTATGCGCTGCAGGGCTTTGGCG
This sequence comes from Marinagarivorans algicola, assembly GCF_001292705.1. GTDB lineage: Bacteria > Pseudomonadota > Gammaproteobacteria > Pseudomonadales > Cellvibrionaceae > Marinagarivorans > Marinagarivorans algicola. The sequence continues at coordinate 183,579 of NZ_LGAK01000001.1, forward strand.
ATAAACCCGCACCGACACATATTGCCATTGATAATGTTCACACCTATGGTGTTGGGCCGTTATTTTTACCCGAGGCCTTGATGCAGCCTGGTGTTGTGTCGCAGCGAAGTGGGCAGCAAGTAAACTTGTCGTTGTTTAATATTTGGGGCGGTAATTTGCGTGAGGGCATAACCCGTGTAATGGCAAGTAATATCAGTGAATTAACAGGGGTTGATGCAGTGTGGCCCTTTCCTTGGGATAATCGCAACCGCCCCACACGGCAAGTACGTATTGTTATCGAGCAGTTTTCGGGGCGATTAGAGGGGCAAGTCGTACTTAAAGCCAAATGGGCGTTAACTGAGCTCAATGGCGAAAAAACATTACTTCAAAAGCGTGTGCACTTTACCGCGCAAGCGCAAGGCAAGGGCTTTGGCCCCTATGTTAGCGCTTTAAATGATTTGATTAATCAGTTATCGGTAGATGTGGTGACTGCGATTGGCGTGCTCGATAGTATTGATTAGTGCCTAGGCGCTCAGCAATGTATTAGCTAAGCGCTAAAAGTCATCCGCCAGTATTGTAGGGGGTGATGTTTTTATTTGGCAAATATTGATTTGGCATTGCCTTTGCTAAAACTCCTGTAATTGCAACATGATGACAGTAACTTGTCGGGAGTTAATTATGCAGCCTGCTGAACCTTTGCTTCAAGACGTATTGCCACAACAAACACTGCCACGCGGTGAGCCGAATACCTGTGATGTTGACAGCGCCTTGGATTTTTTTAATAAAACCGCAGGGCAGTTGGGTCGCTCTTATCAAATGCTAGAAAACCGCGTTGCACAGCTCACTCAAGAGTTAGATAAGGTATCGGCACAAAAGCAAGAGGCTAACGAAGAAAAAGCTCAGCTCGCTCAGCGCTTGCAAAAGCTATTAGATTTATTGCCCGGCGGTATTGTTGTAATTGATGCTAAGGGCGTGATTGTGCAAAGTAACCCAGCTGCCCAAAAAATGCTTGACCATACGCTGGATAATAGCTTGTGGCGCAATATTATTAGTGAGTGTTTTGCGCCGCGTGGCGACGATGGTTTAGAAATATCAACCCGTGAGGGTTGCCGCGTCAGTATGGCCACCAGCTCACTCGATAACGAGGGGCAAATTGTACTACTGACCGACCAAACACAAACTCGCAAGCTACAACAAAAGGTGAGTCGCTACGAAAAGCTATCGGCAATGGGGAAAATGGTATCGGCGCTAGCCCACCAAATACGTACGCCGCTATCGGCGGCCATGCTGTATGCCGACCACTTAAACAGCGAAGACCTAAGCCCGCAAAATCAAAAAAAGTGCGCCCAAAAAATTCAAAGTCGTCTTCAGCATATGGAAAAGCAAGTGCGCGACATGCTGTTATTTGTGCGCAACGAGTTGCCATTAAATGACGTTATTAGCCTAAGTAACCTAGAGCAGGGCGTGCGCGCCGCCATAGAAGTGACTTTGGCTACCAGCCAGAGCTATTGTATCTATATTAACCCTCAAGCCACGACCGAGCTACGCTGCAACCGCGAAGCTTTAATTAGTGCGATTGGCAATTTAGTCAATAACGCGGTACAAGCTAAAGCAGCGGCGGTGAATATTGCGCTGCGCTTTGATTGCTTGGCGCTCAACGGGGTGCCGCATTTAAGGGTATCGGTAGTAGACGATGGCCCAGGTATGAGTGAAGAGCAACTGCATGCAGCCAAAGAACTTTTTTATACCTCTAAACCACAGGGCACAGGCCTAGGCTTGGCGGTGGTGCAATCGGTTGCCAGAGCGCACGGTGGTTATATGAGCTTGCAATCGGGTGAGGGGCAAGGCACTAAAGCGCGTGTTTATATCCCGCTAAATCCTACCAACGATCATCATGTTAGCAAAAATAACTTGGTGCACGACCCTAAAGGAGCACGTGTATGAGCGGCTCGGCGAGAGCGCATGCCGAACCCTTAGTGGGTGAGCGTATAGCCCCTAAAGTGCTGGTGGTAGAAGATGACCCAGCATTGCGAGAAGCCTTGTGTGATACGCTCGTATTAGCGAACTTTGATGTGATGCAAGCGCACAGCGCCGAGCAAGCTATTAGCCTGCTGCCCGAGCACTTGGATATGGCGCTGGTGGTATCAGATGTCAATATGGGGGCTTTGAGTGGGCACGACTTGTTGCGTCATATACGTAAAGAATACGCCCACATTCCCGTATTATTAATTACCGCGTTTGCTAGTATTAGTGAGTCGGTAGAGGCAATGCGCCAAGGTGCAGTGGATTATTTAGTCAAGCCTTTTGAGGCCGAGGTATTAACCCGCGCGGCACGTAAATTTGTAGGGCAAAGTGCGGGCAGCTGTGACGAGCCGGTAGCCATAGCGCCCTCTAGCCAAAAACTATTGCAGCTGGCAAGGCGGGTGGCGCAATCGGACTCTACCGCTTTGCTGGTAGGTGAATCGGGTACCGGCAAAGAGGTCTTGGCGCGCTATATTCATGAGTACTCACCGCGTAAAACCCAGCCCTTTATTGCCATTAATTGTGCCGCCATCCCTGAAAACATGCTAGAAGCCATGTTGTTTGGCCATGAAAAAGGCGCCTACACTGGGGCTTATAGCTCGGCGCCGGGTAAGTTTGAGCAGGCCAATGGCGGCACTTTATTATTAGATGAAATATCTGAAATGGCCCTACCATTGCAGGCTAAGTTACTGCGAGTACTGCAAGAGCGTGAGGTTGAGCGCCTAGGTGGGCGTAAATGCATACAGCTTGATGTACGAGTCATTGCAACCACTAACCGCGATATGCGCCAAGAAGTTGTCGACGGTAAGTTTAGGGAAGACTTGTATTTTAGATTGAGCGTATTGCCGCTGCAGTGGGCGCCGTTGCGTGACCGCAAAGAAGATATTTTGCCTTTAGCTAAAAGCTTGTTGCAGCGCCATGCGGCTAAGCAGCACCGCGCAGGTGTGTACCTGAGTGATACGGCGAAGCAATTGTTGCTGCAATACCCGTGGCCTGGCAACGTACGCGAGTTAGATAATGTGATGCAGCGCGCCCTAATATTGCAAGCAGGTAATGTGATAGCGGCAGAAGATCTAGGCCTGCAAGCGGCACAGCACTTTAGCCAAAAGCCTTCATTAGTCGATGTAATGCAAGCCGAGCTAGCGCCCAGTTCTGAGTGTGCTCAAACATTAGTGGCAAATACCGTCGCTGCGGGTAATGGCGGTGATGATTTTGCCCCTAGTCATGCTTCTGGGCCAGTGGTTACGCAAGTGAATGTAGGTAGTGTCGCGCAGCCTTGGGGTGGTGCAAACTGGGGCTCAAGCCCCAAAGATATCCCGGCGTCTTTAAGGGTGCAAGAGCGTGAGCCACTGGCGCCGGTTGCCGAACTGGGGCATGACCTGCGTCAACGCGAGTTTGAAATTATACGCCAAACCTTAAAAAGTGAACGCGGCAGTAAAAAAGAAACCGCCAAGCGACTGGGCATTAGCGCCCGCACCTTGCGCTATAAAATGGCCAAGCTGCGTGAAGAGGGCTTTGACTTAGATAGCCTATGAGCACACAGTCAATCAAGCCTAATGTTGGTAGCCGATGACAGGCCATAACGCACAAGTCACTAATCACTGAAGTGATGCACTAAGCCATTCATAACAGGTGCTTTAAGCGCATTGATATAACAGCACAAAAGAGTCTAAAAAATACGTAAAAGTGTGATTTTTTGACTTTTATACCGCTTTAAAAGCGGCCATAATCTCAATAAGTGCACAGCTTGCTTAGGGCGAATAGTTAGCCGGCGTTTGTAGTCGGCTATAGCCAATAATACCGTGTACTTAGGCTTACCCCTAGCGGGTTGCTTGCTCTAGTTTTGTTTTTTGTGTGTTGTTTTACATGAGGAGTTTAGCTATGGGTTTAGAAATATTAGAAGGCGATATGAGCCTTCAATTAATGCAGCAAGATATTGACGATTTTGTTGAGCAAGAGAGCGATAGAGTCATGGGCGTAGACTCGCGTAGACGCCTAGAAAATAAAATTGACGAACTACGTCTATTGCGCGAAATGAAAGAGTTTGATTTTGATGGTTAATGTGTGTGACCGTGATGCTTAACATAGCCGCACGCCTATAAAAGCCCCCGCTGTGGGGCTTTTTGCTAATCGCGTTAAGGCTCTGCTTGCTGTGTGAGTACCCACTATAATTAATGGCGGCAGTCAGTCATAAAAATCAGTGAGTTAAAGGTTTATGTATGGGTGTGAAAGTCATCTTTTACGGTGGTGTATGCTGATTTTTGGGGCCTTTAGGCTTTACCAAAAAGCATTAAATCAGCACGCACAGCCGTACTGACTTTTTAATATGATAAAAGTGTTGTATAACAGCACTCTACAAAAACCTTAAGGTGCCTAAATGGTACCAAATGGATAAGGGGTAGGGTTGAATATGACAGTCACAAGGTCTGAGCTTATAGAGCGTATTACCGATGCACAGCAAGGTATTCAGGTGCGTGATGTGGAGCTGGCGGTAAAAATGCTAGTTGAGCACATGGCGCAAGCCGTTACCCAGAGTGAGCGTATAGAAATACGCGGCTTTGGCAGTTTTGAATTACACTACCGCCCACCTAGGCGTGCTCGCAACCCCAAAACGGGTGAGCAGGTTGCCCTAGAGGGAAAGTATGCGGTGCATTTTAAGCCAGGCAAAGAACTGCGCGAAAAAGTCAATGAGCAATTAGCCGAGATACGCTAAAAGCGGTATCGATTAAAGGCTGTATTGCACGCCTGTACACCGCTGTGCGTATACATTTAGCACCTATAATAGGGCCTATAGATCTACCTCGGTGCTATCGATGCTTAAAGGCGGCCAACTGTTGCCAGTTTATTGTATGGCGTATCACCATCGTGTTGTATGACCGGTTTCACGCAATGAGCTGTACAGGCCAGCGCATATACAGACACACAGTAATAAACTACTTTCTATTGATGTTAATCCTTACTAAGGACTCTTATGCCGGCTCTTGTTATTCCTGTTGTACTTTCGGGTGGTAGTGGCACACGCTTGTGGCCTAAATCGCGCCAGCATTACCCCAAGCAATTGCATAAGCTTTATGGCGAGCATACGCTGCTACAGCATACAGTTAAGCGTATAATGGGTGACCAAGCCCCTATTGTCGTTTGCAATAATGAACAGCGCTTTATGGTGGCTGACCAATTGGCGGCAGTATGCGCCACCGCCCCTGATATTATTTTAGAGCCGGTGGGGCGCGATACGGCACCGGCTGTTGCTATTGCCGCCTTACAGGCTATGCAGCGCGACCCCGAGGCTATTATTGCTATATTCCCCGCCGATCACCTTATTCAGCACGCAGAAGTGTTTAATACGGCACTGGCGCAAGCGGTTAATATGGCCGAGCAACATAAGCTGGTTGCCTTTGGGGTTACACCCACAAGGGCCGAAACTGGCTACGGTTATATTAAAGCGCAGCATATTGGTAATGGCCCAAGCCCCGTCGCGCAATTTGTAGAAAAGCCCAATGCTCAAGTGGCCGAGCAATATTTAAGCAGTGGTGACTATTATTGGAATAGCGGCATGTTTGTCTTTAAAGCCAGTGTACTGATTGCCGAGCTACAGCAATACCAGCCTGCCATAGTGGCGGCTTGCCGGCGTGCCCTGCAAGCTAGCTGTACCGACCTTGACTTTATTAGGCTTGATAAAACGGCCTTTGAGCAAAGCCCGGCAATATCAATTGATTACGCATTGATGGAGCATACACGCCAAGCCTGGGTGCTACCCTTACATAATAGCGGCTGGAGCGACATTGGTAGCTGGGATGCTCTGTGGCAGGTGAGCCCAAAAGATGATAGCGATAATGCCTTTATCGGTGATGTGATTGCCGAGCAAAGCAGCCATTGTTATGTTGATGCGCAGCACCGACTGGTGGCGTTAGTCGGGGTAGAAGATGTGGCCGTGATTGATACAGCCGATGCCGTATTAGTGATTAACAAAAATAAAGCGCAGCATGTTAAAGCAGTGGTGCAAACACTAAAAAAGCGCAACCGCAAAGAGTACACCGCCCACCGCGAAGTGCACCGCCCTTGGGGGTGCTACGATGCCATTGATGGCGGTAAGCGTTACCAAGTTAAGCGTATAAGCGTAAAGCCGGGTGCAAGTTTGTCATTGCAAATGCATCATCACCGTGCCGAACACTGGATTATTGTCTCTGGTACAGCGCTTGTTCAGCGTGGGAATGATGAAATGCTCCTCACCGAAAACCAATCGGTATACATTCCCTTAGGTGAAAAACACAGGCTCACAAACCCAGGTAAATTATTACTGGAGCTGATTGAAGTGCAAAGTGGAAGTTATTTGGGCGAAGATGATATTGTGCGCTTTGAGGATGTATTTGGACGCAGTTAACAAATTAGTAGTATGCAGTGTGCTGTTTATAACGTTTGTAACGACAAGTAACAAATTACACCTTTATTACAGGTGTATAGCTCTGTTAAACTGCGATGTATTCATAACGACTACAGCGCCGATGTTTAGAATGCGGCGCCAGAGTTTTTATCTAACAATTTAGGTGACTATTCACTCGCTATGATTTACTAGCTATGCATGTTAAACAACAATAGCGTGAGTGCCGCAAGCTATGCTTACCAAGTGGTACAAACACACCCACATAACCCGCAATACAAACAAACCTTGAGCCAGCGTTGTACCTGATGTGTATCCATTTTGAGGCATAAGTCAAAGTAGCCATACTTTATATGATATGGTTTACAGACTTCTGCTTTTATTAATAGGTGGCTTACATATTAATAGATGGTTTACCTATTAATGTAGGGTTATGTATGCGATGCGATTTGCTTGGTAGTGACAGTGCGCGCAGCTAAGGCACGCAGTGGTTGCTACATTCCGTGGCTGCTAGAGGGGAGTGCATGCATAAAGTGTTAGATGTTACCTATTCAGTATTTTGGAGTGCCAGATGGAGTATGGATTTGCGGTATTGGGCGTTGCTTTTTTAGTCACCGTCGCAGCCGTAAAAGTAATAAGGCCGCTTGCGGTTAGTGTAGGGCTGGTTGATAAGCCCGGTGGCCGTAAACAGCATGATGGCGCTATCCCCTTAATTGGTGGTTTGGCCATGTTTGTAGGGCTGTTTTTGTCATCTTATATTATGCTAGAGCAGCCCACGTTTGTGCGTGTGTTTATGCTTGGTGGCGCCATGATAGTATTTATGGGTGCTATGGACGATAGATACGACATTAGCGCTAGGTTTAGATTAGTGGCGCAGCTATTAATAGCGGCTTTATTTGTATACGGCCTTAAATTGGGTGTGGCCAGTTTTGGCAACTTGCTAGGCTTAGGTGAAATACGCCTAGGCTGGTTAGGCTACCCATTTGCGCTGGTGGCAATTATTGCTGTTATTAACGCCGTAAATATGCTTGATGGCATCGATGGTTTAGTGGGCGGCCTGGGCCTAACCAGCTTTATGGGCTTAGCATTGTTGTACTTTGGTGCAAGCGGGCTAAACACCGCTTGGCTATGTTTTGCCTTGGTGGGCGCGCTAATGGGCTTTTTGGTATTTAACCTGTGGGGTAAGCCTAGCCATAAGCGCTTTAAAAAAGTATTTATGGGTGATGCCGGCAGTATGTTTGTAGGTTTGGCCTTGGCAGTATTACTGCTATACGGAGCAAGCGAGCAAACAGCCGCCTTTAAGCCAGTAACGGCGCTATGGTTTGTATTGCTACCGCTCACCGATATGATTACATTAATGTATCGCCGCGTTAAGCGCGGTAAATCGCCTTTGTCACCCGACCGTACGCACATACATCATATATTAATGCGCGCCGGCTTTAATAGCCGCCAAACCCTATACATCATGCTGTTTGTGCAGCTGGTATTAGTATGTATGGGTATGATGTTTAATTACCTGCCTGGCGCCGAGGCAATATCATTTAGTTGCTGTTTGGTATTTGTATTGGCCTACCAATTATTAATGAAGCGTAGTTGGCGCTTTATTCGCTGGAACAAACGCCGCTTTGCGCAATAGCGGGTTTTGCGTAATAACGGGGTTTTTGTTATAGGTATGTGCGCAATAATACAAGGGTTAAGGTGTGTAGCGCGGATGCCTAATCAATAAAACTCATCATCAAATAAAAAGCGAAGCCCGAGGCTTTATATCTTTAAGGTCTTAAAGATATAAAGCCTTAAGGCAATAAAATAGGGCTTTGCTTTTTATACTCACCTTACCGACTCCTTTTTTGTGCCTCCTTGTGTGTCCTTTGTGCTTGTTTTTTGAAGTCACGCTAGGCCTAGATCCCAAAGCGTAAAATGCCAAGTGTTCAATGCTTGAACACCTAATAAAACTGCCGTAAAATACCACTCATAAAAAAGCCGCCATGCATGGCGAGGTGTACGCGGCGTTAATGCGCAGACCAGAGGCAAGCAACCCAAGGGCATGCTTTAAAAGTGTCTTTGCCCAAGGGGGTAAAAGGCGGGTTAAAAGAGGCGGGTTAAAAAATAAAGCAACTTTTTATACATTATAAAAAATGTGTAATACAGCGGCACGCACTGGCACTTAGATTTATGGGCAAGCTAACAAAGCTCGCCTAGCGACCTAATTGCATTTAAAGTATTTTATATCGCGTTGCAAAAGCAAATAGAAGAATAAAAAAATAGGCTCGTTTAGCCAAAAGCCAACCCTTAACCCCGAGCATAGCGAGACGCCAATGAATATTAAAGAGCTAATACAGCAAGGCGAAAATAGCGCGGTAGAATTTAAAGCCGCTGATGTACGGCCAGAGTCATTAGCAAAAGAGCTAGTAGCCTTTGTGAATGGTCAAGGCGGCGTGGTGTTGGTGGGGGTTGATGATAGCGGTAATATAAAAGGCCTAAAGACGGACCTAAATAGGCCGACTGAATTTTGTGATTGGGTCGCCAATATACTACGGACCGCTGTTAACCCGCCTATTAATGCTGATGTGAGTGTTGCGCAAGTTGACGGCAAAAATATTGGTGTAATTAACGTGCCTAAAGGTACGGATAAGCCCTATCAGACCAACGCTGGCCAATATTTAGTGCGTGTAGGCGCAACCAACAGGGCGGCATCGGTGCAAGAGTTAATGCGATTGTTTCAGCAGGCCGGTGTATTTCATGTAGATGCTAACCCTGTGGCAGGGGCTGGCATTAAAGATTTAAGCCTAAGCAGCCTTGATCAATATTTAACAAGGTATGACTTAAGCCTTGCTGACGATGCCGATCATACAGCGCTGTTACAGAATATGGATATACTCACCGCCGAAGAGCCGACAATTGCAGGTTTGTTGTTATTTGGTATAAACCCGCAGCGCTTTTTGCCTAATGCTTGTGTGAGCTATGCGCACTTTGCAGGCAATACAATAGATGCCGAATTAATTGATAAGCAAGTAATAAACGGTACCCTGCCAGAGCAAATTGAGCGTGCGTTAGCGGTAATAACGAATAATGTAGCGGTAAGCAGTAATATACAAGGCGCCAAAACCGAGCCCACCACAATGAACTACCCACAAAAAGTATTTAGGGAGTTAATAGTTAATACTGTAGTGCACCGCAATTACAGCATTGTAGGTTCACGCATACGTATACTGCATTTTGGCGATCGCATAGAGTTTATATCGCCGGGGCGCCTACCCAATACGGTATCTATCCAAAAGTTGCCTTTTGGAGTCTCTTATGCGAGTAACCCTATTATTTTGAAGTTTTTAGAAAATTTAAGGTACGTTGATAAATTAGGCCGGGGCTTGCCCATGGTATGGCAAGAGGCCAAAAAATTAATGCGTAAAGTAACGTTTGAAGAAATAGGCGAAGAATTTAAAGTCACACTTTCGCTAAAAAGCGGAAGTGGGAATTAGGGTGCGAGCAACAGCAAGTAAAACACCTAAGTGCAGCGAACTTTAAGGGTAAGCCCAGGTAGGGTCGTTTAGTAAAAAGCGAGACGCCAATAAAGAGCAAATTAAGTATTTTCTGTTCAATGCTTGAACACTAAATAAAACTGCCGTAAAATGCACCTATGAAAGAAACAGCCATACCCGACGAGGTACGCTTGGCATTAATGCGCAAGCTAGCCCAAAACCCCAATGTAAGCCAACGCGAGCTAGCTGCCGAGCTAGGTGTAAGCCTGGGCAAGGTTAACTACTGCCTAAAAGCATTAGTCAAAGTGGGCTGGGTAAAAGCCGGCAACTTTGCCCGCTCAAGCAATAAAGCCGGTTATGCGTACTTACTCACGCCAAAAGGCATTACCGAAAAAGCTGAGTTAACAACCCGTTTTATAGAGCGTAAGCAGCAACAGTACGACAGCTTAAAAAAAGAGATAGAAGAGCTAAAGGCCGAGGCTAAGCAATAAACAGTCACATAATAAAAAGCTATACAATAAATAGCCGCGAGGCAGCATAAAAATCGTTGTAGCAGTTTGCTGCCCGCGTTTAATAAGTCAGCAGTGGTTTGAAATAATATAAAAGTATTTTTATTGGCCGCTTGCGGTAGAGCTAAAAGTAGCCCCTAATCCCAATCCCTTATTTGCAAAGTGATTTAACAACTATGCCCGATAATAAAGATTTAAATCAACGTTTTGATCAACTCGAAAAGCGTTTAGAGTCTATGGCAGTAGCAAGCGTGCTCCCCCCCTTTGATGGCTCAAATACAAGAGCCGATGAAATTGACTTGCGCGAACTTTTTGGTGTGCTTTGGGAGGGGAAGTGGTGGATTATTGCGATTACCTTTTTATTTGCGGTGGCGGGCGTGGTTTATGCATTAAGTTTGCCTAATATGTATAAAAGTGAAGGCATTTATGCGCCAGCGCAAAAAGAAAGTACAGGAGGAGGTATGGCTGGGCAATTTGGTGGTTTGGCTGCGATGGCGGGCGTGAGTCTAGGAGGCGGAGAAAGTAACGATATTGAGCAAGCTATAGCCCTGATCTCTAGCTGGCCGTTTCTTGAGGGATTTATTGAAAGGCATCAACTGAAGCCATTCATCATGGGTGTTAAGAGTTGGAGCTATTCTTCGGGTGAGATTCAGTGGAATACTGAAGTGTACAATCCGACTACAAATACTTGGGTTCTAGATACTATTCCGGCAGAGCCTACTAGTTATGAAACGTTTAAGCAGTTCAGTCGCATGCTATCCATTAGTCAAGACTCTACTACAGGGTTGTTAAATATATCTTTAGAGTATTATATTCCTGACTTGAGTCAAAAGTGGATTGAGTTATTGGTGCAGGATATTAATACTTATTTTCAGCAGCGTGATATAAATGAAGCGCGCAAAGGTATCGAATTTTTAGAGGCTAGAATTGAGGGGACTAGTATTTCGGAGATGCATTCTGTTTTTTATAAAATGATTGAATCTCAAACAAAAACACTCATGCTTGCAAAAGTTAATGAACAGTACTTAATTCAAACAGTTGTTCCACCGAAGGCCGCAGAGATTAAGAGTAAGCCATCTAGGCTATTGCTTTGCATTGTTTTTACTTTGTTGGGCGGCATTATTTCAGTCGTTATTCTATTAAGTCGTTATTTTATTAAGTAGTGCTTCGCTAATTCGTAGTTAGTAAATTTCCTGTTGTAGAGATGATACCTTTAGTATGTCAAATGTTTCAGTGATTACACCCGCCTATAATTCATTACCTTTTATCAAAGAAGCATACGAATCTTTGAGTGCCCAGAAGTACTCGGGTTGGGAGTGGGTTGTTACCGATGATTGCTCCGATGACGGTACCTGGGAATTCCTTCAAAAATTAGCGCAAACCGACTCTAGGGTTATTGTATTAAGAAATGACGTCAATAGCGGTGCGGCTATATCTCGAAATAAATCGATTGATAGGGCTTCTGGTGAGTATTTGGCTTTTCTAGATAGTGATGACCTCTGGCTCCCAAATAAGCTAGAGCTTCAATTATCTTATATGAAAGCCAACCAAATAGATTTCTGTTTTACTGCGTACGAGTTGATTGATGAGGCTGGCTCCTTGATGGGGGTAGTGGTTGATTCCTCACAAGCTGATTCCCTTGATTATGAGGATATGTTAAAGAAAAAAGCCACATTGGGTTGCTCTACTGTAATGCTTAGCCGAGATAGGGTAGGTATATCTAGAATGCCTATTTTACGAACAGGGCAGGATTACGCATTTTGGCTGCTTTTATTGAGATCGGGTATACGTGCGCACCCATATACAGAGGTGTTGACGAAATACAGGATTGTTAATAATTCTATATCGCGGAATAAATTCAAAAAAGCAAAGCGGCAGTGGAAAATTTACAGAGATGTCGAATCTTTAGGGTTGATTAAGTCTGCTGCCTGCTTCTTGTTTTATGCTTGGAGGGCCGTTTTTAGGCGGTAATTATTTTTATGAATGTAGATGTGGTTGTTGTGTGGCTGTGTGTGAAATAATGAATCTAACAAAAAATGAGGTCTCAATGTTATCTTTAATTGGTCGCCAAAAAGAACTTTTTGCTGACGATATTCAATCGCATGATGCTGAGTTGATAAATATTGTAAACTCATCAAAATTTCTAGTTATCGGTGGTGCAGGCTCTATTGGCCAAGCTGTCGTTAAGGAACTTTTTAAACGCAACCCTTTGAAATTGCATGTGGTGGATATTAGTGAAAATAATTTAGTAGAACTTGTTCGCGATATCAGAAGTGGTAGCGGGTATATTGATGGTGAATTTAAAACCTTTGCTTTAGATATTGGCTCTATTGAGTATGACGCTTTTATAAAGTCTGATGGCGAGTACGATTATGTTTTTAATTTATCTGCACTTAAGCATGTGCGCTCAGAAAAAGATGCATTTACACTCATGCGAATGATTGATGTGAACGTATTTAATACCGATAAAACTATTGTTCAGTCAATATCATCAGGCGTAAAAAAATATTTTTGTGTGTCTACAGATAAAGCCGCAAATCCAGTGAATATGATGGGTGCATCCAAAAGAATAATGGAAATGTTCTTGATGAAGCGCAGTGCTGAAATTGCAATCTCGACGGCGAGATTTGCAAACGTAGCATTTTCAGATGGCTCATTATTGCATGGTTTTAATAATCGTATTACTAAGCGGCAGCCTATCGTAGCTCCTAGTGATGTAAGGCGGTATTTCGTCACTCCTCAAGAATCTGGCGAGCTTTGTTTGATGTCTTGTTTGCTGGGCAAAAATCGAGACGTCTTTTTTCCTAAATTAAGCGAAGATTTACATTTAATTACCTTTGCTGAAATTGCGGAGAAGTTTTTAAAACAGCAAGGTTATAAGCCTTACTTATGTAGCAGTGAAGAAGAGGCTAGGGTATTAATGGATGTGCTGCCACCTAAGGGGCAGTGGCCTTGCTTGTTTTTACCTAGCGATACAACAGGCGAAAAGGACTTTGAAGAATTTTATACAGCCACAGAAACTCTCGATATGGAATGCTTTAAATCTTTGGGTGTGATTAAAAATGATTTAAATATTGATGGGTTGAAAGTGGATTTTTTCGAAAAAACCATTAATGCTTTGAAGGCTCGCGGCACTTGGGAAAAGCAAGAAATTGTAAGTTTGTTTTTTGAGATGCTTCCCGATTTTGGCCATAAAGAGCTGGGCAAATATTTAGATTCAAAAATGTAGTTCTTTGGAGTTGGCAATGACGGCTAGTAAAATAATTAAAACAGTAAGGGGCATATACGCAACTGAAGATTTCATCCCATTACATGAACCTAGCTTTAATGGTAATGAAAAGCGGTATTTGTTAGATACTATTGATAGTACATTTGTTTCGAGTGTTGGTCGGTATGTTGATGAATTTGAGCAAAAAATAGAATCATATACTGGTTGTGAAAAAGCAGTTGCTGTCGTTAATGGAACGTCAGCTTTACATGTGGCATTGCACTGCGCCGGTGTTAAAAATGGTGACTTTGTGCTTACGCAGGCACTGACCTTCGTTGCCACCTGTAATGCGATTAGTTTATTAGGGGCCAAGCCTATATTTATCGATGTCTCTAGTGTGAGTATGGGGCTTTGCCCTAAAGCTCTTGCTATTTACTTGGACGAGCATGCCTTTCTCGATGACAATAATGTGTGCAGACTAAAATCAACATCGGGGCGAATTAAAGCAGCCCTTCCAATGCACACCTTCGGGCATCCTGTGGAGCTTGATGAATTGATGGCGGTGTGTGATTTTTGGGGTATCGAGCTAGTTGAAGATGCAGCTGAAAGCTTGGGGTCTTTTTATAAGGGTGTACACACAGGTGTCACATCATCTTTTAGCGCCTTAAGTTTTAATGGTAATAAAATTATCACCACAGGCGGTGGCGGTATGGTTATGTGCAATACTAAAGATCGCGGTAAAAGAGTGAAGCATTTAACCACTACGGCTAAGCAGCCGCATCCTTATGAATATTATCATGATGAGATTGGGTTTAACTATCGGTTACCTAATCTGAACTCTGCTCTAGGTTGCGCCCAAATGGAGGCATTGCCCTCCTATTTAAAAGCTAAGCGAAAGTTAGCTCAATTATATCGAGAAGAATTAAATAGTTCTTGCTATTCATTTGTTGAAGAGCCTGATTATGCCATGTCTAATTATTGGTTAAATGCTGTGCTCTGCGAAACAAAAACTGCGCGTGACGCCCTTTTAAAAGAAACTAACGATATGGGAGTAATGACTAGACCTGTTTGGCAGCTGATGCACCGCTTACCAATGTATAAAGATTGTTTACGCGGCGGCCCTCTAGTGGAGTCTGAAAAACTTGAAGCTACGTTAGTTAACCTACCAAGTACTCCGCCAAAGGCGTATTTAGCCGAGTGTAATTAATGAAAATAGCAGTGTTTACAGGTACTCGTGCAGAATATGGCTTACTGTACTGGTTGCTTAAAGATATTCAGTCGGATTCTACGCTAGAATTGCAGTTGTTGGTTTCGGGTACCCACTTATCACCTGACCATGGATTGACGTATCAGGCAATAGAGGAAGACGGTTTCGTCATTAATGAGAAAATTGAGGTCCTTTTATCTGGAGATACGCCAGTTTCCGTTGCTAAAAGTGTTGGTTTAGGTGTTTTAGGTTATACCGATGCACTGGAAAGAATGAAGCCTGACTTTTTAGTCGTACTTGGTGATCGATTTGAAGCGTTAGCTGTTGTTCAGGTGTCAATGCTCCTAAGGATTCCAGTTGTGCATTTGCATGGTGGTGAAATCACTGAAGGAGCCTATGATGATTCCATTCGACATGCTATTTCTAAGTTGAGCTATATTCATTGCGCCTCCATGGAGGTCTATCGACATCGTATTATTCGGATGGGAGAAGACCCTAGTCGAGTATTTAATGTTGGGGCTATAGGCTTGGATCACTTAAGGCGTACTAAGCTAATGACAAGGCGTGAGCTGTCTTCATCATTGTGCTTCACTTTGGATAAGCCTTTTTTTATTCTTACGTATCATCCTGTGACTCTCGCCGATGAGGGTCCAGAGAAAACATGCGAAAGTATATTAAGTGCTATTGATTTATTCCCTGATTATAATGTCATCATCACATATCCAAATGCGGATGACGGAGGAAAAAAAATTATCCCTATACTAGAGCGGTACGCAAAAACCAACCCATTAAGAGCTTTGGTTGTGCCCTCGTTGGGGCAACTTCGTTATTTAAGTGCGGTAAAAGAGTGCTCGGCAGTACTTGGTAATTCTTCCAGTGGTGTTATTGAGGTTCCATCATTTAAGCGAGCTACAGTGAATATTGGTGCGCGCCAAAGAGGGCGTGTATCAGCCTGCAGCGTTGTTGATTGCGGTGTTGAAGTTAATGAAATACATGATGCGATAAGTGAAGTGTTAAGTGTTGCTTTTGCAGAGGTGCTTAATAATGTAAAAAACCCCTATGGCAGTGGTAATGCAAGTAAGAAAGTAATTGAAGCTATCAAAAATGTAGATGTGAATTTAGCAAAAAAATTCTATGACGGTATTGTGGAGGGTGTATGACATTAATAATTGCTGAGGCTGGCGTTAATCATAACGGGTGTGAGGACTTGGCATTAAAATTAGTTGAGGCGGCGCATGCGGCGGGTGCAGATATTGTTAAATTTCAAACATTTAAAGCAGCGCGCTTGGTAACGAAAAGTGCTAAGCAGGCCAATTATCAACTCGCCAATACAAAAAAAACAGAAACCCAGCTTGCGATGTTGTCTCGGCTTGAGCTTAGTTATGAAACCCATAAAAAATTACTGGTCCGCTGTAATGAGTTAGGGATTGAATTTTTATCAACTGCTTTTGATGAGGATAGCTTAGCATTTTTAGTGAACGATATTGGTATAAAAAGATTAAAGCTCCCTTCTGGTGAAATAACAAATGCACCCTTGGCTTTAGCTCATGCAAAAACAGGCCTTGACATCATTGTTTCTACCGGGATGGCAACATTATCTGAAATCGAGTCTGTATTAGGCGTTATTGCATTTGGTTATTTGGAGCATCTTGATGGGCGAAATATTAAGCCTTCGATTCAGGCATTTAAAGAGGCTTATGCATCAATAGAGGGGCAGGCACTCCTGAAAAGAAAGGTTACGCTCCTTCATTGCACAACGGAGTACCCGGCTCCTGTCAAGGAGGTTAATTTAAATGTAATGGCGGCGTTAAATTTAGCATTTGATTTAACGGTTGGATACTCTGATCATACGGCTGGAATTGAAATACCTATTGCCGCAAGCGCATTAGGTGCAGCTGTTATCGAAAAACATTTCACGCTAGATAAAAATATGCCTGGCCCAGACCATAAGGCTTCATTAGACCCTGTTGAGCTCAAGCAAATGGTTTTGAGTGTGAGAAATGTAGAGCAGGCTATGGGGCGAAGCGTTAAAGTGCCAACATTATCGGAAGTTAAAAATATTGCAGTTGCCCGTAAGAGCTTAGTTGCTGCCGCGGAGATCTGTGAGGGCGATTGTTTTACCGTTGAAAATCTAGATATAAAAAGACCTGGCGATGGCGTCTCTCCTTATCTTTACTGGGAATACCTCGGACGTAGAGCTACTAAAAAATTCAACTTAGGCGATGTGGTTGATGAAAGTTGAGTGGCGAACCTATCTTATTGGTGGCGGAGGGCATGCTAAGGTTGTTGCGGACATGTTAACTTCCATGTCGACTTCACCCTATTGCTTGGTGCTGCAGCGTGGAGAGGTTCCGTCAAGTTTTTTTAGCGGTATAGCATTTGTTTACGATGATGAATTATTAGAAACTAACCCATCGTTATCACGGCTCTACAACGGTATCGGCAGCTTGCCCGGGTCTCGTGTCAGGTGTAGTATTTTTAATCAATATAGTCAGCGCAGCTTTTTATTTCCTGAGTTAGTGTCAGCTGCAGCCACTTGCGTGCCGAGTGCAAAATTAAGTCGCGGTGTGCAAGTTATGGATGGAGCTATTATCCATGCAGATACAACTGTTGGCGAAAATAGCATTGTAAATACAGGAGCTATTCTAGAGCACGATTGTATGATTGGTTCGAATTGCCATATTGCTCCTTCTGCAACTATATGTGGCGGCGTACTGATAGGTGACGGCGTACATGTTGGGACTGGGGCAAATATCATTCAAGGTGTACAAGTTGGTGACCGTGCCGTCATTGGTGCGGGGGCAATTGTTACTCGTGATGTGCTTAGTGATGCAGTCGTTTACCCCGCAAGAAGCTACACAAAAAACCATAATGAATAAAATCTAATGAGTAAGGCAAAGTAGAAGGTTAATATGATCAATGATTGGATGGATGTAGTTGTTCGCCCCTCTCAGAGTATTAGAGAAAGTTGGCGTATTCTGAATGATGGTGCTTTACGTTTTGTTATGGTGACAGACGACAGTTATAAGCTACTAGGTGTAGTGACTGATGGCGATATTCGTCGAGGGTTATTATCTGGTATGGAGCTGGGTGATAGCATCAGTGCGGTAATGAATAAAAGCCCCATAACTATTCCTCGTAGTATGGAGAAGCAAGCGCTGATTGATTTGATGGAAGAACGTAAGGTTTTAGCGCTTCCTCAAGTTGACAATGGTGTTTTAGTTGGTTTGGCGGTCTTGCAAGACTTGTTACAAGTCCCTGTTATTGATAATCCGGTCTTCATAATGGCAGGAGGCTTTGGCACGCGCTTACGACCATTAACCGACAGCTGCCCAAAGCCAATGCTGAAAATTGGCGGTACGCCAATGTTGGAAATTCTCATCAAAAGCTTTAAAGCGAAGGGGTTTAGGAACTTTTATATATCTACACATTATTTACCCGAAGTTATTACTGAGTATTTTGGTGACGGATCTGATTTTGGTGTGTGTATCACCTATGTTCATGAAAAAAGCCCGTTAGGTACAGGTGGGGCTTTAGGCTTATTACCTAGCAATATTCCAAAGCTCCCTCTTATTGTAATTAATGGAGATATTTTAACCAATTTAGATTACAAGCTTCTCTTAGATGAGCACTCATTGAGTGCGGCTTCGGCCACTATGTGTGTGAGGGCTCATGAAGTTAATATTCCTTTTGGCGTAATAGAAGCAGATGATAATAAAATTACTGCTATGGTTGAAAAGCCAACATATAGGTACTTCGTGAATACGGGTATTTACGTGATATCCCCAGAGGTTTTAGCTTTTGTTAAAAAAGACGTAAGATTGGATATGCCAACATTATTACAATCTCAAATTGATAACGGTAAGTTGGTGAAAACTAAGTTAATGCATGACTATTGGCTTGATATTGGTCGTATGGATGATTTTAATAAAGCGCAAGTGGATATCTTAACCTTAGGGTTAAAGGGTGTTTTATGAGGGTTGTAGCACTGATTCCTGCTCGTGCGGGGAGTAAACGGTTACCGCAAAAAAACGTATTACCCTTAATGGGTAAGCCGCTAATTACTTGGACGATTGAGGCGGCAGCCCAGTCCGGTGTATTTGATGAGATTGTTGTCTCTACTGATTGCGAGTATGTTGCTGAGTTGGCGCAAAAAGCCGGTGCGAAGATCCCTTTTTTAAGACCCTCAGAGCTTTCAGGGGATATGGCTTCGAGTGCAGATGTTATCTTGCATGCTATTCATGAGTTGCAGTTGGGATATAGCGATGTTCTTGTTTTACTGCAGCCAACCTCACCCTTAAGGCGGGCGGAGGATATTATTAATGCAGTACAGTTATTGAGAGATGATGATACCGCTAACTGTATTGTCTCCCTTACAGAGTGCGAACATAGTCCTCTGTGGTGTGGTCAGTTGCCACCTTCTGGCTCGATGGAAGGGTTTTTTGATAAGTCTGTGAGTAATAAAAGAAGTCAAGACTTACCAGTTTACTTTAGGTTGAATGGGGCGATTTATGTGTCTTATGTGGAGTCAATAATTAGCAATAAAGGCTTTGCTTATGATAAAGGTTCACGTGGTTATGTGATGCCTCGTGAGCGCTCAGTTGATATAGATAGTCAATTTGACTTTGATGTAGCAGAAGTGCTAGCTAAGTATTTGTAACGATATGTATAAGCGTCTACATAATCTAATCGGTTCTTCTGGTGCAAAAACAGCGTTAATATTTATTGGCGGTGATACCTTAAATAAGGCAATCCCTTTTCTGTTACTTCCGTTAATTATTAACAAAACAACGGGATATGAATTTGGTTTGTATTCTCTGGGTATTCTATTTGTGCAGTTTTCTCAGGCCTTTTGCTTGTCCGGCATGAGCGCAAAAGTCATACTTGCCATTACTAAAAAGAAGCCTTTTGAATCTGTTTTGGGTGCCGGTTTACTGATAGCTATTTTTTCAGCCTTATTATTAGCGGTGTTGTTAAAGTACTTTTCTGATCTGGAAGTGTTTTCAGGGTTCGAACTAAATAGTATTCTACTTTTAATACTCTCTGGTTTTTGCAATGCATTAGTTGCATTGTGTATGTCGGTATATCAAGCTCGTTTAGACGCATTTAGGTATGCATTATTACAGCTTACCCAAACGATTTTAGTTTTTCTATCTATAGTGACGGGTGTTTTATTATTCTCATTGAATACTGTGTGGATGTTAATCTTCTTTGCATCTTTTATTATGCTAGCGATACATTCGTATTTGATGTTTAGGGAAAGACTAGCTTACCGTAATGTTTTTGGCGAACTTGAAGAAAATGTGCGGTTTGCTTTGGCTCAGTTACCTCATGTTATGTCTAGTTGGGTGCGCTTGGGGTATGATCGTATGATTCTAGCATCCTTAGTTGGGGTTGTGGCTGTTGGTGGGTACTCGGCTGCTTTACAGGTGGGCTTAGTTGTTAGTGTTGTTGTGATGGGAATGAATAAATTCATGTCTCCTAAGATTTTGACAGCATTGTTTGCCGGTAGTAGCGTTGCTTCATATCTCCGTCGTGCATTTGCTGGGGTGCTAATTTTGTTTTGCATAGTCTCTGTTATGGGGGCGCTGTTGTTTTATTATTTCTTTCCCGTCGACTATCTTGAGTATACTTACCTAATCCCCGTTTTTTGTTTGGCATACGCTTTTCAGGGGGCGTATTTCCTAGTTGTAAACTTTTTACATTTCCATGATAAAAGCCATTTTATCTTTATTCCTTCGGTGGCTTCTTTGGTGGTGCATATTTTTATTGCACCTTTATTGATTGCAAAATATGGAGTTGCAGGTGGGGCGTTAGCTTTACTGGTAAGTTGGTTTTTACTATTCACTTTCACATTAGTGTTAGTTTTTGCTGTGTCTAAGAGGTCGAAGTGATGCCGCCTGAAATAGTTTTTATAGAATCTCCTTTACAGCTTAAAAGTGCACTTAGGATGACATCCAGTAGTGGTAATTTATTGATTGTTTGTCGTCTAAATGGTGAGGCCGAAAATGATTCTAGAATTAAGTCTTCTGCATGTGGTGCTGATATAGAATATCGCTTTATCGTCGCTCCTCCAGGCAGTGCTTGGGGACTGATGAAGCTTATTGTGCTTGCTGTTTATATTAGGTTAAGGCAGGTTTTTAGTGTTAAGTGCTCGACTGTTTTTATCGGGGACTATCGTGCATTTTGGATGAGGATTTGTGCGTCCTTCTTTAGTTTAAGGTCTATAAATATCTTAGACGATGGTATGGCAACAATTCATGTTGTTTCTAAGTTAGATGAGTCTCTTGTTAAACAGGGGGGGCTGTTGCGTTTATTGATGCCTTCGGTGTGTTTTTATACCGCATTTAACATA
The DNA here is from genome assembly GCF_001292705.1 of Marinagarivorans algicola. Taxonomy (GTDB): domain Bacteria; phylum Pseudomonadota; class Gammaproteobacteria; order Pseudomonadales; family Cellvibrionaceae; genus Marinagarivorans; species Marinagarivorans algicola. The sequence goes on from NZ_LGAK01000001.1 coordinate 204,713, forward strand.
AAAGCAGAGAAGGTTGATATCGTATATCTTCCTGTAGAGCGTTTTACTGATGATCGTGATACTGATAGCTCTGTTGCATACTTTATTGGTGCCCCTCTTGTTGAAAAAGGCATAGTTACAGCGCAGAGCTATAAATCCTTAATGGCCGATGTCGCAGAATATTTTTATCACAAACACCGTTCTATTAAAAAAGTTGTATATGTCCCACACAGGGCCGAGCTTGAAGAAAACTACTCGGCAAGTGTTGATGGGCTGAATCTATTTACCGTGAAATCTCTCAATGAAGATGTCGAGTCATATATGCAAAAACTGAAGATGGCACCTGCATGCGCGGCATCATTTTATTCAACGGCTTTATTTATGTTGAGAGAGAGTGGTTTTGACGTCATATCATTTAAAATTCCTTTGGATTTTGTTGCGCTAAAATTTTCAAAAGATATTGATCAGGTGTATGATTTTTATCATGTGTTAAATAATGTTGAGGTGGTTGAGTTATGAGATTTTTGCGCAACATGATGACATATTTTTGGAGTTTTTGGGCGCGTACATCACTAGGCGGTGGCCGACCTAAGGTGAATGCATTGTCGCGCTTTACAAAAAATACATATATTGGCGATGATTGTCACTTTAACGGCTTTAAAGTTTTAGGTGTTGGTAGGGTCACTATTGGTAAGGGATTTCATAGTGGCAGTGGCTGCAAGGTGATTACTGATGTACATAACTATAATGGTACCGCTTTACCGTACGATAATACATATATCACCAAAGATGTATCTATCGGCGATTATGTTTGGCTTGGGCAAGATGTTACAGTGCTCGGTGGCGTAGTAATTGGTGAGGGTGTAATTGTTCAAGCGGGTAGTGTTGTTGTATGTGATATTCCTGCATTAAGTATAGCTGGCGGTCACCCCGCTACCGTCTTTTCTATGAGAGATGAGTCACATTACTTCACTATTAAGAGTAAGGAGTTTACTTGATGATCTTGGGGTTTTTTTTTCTCACATTAGCACTTTTTTTTGTATTGTGGGTGTATATCCTAACTGGTGAAATCAAAAAGCCCACTGTTTTATATTCTTTGTCATTGATAACTATATTTTATACGCCATCACTGTATTTTTATTTTGGTGGTACTACATATCGTTTTTTTAATAATGAATCATTAGTGTTGTTTTTTCACATAGGCGGGGTGTTTTTATTTATTTATGGACTGTTGATGTTTTTTATTCGCCTCATTTTTTCCCCTTCTGGTAATATTAGATTTCAGTCCACTGTTCTAATTAAAATATATTTTTCGTTCTTTGTCGGTATTATAGTTGTGTATTACGCTATGTACTTTAAATCTATGCCTTTAATGTACTTTTTGATTTCTGGTGAAATGATAGATAGGCCCGATTTGACAGGGAGTATCCCTCATTTCTATACAATATCTAGCTTAGTTATGGTGTATCTTGGTTCTACATATTTCTACTATTTCGATGCTATTTGTAGCAAATATCTGCATGTAGTTATTAATTTGTTAATGTGTTTTATTTATGTTATGGCTGGCCATAAAGGATTTGTTGTTTATTATTGTCTTTTTTTATGGGTCTTCGTTTTCAAACTCTCAGTTGATTTCAAAATATTTGCTATTTTCTTTGCTTTACTTTTTGTCTATATGCTAACTAAGGGCATAACTCATATAGATGCAGATGTGTTGGCGTATATGATGGACTCTCCTTTTCGTCGTTTCTTTGTTACTCAGGGGACAGGGTTTATTCATCGTTTGGACCTTCTTGAATTTGGAGGTGTTATTGAGCATGTGAGGGGGATAAAGTTTGCTGTTTTTCAGAAGATGTATAATGTGTCTTTTGATGGTTCTGCTCCAACATTTTATACCGGCGATCTTATCGTCAAATACGGGTATCCGTTTTCTATATTGATATTTATATTTATATCTTCTGGATTATTGTTCTTCTGTCAATGTATTACTAAGTTGAGTTGTAATAAACATTTGTTTTTATTTTGGAATTTCTACGTAATTACATTCCTCATTAGTATGGCTGAGATAAGTTTTTCAAGTAGTATTAGGATTCTACTAGTTATTATAAACTTAATTATTGTTTATAGTTTAGGTCGCATAACCATGCTTAAGACTTCTGTATATCGGCTAGATTGATGAACCTGTATGCATTCCCCCTAATTTCATGATGGTTTTTAATGGGTATTTTTTATGAAGAGGTCAGTGCTCTGAAATATTTAGTCACCGGCGCTGCTGGCTTTATTGGCTTTTTTGTTGTGCAGCGTTTAGTTGCACAGGGGCATAATGTAATAGGTATTGATAACCTGAATGACTATTACGATGTGAATTTAAAGCTAGCGCGCTTAGCCGAGCTAAAGCCTTTAGCGGGCTTTACATTTATGCAATTAGATTTGGCCGACCGTGAAGGTATTGCCGCTTTATTTGAGTCGCAGCAATTTGACCGCGTGATTCATTTAGCGGCGCAAGCGGGTGTGCGTTATTCGCTCGATAACCCGCTGGCCTATGCCGATAGTAATTTGGTGGGGCATTTAACCATTTTAGAAGGCTGCCGCAATACCCAAGTTAAGCACTTGGTGTATGCCAGCAGCAGCAGTGTGTATGGCTTAAATACTAAAACGCCCTTTAGCACAAGCGATAGTGTCGATCACCCGATATCGCTCTATGCGGCCAGTAAAAAAGCGAATGAGCTAATGAGTCATACCTATTCGCATTTATACCAAGTGCCTACCACCGGTTTACGCTTTTTTACTGTTTACGGCCCTTGGGGCCGGCCCGATATGGCCTTGTTTAAGTTTACTAAGGCCATTTTGGCGGGCGAAGCCATTGATATTTATAACAACGGCAAGCTAAGCCGCGACTTTACCTATATCGATGATATTGTTGAAGGCGTCATGCGTATACAAAATGTAATACCCCAAGGTAAAGGCGTAGATGCGCAAGGCAATGCGTGGACGCCCGAAACCGGCAGCCCAGCCAATAGTAGCGCACCCTATGCGGTGTACAATATCGGCAACGGCAACCCGGTTAAATTAATGGATTTTATTACGGCATTAGAGGCGGCTTTAGGCGTAGAGGCCAAAAAGAACTTTATGCCCATGCAGCCAGGCGATGTTTACCAAACCTATGCCGATACCCAAGGCCTAGAGACCGCTACAGGCCACACGCCTGCGGTTGGCGTTAAAGAGGGTGTGGCTAGGTTTGTTGAGTGGTATAAGGCGTTTTACGGGTAAAAATGTCGGAAATGGTTTTGTTGCAAGAATGCTTCGCGCGAGTGGAGCATACCGTACTTTCCCAGTATCAAGCTCCGCTATAGCAGTGCTCCGGTTTCTTGACTCTGGTTATCCTAATTTCTGCGCTTCTAGCGCAACTACTTGCCTTTGCACCTTACTAAATTCGACCCCAATACCATAAATAGCCCACCCCTCACGCACATATTTTTGCGCATAATTATTCGCCTTAATTTGTGCCAAGGCATTGCCTAAGGGTTTATCGTCGACTACTTTAAATTCAAAAATAAACGTCGTGTTATTAAATTGAATGGCCATATCCACTTTACCGTTAACACTGGCCTCTTCCACGGTTACATGCAAGCCCAAAGCGGCGAAGTGGCTGTAAAAGATGCTGGCATAGTGGCCTTCGTAATTATTTAAAGGATTATTTCGGTACCAGTCGTGGGGGATGCTGGCGTATAGGGCTTTTAAATGGGTGGCGAGTAATTCAAAGTTGCAGGTTTTTAGGGCTTTTAATAAGGTAGATCGCGTTTTAGTAACGGCACTAATACTAAAACCTTGGGTGGGTAGCAGGGCTTTATTAAGACTAACTTCTACCTCAACATTGGGGTAACTCAGGGTGTATTCCCAAATGCCGGGGATGGGTTCATCCGCCGCCGCAATGGTTAAATAACCGGTTTGAAATAACAGTGCTTCGGTGCCTATGGCATCTACATCAAAATGGCCGAGTAAATCTTGGTCGGAATGTAGGGCGGCTAAATCTAGCGTATTAATTTGCCGCTTGCCCAATTCTTTGATTAAAAAAGTCGGCGTGGCGCTTTCAAACCAAAAGGGTTTAAATTGTCGCTCTTGCAGCAATAAAAGCACATCAAACGGATTATACACCGACGTACCTAGCCAATTGTAGCCGTTATACCACGTGCGTATTTTGTCGCGGTCTAGGCCTTCTAGCTCCGGTTTAAATACTTCATCGATATCGTCGTCGGTATAACCACAAATAGCCGAATACTCTGGGCTTAAGGTAATATCGCGCAGATTATTCAAACCACTAAACAGGCTCACCTTACTAAATTTACTCACACCCGTTAGCAGCACAAATTTTAAAAATGGGTCGGCGTCTTTTATTACGCTGTATAAGTTTTTTAAACCTTCGCGGTTTTGCGTGGCAATGTCGGTATTTTCGATATTATCTAAAATAGGTTTGTCGTATTCGTCGATCAGCAATACAGCGCCTTGGCCGTATTTTTGGTGGGCGGCCATTAATAAACTGCGAAAATTACCGGGTATATCTAATGCTGTGTTGGCGGGTAGGCCTAAACGTTCGCGGTTGTCGCTCAGTTGCTGGTTGATGCGGTCATCTAATGATGCACGCCCTTGTACCACGCCATCACCAAAACCAAAACGCACCACAGGGTAGGTTGTTTGCCAGTCCCACTTATCGTCAATAAACAGGCCTTTAAATAAAGCACGCTGACCTTCAAATAATTGCTGTAAGGTGTCTAAAAACAAGCTCTTACCAAAGCGGCGCGGACGGGACAAAAAGTAGAACTTACCCTGCTCTATTAGCGCATGGGCATAGGGCGTTTTATCAACATAATAATAGCCGCCGTTAATAATCTCGCTTAATGATTGAATGCCAATGGGGAGCTTGCGTTTAGTTGTCATGTGCTGTGCCTGTACGTGAATACTGGTACGCAGTATAACAGCTAAAGCGGGGCTTTAGCTGTGTGCTATGGCGGCATTGATGTGCGTAGTGACTTAGAGGATAGGGGTGTTATTACCAGAGGGGGACTTTTTTGAGGCTTTATAGCGTACTGCTGACTGCAGTGTTCAGCAGGGCGATGTATCTCTTTCGGCATACCGAGTGCCGCCTCTATCATTACAATTTCTGAGCTTCTAGTGCAACGATCTGCCTGTTCTAGTAGAGTAGAGTAGAGTGTGCATTTATAATTGCTGTGTTTCAAATGCCACAATTTGCTGATCAGTTTTGCTAAACTCAACCCCTATGCCCCAAACTTCGGCTGTTTGGTGTCGGTACTTCTCGGCGCAATTGTTATCAATAATTTGCTGCAGGGCTTTGCCCGTGGCTTGTTCTTTTACCACTTTAAATTCAAAAATAAAGGTTTTATGGTTGTATTGAATCGCCATATCCACTTTGCCGTTAACACTGGCATCTTTTACAGCCACGTGCAACCCTAGGGCGGCAAAGTGGCGGTATTATGCAAATTGTCCAAAATAGAATTGTCGTATTTATCGGTCATGGCTACGATATCGAGATCGTACGTTGCTTCGCGTCATTATGGACTTCGCTGAATAAAGGGGTAAAGCCACCAAGAATCTCAATGGCGCTCTGGACTTTACGGTTTACGTGACCCAAGCTCTCCAACCTCCATATGTTGGGCAAAAGCACATTAATGCCTATCCATTTGTGTTTTTTGCATTAAAATATGCCGCCTAACTAGCGCTTTTTACATTGGGCTAAAGATTAAAAAATAAAGAGCAAAGAGTACATATGAAAATTGCAATTGCAGGTACAGGCTATGTGGGCCTTTCGAATGCGGTATTATTGGCTCAGCACAACACTGTGGTGGCGTTAGATATTGTACAGGCCAAAGTAGATTTAATTAATAACAAAAAGTCCCCAATAGACGATAAAGAGCTACAGCAATACTTGGCCCAGGCCCCGCTAAGCTTGCGCGCCACGACCGACAAGCACGAAGCTTACGAGGACGCGGCGTTTGTGGTTATTGCCACCCCTACCGACTATGACCCAGATACCAATTATTTTAATACAGGCAGCGTAGAGGCGGTTATTAAAGAGGTGATGGCGATAAACCCTAATGCTGTAATGGTGGTTAAATCGACCGTGCCGGTCGGTTTTGTTGAGCGCATTAAAGCAGAGCTGGGTACTAATAATGTGATGTTCTCGCCGGAGTTTTTGCGAGAAGGCAAGGCACTGTACGACAACCTGCACCCCTCGCGTGTGGTTGTGGGCGAGCAATCAGAGCGCGCTAAGCTCTTTGCAGGCCTATTAGTGGCCGGAGCCCTAAAGCCCGCCGATGATATACCCGTACTGTTTACCGACAGTACCGAGGCCGAGGCTATTAAGCTATTTGCCAATACCTATTTGGCAATGCGAGTGGCTTATTTTAACGAGCTAGATACCTACGCCGAAAGCCATGGGCTTAATAGCCGCCAAATTATCGAAGGCATAGGCCTAGACCCACGTATTGGTAACCACTACAACAACCCAAGCTTTGGTTATGGTGGCTATTGTTTACCCAAAGACACTAAGCAATTATTGGCCAATTATAACGAGGTGCCCAATAATATTATCCGCGCCATTGTTGACTCTAACACCACCCGTAAAGACTTTATTGCCGATGCTATTGTGCGCAAAAACCCCAAGCGTGTGGGCATTTACCGTTTAATTATGAAGGCCGGCTCCGATAACTTTAGGGCCTCGTCTATTCAGGGCGTCATGAAGCGTATTAAAGCCAAGGGCATCGAGGTGGTTATTTATGAACCCGTATTAACACAAACTGAGTTTTTTAACTCTGCGGTTATGACAGACTTAGTTGAATTTAAAAATACCTGCGATGTGATTGTGGCTAACCGCATGGTTGATGATATTAAAGATGTCGCCGATAAGGTGTATACCCGCGATTTATTTGGCAGCGATTAGCCGCTGTTGTATCTTTAGCGCTCAATAATATACCGCGTATCAAGCATGTTATCTATGCGTATATAGATAACATGCGCATAATGGGTAGGCTCATAAGATATCGCTTTACGTATTGGTGCCTTTTTGTTCGAACTTTGCTACTCTGGTTCTAACAACATTTAGGAGGTGTTATGCGCAAAGGTATTATTTTAGCCGGTGGCAGTGGTACAAGGCTTTACCCATTAACGCAGGTGGTCAGTAAACAGCTTATGCCTGTTTATGACAAACCCATGATTTACTACCCCTTAGCCACGTTAATGCAGGCGGGTATTCAAGATGTACTAGTGATTACCACCCCAGAAGAGTCTGACCGCTTTAGGCAGTTACTGGGCGATGGCGGCCAGTTTGGCATCACCATTAGCTACCAGGTGCAGCCCACCCCCGATGGCCTAGCCCAAGCCTTTATACTGGCCGAGGCCTTTTTAGCGGGTAGCCCTGCCGCCCTGGTACTGGGCGATAACCTTTTTTATGGCCACGATTTAGTCAAGCAATTGCGCGCAGCTGCCAATAAAACAAACGGCGGCACGGTATTTGGTTATCATGTGGCCAATCCTAGCGCCTACGGCGTTGTCGATTTTGATGCTAAAGGCAAAGTGCTTAGTATCGAAGAAAAACCCCAAACCCCCAAAAGCAATTATGCCGTGCCAGGCATTTACTTTTTTGATGCCCAAGTGGTAGATTTTGCCAAAGCTGTTAAGCCCAGCCCCCGTGGCGAGCTAGAAATTGCCGATATTATGCAAATGTACTTGGCGGCAGGGCAGTTAGATGTACAACTTATGGGGCGTGGCACGGCTTGGCTCGATACCGGTACCCACGATGACCTATTGGCGGCGGCGCAATTTATCGCCACACTCGACAAGCGCCAAGGCCTAAAAGTCAACTGCCCCGAAGAGGTTGCTTACCGCAATGGCTGGATAACCGCCGATGCACTGCGCGAAATAGCCAAACCCTTGGTCAAAAGCGGTTACGGCGCTTACTTACTCAAACTATTAGATAGCACCGTGTATTAGCCTACTGTTGGTGTTGGTGTTGGTATTAGTATTGCTGGCTCCAGTTTATAGGCGTTCTTTGATTAAGCTTTTTTGCTAGTCGCTTTTTTGTTAATGCTTTTTTTATACATATTTTTTTATTAATGATTTAACCCCCCTATGAAATTTATTGATACGAGTATTCCCGATGTCAAAATACTTGAGCCCACGGTATTTGGCGATGAGCGGGGTTTTTTTATGGAAACCTTCAGGGCCGATGAGTTTATTGCGGCGATAGGCGTAAATAGCTGCGGCGTTGCCGCCAAACCCTTTGTACAAGATAACCACAGTAAGTCGGCGCAGGGTATATTGCGCGGTTTGCACTACCAGCAAACCCAAACCCAAGGCAAATTAGTGCGTGTGGTAAGCGGTGCAGTGTTTGATGTGGCGGTTGATATGCGCCAACAATCGCCTACGTTTGGGCAGTGGGTGGGCGTTGAGCTATCGGCCGCTAACAAGCGCCAGTTATGGGTACCCGAAGGGTTTGCCCATGGCTTTTATGTGACTAGCGAAAGTGCAGAATTTATTTATAAATGCACCGATTTATACCATCCCCAGTCAGAGGCCTCGGTTAAGTGGGATGACCCTGCGCTAGGTATACAATGGCCTTTGGTTAACGGTGAGGCGCCTGCGTTATCGGCCAAAGACGCCAGCGGCTTAAGCTTTGCCGATGCCCCTAAATTTTAAGCCTGCGATGAGCCATATCGGCTGATGAATGTGTGCTTTGAATATCGCTCAGATAGAGCAGGGGTGTTGATGACACCTTGATTACATGTTAATTAGAGTCAATCAATGAATATTTTAATTGTGGGTAAAACCGGTCAGTTGGCCAACGAGCTATTAGCCTGCGCGCCAGCTAATACAACGGTAACCTGTGTGGGCCGACCCGAGCTGGATATTACCGATGCCGGCGCCGTATTAGCATTCATGCAGCGCATTAAGCCTGCGGTGGTGATTAATGCCTCGGCGTATACAGCGGTCGACCAAGCCGAAGCCGAGCAAGCCCAAGCCTTTGCCGTTAATGCGCAAGGCGTTAAACATCTTGCCGAGGCGGCAAAATACGTGAACGCACGGTTATTGCATGTATCGACGGATTTTGTTTTTGGCAATACCAGCGCCGTTACCATTAATGGTATTGCACCGCTACTGCCTAGCGCGCCGGCCAACCCTGTCAGTGTGTACGGCGCCTCTAAATTAGCGGGCGAGCAGCATATACAAACAATTTTGCCACACGCGAGCGTTATTGTACGCACTGCGTGGGTATACTCGGTTCACGGTAATAATTTTGTTAAAACCATGCTCAATTTAATGGCCACCAAGCCGAGTCTGGGTATTATTGCCGACCAAATAGGCACACCCACATGGGCGAAAGGGTTGGCGCAGTGGTTGTGGGCAGTAGCGGCTAAGCCCCAAGTACAAGGCATACACCACTGGAGCGATGCCGGCGTGGCCAGCTGGTACGACTTTGCCGTGGCTATTCAACACTTAGCGCTGCAAAAGGGTCTTTTAACACAGGCAATACCCATTAACCCCCTACCCACATCGGGCTACCCGACCCCCGCCAAGCGGCCAGGTTACTCGGTACTCGATAAAACCAGTGCCGAGCAAGCGACCGGTCTGCACGCTAAGCATTGGCAGCAACAGTTAAGTACGATGCTCGATGAGCTACATGCACTGAATTTTTGAATATTAAACATTAAACATTAAAACTTGCAACGTGAGCGTTTGGCTTTCACTGACCGGCTGCGTTTAGCCAGCTAAAACATTCGGCTAACTGGCCGCATCATTGACATTATTTTGAAGATAATACTTTTATGAAAACATTATTAGTTACCGGCGGCGCCGGTTTTATTGGCGCTAACTTCGTCCATTATTGGTTAGCGCAGTACCCGCAAGATAAAGTCATTGTGATTGATGCCTTAACTTATGCCGGTAATATGGCCAACCTAGCGACGGTCAATAGCAACCCTAACTTTACTTTTGTGCAAGGCGATATTTGTAATACCGCCTTAGTCGAGCAATTATTGCGCGCGCATAGCGTCGATACTTTAGTGCACTTTGCGGCCGAGTCGCATGTTGACCGCTCGATTACCGGGCCAGATGCTTTTATTGAAACCAATATTTTAGGCACCTACAGTTTATTAAAGGCCGCTAAAATAGTGTGGTTAGATAATAAAGACACCGGTGTTAGCAATCATCGTTTTCACCATGTTTCTACTGATGAGGTGTACGGCACCTTAAGTGCGACCGACCCCGCCTTTACCGAAGAAACAGCCTACGCACCTAACTCGCCGTATTCTGCCAGTAAAGCGGCCTCCGACCATTTGGTGCGCGCCTACCATCATACCTATGGCTTGAATGTGACCACCAGTAATTGCTCAAATAATTACGGGCCTTACCACTTCCCCGAAAAACTCATTCCCCTAGTGATTACCCATATTTTACACAACGAGGCGCTGCCGATTTATGGCGATGGTCAGCAAATTCGTGATTGGCTATATGTAACCGATCATGCCTATGGTATTGATTTGGTGCTGAATAAAGGCCGGGTAGGGGAAAATTATAATATTGGCGGCAATAACGAATGGGCCAATATCGATATTGTCAAAACCATTTGCACGTTAATGGACCAGCAGTTTGCCAGCAATAGCGCACTAGCGGCGCAGTTCCCTAAAGCGGCCGCCGCGCAAAAAGGCGACAGCGCGTCATTAATCACCTATGTCAAAGACCGCCCAGGTCACGACCGCCGCTACGCCATTGATGCGACCAAAACCAATAACGAGTTAGGCTACCAACCCAAAGAGTCTTTTGAAACAGGCATCACTAAAACCGTAGCATGGTACTTAAATAACGAGGCGTGGTGGCGTGCCGTGATGGATGGCAGCTATAAAGATTGGCTACAAAAACAATATGACGCACCGGCATCTTAAGTCTTACCCTAGCAGGTGTTATGGCATAGACTTAAAGTCAGGTAACTATTCAGGGGTATCGAAATTAGGCGCTCATGAATCATTGATTGGGCCGCTCAAGCCATCCATGGTCGCTATACAAGTGCTCTGGGCAGTTTGCTCCTGCACTGTCTAACCCTTGCTTTCCCTGCAAGGCCCGGCGCTTAAATACCCAGAAAATAATCCATCAGCACCTTATCAGGTGAGGTTTGTCAGCTGAACTGAATAGTTACAAAGTAAGTTGCATCGTTTTAAAATCAGCTTAAAAATCCGTTTTAACGACTACAAGTTTAACTACTTTAGGCTTAACTACTCCAGGCGCATTAGCGCCTATTTTTTTGCCTGTTATTTTGTCACTATTGAGCCAAACAAAAAACTTATTTATTTTTACAAAAAAACAGTAAAGCAACGGCAATCAGCGCACATAGGGTATTGGCTAAGTATAAGTGCTGATAGCCAACCCAGGCTGCCATAAGGCCAATTAACAAGCTTCCTAAAATATTACCCAGGTTAATGGCATTGCTAAATAGCGATGATGCGGTGCCGGTTAAGTGTGGCATTTGATCTTGGAACCATGTCATGCCCAAACCTGCCACAAAGCCAATAAATACTGCGTTAAATATTTGTAAGGCAATAAGTTGCCATAAACTATTGGCCAGCCACACCCCTAAATACAAGCTAGCGGCAGCGGCGGCGCCTATGCGCACCAATGGCAATACCGGTAAGCGTGCGGCCAGCCAGCCACCTAGCAGCATAATGGGTATTTCGAGTGCAGCGGCTGCGCCTAAAATGTAGCCTGTATTATAAATGGGTATGTGTAAATGCTGCTCTAGCAGTTGCGGCAGGGCAATAATGTAGCTGTGATTCACACCAAATAAAATGGCGCATGCAACAAAGCCTAACTTTAAATTAAATGGAATACGACCTGAATGGTTATCGTCGCTCACCGGTGGTGCGCCAACGTTAGGTGCCTGTACTTTAGATGGTTTGACCTTAGCCCGCTGTACTTTGGGTAATAAAAACCATGCCATAATACCAACACCCAAGTAGGCGATACTCAAGCTAAGATAGTGGTTTATGCTGCCGAGTGTATGCTGAAAATAAAACCCTATAGGCGGGCCGGCTACCCAAGCAAGGGCAAAGCTGGCGCGCAGTATGGCATTAAATAAAGGGACTTGTTGCGCCGCAAAATGCTGGTCGGCATATTCGCGTCCTTGCGCCATAATTTGCGGTAACGTCATGGCGCTAAAGCTATAAATAAAAACCCCGCATGCCAAGGCCTGCCAATAATGAGCACTCAGCGCAAAGCCCGCACACGCCAGTGCGCCGGCGACCATACCGGCAAAAATTAGCCATAAGCGGCTCATGCCTTTATCTGACAGTACGCCTACAATTTGTGACACCGTCATAGCACTGGCAGCCAGCGAAACAAAAAACACCCCTAAATAAAAAGGCGTTATCTGGTAGCGCTCAACGATATAGACACTCAGTGTGGGCAGGGTTTGTGCATAGAGCGAGCCAATCAAAAAAGACATTAAATAAGTGAGTAGTGCGGCAGGTTGAAGCAGGGGTAAGTAGTGTTTCACAGGATGTGCAGGCTCGGTAAGTCGGGGCAGTGGGAAGTGAGTCATTAGATAGTAATGCTATTAAGTAACACGTTTTTTATTTAATAACATTACTATCCAAAAATGTCAGAAGAATTCATATTGTAGTGACAGATACTCCCTAAAGCTAGCGATCGATAACGCCACAGTGTCACTGTTTAAGGGAGGGGCTAATCAGCACGGTGAAACAACACAGTAGAGGTAAGCGATGACAACAAAAATATGTACCAAACCCTTTGAGTGGTTAGAGGTGTTTAATCAGCCCGAAGGAGAGCTGTATTTATGTTGCTCTGGTTGGTTGCCGAAGTCGATAGGAAATATTCACAACCATGATGCTAAAACATTATGGCACAGTGCTGTAGCTTCAGATATTAGACAGTCAGTGATTGATGGCTCTTTTCGCTATTGCAGTGCAGAATTTTGCCCGTATTTAGCCGAGCCTAATGCACCCGAAAGCCCTATTAAATATGTGGATGACATACAGCTGGCCGAATACCAGTTGGCAGTAAACCAGCCAGAGCTTTTTATGTCGGCGCCGAAAACCATGAATTGCGCTTACGATCGCTCGTGCAATTTAGCCTGCCCCTCGTGTCGCGATGAGGTGATGCAGGCCTCTTCACACGAGCGTCAAGCGTACGATGCCCTCATTGGTCGTGTGCTGGATGTCTTTGCCGATGATTTAGGCACTTTGTATGTCACGGGCTCTGGTGACCCTTTTGCTTCGCGCCATTACTGGCAGCTGCTCACTTCAGATATCGTATCGCGCTACCCAAAACTGAGCTACCGTTTGCACACCAATGCAATTTTGTTTACTGAGAGACGCTGGCAAAAAATTGCCTCGTTGCACCCTAAAATTGAGTTAATCGAGGTCTCGATTGATGGCGGGACAGCCAGCTCATACGAGCAAAATCGCTACCCTGCAAAATGGGCGGTCTTACTCGAGCGCATGGCTTTTGTGGCCCGTATTCGTAGGCAACTGCCGCATATAGTGCTAAAAATAAATTGTGTTGTGCAGGCGAATAATTGGCGCGATATGAAGGCGTTAGTGGCATTGGCAAAGAGTTGGGGGGTCGATATTTTAAAGTTTTCTAAAATTAATAATTGGGGCACTTATTCTCCGGCCGAGTACCAGCGTGTGTGCGTACATCAAACTGATCATCCCGATAATGCGGCTTTTATGGCGATGCTTGGCGATCCTGTTTTTAGTCAGCCCATGATTATGCTAGATGATTTTACTACCAACGCACAGCCGCAATTAATTGCCACAGATTGCGTGTAACGGCGACCGGTGATGCACAATAGTACAAAATGCTAACGCACAGCCCAGCGAACAAGTTTGCTTGGATAGGGTGCTAACGGTTTGGCAGGCCCAGCTTATAATTCATGAGCGCCTACTTGCGCTGTATCTGAAACAGTTGCGTTTATGTTGTGATAGTTTTGCTCACGGTTGCAAGGGGGGCGAGTGCGCGCATGAGTTTGTGTACTTTAAATAAAGACTCTTGGTATTCTTCTTGTGCCACCGAGTCGAGCACCACACCGCCACCACCCCAGCAATGTAACTGGTTATTATTCGCTTGTAAGGTGCGTATGGTAATGCTGCTGTCGGCATTACCATTATTGCTAAAATAAGCAATGCTACCACAGTAAATACCGCGGCTGTGTTTTTCTAGCTCGGCAATAATGTGCATGGCGCGCTTTTTGGGTGCCCCAGTAATCGATCCCCCCGGAAAGCACTGGGCAAATAATGCAATGGCATCGGTATCCTCTTTAAGTGTGCCGACAACAGTGCTGATAAGATGGTGCACATTGGCAAAGCTGTGTAGCTCGCACAGGCTGGGTACTTTGACGCTAAATGGCTGGCAACCTTGACTTAAATCATTGCGTAACAAATCAACAATCATAATGTTTTCGGCACGATTTTTATCGCTGTTTTGCAGTGCCTTGGCGAGTTGCTCATCGTGGGCGGGAGTGGCACCGCGTGGTGCGCTGCCTTTAATGGGTTGGGTCAGTACTTGCCTATCGTTAATCTGTAAAAACCGCTCGGGCGACAGGCTGAGTATGGGGTTGCTTACATGCTTTAAATACGCCGAAAAAGGGCTTGGCGTGGCTTGGCGCAATGTGAGATAGGCCGTATCTAGGCTGCCATTATAGCGCGCGCTAAAGCGTTGGCTAAAGTTTACTTGGTAGCAGTCACCCGCCAAAATATAATCGTGTATGCGCGCTAAGGCCTTTAAATACTCTTGCTCTGTTGTGGCGGCGATAAAGGGCTCACACTTAAAGGGCTCACGCGCTGCTTGGGCTTGTAAGGTCGTGACAGGTGCGATGGGTACTAAAGGCAGTGTGTGCAGTAAAGGCATGACTTGGTGAGCCACTTGGCTATCGGGTAAAAAAAACACTTGGCATTGCTGCTTTTTATGATCCACGATTAAAGCCCAGTCATAAGCGGCAAGTTGCGCGTGAGGGGTGTCGCTTGAGTACACTTGCTGGGCAAGTTGAAAGTGCTCATCTTGCCAGTGATAGCCTAAATAACCCAATACGCCGCCGGTAAACGGTAAGTCGCGTGGCGCAGCGGCGTTGTTGGCGCTGTATTTTGCAAGCCATGCCTTTAAAGTACTGGTATGCGAGTCGGTGCAGCTAAAGTGATGGGTGTGATCAATCATTGCGTGGCTAATGGCGCAGGCGGTAAAAATATCGTACCGGCCTTGTGTACTTGCTGGCCGGCCGCTATCTAGCCAACTAAAGTCGGGTAAATGCTTAAGCTGGTTGAAATAAACTTCTGGGTTATTATGGTAAGGTAATGCGGTACTGCAGGTCATGTTCGAGGGCGGCTTATTCGTTATAGGGCAAGTTGGGGGGTGTTGAGCGCTAGGCCGAGCCATAGCAAATTATCCAGCAATAGATTTTACCCTAGTTACGTACCCACACCGTGATTATATGAAAATAAACTGTAGAGATGTTTGAGAGACAGTGATGCCTTTTTATGCTTTAGCAAAAACCAACGAATTAGAAGACGGGTTTAAGCGGACCGTCAAACTACCCCATATTAATGTCTTCATTTTTGTGCACCAAGGCGAAGTGCATGTCATTGAAGACCGCTGCCCTCATATGGATGTACCCTTAGCGACAGGCACCTTAGAGCCCAATAGCATTCGCTGCCGTGCGCACGGCATTGGGTTTGATTTAACAACAGGAAAAGCTGATGGCATATGGCACGATACTTTAACGTGCTTGAGGCGCTTTGAGGTCGTTTACCGCGATTACGCAGTGGGTATTGCGCTAGACGATGATTTTTTGCATGAGTCCCCGCTTTAAAGAGGCCGGTGGTCAGACTGACATAACGATTGATACCGCCACCCATATTATCACCCACACGAGCCTGCCGACATGAGCCGTCTATTAAAAGACTTAAAACGCCTTACTCCAGATGGAGTACTTTGCCATTTTGCCCGGAGCCTACGTGTAGGCAGCTTGCTGCTAACGTGTTTTGTTGTCGTTGCCTGCCAGTCGTTCGAATCAGTCGAGCCAACCAAACACACCGAATCAGGTGTCGCTATGAGCCCGAGCCGCTTTGAGCTGTTGCCGCACTGGCCGCAAGAGCGCCATTTGCATGCCTTTCGGGCATTGATGCACTCGTGCCCTAAAATACTCAAGCAAAGCGCGCAGCGGCCATTACTGTTGGCAGCTCCAATGCATGTGTTTGGCGACTTGCAAAAAGTCTGTCAGGCTAAAGTGAGTGTCACAACTGATGCGCAGGCAAAAACTTTTTTTGAAACATATTTTAAGGTCTATGCCGTGACCAATAACGGTTCAAATAAGGCTTTTTTTACGGGTTATTATGAACCTCAAATATTAGCGACTCGGCAAAAGCAGGCGGGTTTTACGGTGCCATTAAGAGCGCCGCCGAGTGATATTGTTACGGTTGATTTAGGGGCTTTTGATACGGCATTGGCCGGTAAAAAGCTGTATGGCCGCTTGGATGCTAATCAACTTAAACCTTACTGGACAAGGGCCGACATTAACAGCGGTGCGCTTGGGGCACAACACGATAAGCCCATCGCTTGGGTGGCTAATGATGTTGATAAATTCTTTTTACAGGTTCAAGGTTCTGGGCTATTAGTCTTACCCGATGGGCAAACACTGCGCGTAGGGTTTGCAGGGCGTAATGGCCACCCTTATACCGCGATTGGTAAGCCGTTGATTGAACGCGGCGAACTAGAGCGCGAAACGATTTCGATGCAAGCCATTCGTGCGTGGCTATTAGCCCATCCCAGCGAGGCCATGCAGGTAATGAATCTAAATGCCTCTTATATCTTTTTTAGCGAAAATACTGCACAAGCCACTGTGGGGGCACAAGGTGTGCCGCTAACGCCCGAGCATTCAATAGCCATTGATCCTCAGTATTGGGGTTATGGTTTGCCTTTGTATATAACAGCCGATGTACCACAAGCTCAGGCGTCAAACACTGGCGCGCGCGCAGATCATACAGCAGCATTGGCCCGTTTGGTCATTGCCCAAGATACTGGTAGCGCCATAAAAGGTGCGTTGCGGGGCGATTTTTTTTGGGGCAGTGGCAGCGATGCGGCAATAAAAGCGGGCCAAATGAAAGCAAACGGTATTTTGTGGGTTTTATTACCCAAACAATCATAATCAGTATTGAGGTACGCTAGGCCATCAATTCGCACAGCCAATAAATAGTACTGGCCGTGCGAATTGATGCGTGACAAATTAATTGAGCAGCGGTTGCAGCCATTTTTGGGCTGTTTTAAGATCCCAGCCTTTACGTGTTGCCACGGTATTGAGCTGATCGCGATCTATTTTGCCGATTCCAAAATACTTGGCTTCTGGGTGAGAAAAGTACCAACCGCTTACCGCCGCCGCAGGGAACATCGCAAAGTGCTCAGTCAGGCTAACGCCTGTTTCGGCGGTGGCGTTTAATAGCTCAAATAATTGCGTTTTTTCGGTGTGATCGGGGCAAGCTGGGTAGCCGGGTGCTGGGCGAATACCCGTATACTGCTCTTTAATTAAGCTGTCATTAGGTAGCGCTTCATCACTGGCATAGCCCCAAAATTCTTTGCGCACTCGCTCATGTAAACGCTCGGCAAAGGCTTCGGCTAAGCGGTCGGCCAAGGCTTTAACCATAATGGCGCTGTAGTCATCGCCTTTTGCTTCATAGGCTTTGGCAAGTTCTTCGGCGCCCATGCCTGCAGTGACCACAAAGCCCCCAATATAGTCTTGTAAGCCGGTGTCCTTGGGCGCAATGAAATCGGCCAATGAGTACAATGTATCGGTTTGTGCGTTTTTGTCTTGTTGTTGGCGCAGGTGATATAAGCGCGATATTTCGGTGCCCGCCTCGTCACTGACGGTCAGTACATCGTGATCGACACTATTGGCAGGCCAAAACCCTAGCACACCGTTGGCTTGCAATTGTTTTTGTTCGACCAGTTGCTTGAGTATGGTTTGTGCGTCTTCAAATAAATGTGTAGCTGCTTCACCGACAACATTATCGGTTAATATGCGGGGGTATTTACCGGCTAAATCCCAGCTGATAAAAAAGGGTGTCCAGTCAATATAAGGCACGAGCTCTTCTAAGGGATAGTTTAGTAGCGTTTTGGTGCCAATAAAAGAAGGCTTAGGCGGTATGTAATCTTGCCACTGTGGTTGAAAGCGGCGTGCACATGCATCTGCATACGGAATCATGGGGCGTGCGCGACGGTTGGCTGTGCGCTCGCGTATTTTGATATATTCGTCTTTAATGTCTTGAATAAACTGCGGGCGCTGCTCGTCAGATAGCAGGGCGGTTGCCACCCCCACAGCACGTGAAGCGTCGGCGACATAAACGGCTTGGTTAATATTAAAGCTTGGGTCTATTTTAACGGCGGTATGGGCTTTGGAGGTGGTAGCACCGCCAATCATTAGGGGTAAATTAATGCCCCGAGCTTCCATTTCTTGGCCCACATAGACCATTTCATCGAGCGAGGGTGTAATTAAGCCCGATAAGCCAATAATATCGCAGCCTTCTTGAATGGCGGTATCGAGTATTTTCTCGCAAGGCACCATGACACCCAAGTCTACAATTTCGTAGTTATTACACTGTAAAACTACACCCACAATATTTTTGCCAATATCGTGCACATCACCTTTAACCGTGGCCATTAAGATTTTCCCGTTGGCTTTGGTTTCTTCGCTTTTTTCGGCTTCAATAAAAGGGTTAAGGTAGGCTACGGCTTGTTTCATTACTCGTGCTGATTTAACCACTTGAGGCAAAAACATTTTTCCTTCGCCAAATAAATCACCCACGACATTCATGCCATCCATGAGCGGCCCTTCGATCACATCAAGTGGGCGGGCGCATTCTTGGCGAGCCAACTCAGTGTCTTCAATAATAAAGGCAGTAATACCTTTAACCAGTGCGTATTCGAGGCGCTTTTTGACAGGCTTTTCACGCCAAGCAAGGTCTTCTTTTTTGCTTTGTGCCTTGCCGTCGCCGCGGTATTTTTCTGCAATATCGAGCATGTTTTCGGTAGCGGCATCGGTGCGGTTATTAACAACGTCTTCGACAGCATCGCGCAGCTCGGTGGGTAGGTCATCATAAATGGCCAGTTGGCCGGCATTCACAATCCCCATATTCATGCCGGCTTTAATGGCATGGTATAAAAAGACAGAGTGAATCGCTTCGCGCACTGGGTTATTACCGCGAAATGAGAAGGACACATTACTCACCCCACCCGAAATACCGGCATAAGGCAGGTTAGCGCGTATCCACCTCGAAGCTTCAATAAAATCGACTGCGTAGTTATTGTGCTCTTCAATACCCGTTGCAACAGCAAAAATATTAGGGTCAAAAATAATATCTTCAGCAGGAAAGCCACTGCCGACTAATAGATCGTAACTGCGCTGACAAATTTCGATTTTGCGCGCGGCGGTATCGGCTTGCCCTTCTTCATCAAAGGCCATCACAATAATAGCGGCACCGTAGCGCCGGCATAATTTGGCCTTGGCTAAAAACTCAGCTTCGCCTTCTTTCATGCTGATGGAGTTTACAATGGGTTTGCCTTGAATACACTTAAGACCCGCTTCGATGACATCCCATTTTGACGAGTCAACCATAATGGGTACGCGTGAAATATCGGGTTCGCCAGCAATTAAATTTAAAAAGCGCTCAATGGCGGCTTGCGCATCGAGCATGCCCTCATCCATATTAATATCAATAATTTGCGCGCCGTCTTCAACTTGTGCAAGGGCAACTTCGAGTGCGGTGGTGTAATCTTCGTCGATAATAAGGCGTTTAAAGCGTGCAGAGCCTGTGACATTACAGCGCTCGCCTACGTTTACAAAGAGCGAATCCTGCGTGATATTAAAAGGCTCGAGCCCGGACAAGCGGCAGGCCGGTTCTATATCGGGAATTTTGCGCGGGGGTATAGATGCCACGGCGTTGGCGATGGCAGCAATGTGAGCGGGTGAGCTACCGCAGCAGCCACCAATAATGTTAATAAAACCGCTGTGGGCAAATTCGGCCACAATGCCAGCCATTTCGTTGGGACTTTGATCGTATTCGCCAAATTCGTTGGGCAAGCCGGCATTGGGGTGTGCTGACACTAAGCAGTTGGCCACGCGCGATAATTCTTGTATGTAAGGGCGCAATTCTGCCGCACCGAGCGCGCAGTTAAGGCCAATAGACAGAGGGTTGGCATGTGCTAAGGCGTTGTAAAAGGCCTCAGTGGTTTGGCCGGATAGCGTGCGGCCCGAGGCATCGGTAATAGTGCCCGAAATCATGATAGGTACTTCAAAACCGAGTTCATCAAATACGCTCTGTACCGCAAAAATGGCCGCTTTGGCATTGAGCGTATCAAAAATAGTCTCGATAAGAATAATATCGGCACCACCTTCAATTAGGCCTTTAGTGGCTTCGGTGTAATTGGTCACCAGTATGTCAAAGGTCACATTGCGTGCACCAGGATCGTTAACATCGGGCGAGATAGAGCAGGTGCGGCTCGTGGGGCCTAGTACACCGGCGACAAAGCGTGGCTTTGCAGGGTTTTGTGCTGTTAGTTCGTCGGCCACTTCGCGAGCAATACGCGCGCTTTGCACGTTAAGCTCATAGGCGATAGCCTCCATATCATAATCGGCTTGCGATACTTGGGTGGAGTTAAAGGTATTGGTTTCGACAATATCAACACCCACATCAAAATAAGCGCGGTGAATATCTTTGATAATTTGGGGCTGGGTGATACTGAGTAGATCATTGTTGCCTGCTATATCTTGATGATAGTGAGCAAAGCGTTCACCGCGGTAGTCGGCCTCTTGCAGCTTGTAGCCTTGAATCATTGTACCCATGGCACCGTCGAGAATCAGAATGCGGTCTTTGAGTGCTTGTTGCAAAAGGGCTGAGCGGGCAGAGTGTGCAGACATGGAGTACCTATAGTTAAGTGCGAGTGGCTAATGGTCTAGTCGCTAATAGTTTGCGGATTAATAATGGAGTTGGTCATAGTTTAGCGGCTAATATTTGAGCAGTAACTCAGCGTTAGCAATATCAAACCCAGCTGTTAATTAGGCTGGGCGAGCGGCGTGTGTATGCGCTCAATCACTGCGGTAGCGAATGAACTTAGTTAGTCTGAGTTCAGTCAAAACCTGATGCGTATACTCAAGCCGAAAAACCTATATTGAAAAATATTGATATAGGTTTGTTGTTTGCTCGATTGTATCAGGTTTGATCGCCGACCGCTCTGGAACTTTATGCCTGTCAACAATTTTAATGTGACTGCGGCTGTGCTGATGTTCTCATCGGCGTATTGAGCGATGTACTGGCAGCGATATTTATTGCGCTGGAGCAATACTTTTTAGGGTAAAATTTTGTCACTGTTCAGAGGCGCCGGAATTGGGCACTCCTGATTGATTGGCTGGGAGGCTCAAGCCATTGGCGACTTTGTGCACCTCGATCGTAAAGTCGCCCTTCATCATCTAAGCGGAGCGGGCGCTATATTAGTGCTCTCGGTGATGAACTACCCAGAAAATAATCCGTCAGTACCCTGTTATATCGAGGGTTGTCAGTATGGCTGAGTGACAAAATCTTTAGGCAAAAAAAAGGCGCCGTGTCTACTTCGGCGCCAAAAACTTCTACGATAAAAACGGGCGTTTACTCATAACTACCGAGCTATCGCTATGTTAGCTAACCCGCTGTGGCCGTCTTCTTAAAATGTGATCGTCATCTTAGAGTGTGCCGGCTTAGAGTGTGCCGGTCATCGTAGTTGCGTCATCTACCATGGGGTTATCGGCTAGTAACGCTGTGCCGCTGGCATTAACCGTGATATTGGCGTTATTTTGGTCGACCATTTTCATGGCGTTTTTAATCTCAATATCAGCAACAACATTAGCGCCTAAGTCTCGCGCGATTTTGCGCAGTTGCCCTAGGGTATCTTTTTTGCCCTGTTTGAGTGCTGCCTGAATTTTTGGGCTTTTGACTCCTGCAAATTTGCCCTTGATAAACAAATCAGCGGTTAACTCAATATTCAAAATACAGGTGGCAGAGACCTCTTCAAATAATTTGAGTGCATGAAGCTCGTAAGAGGGGCTTGCTGTTAACGTAATATCGGCACCGACCTTTTTGGGCTGGGTTTTAGCCGGTTTGGGCTGAGTAATATCAGCAATGGGTGCTTTAGCCTTTGGCGCGTGAGATTTTGGCGTGCCAGTCATTGTACTGGCAGTCACGGGACTTGCAGTGGCTAAATTGGCCGTGGCTAAGTGACTCGCCAATGATGGGTTGGGTCGAGCTTTAGGCGCTGTATTGGCTTTAGTGCTTGTTGAGGGTGCGGCTGTTGGTATTGATGCCGTTGTTGATGTTGTTATTGGTCTTGTTGTTAATGTTGATGTTGTTGATATAGCGACAACAGGCTTGTGACTTGCCGATTGAGGTTTAACAGGTTCGGCCGGTGCTTCTTCAGGCTTTAACGGCTCAGTATGTGTTTGCTTGGCGGGTATCGGTGTAGGTTGAGTCGCAACGCTGGATTGTGCTGTTACCGCTACAGCCTCAGCAGCAACAGTGCGTGGCTGCATAGGTTGGGGTGCCATAGCGCTCTGTTGTGCCAAGCTTTTGGGTGTTTTTTTGTTACTGGGGTGCTCAAAGTGGCAATGTGGGCAAATATGAGGGGCGCGGTAAAGCCCGCCGTTCATGTTTTTGTGACATTTTTTGCAGGATTTCGATAGTGATCGCATAATTATAATTCTGTTGTCCGGTACAAAAAGTATGCAAATGTTAGGTTATTTTGACTATATCCTCAAGAATTGAAACGAGTAGTTGATTAAAATGTACTAATTATTTAGTTATAAGAGACGATAATGTTGCTTTTTATGCCAAGTAAAAATGCGCCTAAGTCATGACTACTGGAGGGGTTGACGCTTATGCCTGTATTGGCAGTGTCACTGCTTTTTTATTGCCTGCTTGATGCTAAAAAAAGCATAAAAAAAAGCCCTCTTTTTGATGAGAGGGCTTTTGGGGGCATTAGTCAAAGCTGTTTAGTGCAGTTAGCGCTTTTTGTGGAGGGGCGCTTGCAGTGCGACCATATCCGAGCTGAGTGCATTGGCAAGGTCGACCAAAATATACCCTGTTTCAGTCAGCATGGCATCGTCTTTGATATCAATCTGGCTATCTTTACTGCCATAGTTGGCATTACGCTCTTCTTCTTTGTTTTCTTGATCGTCCTTGTAGGCTTGAATATTGGCAAAAGGCTTTTCTTTTTTAGCGATTCTACGCTTGTTTTCGATAGCAAGTGCCTGTGCTTCCATATCGGCTTTTTCGGCTTCACGTGTCTTTTTATTGAGTGACACATGTGTGCGCTCGGCGTTTTTGCTGCTCAGCGCAAATTGCTCTTTAATAAAAATAAAGTCGGGGTTATCTTTAATCCGCGCTTCATGGTTTTTGGTTAGCGTAGGCATTATTTTGCTGAAGTCGAAATAACGCGCGTGTGCAGCAGCATGAATGGTATCCCAGGGTAAGGCGTTTTCGTAGGCTGATTCGCCGACCTCGTCGTGATTAACAATGGCCGGCATGGTAATGTCGGGTACGACACCGCGATGCTGTGTGCTTTCGCCGGAGACTCTGTAAAACTTGGACTCGGTGAGTTTTAGCTCGCCTTCAGGCATACGTGTTAGCAATTGCACAGTCCCTTTACCAAAAGACGGCGTGCCTACTACTAAGCCGCGCTGATAGTCTTGGATGGCACCGGCAAAAATTTCCGAAGCCGAGGCACTTAAGCGGTTGATGAGTACGGCCATGGGGCCGCTATACAGTGCGCTCGAATAAGCGCGATGGTCGCGTGCAACGCGGCCATCTGAGCTGCGAATTTGCACCACAGGACCTTGGTTAATGAATAAGTCCGTTAGCTGTGTGGCTTCTTGCAAAGAGCCGCCGCCGTTGCTGCGCAAGTCGAGCACAATACCGTTAACACCTTCGTTTTTCAGTTCGGTGACTAATCGAGCAACATCGCGTGTGGTACTGCGGTAATTAGGGTCTCCTGCGCGGGCGGCTTTAAAGTCAATATAAAAGGCTGGAATATCAATCACGCCTACTTTGCGCTTAACACCATTGTCGTCTATTTCTAAAATGGCCTTTTGCGCGGCTTGGTCTTCCAGTTTCACTTGGTCGCGTTTAATGGCGATAACGCGGGTAGTGTCATCTTCATCGAGTACTTCTAAGCGTACAATTGAGCCTTTTTTGCCGCGTATTTTGTCTACCACTTCGTCTAAACGCCAGCCAATAACGTCGGTAATTTCGCCTTTTTCACCTTGCCCAACACCCACAATTTTATCGGCTGGTTTCAGTTGGCCTTGTTTGTGCGCTGGGCCGCCAGCGACTAAGCGCACAATCTTAGTATGTTCGTCTTCAGATTGTAAAACAGCGCCAATACCTTCGAGCGATAAGGACATATTAATGTTGAAATTTTCGGAGGTGCGCGGTGAAAAGTAATTAGTATGGGGGTCATACAGCAGTGTTAACGAGTTAATCAGTGACTCGTAAACATCGGCACCTGTTTGTTGTGCAATGCGCTTTAATTGGTTTTGGTAGCGTTTGAGTAGTGTCTCGCGGGCTTTCTCAGGCTCTTTACCGGATAACTTTTGATTAAGAATACTTAAACGCAGGCGTTTATCCCAAAGCTCATCGGCTTCGGCAAGGGTTTTGGGCCAAGGAGATTCTTCACGATCGAGCTCAACCATCTCGTCTTTCGTAAAATCAAAGAGGTGTTTTTTGTCTTCTAAAATACGAATAACGCTTTCTAGGCGGCCTGTTAAGCGTTGGCGATATCGGTCATAAATACTAAAGCCATAGGCCAGATCACCACTTTTGAAGTCGTTATCAAACTGGTGTTTATGTTTGGTGAATTCTGCGATATCGGCGGCTAAAAAAAACATGCGAGCAGGGTCTAGGCTGCTTAAATATTTATCTAAAAAAGCCTCAGAGAGCGCATCATCAACAACGAGGTTGCGATAGTGTCTGCTGCTGAGCATTTCCACTAGTTTGCGTGTGGTCACCGATTGCATTTTGGTGGGTTCTATCGTCGGCGCTGTAGTGGGTATTGCCAGCGCTTGAATACTTAAGCCTAGAAGGCATCCGGTCACGAAAAGTTGTTTAATCAAAATTAACCCCTAAATTATGTGCGCTCATCAATGACTAGCTCATAGTCTCGCCGCTTTGAGCGTGTTGCTGAGCTATTGGCTCTTCTATGGTTCTTGTTCAAAGCTACCTTAGTTCTATTGATACTAAACCTGCTCGTACTTAGCCGGTGAATTCTTGCCAAATAGCCTATACCTATTGCAGCTCATGTCACAATGGTGACACCTTTCATCCAGTGGCATACTGTATAACGTTAAAAACATATAGCAAAGTTAAACATCAGAAAAACCTGCATTTCACGCTATTTTGCTTGTTGCGTCGCGCTGTGTCTTTGCGGCTGTTGTCATTTTATGTTTGTGTCTTATACCTTTTGATTTGCCTCTTAATAGCCGTTTGTTTGTATCTCAGTGCCTACTGTTATTGCTACTTGCTTAGTGACTACTTAGTTAGTGGCTACTCAGTTAGTGACTACTCAGTGATTGCTGTCGGTAGCAGTCATGAGTATCGGTGTTATCTTCAATGCTACCTTAGGTGCTATTTGATGTTCATAAAGCAATATCGAGCAAAGTTAAAATCGTACTAAAACTAAGGCCATACTAACGTTTAGGCGGTACTAATGTTAATACAGTACTGTGCCCGAGATCGCACTATAGCTGAAAAAAGCTCAAAAATTCACGACCACATACGCTCGCGTTAGCGCTTTGGTTGAGCGCCCTGTGACCGCTAATATAGTCATTGGTTCGAATCTCTTCATCCGCTGAGTAAAACTTGCACGTTATTATGAGCCTTGTTTATTCCATCAATCGTATTCCATACAGCCTGTGTTCAAAAGCATAGCTCTTAAAAGCACAGTCCTTAAAAGCATAGCGCTTATCAGCCGATGGATGATATGTTTGTGCTGTTTTTCCTCTGCGCTTTAGCAGTACTGTGCTTGCGTAGGTTAAATTGTACAGTGCAGGGTTGCTCGATACGTGCGCTCATTGTCAGCGTGCACAATAAGGGGTAATCCTAGTATTTATATCTTCACTTAAGGTAGGGTTCGTTATGAAAGTTCACAATATTTTACACACCATCGGCAACACACCGCATGTGCGAGTGAATCATTTGTTTGGCGATAAAGTCGAGGTATGGATGAAGGTTGAGCGCTCAAACCCTGGCGCCAGTATCAAAGACCGCATTGCTCTGGCGATGATTGAGCAAGCTGAAGCCGATGGCATATTGAAGACGGGCGTCGAAATTATTGAGGCAACATCAGGTAATACAGGTATTGGATTGGCCATGGTGGCAGCGGTTAAGGGTTATGCACTTACACTGGTTATGCCTGAGTCTATGTCGATTGAGCGTCGCCAAATCATGAAAGCTTATGGGGCAAAGTTGGTATTAACACCCAAAGAGCAAGGTATGGATGGCGCTATTGAAAAAGCAAAAGCGCTTGTTGAGCAATCGGATCATGCGTGGATGCCTCAGCAATTTGATAACCCTGCCAATGTGGCCGTTCACAAATCAACAACTGCTCAAGAAATACTCAAAGACTTCCCTGAGGGTTTGGATTATTTGATTACCGGCGTAGGGACTGGAGGTCATATTACCGGTTGTGCCGAGGTGCTCAAAACGGCTTTTCCGGCTTTGAAAGTGCTTGCTGTAGAGCCCGAAAAATCACCAGTCATTAGTGGTGGAGCAAAAGGGCCGCACAAGTTGCAGGGTATTGGTGCGGGGTTTATTCCTAGTATTTTAAATAAAGGGATACTCGATGGTACGGTGCAAGTCAGTGAAGAATCTGCCTTTGAAATGTGTACTCGAGCTGCACGCCAAGAGGGATTGTTTGTCGGTATTTCGTCAGGTGCTAGCTTGGCGGCCGTTGCGAAAACGCTCTCCGAGATACCTACAGGCGCGCGTGTTTTAATCTTTAGTTACGATACGGGTGAGCGCTATTTGTCGATGGAGGGCTTATTTGACGCTTAGCGACCGAGTATCGCTGTTGAATATAACGATGGCATATAAAAAATCGGTACCTATTTCGCCCCCCCATTTTGTGGGATTTGTCAGCTTGCCTTAGGGGGGATAAGTACCGTTATGTTATTGTTTATTGTCGATGTCATCGAAAGGCTACGCATTTAAAAAATTGGACTACACTCAGAGTAATTCGATATAAATGTGGTGGCCTTTTTTATGCTTTATCTATTTGCTGGTTTAGCGCTGCTGTTTTTAATAACAACGCTTTTTTTGGCAGTGAACCACGCTCATTTACGTAAAAGTCTCGATGTGGCGCAGGATGAACTAGCGCAAGACCAGCAACGCTTACGCGATATGCAGGCAGAGCTGAGCGCTGCCGTTAAATTGCAAGCCCCTGCCTCTTGTGAGTCTGATTTTGAACAGCTCACCCAGCAGTATAATAGCTTGAATACACAATTTGAAAACTGTAATGAACGTTGCTTACAGGCAGAAAGTGAGCTTGCTCAAGCTAAAATTGAATTGAATAACTATAGCAGTCAGCAAAGTAATAATGAGGTAGTGCTGCAAGGCTTAGTGAAAGAAATGGAGCGTTTAAAAGATTTACTATTAACCTTTGAGCGATGGAATGCTGAGCTGACGGCATTAATTGACCATAATAAAATGATGCAAGCGCAAAATGAAGGTTTTAGTACTATTGTTAAACAAACGATTATTCTAGCGCTTAATGCGAGTATTGAAGCTGCTTGCGCTGGCGAATATGGGCGAGGTTTTGCGGTGGTTGCCGATGAGGTGCGCTCGTTGGCGGTAAAGTCGGAAAATTTAAATAATGAA
This sequence comes from Marinagarivorans algicola, assembly GCF_001292705.1. GTDB lineage: Bacteria > Pseudomonadota > Gammaproteobacteria > Pseudomonadales > Cellvibrionaceae > Marinagarivorans > Marinagarivorans algicola. The sequence goes on from NZ_LGAK01000001.1 coordinate 232,654, forward strand.
TATAAATCACATTTATCTAAAAACGAAGTCATTACGATTTCTACTTTTCAAGATATTCAAGCCAGTAGCCAATTGATCCTCACAGCGATCAATAATTTCTCGAGTCGTTTGAATCAAATACAGCTTTAGCCTTGGTGATATCGTCAGCAATGTGGCTGAGCAAGCATAACGAAATACCATGAAGGACAATTTATGGCTTACTCTTTACGCTCTCAAGAATGTTTTAATAAAGTATTGACGCATTCTTTGCGATCGGCTGCAAGTGATATTTTAGATGCTTCTAGCTTGAGTGAATCGGCCGCGAATGATGCTGATTTATCCAAGCATGTTATGTCGCGCATCATGTTAACGATTGCAGGTATTGATTTTAGAATTACATTTTTATTGCATTATGCTGATAGTCAAGCCATACGCGGCATTATTAAGTCGACCATTAGTGAAGAGGGTGTGCCAGCTTCATCAGTCGAGCACAGTGAAGAGCTTGATGCTTATTTTTTAGAAATGGGTAATCGATTGTGCGGCGAAGCTAAGCGATTGTGTTATGAAAGTTTTGACCACTTAGGTATGTCTACGCCATGTGTTTTGTCAGAAAGAACAACGCTTGCCGATATGCATAATGATGATTTGAAATGTGAAGGTCATGTTGTTTTTCAGCAGATGGATAAAACGCTGATGGCGGGTAGTGTCTTTGTGTATAGCAAGGGTGATTTAGAGCTTGCATTGGATGAATCGCATTTTGCTGAGCAAGAAGGCACAGGTGAACTAGAATTTTTTTAGGCGAACTCTTTTGCCTATGGCTTTATGATTTGGGTATTTACACGCATGTTAACTATGAAGTGCTATAAAGCAGCGTGTGATAAAAAGAAGTGTTATAAAATTTTTTATAAAGAAGTCTTATACAACGAGAAATTGCCTATTTGGAGGGCGAAAATATGGCTGAAGTTTTAGTGGTCGATGATTCTGCAACTGTGCGTAATGAAGTTAGTGGTTTTTTGGCTTCGCAAGGCATTAATGTTGACACTGCTTGTGATGGGCAGGATGGCTTGGGTAAAATTCAAGCTGATGGTGGGTTAAAACTGGTTATTTGTGATGTGAATATGCCGCGTATGGATGGCTTGACAATGTGTGAGAAAGTGAGGGCTGCAGGTAACACCGCGCTCCCTATTATTATGTTAACCACAGAGAGCGACCCGAGCATGAAAGAGCGCGGTAAAGCGGCAGGCGTTAAAGGTTGGATTATTAAACCTTTTAATGGCCAGGCGGCATTGGGTGGTATTAAATCGTTACTGGGCAAATAATAAAAGCCTAAAGGCAAATATGTCTTTAATACGGCTACGCTAAAAGCCTTTGGTCTGCTGGCGCGTGAACGCTAGCTGCTAAGCGTGCTAATGACATGAAGTTGTACTTGTAGTCAAACTGAGTACTATGGATAAAGTGCTATCGATAAAGCACGATGGATAAAGCACTGAGTCAAAAGGGTTTAGCATGATGCGCTAAGCCCTTTCTAACCTTCTAACCTTCCAACCTTCGAGCCAAGCTGAAAAACGTGACTATATAGCACTGAATAGTTGCCGCTCCCTTTGGTTTTACATGGCCTAATGCGGTGACTGTTTGACAGCGTGGATAATATAATTAATTGCGACAGTATCAGCTTCTTTAAATTTTTGCGTCAAAGGGTTGTAGCTCAGGCCAGTAATTTTTTTGACCGATAGGCCTGTTTGTCGGCATGCATGACTGAGTTCGGCGGGGGTGATAAATTTAGTGTAGTCGTGAGTGCCGCGCGGCAATAAATTGGCAATATATTCTGCCCCCAATACAGCAATTAAATAGGCCATGGGCGTGCGGTTAAGGGTTGAAAAAAAGACGCTGCCACCGGGCTTCACGAGAGTGGCGCAGGCGTTAATCACACTTTGTGGATCGGGTACATGCTCCAGCATTTCTAAGCTGCAGACGATGTCGTAAGTATTGGCGTTATTGTGAGCATGCTCTTCGGCGGTTGTTTGATGATAATTAATCGTTAGGCCGCTTTGCTCGGCATGCATGCGGGCAACCTCTAAAGGTGCCTTGCCCATATCAATCCCGGTAACTTCTGCGCCGCGATGGGTGAGTGCTTCGCTCAATAAGCCGCCACCGCAACCCACATCGAGTGTCTTTTTGCCTGCTACGTGACTTAAGCGGTCAATAAAATTGGCGCGCACGGGATTCATTTGGTGGAGCGGTTTAAATTCACCGTTAGCGTCCCACCAGCGACTGGCGGCGCGTTCAAATTTTGCGATTTCACTCGGGTCGACATTGTGTGAGGTATCGGTCGGCTCGTGCAGTGTAGATTTGGGCATCATAAGGTCCATGGTTATCTAGTCGTATTGAGAGGGTGAGCGTCTTGGCCTTTTTGTTTTTAATTTCTAACGGTTAACTGATTTTGGTCGCCCAAGCTTTGGCTCTATGTTTAATATTATCTTCGTTGAGTGTACACAATTTCCCGTCTTGCAGTAGTCGTTTACCCTCAACCCAGACATCACTCACTTGTCGACTTTGATGGGTGTAGACCAGCTGCGAGGCGAGGTTGTACAGCGGTAAGCTGCTCAGGTCATCGAGTTTAATTGCAATAGCATCACAGGCTTTACCGATATCTAAACTCCCTGTTAAGTGCCCTATACCGAGCGCTTTGGCGCCGCCGAGCGTAGCCATATGCAAAGCCTGGTAGGCGTTAATGGCCGAGGCGCTATTGGCCGATAGTTTACCTATTAGTGCGGCGGTGTGCAGTTCGCCAAATAGGTCTAAATCATTATTGCTGGCGGCTCCGTCGGTGCCTAAGCCTACCGTAATGCCTGCATCAAGTAGCTGCTGAGTAGGACACAAGCCGCTGGCTAGCTTAAGGTTGGACTCGGGGCAATGTATGACGCTAGCGCCGCTCTGACTAAGCCGTTCTATGTCGTGATCATTAAGAGTGGTCATGTGTACGCATTGGGTGAGCGGCGTGATGACACCTAATTTGTGCAGGCGACTGATAGGTCGTTCGCCGGTGTTTCGTATCGCCTCGCTGACTTCTTGTGCGGTTTCGTGTAAATGGACCTGAATGGGTGCTTGCCGTTCGGCGCTGAGTATGCCAATACGCTCAAATATTTCGTCACTCACAGTATAGGGGGCATGGGGTCCAAAACCGACGGTAATACGCTCAATATCGAGGTAGCGATCATGCAGCGCAAGGCATTTGTTGATGGCTTCATCTGGAGTGCGAGCACAGGGTGTTGGAAAGTCTAAGATAGGGCAAGTTATTTGTGCGCGTATACCACTAGTGTGGGCAACCTGTGCGCTGGTTTCTGGGTAAAAATACATATCGCTGTAACAGGTCGTGCCGCTTTTGAGCATTTCAGCGATGGCTAATTCGGTTCCGTCCTGCACAAAGTGCTCATTCACCCAGCGGTTCTCGGCAGGCCAAATATACTCCTGTAGCCATTGTGTTAATGGTAGGTCATCGGCGTAGCCGCGCAATAGCGTCATAGCGCTATGGCCGTGCGCATTAATGAGCCCAGGCATGAGTACATGCTCACTGAGAATAATATGATCTTGTGGTGTATAGGTTTTATGCGCCTGTGCGGTAGGGCTAATCGCAATGATTTTACCCTTATCGACAATTAAACTGCAGTTGTTAAAAACGCGGGCATCGGAGCCTACAGGCAGTATTTTGGCGGGGCTAATCATCAGCTCGACCGCTTGCGGTAAGGGGTGACTTGGCATGCTTAACCTTATTAGCTTATGGCTTATTGCGTTGAACTTAGGCTAGAGGCTTGCACACCAGTGTGACAACGGATATGTGAGTCTCACCAGGGGCAGGCCCTAGGCCACGGCCTGTATTGAGCGAGCTATGCGGCTCGCTCTTAGTGTTTTATCACTAGTGAAGCTTGTCCTCATCAGGAAAAATTTTGTCCAAGTCTTCGCGTTTTAACGTGTAAAACTGACCACAAAATTGACAATCAATGTTAATGGCGGTTTGTTCTTCAATTAAGGCGTAGGCATCAGCCTTACCCAGTGCAACGACAGCATTTTCACTGCGTTCTTGTGAGCAACTGCAACGAAATAGGGTGGGAACACTGCCGCTAATATGCAATTTGAATTCGTGAAATAAGCGCGTCAGTTGGGTTTGATGAGGAAGTGTTAGGCTTTCTTGCGCCGTGAGTGTATCGGCAAGTACCTCAAGCGTATGCCATTGCTCTTGTTGTGTGGCGCGTTCGGTTTTGGCTTGCTCGGCACTGGCAGGTAGTGCTTGCAAAAAGAAGCCGCCGGCATGAGTTGCATCACTAAATAGCCATAATTTGGTGGCGAGTTGTTCGGATTGACTAAAATAGTAACTTAAGCATTCAGCAATGTTTTTGCCTTCTATAGGTACAATGCCCTGGTAGCGTTGACCTTGTTCGGGGTCGATGGTGAGTGTCAGCACGCCGTTGCCCACTAGCTCTCTTAGGTTTTTACCCTCTAGCATGCTGCCGTCAATTGTTGTGCCGTCGGCCTCTTGGCGCAAGCGTACAATACCGCGCAAATGCCTTTCGTGGGTGGCTTCGGCCATAATTAAAGGCAGGTCGCCATCACCGCGAATTTGTAGTGTTAGTAGCCCTTCAAATTTTAAAATACCCGCTAGTAACGCTGCACTGCTTAAAAATTGTGCCAGTAAGGCTTGCGCGCTGCTGGGGAGATCTTGATGGGCAACGGCTTCTTCGACGCTCTGATTGAGGGTAATCATTTCGCCGCGCATATCGCAGTCATCAAAGTAGAAGCGCGTGATGGTGTCGGTGCTAGTATGTTTGGTATCGGTCATGTGGTTAGTCATATCGGTCAGTGGTGTATTCGGTGGCGGCATGGCATTGCTCATCACGGGTAAGGGGCTTTATTCTTGAGGGTTCCTTTTCAAGGCTCTTCAGCATAGAGTCAGCGATGATTACCCATCGTCTTGGTGAATATTCATGAAGCGATGAATTTGCCGGCGCTGTTTTTTATTGGGGCGGCTCTCGTGCTGGCTAGCCGATAAGCCCGCGGCTTTGCGATCTAGGGCCATGGCTTCGCGCTTGGCAATGCTTTGTGCGGTTTCTTGATACAGTAAGGCGGCCTCGGGTGCGCCACGTCTATGCTCTGACAGCCCTGTTACGAGCACCTGCTTTTGAATATGCGATTGGGTGATACTTAGCCGCATATTGAGCTGTATCTCTTTGCTGGGTTTGACGCGAGCGCCATCGAGATGTACTTTGCCGCCGTCTATAGCTTGTTTAGCTAAGCTACGAGTTTTGTAAAAGCGAGCAGCCCAAAGCCATTTATCAATGCGTACGCGAGAGAGTGAATTATCGGTCATGGTGTTTGTCTGTCATGATATATTTATTGGCCGGAATTACGAGGGAGCCTGCTTTTTGGTTGTATCGCGCATGCTCATAATGTATGGCTGGCCTGAGTTTTGTGGGTTTAAATAATTTCATCAAAGTCTTTAATATAAAGGCAGTGTTGTTGGCACGGTGGGCGAGGGGCTTTTTGTGAGTCGGGGTGAGTAATACACACCAAGTGCTTAATGCCAAATTCGCCTGCTTTACCTACAATGCGGGGGGTATCATCAATAAACAAGGTGCGAGTAGGGTCAAAGTGCTCTGCACGGTGTAGATGCTGCCAAAATTGCGGCGATTCTTTGGGAAGTTGATAATCGTGCGATGAAATGACTAAGTCTAGCCATTGATCTATGGCGGTAACCTCTAATTTAAGCTGTAAGCCACGGCGGTGGGCATTGGTGACTAAGATGACTTTTTTATGCTGGCTTTTTAAAAAGGCTAAAAACCGTTGAGTGTGTGGACGCTGTTTGATTTTGTGGCTGATTTCGCGTTTGAGTGTCGTGATGTCCATTTGCACCAGTTCACTCCAGTGGTCTAGGCAATACCATTGTAGCGTGCCTTCATAGGCTTGAATGTGTTGGTGCAGTGTTTCGCGCGCTTGTTGCTCATCTATTTTATGGTGCTCAGCGTAGCGCGTAGGCAGATGCTCTAGCCAAAAATAGTTATCAAAGTGTAAATCCAGTAGTGTACCGTCCATATCCAGTAATACGGTGTCAATCGCTGGCCAATCAATAGGGCTTTTAGTGTCAGTTTGTACTTGTTGGGTATCTTGTGGCTCAGTCATAATGGCTCAATATTCTTTTAGCGCGGAAGTCAGCGTGCAATACGTCATAAAACGGAGCTACTAGTATGCCTACCCCCCCCAAAATATTAAAGCGCGAAGCGGTCTGTCACAGCCGTTTATTTAAAGTAGAAGCTGTGCAGTTGCAATTTAGCAATGGTGTTGTGCGAGATTACGAGCGGTTGCTGGGTCAGCATGCGGCGGTGATTATTGTACCCATTATAGAAGGGGCTAATGGACTTGAAGTTGTTTTGGTGCGTGAATATGGCGCAGGCCTTGATCGCTATGAGCTGGCGTTACCAAAAGGGAAGGTTGATGCCGGAGAGAGTTTTGAGCAAGCGGCCAACCGCGAGCTACAAGAGGAGGCTGGTTTTATGGCGGCCCAATTAACACCGCTCAAGTGTATGAGCCAGTCGCCAAGCTATATGCAGCACAGCACGCAAATTGTATTGGCTGAGCAGTTAACGCCGAGTTGGCTAGAAGGCGATGAGCCCGAGCCTATGGACGTTGAGCATTATCCACTGTCGGACCTTAATGCCTTAATCGCCAAAGACGATATGACCGAGGCGCGCTCAATTGCCGCCTTATTTTTAGCGAAAGCGTACTTAGAAGCCCGGTAGTACAGTCATGAACGATGTATACGTGCCGCAATCGCTGGCCTGCTGTGAGTCAATGGGCATCATGTCGCTGCCAAATTATTGGCGGTGTTAAGCAGCGTTTTGCGCACTGTGAGTGTGCTAAAAATATTGGCACGCTTCTCGTTATCGCTCCGTATTTTTGCTGCTTTGTGTCGGTATTATTCGCTATGATTGTTTATCTTGGTCTTGGTGCTCGGTTATTGCTTGGTGCTCGGTTATTGATAGGGGCGATCTTTTGGTGGTTATCTTGTACCAATATGCTGGCAAGGCCACGGTCACCCACCCTCCATCTGTGTAAAGGGCTTAAAATCAATGCGTTATTTATCAAATACAACGACAGGCATATTAGGTGCGCTCGGCGCCGATCTCAACGATACTCGATTGCTGAAATTGCAATTGACGCGTGAAATTGCGTCTTTAGAGGGTCAGTTGTTTCGCCTGAAGACGCGCAATGATGTGATTGATTACACAACAATCGAAACCTACGAAGAGATGCTTTTAAGCCGCCAGCGCATCCTTGAAACACTTAGCTGGGATGAGTAGCACCTGTGTATAAAAAGACACGCAATGGCATCACCCCCTTAAAATACGCTTTTTTTGTGGCTAAAATTTGCTTATTACATCATTAATGCTTGGTTTTTTGCCTATTGCCGAGTAATCACGCTATCATCGCCAAAATTTTTATGCTTTAGCAAATTAGTGGGGTGGCATAGTCGGGTTGCGAGTCGTAATTGGGCTGTTATGTGTCGTGACCACTTTGTTGGCTAGTTATCTCTTTCGACTATTCAGGGTGAATGATCTAGTTTATGTACCACAGTTATTTTGGTATCGAAGAACAAGCGTTTTCTATTGCGGTGAACCCGCGCTACATGTACATGAGTGCTCAGCATCGTGAGGCGCTGGCGCATTTATTGTATGGCGTCAACAGTGGCGGCTTTGTGATGTTGACAGGCGAGGTTGGCACGGGTAAAACCACCACCATCCGCTGTTTGCTCGAGCAATTACCCGCTAATGCCGATGTTGCAATGATTATGAATCCCGCTGCCAGTGCGCGCGATTTAATGTGCAGCATTTGTGATGAGTTTGGGGTGAGCTATGACGTTGATGAAACCAGTATTAAAATTCTGACTGATAAGCTCTACGCTTTTTTGCTGCAAAACCACAGTGATGGTCGCAACAGTATTGTCTTGATTGATGAGGCGCAACTCTTGCGCATTGCTACGCTTGAGCAAATACGCCTGTTGACCAACCTAGAAAGCAATACGCAAAAAATGCTTCAAATTATTTTGGTCGGTCAGCCTGAGCTTAACGAGCTTTTGGCGAAACCGGCCTTGCGCCAGTTAAGTCAGCGGATTACCGCACGCTATCATTTGCGGCCTTTAACCGTTGATGAGACACGCGCCTATATTCGCCACCGATTAACGGTAGCGGGTATGCCGCCCGGACGCGATCCGTTTCCGGTGAATGTGGTTAAAAAAGTACACGCTATTAGTGGCGGTATTCCCAGGTTGATTAATATTATGTGCGATCGCATGCTCTTGGGTGCTTATACCCAAGAGTCAACTCAGGTTGACGGCGCTATTTGTAAGCAAGCAACCGAAGAGGTGTTGGGGGATCCGCGTGAGCGAGCTTTTAAGCGCAAACACATGATTTCATCACCGTTAATTTACGGTGGTTCAGCTGTATTGGTGTCTTTAATTGCCTCAACACTGATCTGGTTATTGCTTAACCGCGAGCCCGTTGCGCAGCCGCCTGCTACGTTGCCACCAGCAGCAACAGGGACCATTATTACTGACGAGGCGGTACCCGTTGATGCAGATACACCGGCTGACGAGGTGCCAGTTCCCGACGCTTGGGTGCGTAATAAAGATACCGCACTGACCGCGCTGCTGCAGCATTTGGGTGTGACTGACGATACCGCGGTGTATCCTTGCTGGTTGGCCATTAAAAAAGGGTTTTATTGTGAAATGCTTGAAGCGAGTACTTGGCAAGATTTTTTAATCACCAATAGGCCGGCTGTTTTAACGCTGAATACATCATCGCGCCACGCCGCTTATGTCACATTAATTGACATGCAAGGCGATACTGCGACGGCCTTAGTCGATGGGCAGCGTATCGCGGTGAATTTAGATAAACTAGGAACGCTGTGGACAGGTGAGTATACGATTTTATGGCAAAAACCAGTGGCTTTTGAAAAGGCGATTGGGGTTGGCTCGTCGGGGCCTATTGTGGACTGGCTGGCGGAGCAATTTGCCGCCTTAGATCAGCAGGAAACACCCTTGGCACAAGGCACTTTTAATAGTGCGCTGGAGCAACGTGTTAAATTGTTTCAGCAGAGTTATCGCCTTGAGCCTGATGGCTTGGCAGGATTACAAACGCTGCTGCGTTTAAGCGAGGCGTTAGGCCGTGAACTATCCCTTACCCACATAACACCGCAGCTGGCACCCGATGCCCTTTTGGAGCCGTGATTTATGTCGCTCATTCTTGATGCTTTAAATAAAGCTGATCGTCAGCGCGAACACAAAGCTCCTGTTCCTCACTTAGGGAGCTACCATAGCGAGCCCAAGGCGCATGTCTCGGGTGTGCCTGTATGGGCAATTTATGCGGTCGTTGGGCTGCTGGTGTTAGTGGTATTGGCGTTAATGTTGTTAGTTTTTAAAGGCGGTGACTGGACGATGCCGAGACCTAGCGCGCAAGTGTCTGCTATATCTGCTGCAGCTGAGGCCTCTGACTTTTCTAAACGCGAGGCTGCCCAAGCCCAGCCTGCTGAGCCGCAGCAGACCGAGAAGCGCTTAGAGACTCACAGCAAAGGTGCTGGGGCTCATAATATGGCAGTTCAAAGCCCCTCAGCGCATAATGCGGACGCTCAATATCGTCAGTCATCGCAGGCGGGCCTTAATGCCGACGCCGCGCAAACAGTCATAGAGCAAGACCCCGTGCTTTCGCAAAAAGTCGCTTCTATTTATCAGCGTGTGGGTGATCAAGCTGCACAGCGTTCACGCGCTAATAGTGCGCGTGAGCCCGATGTAGCGACCGATTTATACACCGAAAAGCCTACAGCGCAGGGCTCCACCGAGATCTCAAAGGATTCGCGCGCGTCAGCTGCCTCTTCGCAATTACAGGCCCTGTGGGAGGCCACTCAGCAAGAAATATCGGGTGCGCGTTCTGCGGCTGTGCCCTCAGATCCCTACCGTAGTATTCCATACCTTCATCAGTTGCCCGAGAGTTTTAAAGCTCGCATACCGACCCTGGCATATGACAATCATATTTTTAGCCCTAAAGGTGGCGCCGTTATTTTGAACGGTAAAACCTATCGCGTAGGTGATCGTTTGGCACAAGATCTAGTCATCGATGCAATTGCAGAAGAATATCTGGTACTGAGTTACCTGCAAAAGCCCTTTAGATTAAAAGCGCTAAGCAGTTGGATTCAAATGAATTAATACCGTTAGCGCATTGTGTGCAGTTACAAAAACAGTATGCAGTTACAAAAGCAGCGTGCAGTTACAAAAATAAATAGGCCGATAGACCAAGCAGTAACCCCACCATAATAAAGCTAAATAGATATACCATTGGGGGTGGACTGTTTGCGTTAGCTCGTGACTCTGAGCGGTTGCCGGGTGAGGTTGGGCGAGTGACCCATTGTTTGGGAACTTCGGTGGGCTCGTCGTCTGAGTTGGAGGCTTTCTCGGTCTCGCGCATTAGAGTAATCGCTGAGCGCGGTGTATCAATGCCGGGTCCAAATACCCGAAAGCTGTACACATCTAAGCGCACTTTATCGCCGGCGCGTAGCAGAGCTTGGGGGACGCGCTTATCATTTACAAAGACCCCATTTTCTGAGCTTAGGTCTTTCACGTGTAGCCCTTTGGGGGTAGGGGTGAAGCGTGCATGCTCTTTTGACAGGTGAGTGCCGGGAAAGGCAATATCGCAATGCTTGCCGCGGCCTATGGTAATACCGTGATTATTTTGGCTGCGAAGGGGAAACTCTTGGCCAGTTAAAAAGCTGGAGCTGGCAATTAAAGACCATTCATAATCGCGCTGCTCGGTGGCGGGGTCTACAATAGTGAGCTCAACATCGCCAAACTTTAAAGTGTCGCGACAGGCAACGGCATGTTGGTTGACCGCCTGGTTATTGACTCGCGTACCGGCAGCGCTACCTAAGTCTTTCAGTACGTAGGTTTGACGGGTGCAGGTGATTTTGGCGTGCTGCGGACTCACCGAGGCATCATCAATCACCAAACTGTTATCGTCGCCGCTCCCAATGGTGAAGTTTTTTTCGACCATCCATACGGGGTCTTGTCGATCATCATTAAATTGTAGTTTGAGCATTCTCACCCCTTGTTTAACGCGAAGAGTATACAGGGTCACAGCTGTAAATATAAAGAGGTCAAGCACTGCTAAAGCGTGTCATTAGCGGTAGAATACGTGGCTGTTTTAATGTGTGGTGTAATTATGGTACTCATTGTAGTGTGTGCAGCGCCAGTACGCCATTGATGCGGCCTGTGTCTAACACGGGTTCTATTCGGTTTTTTTATTGTTAAGTATAGAGGAAGATTATGATCGACCAAGCGGCCGCTAAATGGTTAAATTTTGTCGTCAAATACCCCAAGGCCATATTATTACTTATTGTACTCGCCTTAGCCGTTGCGGTTGCAGGGCTCCCAAAATTACGTCTCGATGCGTCCTCTGACTCTTTGACATTAGAGCGTGATGCGGATTTAGATTACTTTCGTGAAGTGAGTAAACAATACGATAGCGGTGATTTTTTGGTGGTGACTTACTCTCCCAACACGCCTTTGTTTGAAGATGCTGCACTTAACACACTCAATGAGCTGCACAAAGAGCTCGCTAATATAGAGGGTGTGACAGGTATTAATAGCATCTTAAATGTTCCCTTGCTGTACAGTCCAAAACTCAGTTTGCGTGATATGGCCAAAGAACCGCGCAATTTATTAGACCCTGGGGTAGATCGTGCGCTGGCGAAAGCGGAGTTTTTAGAGAGCCCTATTTATCGCAAGTTAATTTTAAGCCCCGATGGTAATACAACAGCATTGCAACTGAATTTAGCCGTCGACCTTGAATATATCCGGTTGGTGAGTGCGCGTGATGACTTGCGATTAAAACAAAAAAAACAAGGCTTAAATGCACAAGAGGCCGCTGCGCTTAAAGCGGTGAGCGCCGAGTTTGCGGTACATAAAACTAAAGCCGAGGCGGCCGCGCGCGCGCGCGTGCAAGCGGTGCGCGAGGTAGTCGGCCAGTATAAATCTGATGCACAGATTTACGTTGGCGGTATCACCATGATTACAGCCGATATGATTACCTTTATCCGTAAGGATTTGGTTGTGTTCGGGAGTGCGGCTTTACTGTTTATGGTGTTTATCTTGGCGTTTATTTTTCGCTCGATAAAGTTTGTGGTTATTCCGTTAGTGACTTGCGTGAGTGCGGTAACAATGACCTTAGGGATTATCTCTTGGGCCGATTGGCACCTCACCGTGATATCGTCTAATTTTGTGGCGTTACTGTTGATTATTGCGTTAGCGATTATTATTCACTTGGTCGTGCGCTATCGTGAATATGCCGAAGAGCAGCCCAATTGGACACAGCAGCAACTTGTGCTGGCAACATGTCAATATATGATTAAACCGTGCTTGTATACGGCGTTAACAACAATTGTGGCTTTTGTTTCTTTAGTCGTTAGTGACATTCGCCCAGTTATGGATTTTGGCTGGATGATGACAATAGGCCTGATACTGGCTGTAGTATTAGCTTTTGTTTTGTTGCCTGCTGCATTGGTGCTCTTGCCGCGTGAAACCGTCAAGCCGACCTCGCCCGCTCAGCAAGGTAAACCCTTTACCGCTTATTGTGCTGTAGCGGTGGAGCGTTTAGGTCGTGGGATCTTAGTGATATCTATTGTGGTATTGGCTGTAAGTATCTGGGGAATTAGTCGTCTGCAAGTAGAGAACCGCTTTGTAGATTATTTTCATGATGAAACCGAAATTCACAAAGGTTTATCACTGATCGACCAAAAGCTCGGCGGTACAACATCGTTTGATATTATATTGGCACCCGAGGCGGCGACGGCATTACTGATGGCGTCAGCAGCCTCCGATGAAGGTTCTGCTGCCATGAATGCCGATGGCGATGATATTGATGAATTTGGTGGCGTAGATCCTTTTGCGCAGCCGGCTGCTACAGAAGAGGATCCTTTTGGTGATGCTGATCCGTTTAATGAGCAAACGCCTCAGCAGGCCAGTATTTGGATGACTGTAGCAGGCTTGCAACTGATTGAGCAAATTACCGATTATCTTGATGCTTTGCCAGAAGTGGGTAAGGTGCAGTCGTTAGCAACGTTATATAAAGTCGGTAAAGATATTAACGGGAGCTTGAACAACTTTGAACTGGCCTTGATGGAGCAAGCACTGACCGATGATGTCAGTCAAGTGTTGGTGGCCCCTTATTTAGATGCCAATAATGATCAAGCGCGTATTACTATGCGTATTATCGATACTTACCCAGGTTTGCAGCGTGCAAAGTTGGTCGAGCGTATTCGCTCTGATTTAGCGGCGATGGACGGCGTAGATATCGATCATGTACGTTTTAGTGGGCTGCTCATTTTGTATAACAACATGTTACAAAGCCTATTTAGCTCACAAATTGTCACTATGGGCGCGGTATTTTTAGGTATTGGTTTTATGTTTTTGCTGTTGTTTAGGAGTTTGACGATTGCGTTGGTGGCACTGGTGCCCAATATTTTAGCGGCGAGTGCCATTTTAGGGGGAATGGGTTTGGTGGGTATTCCGCTAGATATGATGACCATCACCATTGCTGCAATTACTGTGGGTATTGGTGTCGACGATACCATTCATTATATCCATCGCTTTAAAACCGAGTTAGCTATAGATGGCGACTATATGCAGGCGATGCATCGTGCACATAGCTCTATTGGGCGAGCCATGTACTACACCTCTGTGATTATTATTTTCGGTTTTTCCATTATGGTGCTATCGCAATTTATACCCACTATTTACTTTGGTTTATTGACTGGTCTAGCCATGCTTGCCGCACTTTCGGGGGCGTTATTTTTATTGCCGCAGCTTATCTTGCTCGCCAAACCTTTTAAGGTAAACGCTCAGTAAATACACTCCCGCTTGGCTTGAGCTTGGTCAATAGCTGGGCTCAAGTGCGGTACTCAGTTGAGCGATGGCCTATTATTAGGCGGCTACACCTTATAGAGGCAGTACAGGAAATCATTATGAAAAAAATCACAACACGTATTACGCCCGATGCCACTTTAGATGTTCTTTCGCAATGGGAGGTCGAGCGTTTAGCGCAAACAAGTAGTACGCATATGTACGATACGTTTAGACGCTGTGCTTTAGCCGTACTCAACACGGGTAGCGAAGTTGATAGTACGCAAGAAGTTCTTGATGCGAACAAAGACTTTGCTGTTGAATTAATTCAACAAGAGCGCGGCATTAAGCTCGAAATTACTAATGCTCCAGCCAATGCCTTTGTAGATGGCGAAATGGTGGTGGGTATTAAGGAGCATGTTTTTGCCGCCTTGCGCGACTTGGTTTATATTAATAATGAGCTCAATGCTAATTGTGCACTGAACATGGAGAAGCAAGAAGATATTACAAATGCGGTCTTCCATATTTTACGTAATGCTGCAGCCTTTAAAGGCAATGATCAATGCAATTTGACGGTATGTTGGGGGGGGCATTCGATTGGTGAGATTGAATACCAATACACCAAACAAGTGGGTTATGAGTTGGGGTTGCGTGGTTTAGATATTTGTACCGGCTGCGGGCCAGGTGCGATGAAAGGCCCCATGAAGGGTGCGGCGATTGCGCATACTAAGCAGCGCATCAAAGGGCGCTATTTGGGGATTACCGAGCCGGGTATTATTGCCGCCGAGTCGCCTAACCCGATTGTTAATAATTTGATCATCTTACCCGATATTGAAAAGCGCCTAGAAGCTTTTGTACGCACGGGCCACGGCATTGTGGTGTTTCCAGGAGGTGCCGGTACAGCCGAAGAAATTCTCTATATTTTAGGCATTCTGCTACACCCTAAAAATAAGGACATTCCTTTTCCATTAATATTTACCGGCCCTAAAGAAGCGGCGGGGTATTTTGAGCAAATTGATGATTTTATTGGCAAAACCCTAGGGCCGCAGGCGCAGGCGCTATACACAATCATTATTGATGACCCCGCCGCAGTGGCACGTGTCCAGCGCGATGCTCTCAAAGAGGTGCAAGCTTTTAGGCGTCTAAAGCAAGATGCTTATTATTTTAATTGGTTATTGTATATAGAAGAAGATTTACAAAAGCCCTTTAAGCCTACACATGAATCAATGAGCGGCTTAAATCTCGCTAAAAATCAGCCGGTACATACGCTTGCCGCTAATTTACGTAAAGCTTTTTCAGGTATTGTAGATGGTAATGTTAAAGCCGAGGGCATCAAAGCGGTGGCTGAGCATGGGCCATACCCTATTCGTGGCGAGCTCAGTATTATCGAGCCACTTGATGCCTTACTTAAAGCGTTTGTAGTGCAGCAGCGTATGAAAATACCCACCCAAGAATATATCCCGTGTTACACCATAGTTCGTTAAACGTTAGTGAAAAGATAAGTGGGCGCGGCTGCATACCGTCGGCGCCCTGATGTAAAATGTACGTGAGACAAAGAGATGACAGATGATTTTTTAGCGTTATTAGGAGGGGACGTAACCCCTTTGGTGGTAGCTGAGCGCGTCGAATTAAATAAATCATCGGTAGACCCCAAAGCGTTAGCCCAGCGGCGAGAGGCCGCGCAGCTTGAAGCGACCATACCTGACGATCCTTTATCGGGCGATCCCATAGAAATGGTTGAACCTATGGCCTTGTTAGCGTTTGTACGACCGGGAGTACAGCACGGTGTGTACAAAAGTATGCGCATGGGCAAATATGCTATAGATGCTCGGTTAGACCTGCATAAAATGACAGTAGAGCGTGCCCGTGTGATTGTTTATCAGTTTATTAAAGACTGCGTTGCCAATGATGTGCGTACGGCACTCATTACTCACGGTAAGGGCGAAGGGCGTAAGCAACCAGCATTGTTAAAAAGCTGCGTGGCCTATTGGTTGCCGCAAATGGATCATGTTTTAGCCTTCCATACAGCACAAAAACATCACGGCAGTTACGGCGCGACCTATGTACTACTTAAAAAAAGTGCTGCCAAAAAAAATAAAACACGTGAGCAGTACCTCAAACGTTAACACGCACCTCTTGACGATAGTTTTTAAATGACACGTATTCTTACCGCGCCACCCCTAATACCTTTAACGGCTAAGGCAGCAGCGTCGATACCGCTCACCATTTTATTTGAAGATAGCAAGTATGTGGCGGTTGATAAGCCGGCTGGATTATTGGTGCACAAGAGTGATATCGATAAACACGAAACGCAGTTTTTATTGCAGCAGCTGCGCGATCAAATAGGGTGCTACCTTTATCCTATTCACCGTTTGGATAAGCCAACCTCGGGCGTTATTATTTTTGGTAAAACCCCTGAGGCCGTTGCAGCACTTAAAAAGCAAATGGAATCCAATACAGCGGTCAAAGAGTATCTATTGGTATGTCGTGGTTATTGCCCTGAACAGGGGGTTATTAATCATGCTTTAAAACCGGTTAGTGATTTTAAAAGAAAGCGCGATAAGTTAGCTTCTCAATCGGCCACTCAAAAACCACCGCAAGAGGCTGTTACAGAGTTTAAGCGGTTAGCTAAAATTGAAGTCGCTGCACAGATTGATCGTTACCCCCAAAGTCGATTCTCACTGGTAAGCGCACAACTGCGCACAGGGCGCAAGCATCAAATACGCCGGCACTTTAAGCACTTAAGCCACCCAATAATTGGCTGTCCTAAATATGGTAAATCGACATATAATCACTATTTTGCGCAACAGCTATTGGTGCCACGACTGTTGTTACATGCCTATCGCTTGAGCTTTTGCCACCCAATGAGCGGTGCGAATTTGGATATTGTGGCTCAACCCAGCGGTAGTTTTGCTGCATTGTTAAGGCGCTTTTGTTGGGATAGCGCACTGACTGTACCGCGCGACTAACCCCTCAGGCGTGTAATTCGGGCATATACTTTGTACTTAGCTCAGTGATTAAGCGACTTGATACTTATCGATAGATTGATTGAAGACGGCCATATGAGGTGACGTAACTTGCGCCCATAACTGCTCGGCTAAAATATGAGTGTCTTGCAAATTAGAGTGTTGTAGCCACTCAACAATCGCCTCGGCTACATTAGGGTAATGGACCTGCTTGGCTTCAAAATTATCAAGCCAGCCTTTCACGGTGCGACTATTAAGGCTATTCATCGTCATACCGATATTCAAAAGCTCTAAAGCTTTTGCGTTAGAGAGTTGTTCCATTTGTCCATGCAGCGGTTTCACTAGCAGCTTTTTGCCTAGTTGAATTGCTTCACTGGCAAGCTCAAAACCAGCATTACAAATAACGCCGTTGCAAGTGGCTAAATCTTGTTGAAAGCCTTCACGCGATAACGGTTTAAATTGAATGTTCTCATGGCTTTGGTAGCGCGGGTAGGGCCCGTAAATAACAAACAAATGGCTTTTAAACGGTTCTATCATTTGCACAATATCATCGTGCGCTTCAAACCCTAGATACACTAAAATTTTATTGTTATCGATAGGGTGATTATTTTCATGTACCTCGGCAATGGGGGGGAGTATTGGTTGGCCAAAGTGGTGCCAATGTAGACCTAAGTGAATATCGGCGGGGGCAAAGTGACGCATAATTGCGCGTGAAATTACATTATCACCTCGCCTCGGTACATTTTTGTAAAACGCATATTGGTGGCCGACCCCAATGCACGTTTTTTGTTTTTTGCGCGCTGCCCAAGCCGTAATAGGCTCGAAGTCGGTGAGCACTAAATCATATGGCGACAGATCGAGCGCTCTAATATCGTTATACAATGTTTTTAAGCTGTTTTGTCGCAGTGTTTTAGGGATATTTAATTGGCCGGCCTCATGAATAAAGGTGAGTCCGCGCTTGCATTGCCATTGCCCAAAAGGCTCCATATCAAAAAATTTATCGGCGGCGCGGCCAGAAAATAAATAGTCGACTTCGATGCCTTGGCGAGCAAACTGTTTGGCTAATGCCCGCGCTCGGGTAATATGGCCATTACCGGTTGCCTGTACGCCATAAAGAATTTTCATTAAGTGTTATACCAATTGGCTGATAAGTATTAAACATAAAGAGCTGCCCAGTGTGGCGCCGGCTAGAGTGTCTGTTGGGAAGTGTACGCCGAGAATGACGCGTGCCATACCCACAGCTATAGCCCAAGGTAGTAAGATCCAAGCCATGAAAGGAAATGCCCAGCTCACCGCTACTGCGACTAAAAAGGCCGCTGAGGTGTGTCCCGAGGGAAAGCTGAATTGATCAGAAGCTTGAATGACACTGATATACCCAGGGATAGCCTCTGGTGGCCGGTTGCGCTTAAAGGCATTTTTAAAAATAAAATACACCGTCCGCTCTAATAAAAAACCAATAGCTAAAAGTTTTACCAAGGGCCAGTGCTCGGCCAAAATAAACGCTAAGCCTGCCAATACATAAAAAGGGCCGTTGGCGGTGTATGAAACAACGCGGCTGAAGCGCACAGCAATATTGCGATGTTTGCGTTTTAGGCACCAGCTGAACGTTTGCACATCAAGATTATGAATATTTTGCAGTATTTTCATAAAGGCCTCACCTCGTGTTAAGGGTTACTAATAGAGTAGGCGTGAAATATTGCAAAGAGATGTCTGTTTTATGTCTGTTTCATGTCTATTAGGTGGGGCCAATAGCGCAAGGGTTGTTGGTGTAAGTGCGCCTGAGGTCGGTATTATTAGGTCAGAACATGAGTCGATACCAAATAGAGGGATAAAATAGTAAGCACAAAAAAGCCGATACCCGTTGAGTGAGTATCGGCTTTTTGTAATCTTCCCTTCCTATGGGGGCGAGCTTCCTTATATTATGCTGGCTTCTTGCCATGTCATCCGTGTTGATCATTCCATGATACTGATCTTCCGTGCGCCTCAATGGCTCCATTCTGGCTGTACATCTCCCTAACCCTTACTCTCACCAAGCATCATGCTCGGCCTCCGTATCCCTGATACTCCTGTATAGCCACCACTCCGTGTCGCTGTGTCCTTTTTCCATCCGCTCCTATGCGGTTGCTCTGCCTGAGCGATCTCTGAGATGCCTTCCTAGGTCTCGTCTATGGCTTCGTGCCGTTGCGTCCGTGTGGGTGCTATTATCCGTGTATTTGGCGGCGGTTAAAGTCGTCTTAACCACCAGTGCGTGTGCGACATATCCTACAAACTGTTTTATGGCTATAAATACGCTATCTATATCAATATGTGCAGGCGGGCTACCATTTGGGTCACCATAGTCATGCTCATCTGTCGGCTAATGTGTATTAATCATCAAACACTTTATGTGATGCTGGGTAAGCAAAATCTAAAGTGTTTGATAAAAGGCTAGGGATGTCGGCGGCTAGTTGAGCGGTTGTCCATCAAGTAATGCAGTATTGTTTTGCAGTGTCAAGCGACCCTGGCAAAACCATTGAGCTGCTTGAGGGTAAATAATATGCTCTTGCTCGAGTACGCGCGCTGCCAAGGTGGCCTCGGTATCGTCGGCGTGTACGGGTATTTTTGCTTGAATCACCGCAGGGCCGCCATCGAGTTCGGCGGTCACAAAGTGAACCGTCACGCCGTGCTCGCTATCACCTGCTTCCAGTGCTCTTTTATGAGTATGTAAACCGGGGTATTTAGGGAGCAATGATGGGTGGATATTGAGCATTTTCCCCACGTAGCGCTGAGTAAAGGCCGGCGTTAGTATACGCATAAAACCGGCTAATATTAATAAGTCTGGCTTGAGGGTATCAATTTGAGCAGCTAGCGCATCATCAAACGCCTCGCGGCTATCAAAGGCTTTGTGGTCAAGGGTGTAAGCAGCAATACCGCTTTGCGTGGCGCGCTCAAGGCCCTTAACCTGCGGGCGATTACTAATGACACCCACAATGTGACCGGCAATATTACCTTGATTACAGCCATCAATAATGGCCTGTAGGTTGCTGCCGCCCCCTGATATTAAAACAACAATGCGCATATTTAACCTTGTACGTTGAGCATCTCGACGAATGGTTTTTCTTGCTCGCACGCTTCTATATGACCCACAACAAAAGCGGCTTCGCCATCTTGCGCGAGCTGAGCAATGACGGCATCGGCTGAGTCGTTAGGTACGGCGATAATCATACCGATGCCGCAGTTAAAGGTGCGATACATTTCAACGCTGGCAACGTTGCCGGCTTGTTGCAACCATTGAAAAACAGGTGGAAGCTCCCAGCTGTTAGCGTCGATAACCGCTTTGGTATTGGCGGGTAATACGCGAGGAATGTTTTCGAGTAAACCGCCGCCGGTGATGTGGGCTAGCGCATGAACCGGTTGCGCCTTGATGAGTTTAAGTAGTGGTTTAACGTAAATGCGAGTGGGTGCCATGAGCGCGTCGCCAAGCGTAGTGTCACCCAGTGGCTGGCTTAAGTCGGCATTGGCGACTTCAATAATTTTGCGAATAAGTGAGTAGCCGTTGGAGTGTGGACCACTAGCGCCCAGGCCAATTAAAGTATCACCGG
This sequence comes from Marinagarivorans algicola, assembly GCF_001292705.1. Classification (GTDB taxonomy): domain Bacteria; phylum Pseudomonadota; class Gammaproteobacteria; order Pseudomonadales; family Cellvibrionaceae; genus Marinagarivorans; species Marinagarivorans algicola. The sequence goes on from NZ_LGAK01000001.1 coordinate 253,113, forward strand.
CTTTGACTTTGCTACCGTCTAAAATGTCAGATTTCTCGACGATACCCACACAAAACCCGGCGAGGTCATAGTCGTCGCCCTCGTACATACCTGGCATTTCGGCGGTTTCGCCACCGGTTAAAGCGCAGCCCGAAAGCTCGCAGCCTTGACCAATACCTTCAACCACACTAGCAGCGGTATCAACGTTGAGTTTACCGGTGGCAAAGTAATCTAAAAAGTATAAAGGCTCGGCGCCACCTACAATAAGGTCGTTAACACACATGGCAACAAGGTCGATACCGATAGTATCGTGCTTATTGAGCTGCATGGCTAAGCGCAATTTAGTACCTACACCATCGGTGCCAGAGACCAATACAGGCTCTTTGTAGCCTTTAGGTAGCTCAAAAAGGGCGCCAAAGCCTCCAAGACCGGCCAATACTTCTGGGCGACGGGTGCGTTTAGCAACAGTTTTGATGCGTTCAACAAGGGCTTCGCCAGCGTCAATATCGACACCGGCATCTTTGTAACTGAGTTGGGTTTTGTTTTCGCTCATGGTATTTGATTCTATGACAACAGTTAGGCCGCGGCGGGCAAAGCGCAGCATTCTATCAGCATTGGGGCCAAGGTCGTACTGTTGACTGTATTTACCCAAGGCTTTTGCTGGATTTGGTTGTTTATTGTACTCTAAGACACCTGTTTGGTTAATGGGCTGAGCTTAAAGGGTGCTTAATAGCCGTGCATTAAGGAATACTGTGACTGCTGGGTGCTGGGTTTGATACAATCGCGACTTTTGTATTTGAATAGATACGGCTTTACAGCTAGGGGGCAACAATCGTGCGCAGGCTTATAATAAGAGCGTTGGTGATTTGTGTGATGTTTTGCGCTACAAGCGCGTGGGCGGCGAGCAATAATTTTGCCGCCAAAGTGCCTGCTGCTAGCCAGTCGGCGAGCGATCGGCGGGCAGCATTATCGCAAGCGTTGGCTCATGTCTTGGTTAAAGTGTCGGGTGATCTTGATGCGCCAATGAGCGAGCTAGGCGCCAAAGCAATCGCTAATGCCGATCAATATGTTTTACAATTTCGCTACCTGCAGGCCAATGAGCAAGAGCGTGAAGCGGGTATTTCGCTATTTCTGAAAGCCGATTTTGACCCTGGTCGTGTACGCGAACTGCTAAAAAATAGCGGTGCGACGGTGTGGCCAGCAAATCGCCCGCAAGTTCTTATTTGGGCGATAGCCGATACTCCTGAGGAGGGCCGCAACCCCATTACCGACCCAGAACATCCTTTGGTCAAAGCCATGTTGGCACGCGCCGCCGAGCGAGGCTTACCTGCATTGCTGCCGCTATGGGATTTGGACGATCAACTGATACTGTCCAACGAGGCGTTGTGGGCGCTTGATGATGAAGCCATTATGGCCGCCTCTGCCCGCTACGATGTGAATACCGTATTGGCGGCGCGCTACAGTAAAACCAGCAGTGAGCGCTGGTTTGCGAATTGGCAATTGCATCATATTGATGAGCTCAATGTATATGAGACACAAACACATGATGCAGCGGTACTGGCCGCAGCAGCTATCGACCCAGCTGTTGATTATTTGGCCCAGCGCTATGCGGTCAGTGCAAGCACAAATGCTGACAACGCTTTACAGGTTGTGCATTTGTTGGGTGTGAATGATTATGCCTCGTATCAGCGTGCATTGAAGTACTTTAATGCACTGCCTTTGGTGAGTGAAGCCAAGCTTGTTGCCATGCGCCGCGACTCAATGGTGTTTAATATTTCGTTGGCGGGATCTTGGGTGCAGCTCAATAATGCGTTGGCACTCGACCGCAAAGTGGCGCCGGCGATGGGCGAGCTCGACGCTTTAGCGCTGTCTGTGTTAGGCTCGCCCGAGTCACCTGCACGCTATCGTTGGTTGCGTTAAGCATGTGCTTTTTTGAGTGTGTATTGATTGTTGAGGACTCTCATTGGTGAATTTACCCGAGCAGCTAAGCTTGAGTATTAGCTTGCAAGATGATGCCACCTTTAGTAATTTTTGGGTGTCACCAAGCAACCAAATTCCCCTTAAGGCGCTGTCGCTTTTTTGTCAAGGTGAAGGTGATTTGAGTCTATTATTATGGGGCTTTGGTGGCTGTGGTTTAACGCATCTTTTGCAGGCGTGCTCCCATCAAAGCCGCTTACCGGTTGCCTACTTGCCGCTCAAAGATGCACTCGATTTAGATCCTAACGATGTCTGTGCCAACCTCGAACGGGCCTCGTTGGTCTGCGTCGATGATATAGAAACGCTTGCCGGTAATGCACAGTGGGAGTTGGCTTTTTTTCATTTGTACAATCGTTTGCGCGATAATGGTCATCGGTTGCTCATGGCTTCTCATACCAACCCTGCGGCTATCCCTTTGGCGTTGCCCGATCTGCACTCGCGTTTGTTGGGTAGTGTGGTATACCGCGTTGATAATCTCAGTCAAGAAGAAAAAATCGATGCTTTGCAAATGCGGGCCAAAGTGCGAGGTATTAAAATATCAGCCGACGTTGCGCGCTTTATTATTAAGCGGGCACCTAAGCGCATGAAAAAAATGTTTACTATTCTAGAGCAGCTAGACGGGGCGAGTCTACGGCTTCAAAAGAAGTTAAGTGTGCGCTTAGCTAAGCAAATTTTGGATGATGACGCCTAGCGCACCATCTTTTATTGTTTCGACTCAATATGTGTCCTCATGATTTAGACTGGCGATGGCATTTAGATCAAGAGCGAGCATAAGATTGCGTTAGAATAATTTAGCCAATAAAACAGGTACTGCGGTTTCTACGCGCAATATGCGTTGGCCAAGTTGCACAGGGTCAAAGCCTGCACGAATAAAATCTTCAACTTCTTGCGAGGTGAAGCCTCCTTCTGGGCCAACCGCTAGCACATTATGAGTACTCGTTTTGGGGAGTGCATAGGCGTCGGAGTAGTTGCCTGGGTGGGCAATAATTTTGTGCTGATGCGATAGCTTAGGCAACACGTTTTGGGCGAAGTCTCGCCATTTTTTATGTTCAATAACCTCTGGCATTTGGGTTGCTTTGGCTTGCTCTAGGCCGAGTATTAATTGCTCGTTAATACTTGCTGGTTGTAGTAGCGGCGTTTGCCAAAAGCTTTTTTCGACGCGCTGTGTATGAATAAGGTGCAAGCGTTTAACGCCCATAGTGGCAATAGTTTGCAAGCTACGCTGTAGCATCCGGGGGCGAGGCAATGCCAAGATAAGCTCGACGGGTAGCTGTGGTGGCGGGCTTTGGTCGAGCCGTAAGCCACCTAAGGTCACGCTCGCATGGGACACGTCTTGAATGACTCCAGTGCCTATTAAGCCATTCATTTGGCCAATGGTTAAGGTTTGGCCTTGCGTCATTTTCAGGACTTTGAGAATGTGCTCGGCGCGGTAGTCGTTGAGCGTAACGGTGCCATTGCTGGCAATTTCATTGTGGCGTAGTAACAGCAAATTCATAATACAACTTTTGTGGCGATCAATAAGGCGTAAGGGCTGCGCACTGTGTTTGTGCGCTATATCTGCGCAATTAGTGCTGACGGCTGAGGTGCTTGGCGCGAATAAAATCGCCGTGATGCACATGGATTAAGTCAGCAACTTTACGAATAATATACTCTTCATACTTGTCTAGCTCACCATCGGCGTAGGCAATGCGCCACATACCGGTGATAAGGTCGAATTTATCTTGCGCGCTACAATACAGATTTACCTTCTGGGTAAACTGGTACATAGAGGTGGCAGCGACGCATTCATTTTGAGCAAATGTAATGAGTTCAGTGCTTTGCGCAGTCGTAATGGCAAAGTGCTCAGCTAAAACGGTCTGCAGGCAGGCGAGCTCTTTGGCATCAAATTCATTATCAGCAATAGCTACTTCGATTAATAAGGCGGCACAGGCAAGTTGCTTCTGCTCCTTATTGAGTGTGTGAGCGGTTTCAGGCTGCACCGCATTGGCAGTGTCAGCCTGAAATATGTCGATCAGTTTCGACAGCATAAGCGAACTGCTTAACCTTTTTTAGAGGCTAAGAAGTTTTCAAGATTCACCATATCAACCACAAAGCGGCGAATACCGTCGGCAAGTTTATCAGTAGCCATGGCGTCTTCATTATTGCTAAAGCGGTATTGCGCTTCAGTTTCTTTGATACGTATGCCGCCAGACTTGCCTTCAGCACTTAATGCTTGCACTAATGTGCCTTCGTCTTTTTGTAATTGCTCTAAAAGTGCGGGGCCAATCGTTAAGCGATCACAGCCTGCCAAGGCTTCGATTTCGCCGATATTGCGGAAGCTAGCACCCATAACGACAGTATCGTAGCCGCAAGACTTATAGTAGTCATAGATTTTAGTGACCGATTGTACGCCAGGGTCTTCTAGGGGGGCGTACTCTTGTTTGTCGGTGTTAGCTTTATACCAATCAAGAATGCGGCCTACAAATGGCGAGATCAAGAAAGCGCCAGCGTCGGCGCATGCCGCTGCTTGGCTAAAGCTAAAGAGTAAGGTTAAGTTACAGTTGATACCTTCTTTTTGAAGAACCTCAGCCGCTTTAATGCCTTCCCATGTAGAGGCCAGCTTGATTAAAACACGATCTTTGCTGATACCGGCTTGTTCGTAAAGCTCAATTAAGCGATGGGCCTTAGCAATAGAGGCTTGGGTGTCAAAGGACAAGCGCGCATCGACTTCAGTCGAAATTTTGCCAGGAACAATCTTGAGTATCTCGCAGCCAATAGCGACTGCCAAGATGTCGCCAGCATCAGCAATATCTTTGCCGCGGGCAAGGGCGTCTTGAACTAAGGGTGCGTACTGCTCGAGTTGAGCGGCGCTGTAAAGTAATGACGGGTTGGTTGTTGCATCAACAGGCTTGTAAAGTTTGATCGCTTCGATGTCCCCGGTATCGGCAACAACGTTTGAGTATTTTTTAAGTTGTTCTAGCTTGTTAGTCATTTGGACCCCCTATTCATGAGCTGCATATTATGGGCACTTGTTGTGTTATTAGCAATGTTAATGCAGCAGCGCGCGTGGCGGGTATTGCGCTGCGGCGCTGGAGCTGGCTGCCATAAGTGAGCGTTAGGTTTCACCAGCTTGCAAGGCATGGGCGTGTTGCTGTTGGCGATGAGCAATCATCTGGTCGAGTGCGCTTTGCAGTACCGCTGGCGTCGCGTCTTTTTTACAGGCGTTTTCGCTAATAAAGCGCCTAAAAAGCTTACCGCCGTGCTGACCAGCAAAAATACCCAAAACATGACGGCTCATATGGTGCAAGCGCGTGCCGCTATGATATTGCCGCCAGCTGTACTCAATAAAGGCTTGTAAAATGTCTTCACGTGAGTGCGCGCTGTTACCGTTAAATAACTGGTTATCAACCTCGGCCATAACAAACGGGTTATGGTAAGCCTCACGTCCCATCATGACGCCATCGACATAATTAAGCTGCTCTTGGCTTTGTGCGAGTGTCGTGATGCCGCCGTTAATCACAAAAGTACGGTCTTTAAAGGCTTTTTTAAGCGTGTGCACATAATTGTAATGCAGCGGCGGTACTTCGCGGTTTTCTTTGGGGCTTAACCCGTTAAGCCAAGCCTTGCGTGCATGCACAATAAATACTTGGCAGCCTGCGGCGGCGAGCTCGGCCACAAAGGTGTGTAAATACTCTTCACTATCAAGATCATCAATGCCTGTGCGATGCTTGACAGTAACGGGGATATTAACGGCATTTTGCATGGTGTTTAAACATTCGGCCACCAATTTAGGCTCGGCCATCAGGCAGGCGCCAATTTTATTGTTTTGTACGCGATCACTTGGGCAGCCGCAGTTTAAATTGATCTCGTCAAAGCCTGCATCTTCAGCAATTTTCGCGCACTCTGTGAGCTCGGCAATATGACTGCCGCCCAGCTGCAAGGCAATGGGATGCTCTTCTTGATTAAAATGTAAAAAACGGCGGCGATCCCCATGAATCAACGCGCCGCTAGTCACCATCTCGGTATACAGGCGCGCATTTTTACTCAGCAGCCGCCAAAAATAACGGCAATGTGCATCGCTCCATTCCATCATTGGAGCGGTACAAAAGCGCCACGGGCTGTAATCCCCCGTGGTTACTGGGTTTGAGGCTGTTTTTGGGGTGTTTTCTAAGGTCATATAATCAGTGCAAATTAGTTGTTTTTGGCTATTTTTAAGTACCATTTACTAAAATGTAGTAAATTAGGTAAAAAAATGTAGTAAATAGCTAAAGGGTTGTATGGGATTCATTACAGAGCGTAAGAAAAAAAATGGTGCGATTACTTACACTGCACAAATTCGTATCAATAAAGGTGGCATTATACACAGTGAGGCAAAGAGCTCGCCGGATAAAAAATTTCTGCAACACTGGCTGTTTGTACGTGAGCGCGCGCTGGCAGAGCACGGTGCGTTAGAGGCCCTGAAGCATTCCGGTACCACCATAACAGCAGTGCTTGAATGGTATGAGAAAGACTTTGATGGAATGACTAAGTTTGGTCGCACTAAACTGGCGACAATCAAGCAGCTAAAGAAGTCACCTTTTTTGGCTGAATTGGATGCCACAAAGGCAGAAGCATCTGATTTTATCCGCTATGCTCGTGAGCGTAGAGCGTCTGGAGTTGCAGGTTCAACGGTAAATGGAGACTTTATTTGGATGCGCAGCGCTTTGAGATCTGCAAGGTTAGCTCGTGGGGTCAATGTTAATTTGCAAGCATTAGATGATGCGGCTCAGTTGCTCAGATCGGAGAGGGTGATAGGCCCTGGTAAAAAACGTGATAGGCGACCAACGCTTGATGAGTTGGAGGCGCTATATCGGCTTTTTGAGAAAAGTGATAATGGCCGAAAAAGTAAGGTAAAAATGCGACACTTATTTTTATTTGCTTTGTTTAGTGGCCGGCGGCAGGAAGAGGTTTGTACAATCCGCTGGGGTGATATTGATGAGCGTAGGCAGGGCGTGTTGGTGCGTGACATGAAGCACCCGCGCGAGAAAATTGATACGTTTTGTTATTTTACTGATCAAGCGCTGGCTGTCTTAAAAAATGTGCCGCGCACGGATGAGTACATATTCCCGTATAACTCGAAAACTGTTAGTGAGCGTTTTACCAAGGCGTGTAAGTTGCTTGAAATTAAAGATTTGCGCTTTCACGATTTGCGGCATGAGTGCGTCAGCTGGCTATTTGAATTGGGCTGGGATATTCCGCGCGTAAGCAATGTAAGCGGGCATCGCAGTTGGAGTAGTTTGCAGCGTTACACTCATTTACGGGAGCATAACCCGCATAATAAGTATGCGGGCTGGTGGGTTCTTGATGAGCTTTTTAATCAATAAAAATTAAGCCGCATTTTTTAGCGCTAAAAATTGTTCGCGGGCTTCTTGTTTTTTAGCGTCTAAAAATTCGGCTAAATCAGTCACAGACACAAGCCATTGGCTTTTTTGATTGCCGCCGCGAAAAACAGGAAACGGAAATTTGCGGTGGCGTGCCCAGTCGCCCATTGTAACCTCTGTTAAGCCAAAATATTTTTTGGCAACGTCTTTTAGCGGTATGTCGGTTGTTTCAAATTCTAGCATTAACATAAAAGTGGTTTTCATGTCCTATTCCTATGCGGCTTGAGTTGCGGTGACTTTTTGTAATTTTTCATTACACGGGGAGGCTTCTATGCGACTTGATGCAAGTCGCGACACGGCGCGCAAATACCTGTAATTAGGCGCCCACTCCACTCGCCGCATAAATCACAATCCCCTTTCACCCCTTTAGGTAGCTGCGCTTGCTTGCGAATGTTGGCTATGTGGATGTCTGTGTGTTTTTGTTGATTGTCGTTTGATGTGTCAATGTCGTCTGCCATGAGGGTTCCTTGTTGTTTGTGGTGTGTGTTGTGGGCTGGTTTAGCGCTTCATGTATACCATGGTATTTTTACAGTCGTTTTTTAGGCGGCCTCTTTGCTTGCGGCTTCGCCGGCTAAAGCAAAATAGCTAGCGCCATCTTCAAAATCGTCTTTGACAAATTGCCCCTGTTTTGCGCGGCTGGCTTTTAAAAACACCATGAACATCCAGCCTTGTTGCTCGCTAATGTTGGTGCCGTACATGGCGTTAAAGCTGGCGACGGTATTGGCCATGCTGCGCCCGCCGTCTTCGCTGTCACGCTGGCTTGCACGGTTTTGTATGTGATTCGCGGCATTTTCTAAGAGGGTGGCCGCGCTGATTGTGTTGGTGGGGAGGGGGCCTTGCTCGCAAAGGATCAGGCGGTGACCCCCAGAGGGAAGGCTGGGTGCGTTCCCGTCGCCGAGCTCTATGGTGTTGTTAATTAACCAGTTTTCTTCGACGTTATAGAGCTCGCAC
>NZ_LGAK01000010.1 GCF_001292705.1 Marinagarivorans algicola
AACCCACAAAAAAGACATTTGATCATTAACAATAAAATAAGTGGCATTATTAATCTCGAAAATGCCACGGAGACAGTCTTAATGAGTAAAATACAGCGCGTATTAATTCTTTTTGCGCACCCTTCTATTCACACATCAGAGGTCAACAAACCACTTTTTGAGGCTGCCAGCCATCAAAAAAACGTCACGCTTGTTGATTTATACCAAGAGTATCCCACCTACAATATCAATATCGAAAAAGAGCAGCAGCGTTTACGCGATCACGATGTGGTGATGTTTATGTTCCCGTTGTATTGGTATTCCACGCCCTCTATTTTAAAAGAGTGGCAAGATCTTGTACTCGAATATGGTTTTGCCTATGGCAGCGGGGGTACAGCCCTTAAGGATAAACGCTTTATATGCGCACTCACCGCAGGCGGAGCTGAGCAAGCTTACCGCGCAGAAGGGTTTAATCACTTTACGATTCGCGAACTTCTGCAACCGCTAGAGCAAATGGCCTCGCTCACTGGCATGCAGTATTTACCGCCTTTTACCGTATTTAGTGCGCGCACCGCCGTAGAAGAAAACCGCCTTAGCGAGCATATTCGCTGCTGGCGAGTATTACTGCAGGCGCTAGTTAATAATGACGTTAACCAAAAAGCACTGGCTAAGCACAACACCATTAATGGTTTTATCTGTGAATTAAAAGAGGGGCAGCAATGACAGTCTATTTTGTACAAGCGTTTATTTATTTATGTGCCGCTGTTGTTATGGTGCCCTTAGCCAAGCGCTTAGGGCTCGGCTCGGTACTGGGCTATTTAATTGCCGGTGTAATTATTGGCCCACTCACAGGTTTAGTGGGTCAAGAAACCAACACCATCCAGCACTTTGCTGAATTTGGTGTAGTCATGATGCTTTTTTTAGTCGGCTTAGAATTAGAGCCCTCAGCACTTTGGCAAATGCGCCACAGGCTAATCGGTTTGGGCGGGCTACAAGTCGGCTTAACCGCCGGTATTATTACCGGTATTGCCATACTGCTCGGCCAAAGCTGGACCACAGCGTTGACTATTGGTCTCATTTTTTCACTGTCATCAACTGCCATTGTGTTGCAAACACTCAACGAAAAAGGCTTAAGTAAAACAGAAGGTGGGCGCAGTGCGTTTTCGGTTTTGCTTTTTCAAGATATCGCTGTTATTCCCATGCTCGCACTCATGCCATTACTGGCATTGCCAGAGCTCAAAGAAGCCTCGGCACAACTCGCCGCTACAGCGCAGCAGCATGAACAGCTTAGCTTAGTCGCACATTTACCCAGATGGGCCAACGCCCTTGTTGTGTTAACCACTATTGTAGGGCTGGTCTGTGCAGGGCATTTTTTAAGCCGGCCATTATTTCGCTATATTGCCAACACTGGCTTACAAGAAGTATTTACCGCCGCCGCCTTAATGCTGGTCGTGGGCATTGCCGCGCTTATGAGCTTAATTGGACTATCGCCTGCGCTGGGGGCTTTTTTGGCGGGTGTTGTCATGGCTAATAGTGAGTTTCGCCACGAGCTAGAAGCCAACATCGAACCCTTCAAAGGCTTATTGCTGGGGCTATTTTTTATTACGGTTGGAGCCGGCATTAATTTTGCGCTGCTCAGCCAAAACTTCGCTATTATTCTGGCATTAACGCTAGGGCTTATGGCCTTAAAGGCGTTAATACTACTGGGGCTGGCTAAATTATTTAAAGTACATTCGAGTGACCGCTGGCTTTTCACCTTAAGCCTTGCACAAGCAGGTGAATTTGGTTTTGTATTACTCAGCTATGCATTATCGCATCATGTATTACCAATCGCTGTAGCCCAAACGTTATCGATGGTAGTGGCTATTTCTATGTTCTTAACACCAGCTTTATTTATCTTTTTTGATAAAGTAATTAAGCCGCGCTATCAACGTAACAATACCGAACGCCCAAGCGACACCATTGAAGAAACCGGCACCGTAATTATTGCAGGCATTGGTCGCTTTGGCCAAATCATCAACCGTCTACTCGTCTCTAATGGCGTACCCACCATTGTATTAGATCACCAAGCCGGTCAAGTTGACCGCATGCGTAGCATTAATATTAAGAGCTTTTATGGCGATGCTAGCCGACCCGATCTTTTGCACACCGCAGGTATAGAAAAAGCCCGTTTATTTGTGGTGGCCATTGATGATCGCGCACGTGCGATTGATATTGTGCGCCATATTAAGCATCGCTATGCCCACATAGAGGTATTAGCCCGCGCCTATGATCGCAGCCATCACTATGAACTACAAGAAGCCGGTGCCGACTTTATTATTAGCGAAACCTATAATTCAGCATTGGATATGGGCGGCGAAGCGTTAAAACGCTTAGGCTTACATGCTTTTCGTGTCGAGCAATTAAAAAATAGTTTTAGCACCGCCGAAAAACATCACTTTGACGATTTATTTAATAGCTGGCGTAACGAGGGTGAAAGCCATGCATTTTCTGATCATTATTTACAGTTATTTATGGATATAGAAAAAAAGCTGCTCAGTATTATGCAAAAAGATAATCTTAATCAACACAGCAAAACCGAACGCGGCTGGACACCGCCGCCCAAAGGCTATAATAAAGACCCCGAATAACACTCTGTGTAATATTGATGATTCGCTAGCATAATATGCAGCGGCCAAGCTGAAATCATTCACCTGAGAAGGGTGCTGATGGATGGCTTGAGCGGCCCAAATAACCATTCATTCGTGCCCAATTTCAGCACCTCTGAATCGTTATAGCGAATACTGTAGGCTGTGCAACCACTGGAGTCGGTTTACCCTTTATCACTCCATTACTCAAAGGCAATACCATGCATAAAACTATTTTGATTACAGGCGCAACCGATGGCATAGGTTTAGCTACGGCTAAGACTCTCACTAAACTTGGCCACAGAGTACTATTACATGGCCGCAGCGCGACAAAATTAGCTCAAGCACAAAAGGCCGTCGCACAAGCAGCCAACAAAAGTGACAGCGCAATCGAAGTTTTTTTAGCCGATTTAAGTACAATGGATGCCGTGCGCGCATTGGTAACAGCAGTTTTGGCCAAACATATTCATCTAGATGTGCTTATTAACAACGCCGGTATTTTTAAAACGACTCAGCCAATCACTCCTGATGGCTTCGATGTGCGTTTTGCCGTGAATACGCTAGCACCCTATCTGCTAACACAGCAGCTACTGCCTATTATCCCTAGACAAGGCCGCGTGATAAATCTTTCATCAGCGGCGCAAGCGCCTGTCAATTTAGAGGCCTTAGTCGGTACAGTCAAAATAGCCGATGATTTTACCGCTTACGCACAGAGCAAACTGGCCATCACCGCATGGTCACGCCAGCTGGCAACTACACTCGCCAGTGCCGGCCCCATTATTATTGCGGTCAATCCAGGGTCTATGCTGGGCAGTAAAATGGTACAAGAAGGGTTTGGTGTTCAAGGCGGCGACCTCAACATAGGGGCCGATATTTTGTGTCGTGCAGCTTTAGCCGATGAGTTTTTAGACGCTACCGGCAAATACTTTGATAACGATGCTAAGTGCTTCGCCCCACCGCACCCTGACGCACTAGACAGCCAAAAATCAAACGCTATTGTCGAGACCATAGAGCACCTTTTAAATCCGTCATAACCACCTAGGAGAGGCCCATGACAGTTACCTATGGCAGTTACCTATGACAGTTACTTGGATATTACCTACTATAATTACCTCTCATGACAACCTGTCACAGTCAACCAGCCATAGCCAATCAGCCGCTCGATATCACACTGAATCGAGCGATTATTTTTTCATTCTTTAACCAAGTCAATCAAAACCACCCAACAGAGTGCTTATCAACTATTTCCTGAATATTTAAACCTCGGGCCTTACAAGAAGAGAAAGCTTAGATAGCGCATCGCATACACCAAAAACGGACGATCTGACATAAATAACGGACTTTTTGACTCATAACATCTGCCGTATTGGCTCTATAGTACATCCACTGGTGCAGCACACCGGCCAGCCCAATACTATTATTGATTAACCAATACTCTTAATGAGGAATTTCTATGTCTCGTATTAGCCAAATTTCCATCAAAGCCTTTATTGCCCTAGCTGTATTTATCGGTATGGCCAACGCAGCGCTAGCTGAAACCCCCACAACGCGTAAAGACGGTGTTACCGTTATTCATTTAGATGAATACAATGGTTATTTTGCGGCAAAAGAAACGCTTGCTGGGCTTAAAGCCGGTAAATACGAATTTGTAGTGACCAACAAATCAACTAAATTAGTGGGTTTTCAAATTCAAGATCTAGCTACTAAAACCACTCTCGATAAATTCCCGCTAGAGCCAGGTGAAAAACGTATTTCGGCCGTCACCATTGGTACCGATGGCGTACGTTACCGCTGCCCTATTAATCCAACACCTTGGTACGATGTAGACGGTATTAAGTAAAATAGTACACAGTCACTCTGCGAGTGAATGCCCGCAGAGTGAGTAAAATTCAACCTGCACGAGGCCGTAATGAATAATTCAATAACACCTAATACGACATTGAATAATTTAACTATCTACACCAAAGCCTATTGCCCTTATTGTAAAAATGCTAAAACACTTTTACGCAGCCGTGGTTTTGTTTTTACAGAAATTGACATAGAGCGCAGCCACGCAAAACAAAAAGAAATGATCAAGCGAAGCCAGCGCCATACCGTACCCCAAATTTTTGCTGGCGATACACATATTGGTGGCTTTGCAGACTTAGTCGCAAGGTTTAAAGAATATGATGAATGGGGTGATGCCGCTTAAATGCTCAGAAAATAATCCATCAACACCCTATCAAGTGCAATTTTTCAACTTGATTGAATAATTACAATATTTTTAACACTCAAATACAGAGAGTCATTATGCTTAGTCAAAAACTCAGTGCCGGCAGTGTATTCCCCAGTATTGACGTCACGCTATTATCAGGCGAAAGTGTGAATTTATCTCAACGAGACAATACCGCTCACTGGAAGCTGGTAGTCGTTTACCGCGGTCAGCACTGCCCCTTATGCACTCAATATCTTAATGAATTAGAGCAACACGTTAATGTATTACGCGATACCGGCGTTGAAATTATTGCAGTCTCGGCCGATACCCAAGAGCAGCTGACCAGTCACACACCACAACTACACGTTAGCTTTCCTTTAGCGTATGGTTTGAGTGTAGAGCACATGAAAACATTGGGGCTATATATTTCAACCCCTCGATCAGCCCAAGAAACCGATCATGTTTTTGCCGAGCCCGGCCTTTTTATTATTAATGAAACGGGTCAGCTACAAGTTATTGATATTGCCAATGGTCCCTTTGCAAGACCCAATTTAGCCACACTGGTTGCGGGTATTCAATGGATAAAAGACCCTAAAAATAACTACCCTATACGCGGCACTTTTAATACAGATACTTAAAATAGCAATACTTTTAAATCGATGGACTAACCTTAGCCTACGCTAAGGTTAGTCCAAATTTTAGGCGGGCTTACTCGCCAAAATATTTAAAGCCTCATCGATATACGCTAAACGCTCATTCAAAGAGGCCTCTTTAGGCCTGATACCCAATTTAATGCCCACAACAGGTAAGTGCTTATAGTCGGCAGCATGCAAACATTGATGCATGCGGGCGGCTGTCATTAACGAGCCCTCGGCACCCACACTATTCACCGATTGTTTGGCGTTGGGTTGGTGGCTGTCTTTCCAGCTACCGTATTGCGTGTCGGCACCCGATGCTCCTGAAAACATTACGCCACTCAACACACCCGCTTTACGCGCCTGTTCAATATGCGCTAGTGCGCCATCGGGGTTACGTGTTTCAATGACCGAGCGTCCCCAATTAATGGTAATGCCCATATTGCATTGTAAGGCTGCGTTAACTTCTGTGATCGCTTCAATTTCTTGTGTTAGCGTCAAAAAACCTTTAGAGGGTGCCTGCCCTTTGATCAATGTATCGCAGTGCTCAATAATAATTTGCGTGCCCTGCCAGTCCCAACTTTGCAAGGTCGTTAGCGAACGCTTTAGCGCAGCCACCGATGCCGTCGCTTGAGATTGGTTAGGCGCCGTTTGTATTTGAATAGCCGTAACAACCGGTTTAGCGCAATGAGTATTTAATTTAACAACTGCCTCGCGGGCCTTTTGCATAAACACTAACGCCTGCTCGCGTCCAGCCTCATCTTGTGAGGCTAAACCAAAAGCTCGGTTGTGCTCTAAGGCTGCCATAATACCCGGCACACAGGTCAATACATACTGCCAACTAGGGTCAATATTGGCTAAAAACCAATCATCATCTTGTGCATGTAACTGTCCTAAAAAAGGGTGCTCTAAACCTTTAATACGTTTATCATTTTTTAATGCGGTATAAAACTCACTTTCTAAAGCGGCATTCCAACCATTGCTACAAGGTGATGACGCATAAGCGCCCACGTAGTATTTCATTTTAATTCCTCCATAGTTAATCTAATGATGCCCATTAATAGCCAGTCAAGGGGTGTAAATTTCATGCACGCTGTAAATTCAAACAAAAATAGCCAAACAGTGTAACTAGCCACTTAGCACTTGACCATCAAATCTTTCTAACGATTTAATTTACACACCGTCTAATAATTTTATTGTGAGCGCAAAGCATGATTGTTGAGCTTTTGGCCCTAGACCCATAAAATGATGGGCTCGATATAGATCAATTTGATAGGTTTGAAGATGGGAAAGATCAGCAAGAAGAAGCCCCTAAAAAAGAACGTGCCAGCCACGCCTCAATCACTTTTTAACGAGGCCTTAGAGCGCTATCAGCGGCTCAAACATCAAAACACTCAATTTGCCGATGACATGCAAAGCATGATGGCTCGAATCCTACCTCAAATAGAGCCTTATGAAATACAGTTTTTACAGGCTAAATATCAGCTAACAGAAAAAATTATTCCTTACATGAGTAAAAAAACGCTGCCCGACTATGCTCGTGAAGAACTCCGATTATGGATATTTGACAATTTTGACAATCTTGGCTCAACGCCTTTTAGTGGCGCAATAGACCTAGCGCCACTCATGCAAAACTATGAGTATCACACCAGTTTGCATATTGATAATGCTAATGAAAAACTGTTTAAAAAAATGGCTAATAATGGCGTTAGCGAAGAAGAAATTAATGAGGTTCGATCATTTACCGAAAAAATGAACAACGCCTCTACAAAAGAAGAGCATGATGCCTTATTTGAAGAAGCATTTGGTAACTTGAATACTGAAAATGACCAAAATGATATGAGCGATGAAGATGATTTCTTTGAAAGATTATTTGGTGATGAACAAACATTTACAGAGGATGATTCGACCCATGATACGTCTAACAACCATACCAATGAAGAGCTGGAGCATAAAAAATTAACTAAGTTATTTAGTCAATCAGCAATCAATAAACTTTTTCGCCGTATGAGTCGAGCACTTCACCCCGACTTAGAACAAGACTCCACAAAAAAAGAAGAAAAGCATCATAAAATGGTGGCACTTATTGATGCTCGTGATCAAAAAGATATTGCCTATATATTACAGGCCTACAAAGAGATTTTTGGCCAATTACCCGAATCATTCCCTGAAGAAGATTATACGCAGCTTCTCCCTTTAATAGAGCACATGATCGAAAAAATCAAAAAGCAAAGGCAAGATGTTTTTAATGAAATACCTTTTTCAGAAAACGTTTATACAATGTTTTATGATAAAAACATAAAAAAAGAAAACATTAAAATCAACAAACATATAAAACACTTAGAAGAGCAAGCCAAAGCCATTCAAGAAGAAATCCAAGAAATAAGCAGCATTTCTGCATTACGCGAGCGTATTGCATCGCGAAATTTATCTCGGCTCGACTTCTTTTAGTTTTTAGTCTGTTAGAAGTTTTCTTTCTGCATATTCAGTACACCATCAACCGACATTTTAGTGGCTTGCTCATTACCGGCCAGCAACTTATCAGCTAAGTCACGTTTGTGTTGATGCAAGGCAACAATGCGCTCTTCAATGGTGTTTTTAGCAATGAGCCAGTAAATGGTGACCGGGCGTTTTTGATCCATATGATGAGCGCGGTCAGAGGCTTGTTCTTCGACTGCTGGGTTCCACCAAGGATCCATATGAATCACATAATCGGCTACGGTTAAATTAAGGCCCGAGCCCCCCGCTTTTAAGCTAATCAAAAATACATCGCCATCACCACTTTAAAAGCATTAATCCGTGTTTGTCGGGCTTTTTGCGCGGTTGAGCCATCTAAATATTGATAGCGAATACCCCGGATCGAGATGTTGCTTAATCAACTGTCAATGCCCAACAAACTGGCTTTACGGGCCGCGAGCTTATCTTCGTTGACATTTCCGATAGGAAGCCCATGACGCTCAATAAAGCCCTTAAGGCTACCGAGCCATCCAGGCGTACTAAAGCGGAATAAACTCCAAAGCTCTGTGAGGTTATTTTCTATTGGGGTACCTGTGGTGATTATTTTAAAATACTCTTTGAACGCACACGCCGCTTGAGTACGCTTAGCCATCGGATTTTTTAAGGCCTGAGCTTGATCGGCTACAATCGTGCGCCACTGCACTTTTGATAACAATTGGCTTTCACGCTGCAATAAACCATAACTAATAATCACGCAATCAAACGGTTCCAGCTCATCCAATAATTGTTGACGGTTAACGCTTTGGTAGCTGTCCTCTTTAATACACAAGCGAGTCAACTGCTCCCTATGCTCTACCTTTAAGCCTCGAATACGGCCACCCAAAGAAAAACAATCAGCCTCCACAACACTCACTAATAAGGTATTAAGCTTAGTCACACCAATAGACCGATCAACCATCGCCAATACTTTAAGCACGGTTTGCTCATACTCAGTCAACGATAAATAGGTTTGATAACATTTATCTATTTGAAGGGCAGTATCGGCAGTAATATTCATGAAGTGGTTCCACTAAAGGGTTATATAGGCGTAATGGCGAATAACATGCGACGCAAAGCGTACAATTAAGGTATTTACCGCCTAGAATAACAAAAAAGGAGCCAAAAGGCCCCTCACATATGCATGATAATACCCAAGCAACACCCCGCTCGCGCTGTAAGACTCACAAGCGTATCGATAAGACATTACCCAAGCACCGCCCATCTATAGCCAAACACAACCTCACGCACATAAACCTTACGATGCAAGAGTCAGAGATGGCAAATAGAGCGATCATGTACTGAATTTAGGTATTGTATGCTGAAACACTGCACTTTTCGCTTCAACACACAATATAAGGACAGAGGACATGAATAAATTAAAACTTATTCCATGTCTCAATAAACCAATTAGGTATAGCGTTCACTTTAGCAATTAATTCCTCGCCATTATATTCAGCAATTAATACTGGCTCACTTTGATCATGCGAATTATCAAAAATATAAGCCCTATTAACATACTCCATAGCCTCTGATAAAAGATTAATTGATCTTTTATAGCGACTACGAATTTTATCTTCAGGAACTGAATGCCCACCTTTTTCAACACGTTCTTGTACGCGTACAACATTAATATCTGCAGATTCAGGGGCAATAAAATATAAGTAGGTTTTATAGCCTTGATTTTGAGCATCCTCTAAGAATTTTATTTTACTCTCATGGGACATAACCGTTTCAAAGGAAAAGGATTCTCTAAGCTTAAGTAACTCTTCACGAATATAATTACATATTGCAGAGGCATGATAAGAATTCAATGCGAATCCATTCAGCAGCAAACTGTTATTGTCATAATTAAGCTTAGTAATATCATCGGCTAAACCATGTTTTTTTAAAATACTATGGTTTTTGCAGTATTGTGCTAGCGCCGAATGGTCAATAGTAATATTGTAGTCATTAAAGTTAACGAGGCCTGTAGTATTTGCACTAGCCTCGAATTCATCGGCATTAATAAATGCACCCAACAACCTCGGACCTATCACATTTTTCAGCGTACTTTTACCCGAACCATTGGGTCCGGCAAGCATTCGTAATCTGGGTTGCTTGATCTTCATCTTTTTTGATTGCGCTTCTTTCGCGCACCAATACCCACAAATAATGGCGCTGGAACATCTCCAACTGTTTCAGTCACCACAACCCCATCTTTTAGCTTGCGGTGTTCTAGCTTTCCATTACTCACTACGATAACGCCCGCCTTGCTCTTTAAAGCCTCTAGCTGTGCAGCACGAAAAGCCTGCCTTGCAGCACGCGGTATTTCATTCTCTTTCAATGCTATTTTGATGTGTTCTTTAGGCATTTGAACCTCCAATTATCACGTGCATATAGGTGTTAGTTTAACGCATATAGTAGCCCGAGGTAAGGGGAATTGATCGACTTCAAGTGTAATAGCTTGCAGCACCCACTCAGAGCCTATAAATATAGCTGGAAGGCCGTAAAAACTAAGCATAAGATCATATTATATGCATAAACACAGGTATAAAATCTCACAATGAGTGCAGTAATTAAATATCATGAGTGTGCAGCTAAATCAATATCTTTCATATTCAGCGAATAACATTGTTCCGATATAGTCGCTTGGGTTACTTTAACCCCAACTCCAAAATCATGATTAATTTTATTCACCGCAGCAATAATAATCTTTTTATGTTCAGGTGACATATTACAGCCAATTATCACACACTTTAAAAACTGCTTGGGGTACTCAACAGTATTATTATCAGGCGAATCAACGTTATTAAGCCTCAGTATTCGCCACTCTTTTTCATACTTCCACTCAATACTCTTGGTGAGAATGGCATCTTTCATACGCCCTTTAGCAAACGGACTTAGCTGAGGGCGATCTGCTTTATAACACACCGCCATAGGCACCCAATTATCACCACTATTTAGGCCAGATTTTTCAAAATCATAGCGCAAATCGAATTCAAAACAGCAACCCTTGTGCTGCCCAGCATAATGGGACCACATCAATAAATTATCTGGATTTTTCGTTAAACATAAAACCCGTAGATCTTCGGCATTAATTTTATGGTATTCAGGGCGACTAAAATTATTTGCGTTAGCCATTGTCTCACTGAGTGTAGGCTCTCGGCCATACTGGTTACGAAGCTTATTAGCAAGTTCAGGGTTATCAAAGGTAACTTTACTATTCGCAGGCAAACAATCAAAAGGGTCATTAAAAGCACTGGGCTTATCAAACTTTAAGGTTCCTTTTGTGAGTATACATTTTGCACCTTCAAAATCACTATATTTATAAAATATCCAATCCATGCGCTACTCCCATGATTTTTGCTCCTGCGTAGAAACGAGATAATAACCCCACACCAAAAAAAGCCGTCCAACCACCCACCTCAGACCTTAGAAGGCAGGATGCCGACTAGAGCCTACAGGGAAGTACTTGCGCGTGTCTGAGATGGGTGATTGGGCGGCGACGTATGGCACACCCTCAACCCAAGCCCCAGCCCAGCCCAGCCCCATATATCAAACCCCACAATCCAAAACAAACCAAAAAAAAGGGGCCAAAGGCCCCTGCATTAAAGACAACGCAACGTTAATTTTCAAGTTTTGATAAATCTCGTACGGCGCCTTTATCGGCACTGGTGGCAAAGTAGGCGTAGGCCTTAGGGACGAGGAAAAAATACATTATCCAATAATACTTGTTTTCTACTTCCTCTGCTGCGTTGCTCAAAGCGTTACATGCCCCGGCATGCGCCCCTTCGAGCGCCTTGCCGAGAAAACAGAACTCTACGTCTAATTGGACAAACTATTATTGCCTCGCCCCTTAAGCGCAGCGCTCACTTTACGCGGGCGGGGTTGGGCGGGTTTCCAGCCTTTTTTTGTCTTGCTCTACGCGGCGCGCAGCAAGCTCGTCATCGCTAAATAACACGTTAATGGTGCGATTAGGAATGTCGATTTTTATTTTATCGCCATTTTGCACCAAACCAATGGCGCCACCGGCTGCGGCCTCGGGTGAGGCATGGCCAATCGATAAACCACTGGTACCGCCACTAAAGCGACCATCAGTTAATAGCGCACACACCTTACCCAAACCTTTCGATTTAATATAAGACGTAGGGTAAAGCATCTCTTGCATACCCAGGCCACCTTTGGGGCCTTCGTAGCGCACAATGACCACATCGCCGGCTTTCACTTTGCCATCGAACACATTGGCCACGGCCTCATCTTGGCTTTCGGTAACGTGTGCCGTGCCTTCAAATAAATCCTTTCAGGGCATCCACGCGTCGGGGCGCGTGAATAGCGCCTTTCATACCTGGCTCGGTGGTCAAAATAAAAGTATTAATCTGAATAACCCTCTCAAATGGAAAACAAATAATATCCATTACATTGTAGCGAGCTTAGTAAATGTTTTTGGGTGTGTCCTGAGTGTTAACTTGGTCTCCGATATAATGATTTGTTTACCCCCTTCACCACGCAAATCAAGCTGCTTAGTTGCCTTAACTTTGGGGCGCTTCACTGGCGTTACGCCGTACTTGGTAATTTTTTGGTTCATTTTTTGCTCTCATAGAATCTAACAAGAGCGTAGCTGCTTAGCGGCCACACTCTAATCCAACTTACTCAAAACCCTAACCGCCCCTTTATCCGCATTGATCCAAAACAGGCATCGGCTTAAGTGCTGCGCGAAAAGCGTGCGCGGCAGCATGAGGTATATCATTCTCTTTTAGGGCTATCTTGATGTGTTCTTTCGGCATATCAATCTCCTGTTGTTACTCACACCTAAGCCCTAGTTTAGCGCATATGGTGATCCAAAAGCACAGGGGATTGATTGACGCGCCGGGAGCGCGTGAAGAGTGCCCAAGGATGGCTTGAGCGTGCCTGAACAATCAATCCCCTGTGCAGCAACACGAAAATTACCGAATTAGAAACATTAATCCTCTAACTTAGATAAATCCCTAACCGCGCCTTTATCGGCGCTGGTGGCAAAATAGGCGTAGGCTTTAAGCGCGGCGCTTACTTTGCGTGGGCGGGGTTGGGCGGGTTTCCAGCCTTTTTTGTCTTGCTCTACACGGCGCGCAGCAAGCTCGTCATCGCTAAGTAACACGTTAATGGTGCGATTAGGAATGTCAATTTTTATTTTATCGCCATTTTGCACCAAACCAATGGCACCACCAGCTGCAGCCTCGGGTGAGGCATGGCCAATCGATAAACCACTGGTACCGCCACTAAAGCGACCATCAGTTAATAGCGCACACACCTTACCCAAACCTTTCGATTTAATATAAGACGTAGGGTAAAGCATCTCTTGCATACCCGGGCCACCTTTGGGGCCTTCGTAGCGCACAATGACCACATCGCCGGCTTTCACTTTGCCATCGAGCACATTGGCCACGGCCTCGTCTTGGCTTTCGGTAACGTGTGCCGTACCTTCAAACACATGAATACTCTCATCCACACCCGCGGTTTTTACCACACAGCCATCTAAGGCAATATTGCCATACAATACGGCTAGGCCACCTTCGGTGCTAAAGGCATGCTCATAACTGTGAATACACCCGTTAGCGCGATCAGCATCGAGTGTGGGCCAGCGAGTGCTTTGGCTAAACGCCGTTTGCGTGGGAATACCGGCTGGGCCTGCTTTATAAAAATTCATCACCTCGGGTGATGGGCTGCGCATAATATCCCACTTATCGAGCGCGTCTTTCATGGTGGGGCTGTGAATAGTTGGGCATTGGTTATGAATTAAACCCGCGCGATCTAGCTCGCCCAAAATACCCATAACACCACCGGCGCGGTGAACATCTTCCATATGGTAATCGGGCGAGTTGGGGGCCACTTTGCTGAGCTGCGGCACCTTGTGGCTCATGCGGTTAATGTCTTTAAGAGTAAAGTCGATCTCGGCCTCTTGGGCAATCGCCAACAAATGCAAAATCGTATTGGTTGAACCACCCATAGCAATATCGAGGGCGATTGCGTTTTCGTACGCCTCAAAGCTACCCACATTACGAGGTAATACGCTGTGTTCGTCGTTTTCGTAATAACGCTTGGTAATATCGACAATTAAGTGGCCTGCGCGCTTAAATAATTGCTCGCGGTCGGCATGGGTGGCGAGCATACTGCCATTGCCGGGCAAACTTAAGCCCATAGCTTCGGTTAAACAATTCATTGAATTAGCGGTAAACATACCCGAGCAGCTGCCGCAGGTTGGGCAAGCGCTGCGCTCGTATTCGGCGACTTTTTCATCACTGGCGCTATCATCTACGGCGATGACCATAGCATCGACCAAATCGAGCTTTTTATCACTGAGCTTGGTTTTACCAGCTTCCATTGGCCCGCCGGATACAAACACAACAGGAATATTTAAGCGCATAGCCGCCATCAACATACCCGGGGTAATTTTGTCACAGTTAGAAATGCACACCATGGCATCGGCGCAATGGGCATTGACCATATACTCTACGCTATCGGCAATAATATCGCGGCTTGGCAAACTATACAGCATACCGTCGTGGCCCATGGCAATGCCGTCATCTACGGCGATAGTGTTAAATTCTTTGGCCACACCGCCGGCGGCTTCAATTTCGCGGGCCACCAACTGGCCCATGTCTTTAAGATGCACATGGCCAGGCACAAACTGAGTAAAAGAGTTAACCACGGCAATAATCGGCTTTTGAAAATCGTCGTCTTTCATGCCTGTGGCACGCCAAAGGGCGCGGGCACCAGCCATATTACGGCCAGCAGTGGATGTTTTAGAGCGATATGTTGGCATGAGAACCTCGGTAGTGGCACAGCCTGCGATAAGCCTTTAAGCAATAAATAACTAACGCAAAGCCAATATAATGTAAAAACGACGAGAATAGTAGCAAATTTGAAAGATTATTGCTCAATAGCAACACCCTAAATACAAAAAAACCCAGCCGTAGCTGGGTTTTGGGGTTAACGCGATGGCTTGCGTTTAAGTGTAGCGCGCGTTTGAGTGTAGCGCTTAGTCCACCAGCATGATCGAGCCAAAGACATCGGCATTTAAATAACCTTGGTTATTCTGATGCCCTGGCGTATCGACCGAGCTCATAAAATGCTCGCGACCGCCATTGCCGTCGTTATCAATGTAGCTCGGTGAAAAGCCCATCACTTTACCGGCGGTCAATTTAACGCGAGCGGCTACCTCTTCGCTTGCTACATAACCATTGTGATCGGCAAATATTTTTACACGAACCTCCCACATATGACGAGTGCCTTCGGTATTGATTGCCGCCGTGATATGGGTTTTATAATTACTACCGCCATTATCTTCAACCACTAAGTTATGACTAATATGATAAGCAAAAGCGTTATAGCTTTGATTGTGGGGACCACCACTTTGGTCTTCATCAATAAAGAGCTCAACGGTATCTTGCTGATAATATTGACCAGATGTGTTGATAATGTCATCGGTAATATCGAACAATAAATACAGGTAGTCTTCATCCCATAATGCTTTGTACTTACCGTTAAAGTCAGCATCGCTGCTGGGCTCGCTTAAGCCTTCAAATTTCCATGCAACATCCATGGCCATCCACGTTGCGCTAGCCCAAACGCCATCAACGTCGCCGTCAATCACAGGAGCCACCGCGGCTTTAGGCGCGTCATAGTGGTTGTTTGCATCTAAAACAGTGCCATCATCAGCAGGGAAAGGCGACGCCGAACCTTCGCTTGAGCTTGAGGCCATACCGCTAGAGCTCGCCGGTGCTGTACCGCCGCCACAACCAATGCGCTCGGTTGAGATGACAATATCATCAAACATCATATGGCTTGTCGAGGCGCTAAAGCCGTGCCAGCCTAATAACACCAAATTAAAGGCGCCCTGCATAAACTCGCTGCCTGCACCATTTTGCCAAGGAGTATCGCCACCGATCTCGATAAGCAATTCATCATTCATCCAAGCGGTGACTTTATCGTCGCCTTCGGTGTGAATGCCAACCTCGATACAGCTCCACTTATCGGCAGGAATCAACGTTGCACTATGATTGGCAGTGGCTTGACCAGAAGGCGCTAAATCGTCTGGTTGACTGGTACCAATACCCAAACCTTTTTTCACTTCACCAAAGCGGAACTCAGCATCGTTAGAGCTATAAGGTGTTTTTTGAGTTGCTATAAAATGTGAGTGGTTAATACCACTATCATTGCCTAGCGCACGCGAAGGCTTAACCATAGCGCGAATATAAAGCTGGGTAATAGACTCAGGGTTAGCGGGTTCATAAGCAATAAAGCTGGGCGCTTGACCGCCAATATCTTTCACCATAACCGCTTTGCCGCCATTACCTGCCACAACCGAGACATCATTGGTGTTGGGGTTTTGCTGACTGTAGCGATGATAAAAGCTCCAATTTTTAGGCAAACTACCAATGCTATCGCCTTCAAAATCATCTTGGAATAAAACAGCATCGGGGTTGCCAACGGTGCCGGTACTCGAAGCAGCACTCGAGCTTACCCCTACGCTTGAGCTTGCACCCTGACTAGAAGACGACTCTTCGATCACATCACCTGATCGCGGCTGACGCTGTGCAAAAACCCAATCCCATAGCTCTGGGTTGGTATAAGCACGGGCCCAAATATTGTGAATAGCATCACTGGGGTTGCTATCGGCAGGGTCATCGTCTGCTAAGTTTTGCGAAGGGATATAGGTTGTTTGCCATGCGCAGCCGCCTTTATTCGCGAGCGAGGCTATTGCAGCTTTAGCTACACTGTAGCTATTGGTTGCATCTTCTTTACCGTGATGAGACCAAACAGGCACTTTATAGTCGGCCAATGTTTGTAGTGATGTATCGCTTAAAGGATGGCCGGCCAACGGAATAGCCGCGGCAATGAGATCTGGACGGCGACCGGCAATATCCCAGCTGCCACCACCACCCATAGATGGGCCTGTAACATAAATACGCGCAGGATCAACTTGCTTAGTAGCAATTAAGCGTTCAATAACAGCTTCGACGGCTGCACCATAAGGTGAGCCCTTACCGTTAAGCTCAGCAGCAAAAGCACCGTAACCATTTGAAGCCCACTCGGCACTACCAAACGCGCATTTTTTACCACTAGGCGCCTTAGCATCACAAAAAGGCGCAAAGATATAAGCCGGTTTGTTCTCACGATTTTCTGGTGTTAACAATGACTGGGAAGAAGCAAAAAATGATTTAGCATGACGGTTATCCATAAAAGGGGTATCCATGGCCTCAGAGCCACCGTGTAAATAAACCACTAACGGATACAAGCCCTCCGGATTACCTTCTGCTTGGAAAGGCTCGTGTAGCGCCCAAGCCATAGATACCTCAGCGGTTTCAAAGCGAGGCTGCTCTTTCATATATTCTTTAAAATCGGGGACCACATCATTGTCGTGGTTAGTTGCGTGGGCATAGGCCGGAGGCCAAGCGCCGCCGGGCACCTCAAGTGCTACCGGACCTTTAGGGCACGATGTACGCGGAATAATAGCGCCTAGCTCATTTGATGGCACAGAGCTGCTCATTTGCGAAGAGGCTTCTGAACTTACTGAAGAACTGATTGAAGAGCTTTGCATAACCGAGCTAGAGCTTACGGCAACACTTGAGCTGCTAGCAACGCTTGAACTACTCACAACACTAGAGCTTGCTGGCGGCACGCTGCTGGGTGCGCTAGAGTCTGCCGTGCTCGACACGGGCATAGAGCTTATCGCGGCACTGCTACTCGTCGCCGTAGAGCTCACCACCGAAGATGACGACACTTGAGGCTGTTCGCCTTTATCGTCCGACACACAGGCCGACAGGATTAATGCCGAACTAAAAAGTAGTGCGGGCTTAACCGCTCCCACTAATCGCATTCCATTCGTAAGTTTGTTGTACATTTTCATACCTGATATAAGGGGGGGGTTGGATATTTTTGCACAGTGCGCTACGCAATACTTTATACGTTATTTGTTAGAGCGAGTAGCCATGATATTAAACACTTAACACTAAATAGTTTTTAAGACTTTAAGCTATTGCTACTGTACTAAAAAAAAGCATAAAAAGCTGCTAGTAGTCGACGTTTATCACACTTAATATTCTATTTTTGCACAGTAATGTTACAGGCATAAAAAAAGCGGCGCCTAAGACTACCGCTTAACAGCACTTGCGTACTTGAGCCGTATTACAGCGCTGGCGGTATAATGCGCACATTCACTACATACTCAACCGCTTTAATGGCCTCGGCCAATTGCGCGCTCGGCTGCGTCGCCACATCAATAATGTTATAGGCTAAGTCACCGCGGCTTTTGTTGACCATATCCACCACGTTGACTTCAAAGGCTTTAAATACTGATAACACATTACCCAATACACCCGATACATTGCGGTTACTAAAAGTCATGCGATGGCCGGCGGCAGTGCCCATATTAGTTGCTGGAAAGTTGACCGAATTTAGAATATTGCCGTTTTCTAAAAAATCGCGCAGTTGGCTTGCTGCCATAATGGCGCAATTTTCTTCGGCTTCAGCAGTGCTAGCGCCAATATGCGGCAACGCAATCACATCACTACGGTTAAGTACTGATGGCTCGGGAAAGTCACACACATATTTGCGCAACTTACCGGTATCGAGTGCGGCTAAAACTGCTGCCGTATCCACAATGGCCTCTCGCGCAAAATTGAGCAAAACCAAACCCGGCTTGGCTGCACCTAAGCTATCGCTATTGATCAAGTGCTGGGTGGGCGCTATTGCGGGGACATGTAATGTGACATAGTCACTCACCGCTAATAAACTGGCGAGGTTTTCTTTGCGCTCTACCTGTGCTGGTAAGCGCCATGCGGCCTCGACCGATAGCGCAGGGTCAAAGCCCGCTACTTTCATGCCCAGCGCCAGCGCCATATCGGCGACCATCGAGCCAATTGCGCCCAACCCCACAATGCCCAATGTTTTGCCAGTTAGCTCACTACCGGCAAAGCGTTTTTTTTCGGCTTCCATTAACTGGGCCATTTGCGCAGCACTGGTAATGTGAGTTTGACTATTCGCAAAATCACGCCCGCCTAAAATATCACGCGCCGCTAACGACAAGCCCGCCAGCACCAACTCTTTTACCGCATTAGCATTAGCCCCTGGCGTATTAAAAACTACAATACCTTGCTCGGTATAGCGCTCAACGGGCAAATTATTCGTACCGGCCCCCGCTCGCGCAACCGCCAACAAACTTGCCGGAATAGCCTCATCATGCAATTTATGGCTACGCAAAATATACGCATCGGGTTGCGCCAGTTCTGGTCCCACTCGGTAAGGGCCCTGACCCAACAAACTCAAACCTTTTACTGAAATTTTATTGTACGTTTTAACCTGAAACATGCTGCCTCCAATGTACGCACCTTGGCTATTGCTAGCGGGCACGCGCGATGAGTTCGTAAACGAGCCAAACGCAAACCGATACATCGGGTCAAACGACTGGCAGTGAATGTTTTGCGCTGGCTAGCGCTTTTGATGCATGACAACGGCTGTCGGATTATTTTACAAAACAAAAAAATACCATAACGCCAATTAACGTAAAACTTTGATTTTTATTGCCTTTTTATTATTGGCAAAACTTGTGCAGTATAAAACTTACCCGGTTAACAGCTGCAGTTGAGCGGGTAATAGTGTTTTTTTGATTTGCCTCTACCTTTTGGGTAGGGGCCTTTTTATACCATGATTTTGAATATTGCTAACAATTGAATCAATAGCTCAATTAACGTCACTCTTCAGAGGTACCGAAATTGGGCTCTCATGAATGATGACCTAGGCCGCTCAAGCCATCTATGGGCGCTTAAATTACAAGAAAATAATCATCAGTATCCTATCAGGTGAATTTTTTCAGCTTGACTGGACAGCTATCCATTAACAAGATCAATAAAAACAGCTATAAAACGTTAATAAAGACACCGATAAAAAGACAAAAAAATACCGCAAATTATTGCGGTATTTTGATCATCACATCAGCCTACAATTTTTTTATAGGCCCATTCAATCCAGGGCATTAATAAAGCCACATCACTGGTCTCTACCGTTGCACCGCACCAAATGCGAATACTCGGTGGCGCATCGCGGTAGCCGCCAATATCATAAGCCACACCTTCGGCATCCAACAATTTAACAATTTGCTTAACCTGCTCAGGGCTTGCATCAAGCGTTAAACATACGCTGGTAGTGGAGTGGGTTGCTGGGTCTTTGGCTAAAAAGTCGATCCACGGTGTTGCATCAACAAAGGCGGCAACGGCCTTATAATTTTCATTGCAGCGCGCGATTGTTTGGCTAACACCGCCAATAGATTCCACCCACGCTAACGCCTCAAGGTAATCAGCAACGGCTAACATCGAGGGTGTATTAATAGTTTCACCCTTAAAAATACCCTCAATTAATTTACCACCTTTCGTCATACGAAAGAGTTTAGGCATCGGCCAAGCTGGGGTGTACGACTCCAATCGTGCCACCGCGCGCGGGCTTAAAATAAGCATGCCATGACCGCCTTCGCTGCCTAGCACTTTTTGCCAAGAGTAGGTCACAACATCAAGCTTTTCCCAAGGCATTTCCATTGCAAAAACAGCGGATGTTGCATCGCAAATCGTTAAGCCTTCACGGTCATCAGCAATCCAATCACCATTTTGAACTTTGACACCCGAGGTAGTACCGTTCCAGGTAAATACAACATCATGCTTAAAATCAACCTCACTTAGTTGAGGCAGCTCGCCATAATCGGCTTTAAAGATACGGGTGCTTTCAAGCTTTAGCTGCTTAATAATATCCGTCACCCAGCCCAACCCAAAAGACTCCCAACCGCATACATCGACAGGCCGCTGGCCTAGCAGTGACCACATGGCCATTTCTACAGCACCCGTATCAGAGCCCGGCACAATGCCAACGCGGTAACCTTCTGGTAAACCTAAAAGCTCAGCGGTTTGACGACACGCTTTACTGAGCGCCGCTTTACCCACACTCGAGCGATGCGAGCGGCCAATTGTGCTTAGATCTAAATGGGCAATATCGTAACCGGGATGACGACTACAAGGGCCAGAAGAAAAATTAGGGTTTAATGGTTTAGCTTGGGGCTGCATGCGCATCCTCTACTTCATTAATATTAATAAGGTCGGCCACAACAATGCGCCGAAGTGGGTTGGCAAACTTAACAAAAGGCAATTTTTTGCAAATACATTTTTTTGCAAATACAGCTTTTTTGCAAATACAACTTGGAGCAGGTAAAACTTGGAACAGGTAAAACTTTAACAGATAAGACAATAGATAGAACAGCGCGTCAATGGGAGCAGATCACCGCCAATGTAAGCCATTGGCGCAATAGCGGCTCAATACGAATAAGGGGCAGTGGCCTTGTCAGCCACCAGCCCTTAACAACAGTTAGTACAATTTTGCGTAAAGCTTTTGCAAATAAGTAATCGCCAGTGGGTCACCTTTACCCACCACCGAAAGCACATCCATGTAAATACGCTTAATTTCACCCTCTTTCGCGTTTAAATCTTTATTGAGCACAGTCCATAAAAGCTCTAATGCTTCTTTGTAATGATGGTGCTGGGAATATTGCGCAGCCAGTGCCTGTACAACATCTAAATCGTTGGGGCTGGCCTGATACTTGGCTTCAAGCTCTTCAATTTCGGGGGCTTTAGCGGCATTTTGTGCCAGCTCCAACTGTGCGGTTAAATGATGATATTCTTGCCCTTGATCCACCATTTTTACACCCGCCAATAATGCGCTAGCGTCTTCTAGGCGGCGCGCCTTAATAAGGCCACCAATCAAGGCAAAAGTCACTTGTATATCTTGATTAGAATCGGTATGGGCGCTGCGTAGCTGAGCAATACCTTCGGCAAAGTTTTCGGCTTCTATATTCGCGAGCCCTTGCTCCACTACCGCCAGCCAGGGCGCCGGTAAGCACTTGTTGAGTAGCTCGGTAATGGCTTGCTCGGTTTGCGGGCCTTGTAAACCATCAACAGGCTGCCCTTGGTTCATCACCATAATCGTTGGTAAACTTTGCACGCCAAATTGCTCGGCCAGCTGCTGTAACTGCTCGACGTTCACTTTAGCCAATAAAAAAGCGCCATCATACTCGACAGCTAAACGCTCTAAAATGGGCAGCATTAACTGACTTGGCTCGTCCCAGCTAGCCCAAAAACTCACTAGCACAGGGCGCACCGCAGACTCATCAATTAAGTATGGCTTGGCGTTTTCATAGGTAATATCAATACTATTTACACTGCCAGCATCGCCAGCTATATCGGTCGGTAAGTCCACAAGGGTCTCCAAGAGTTTTGCACTAGTTTAGTTACACGGGCTAAGTTGCACGAGTTAGATGCACCATTTAATGCGCCCTAATAGGCAAAAATCAAGCAGCAAGTACAGTCGTTTGATTTATAATCACCCTTAAATTCTCAAAGGCGGTACCGTGAACAGTCATTCTATTGGCAAAATATTTCTCCATTTAAGCTGGGTGCTAGTACTGGCGGGCTTAATCATGCTGTTTAATCAACTGATTAGCCGAAAAACTAACCCCAACCAAAACCCAGATAGCCAAACCCAAAATGGAGTAACCGAGGTTATTTTGCGCCGTAACAGTCAGCACCATTATGTCGCTAATGGGTTGATCAATGGTAAGTCAGTCACTTTTTTAGTCGATACCGGCGCAACGAATGTCTCGATCGGTGCAAATCTTGCGGAAAAACTTGGCCTTAAGCGCGGCTATCAAGGTACCGCCTACACCGCTAACGGCACCACAACCACCTACGCAACTACCCTCGCAACACTCAGCCTTGGCGACATTCAATTTAACAATGTTCGCGCAAGCATTACGATGGGTATGCAAGGCGATGAAGTATTACTTGGCATGAGCGCACTCAAAGATGTTGAGCTGATTCATAAAAATGGTGAGCTAACCATGCGACAATACGCACAATAATACACACGCCAAAACACACCACACCTTTTCAACGAATAAGTGATATTTATGAGCAGTGAAGTTTTAGTTATTGTCATTATTTTGGGCGCTATTGGCGCTAGTTTGTTTTTTATTGGTTGGCTATTTAGCTTGCTCACCGCACTGGGCAACAAAAGCTATATTTTTGGTATCGCTATACTGGCGGTTATACCGGCGCACATATACTGCGCGCTACATTGGGGCAAGGCCTCGCATGCAGGGAAAATGCTGTATACCGGTACCTTGCTGCTCCTGATAACCGTCGGAGTTTTTGCCTACCATGACTTCGCAATGTTTCCGCCACCGGATAACGCCCATTAAAAGCGGCGCACCTCTCTAACCTTACAAAATAAGCGACTACACGCTCAAATTAACCAGTCAAAAATTTACAGCCCCAAAAAAAAGCCCGCTAGACATAGCGGGCTTTTTTTTATTGTAAGGTGCAGTCAAAATATGGACGCAAAAAAACAGCCGCTGTAATAGCTGCTTTTATATTTTTAAAAGTAATTAGATGATATAAGAAAAATTGGGGTGACTGACGGGGCTCGAACCCGCGACCACCGGAATCACAATCCAGGGCTCTACCAACTGAGCTACAGTCACCACTGTTCTGCTGGCGGCATATGGCGCGCCCGGCAGGATTCGAACCTGCGACCCACGGCTTAGAAGGCCGTTGCTCTATCCGGCTGAGCTACGGGCGCTTATTACATATACAAGCTAAACAAGTACAAGCACTAAGGCAGGTGAAAAAGATGGTCGGAGTGGAGGGATTCGAACCCCCGACATTCTGCTCCCAAAGCAGACGCGCTACCAGGCTGCGCTACACTCCGACATTTGAAACAAGCTTTAAATGTGCTTCGTCTCAAAGAGGTGCGCATCATACTCATGCACCTCATACTCGTCAACGATATTTTTCATTTTTTTAATAATTATTTATGCGCCACCTCAACGGATCATTGATTGAACGCTTTGTATTGCACTGGATAAGGCCCTATAGATTGGCGAAGGGCAGCGCATGTGTGACAATAGCCCGTATATTCAATTTCACTTTTAGACTCAAGGACCTTGTAATGACAGCGCTTGTATTAGACGGCAAAGCCCTCGCAAAAAAAACCGAACTCGAACTCAGCCAGCGCGTACAGGCGCTCAAAGAAAAAGGCGGCAGTACACCTATATTAGCCACGATTTTAGTGGGCGATGATCCCGCCTCTGCGACGTATGTAAAAATGAAAGGGAATGCGTGCGAGCGTATTGGCATGGGCTCTATTCGTGTTGAAATGCCTGACACCACGACCACCGAAGAGCTACTCGCTAAAATTGATGAGTTAAATAACAACGCTGATGTACACGGCATTTTGCTGCAACACCCAGTACCTGCGCAAATTGACGAGCGCGCTTGTTTTGATGCCATCAGCCTCAAAAAAGATGTCGACGGCGTTACCTGCTTAGGCTTTGGCCGCATGAGTATGGGAGAAGAGGCTTATGGCTCTGCAACACCCAAAGGCATTATGCGCCTACTCGAAGGTTTTGATATTCCACTTGCGGGCAAGCATGCTGTTGTTGTAGGTCGCAGCCCTATTTTGGGCAAACCAATGGCCCTTATGCTATTGAACGCCAATGCTACCGTTACCATTTGCCATTCACGCACACAAAACCTAGAAGCCCATATTAAGCAGGCCGATATTATCGTAGGCGCCGTAGGCAAACCTGAATTTATTAAAGCCGAATGGATTAAAGACGGTGCGGTTGTTGTTGATGCCGGCTACCACCCTGGCGGCGTTGGCGATATTGAGCTGGCGCCATTGACCGAGCGCGTAGCCGCTTACACGCCCGTGCCTGGCGGCGTAGGCCCGATGACCATCAATACACTCATTTACCAAACTGTCGATGCCGGTGAAAAGGCACTCGGCTAAACACACCCCACACCCTACACTAAAGGGGCTGCGCAACACACCGCGCCCCTTTAATATGCAACCCCTCGTTATAACGAATAACAAAAAGGTATTAGCTTTTGAGGCTAGATAAGTTTGTGGCCGCTAGTAGTGGCCTTTCGCGTAAACAAGCCACCCTAGAAGTGAGACGCGGCAATGTGCAAATAGATGGCATCCAGTGCAAGCGCACAGCCACTCAACTCAGTGATGCTCAGCAAAATGGCGGCGTCACCTTGAACAGCACCGCACTATTTACCGCAAAGCCACTGTATTTAATGCTACATAAACCCAAGGGCTACGTGTGCGCCAATACTGACGCCGACCACCCAACCGTATTTGATTTACTCAACGAGCGCGACTTTCACCCCAACCTACAAGGCCAACTACAAGTTGCAGGCCGGCTCGATATAGATACAACCGGCTTGGTACTGATAACCAGCGATGGCCTCTGGAATCATACCGTTACCTCACCCAACAAAAAACTAGGCAAGCGCTACCTCGTAACAACCGCCAATCCTATTGCCAGTGATAGTGTGGCCTTATTTGAACAGGGCCTAGAGCTCCGTGGCGACAGCAAACCCACCAAACCGGCTAAACTGATCATTACCGGCAGCCACTGCGCCGAACTCGAAATTACTGAAGGCCGATACCATCAGGTAAAGCGCATGTTTGCTGCTGTGGGCAATAAAGTCGTCGAGCTGCATCGCGTCCGCATCGCAGATATTACACTCGATGATAATCTGGCTCCCTGCGAATACCGCACCCTCACCGCCGAAGAAGTCAACGGCTTTTAGCGCTTTCAGGTCTGCACCTATCAACCGGCCCCTTAATACTGGCCCAACTAACACCAAGTCGTTAAATCCCGCCTACTTAAAGCCCATTTTACTTTAGAGAGCACCATGCAAGACATCGCTATTAGCCAGCTATTGCAGCAATTACAAATGACGCCTGCCGAGGCCAACACACTGTGGTTTGCCGATGAAAATAGCTACAGCGCACTCGGCGCACTCACTCCCTATATGCACAATCTTACTGTCTTGACTAACCGCTTTGATATCTACCAACAAGCACAGACGCTAGGGCTAAAAAGTGTTTTTAATGATGTTGATTTTACTGCTGCATGTCCAGTCGCTACCGATGCTGTTTTCATGCGTATCAGTAAAGAAAAAGCCGTTACTCACCACGCGATCAACCAAGCTGTTAACACGCTAAGTCTCCATGGTCAGCTACATCTTGCCGGTTATAAAAATGAAGGCATAAAAACCTATGCGCAAAAAGCGGCTACTTTATTTAATCACAGCAGCAAACTAAAAAAACAAAAAGACTCTCATATTTGCAGCCTAAGCCATCCTAAAGCCGCCGCACACACCGAACTGCTCGATAGCAGCCACTACACGCAATTGCGCACTATTGGTGAATACGCAGGCAAGCAACTGGTGAGTAAACCAGGCGTTTTTGGGTACGAAAAAATAGACGACGGCAGCCAATTACTACTAGAAAGCGCTCAGGTATTTTTATCTCAACATGCATGCATTCACACACAAGCTCGCACACTGGATTTAGGTTGCGGCTATGGTTTACTGGCCATGACAGCGCATCAATGGGGCCTTCAACATATCACCGCCACCGACAATAACGCTGCTGCACTCAGCGCTATTAGGGCTGGCGCCGCGCAAAACAATATCAACATAAATGTTATCGCAGCCGATGCAGGCAAGGGTATCACCGACACCTTTGATATTATTTTATGCAACCCACCTTTTCACCAGGGGTTTGAGGTGAGCGGTGATTTAACCGATAAATTTTTACGCAATGCCAGTCAATTGCTAGCCAAAAATGGCTGTGCACTGTTTGTTGTTAACAGCTTTATCGCAATAGAAAAGAAAGCACTATCGATATTTAAATACCAGAAAACACTGTGCAACAATAAGCAGTTTAAAGTTGTATTACTGGCAAACAACGAGCTATTAACGCCCAACGCAAACACTCAATGACAGTTAACATTAGCTAACTGTTAGCATAAATAACAGATGCCATTATGCCGCCATAAAAACTAACTCGACTCAATAACACAGGCAAGTAATTAAGTCATAACACCGAAGTAATGGCCGCCACTTGAACGATTACCGCCATAACCACCTTGCCCACCTTGACGATCATTTTGCTGCTCGCGCTTTAATTTAACCTGTTTTGCAACTAGGCCTTTTTTATCAGGGTGGCACTCAAACTCTACCGTAGCCCCTACGCGCAAAAAAGCACAGTTAACAAGATCTGGCTTGCGCACAAGAATATCGGGGCCGGCGCCGTTTTCAATAAAGCCAAAGTTCTTATCTTTAAACCATTTTTTTACAACAGATTGCATCATTCAACCTTCACAAACAACAAAGTGAACACGCCCGTGGGGCGCAATATAAAAGAGATAAGGCTCGCGTTAAGCCATATACGAAAGCTTAACAATATTATTTTATGACGGATGGCCAGTGAGCCACACATACCAAACGCACTGCCGCGATTAAATATTTCATCACAAAAGGACAAGAGTCATTCAAAATTTAAACAAACCAAAACCTATCAACGCTACCCAAGATCAATGTGGCTGCTGATCGTCTTTATTACGTTTATACGATCGATAGCCATACAGCATTACGGGAAGGCGTATTGAGTGAAAACTCATACCTGCATTAACTAAGAACATTCAAAAAGAATATACGGGGCACGAAACGCGCACTAACACTCACAAAAGACGAGTACCTAAAAGAGTCGCAAACAACCTCAAACTCCACACCGCGATACTACCTGATCTTAAAATAAATTACATACCCTAAATTAGCAGAAACTCTCAATTTTTCCTTATTTATGTGATCAAACAAGCCAAAAGATAGATATATTGACATCATTGGTATATACGATACAGACATTTAACATCATAGCGCCTTTTACTGCATATCGCTGTAGATCAATAATACCCATCATACCACCCCAGAGTTACAACGCACTCGCATTATGATGGATACGATATTATGGCCCTGACAACTGCGCCAAATACTGATTATTAGGCACGTAAAAACGCGAAGACTCCACCCGGCATAAAGAGCACTTTCATGAAAATCACCTTAGAGCAGTGGCACATTTTTAAAACCATCGTTGATGAAGGCAGTTTTGCCTCGGCAGCACAGGTTATGAATAAAAGCCAATCGGGGATTAGCTATGCCATGACGCAAATGGCCGAGCAACTGCCTACTCCCGTTTTTGAACAGCAAGGTCGTAAAGCCTCACTCACGCCCGCTGGCCACACTTTATACCGCCATGCTGACGCCCTTTTAAAACAAGCACACTGCATGGAGGTACTGGCTAAGGATTTAGCGCAAGGCATAGAAAGCCATATTGCCATTGTTGCCGATGCTCTCACGCCTCGCGCCCCATTATTACAAGGCTTACGGGCCTTTTCACACGAGTGTCCTCGCACGCGCGTTAAAGTTATCGAAGCAACCTTATCAGGAACCGATGAAGCACTACTTACAGGGCAGGTACAAATGGGCATCATGGCAAGAGTACCGCCAGGATTTATTGGCGATGAGTTAACCACCGTCAAAATGATTCCTGTTGCCGCTGCCAACCACACACTGGCCCAACTCAGCGCCAAAGGCCCTCTCAGCGAAACTGCCCTTAAAGGTGAGCGCCAAATTGTGATTAGCGATAGCGGCACAAAGCGCGAGCAAAATGTGGGTTGGCTCGGGGCTGAGCAGCGCTGGACTTTTAGCCACTTTGCCACCAGCACTAACGCCGTGCAGGCCGGTTTAGGGTTTTCTTTTTTGCCCGAGCATTTAATTATCGAACAACTGGCCGATAACTCGCTAGTGCAACTTAATTTGCAAGCCGGCGGTATACGCTCAATACCTTTGTACTTGGTGCAAGCGGCGCCAGATTATGCTGGCCCAGCTGTAAAGGCCGCTTGCAATGCCTTAACAAAGGCCTTTAAAATCACCTAATACTAAATATATAAGTGCTAATAAAGATGATAATTCTAAATACCTATAAAAGACTGGGCGCAGGACTTGCCATAACAGCACTCAGCACGCTTTTACAGGCCTGTAGCAGCGGCGGCGGTTCAGATAAAAGCTTTGGCGGCGACATAACGAGCCCAGGCGGCGGCGCAACCAACCCCAGCACACCCACACCGCAAAATCCTTCTGGCTCGGGAAGTACCGGTTCGTCATCATCCGATAGTGCATGGTCTAAAGGCGTGTACCAGCCTCAAGCTTATTACGCCAACCTTTGTCAAAACCCACGCACAGGTACCAACCCGATCACGCAAGAAAAGTATCCCGACAAGCAAGGCTCGATAGCACTAGAGAACCATTTTTTGCGCTCGTGGAGCCACCAAAATTATTTTTGGTACGAAGAATTACCCGATCTCGACCCTAACGACTACACCGAAACCAGCGCTTATTTTAAGCTTTTAAAAACCAATGAAAAAACGCCCGGCAACAGGCCTAAAGACCGCTTTCACTTTGCCCAAGATGAACTCGTTGGTGACAAGCTATCAGAAACCGGTCAGCGTGGTAGCCATGGTATTAATTGGAAAATTGATGCCAACGAGGAGCTCAAACGCAATTATATTTATGTCACCTACATTGAACCCAACTCCCCCGCTGTCGCCGCAGGTGTTACGCGCGGCATGGAGCTCACGCACATCAACACGATTAAAGTTGAAAACATCACCGAAGCACAGACCTCCGAGGTGAACGAGGCCTTGTTTTCGCCTGTGCTCGGTAAAACTTATACCTTCACATTAAAAGACCTTAACGGCGTTACAACCAACAAGCAAATTAAGCCCGAAGACATTGATATATCAGCTGTTTATAACCGCTCGGTCATCGAGACAAGCTCTGGTAAGGTTGGCTACCTTTCGTTTCATACTTTTAATATCTTTTCAGCCGAAGATCAGCTAAAAGAAGCCTTCGACTTTTTAAATACACAAAATGTCGATGACCTCGTTGTAGACCTGCGCTACAACGGCGGCGGCTACCTTTTTATTAGCTCGCAGCTCGCTTATTTAGTCGCAGGCGACAGCCAAACCAAAAATGAAGAGTTTGGTAGATTGCAATACAATGACAAACGCGACGATGAGACCAAGAGCTATGATTTTACTAGTGTCACCCTAACAGACACTAATAATATACGCCCACTCAACGCTTTGAACCTGAATCGTGTTTATGTCCTCACAACAAAAGACACCTGCTCAGCCAGCGAAAGCTTTATGAATGGCTTACGTGGCATTGGTGTTGAAGTGATTCAAATTGGCACAACAACCTGCGGCAAACCGCATGGCTTTCAGGGCCAAGCCAATTGCGGTACGCGCTACTTTAGTATCGACTTTGAAATCGTCAACGGGCAAGGCTTTGGGGGATATGAAGATGGCTTTACACCCGTCACGAGCAACGGTGACCCCTTAAGCAACCGCATTAATGGCTGTACAGTCGAGGATGACCTCACCTTAGCACTAGGCGATAAAAACGAAGGCATGCTAAAAACTGCTTTATACCTACGCGAAAACGGTAGCTGCCCAAGGCAAGGCTCTAACTTAAACAACGCGGCCCAACCTTATAAGCTATCATCACCTGTTAGCACGCCAGCGGGAGGAGCTTTACTGTCTCAACCACCGTCGCATAGCATTCAGCGCTTAGCCCCCTGGGAAACCCGCTAATGCTGCATATTAAAGTACCGTCAAAAAACACCGCCATGCTTGCCGTAGTCGCGGCAATTTTTGGGTGTGCCGCAGGCACTACGATAGGCTGCAGCGCGCCAAGCACAGCGACTGCGCCTAGCAGTACTAAGCCGCTTGAGGCGACTCATGCAGCGCCATCAGGTACTTACTCCGCTAGACCAAGCGGCTATCAACCCGCAGTACTAATAGCATCAGGCGAAAAAGTCCGTGGCGAATTAGTGCGCATTATGGTGCGCATGGCAAAAAAAGATATCCAGCTGCCAAGCGACGCTTTTACTCAAACATCGAGCGTGATACTCGGGCACCACACCCCACCATCATTAGGTGCCCCTCAGGGCCTAATGATCGAGCATGTCATGCCCTATCGATTTGAGCTATTAACGCATGCTGATCACTGCTACCTTTACTATGCCAACAAGGCTGACCTCAAAAAGCTCTCTGAATCTCAATGCCGCGCCACAACCCAATAAGTTATAGTCCAATAAGTTATAGCGCGATAAATTATAGTCCAATAGTAATTATTCAAAGATACCGACATGGATCAGCAATGACGATATGAGTGAGCCCCTTAAGTCGGGGCTTATTTACTGGGTATTATTGGCGCAATCTATCTATTGACCCAACGCATGTGAAGCGGCCTGCATCTCACGTAGGTTCATATTCACTCAGCAGCGCCTTCCGTTACAATCAACACTTACATTTAACCCTAAGGTTTTTAAGGATGCATTTATCGATTTGTTTATGGAATAACACACTCATCGTAATGACTCTGGCTGTCATAGCTTTGCTGATGAGCGGCTGTGGTGGGTATGATCGTCATGCGACGCCCCCCGAGGTTGATTGGGTGGCCGGTAATTATGAAGCTTTTGGGCTGTACAGTCACTTCTGCGAAAACCCGCGCACAGGTGTGCACCCTTATACTCACCAAGCCTTTTTAGATCGCCAAGGCAGTACAGCGCACCAAAATCATTTTTTGCGCTCGTGGAGCCATGCTAAATACCTTTGGTACAAAGAGCTGCCCGACCTAGACCCTAATAGCTACGATAATTCTGGCGACTACTTTAACAAGCTTAAAACTAAAGCGTTAACCGCTAACGGTAATATCAAAGACCGCTTTCACTATTCAGAAGATGAGGTCATTGGTGACCAACTCACCTACACCGGTGAGCAGGGCGGGTACGGCGTTCGCTGGAAGTACGTTAATGGCACGCGATACGTGGCTTGGGTTGAGCCCAACACCCCTGCCAGTCAAGCAGGCATTCAACGAGGCATGTGGTTAAGCCATGTGGATGGCGTTGCAATTGATAGCGCCTCGGCAGCACAGGCAGAGGTGATTAAAACAGTAGCTGACACACCGCCGTTAGGCACCACAGCCGCATTTATGTTTGTTACACAGGCAGGTGATGATTATCCCGCCACGCTCACTGCGCAAAACGTTGCAGTATCGGCCGTCTACAGCCGCAGTATTATTACAACGACGACGGGTGATGTTGGCTACCTCGCCTTTAATACGTTTAATACTTACACCGCAGAAGACCAGCTCAAAGAGGCCTTTGATTTTTTTGCTAGTAACACCATTGACGACCTAGTGATTGACTTGCGTTATAACCAAGGGGGGTTTGTCTACATTGGCGCACAACTCGGGTTTTTAGTTGCCGGCAACCAAGGCGATGACCAAGCAGCTTTTACCGTCTTGCAATACAACGATAAACGTAATAACAGCACTAAAACCTATCGCTTTATTAAAAATACCCGCAATGGCAAAAACAGCCCACAACCGTTAACCAGCGTTAACCTAAACCGTGTTTACGTACTCACTACGGGCAATACCTGCTCAGCCAGTGAAGGGTTTATTAATGGGCTGCGCGGCTTAGGCATAGAGGTCATACAAATCGGCAGCACAACCTGTGGTAAGCCCCATGGCTTTAATGCCATTAGTAACTGCGGCAGGCGCTATTTTAGTGTTATTTTTGAAACTGTTAACGCGCAAGGCTTTGGCGATTATACCGATGGTTTTTCGCCGGTTGATGATGGCACTGACAACCCCTTAAATAATAAAATTAATGGCTGCACGGTCGGTGATGATTTAACGCGAGCCCTAGGCGATAAAAACGAAGCCATGCTACAAACCGCTTTATTTCATCGCGCTAATAACCAATGCCCCCCAACAGCAGCGAGTTATATTCAGTCAATACATCATCAGCCGTTGCACGTTGAGGGTCGCCTAATTGCACCTTTATCGAGCACCGTCATGCGCGATGAATAAACTACCACTATTAAAATAAACCAAAAAGCGCACTGACAACCGTGTGCTTTTTGATCGATCGCTCTTCAAAGTTGCGCCCGTTAATCTTAACAACAAAACGACAGCAACAGTTGTTAGCTATAACAAGGCCAGTCAAAAATCACAAGCCACGGCTCCCTATAAAGCAGGTTTCGCAAGCGTGGGACCTGCCACGGGGTACTGAATAAAAATTTGCTGAACCACACTAAAAATGTCATTGCGCAATTGATTTTCTTTAGGCTCTTTAAGCTTACCGATGGCCACACCCTCCCAAATTAATTGCTTTTGCGCGGCGTCAACCACATCAATATTCAACGTGCCTTCGGTGTATTGGCTGACGCGTGTTTCGGTACCATATCCCATACCATAGCTGTAGCCGCCACGAAAGTTATAGTAACCACTAAGCGGAGTAGGCGATGTGGTTGAGGTGACCTTCTCTTTGGTACTGACATTAAAATTAATCAGTAAATCAGCATTTTGAGCCTCTGTTAAACCTCGGCTATTGAGTTCTTTACGAATGGCATTATGTAAATATTTATTCGTTAAAGTGCGATAGCCTTGCTCTCCTTTAGGAGCTAGCTCATCGACAAATGCATAGGTTTTATAATCATTAAAATTAATACCCTGCTCATACACAGCGTGTATTCTGGGCCCTGTCGCGCACCCTACTAAAATACACGCACCCACCAACAACACACTCACCACAGCAACTTTAGCGGCTACTGCTTTCACAGTTTTATTCGTTATTTGCTTAATACTTATCAACATAATCTACTCCGTACGTCATTCAAAATTAGAGTGGGCATTCACCACTATTATATTCATTGATTCTAACTGGATTGCAAAACTTTA
Source organism: Marinagarivorans algicola (assembly GCF_001292705.1). Classification (GTDB taxonomy): domain Bacteria; phylum Pseudomonadota; class Gammaproteobacteria; order Pseudomonadales; family Cellvibrionaceae; genus Marinagarivorans; species Marinagarivorans algicola. Next base: position 33,656 of record NZ_LGAK01000010.1, read on the forward strand.
CCACTGGCGCTATTACTCACGCAATTCATGAGATAACGCCCAAAAAACCCTACCAATGACACACAAAGCAGCTAAGCTAAGCACTCAGCCTAGGTCATTGATAATTGTTACTTTTATAGCCATAGTTCACTATGGTAATAGCTCACTAGGTAATAGTTCACTAAGTAATAGCTAAACTGGGCTGACAGCTTATTGCCAGCATTAAGCCTTGAACCCTGCACGGCAGCAATACCCTTAAATGACTGTTTATAATGAAGTACCAATATTGTAAAACCTAGCCCCCTAAGCAATTGAAGGAACCACGATGGAAGCTACGCCACCTGTCATATTGTGCTTTGCGCCGCTAGATCCTGCCGGCCGCGCCGGTATTCAGGCTATTGCCGAAGTCGTCGCCAGCCTTGGCGGCCACTGCGCAAGCATAGCAACCGCATTGTGCGCCGATAGCAGCACTCAGCCAACTATCATCGCAGTAGAGAGCAACCTATTAATTCAGCAGGCCCGCTCAGTATTAGAAGACATGCCTATTGCCGCCATTTATGTAGGCTATGCCGGCTCGGTGACTAACCTTGAGGCTATACACTCTATACTACAAGACTACCCCGATATTCCTGTTGTCTTAAACACACTATTGCATTTATGGTCCAACGATTCTCAAGTTCAGAGCAATTACCCTAACGCCTGCGCAGAACTGCTTATTCCACAATGTAAGCTCCTCATTTGTAATGATGCCGATACGGCACCTTTAACCTCTAATGCACCTGTCAGCGAAGAGTATATTCATCGCCTTTTCGCCAACAATTGTGAAAACTTACTTACCTACCAATGCACGCCATCTGTACGTCGATTTGACTACACCTTGTACAATGAAGACACCATATTGATGACTTATCCATGGCAAGCTGACGGCTGCCAACCACAATCTTCCGCCATTGAGGATATCCTTGGTGCCGCTATCACAACCTATGTTGCACACGACAGCTCAATAGCCACTGCGACCCAAGAAGGGTTAAAATTCACAAGTCAGGCCGCGACAAACGCTAGACGTATTGGCTTTGACAGCCCAATTCCTAATCGTTTATTTTGGGCAAAAAATAATGCTTAAATAGCCTTAACTCCCCCTCAAGAGTTGTTTTCAGCCAAAAGCACCTCAATTGAGTTAACTCACTTTTTACTGCCGAACCGCTCAATCATGCTTTACGCCATTACCGATAGTACGCTTATGCCCGGTGAGCTTATGCTCACCAAAGCTCAAGCCGCATTACAAGGCGGCTGTCAGTGGCTGCAATACCGCGACAAATCCACTAATCAACCACTGCGCCTCACACAAGCATGCGCCCTAAAAAGCTTATGCGAACAATATAATGCCAAACTCATTATTAACGATGATCTACAGCTCGCTATAGCGAGCCAAGCCCACGGCTTACACTTAGGCCAAGGCGATGGTAGCGTACAACAAGCCCGTCAGTGCTTGGGGGCTCACGCTACAATTGGCGTGACTTGCCACGACCAGCTAAGCCTAGCTAATACTGCTATACGCGACGGTGCAAGCTACGTCGCCTTTGGGCGCTTTTTTAACTCAGCCACTAAGCCCGATGCCAAGGCGGCGCCACTCACTTTGCTAAACCAAGCGCGCCATCTTAACGTACCGGTTATTGCCATCGGCGGTATCACGCCCGACAATAGCCGACGTGTTATACAAGCTGGTGCCTCAGCAATTGCTGTGTGTCACAGTTTATTTGCTTGCGACAATGTCAAAAACCGCGCGCGGGACTTTTGTCGAGCGATCAGCACATAATAGCCTGCTATTCACGCAACTTTTCATTCCACTCCCAATAATAAGTCTGTATTTATGAGCCAATTATTCGATCAAGCCAAAGCCGTTATACCTGGCGGCGTTAACTCGCCTGTACGTGCCTTTAAAGCCGTAGGTGGCGACCCTATTTTTATTGAGCGCGCACAAGGCGCTTATTTATTTGATGCCGATGGCAAGCGCTATATCGACTACGTATTAAGCTGGGGCCCCATGATTGCAGGCCACAATCATCCCGACGTCTTAAATGCCGTTATCGAAAAAGCCAAGCTCGGCCTTAGCTTTGGCGCACCGACACAAATAGAAACCACCCTAGCCGAAGAGGTGATTAAGCTTGTTCCTAGCCTAGAAAAAGTACGCTTTGTGAGCTCCGGTACCGAAGCCACCATGAGCGCTATTCGACTAGCGCGCGGCTTTACTGGGCGCGATAAAATCGTGAAGTTTGAAGGCTGCTATCACGGCCACTCAGACTCACTGCTAGTTAAGGCTGGGTCTGGCGCGCTTACTTTTGGCGTTCCTAGCTCACCGGGTGTGCCTGCCAGTATTGCTGACCACACTATAACGTTAAGCTACAACAATTCAGAGCAAGTGCGCCAAGCCTTCGAAGAAGCCGGCACCGATATTTCGTGCATCATTGTCGAGCCGGTAGCAGGTAATATGAACTGCATACCGCCAGAGCCAGGCTTTTTAGAAACCCTACGCGAGGTGTGTACCGAATATGGCGCTGTCCTTATTTTTGATGAAGTCATGACAGGCTTTAGATTTGGTACCGGGGGCGTGCAGGGCTTTACCGGCATTACGCCCGACCTCACTTGCTTAGGTAAAGTCATTGGTGGCGGCATGCCTGTGGGTGCCTTTGGCGGTAAAGCCGAAATTATGGATTACATTGCCCCCCTTGGCCCCGTTTACCAAGCCGGTACCTTATCGGGCAACCCTGTATCGATGGCCGCGGGCCTTGCTATGATGCAGCTAGTACAGCAAGAAGGGTTTTATGAGCAATTATTTGCAAAAACCAAAAAAATTGCTGAAGGTATGCAAGCGATAGCTGATGAAGCAGGCATTCCTTTCACCGTTAATTATATCGGTAGCATGTGGGGCGGTTTTTTTACTAGTGAGAAAAAGGTCTCTAACTATGCGCAAGTGATGGCCTGTGATAATGACCGTTTTAATAAATTCTTCCACGGCATGCTCGAAGGCGGCGTAAACTTAGCTCCAGCCTCTTACGAAGCCGCCTTTATGAGTACCGCCCACACCGATGCTGATATTGAAGAAACCTTAGAGATTGCTCGTCAAGTATTTGCAACGCTTAAATAGTCCATCAGTACATACCACTCTTTAAGTATACTGGCGGAGCGCTATATAAGCCAAGGCGAATAATGTAGTGCATTCACCCTCAAGCCCACTCAAAAAAAGCCCGCTCTATGCGGGCTTTTTTGTCTCTATTCAAAACAATGTCATTGCGCCTTGCCTCTCACCGCCCGCATATCCATGTTGCGCCAAGCGTAATTGCTCAGCTAGCTCAATAGTGACTCATCAACTAAGCTACACATGTCTTTGATAAAAAATAACGCTATGAACCATCACGCTGCGCACTCGAACCAACATGAAATCAGTACCGCCGCTCTCATTTTTGCCTCGGCATTGGTGTCTTTAGCTTTAATTCTTGGCGCCGCCACTATTGGCAAAGTAAAAAAAGTTCAACACAATAATATTGAACACATACTAACACTCACTGTCGACAAAACACTGCAAAGCTTAACGTTTTGGAAAAACCAAAAAACAGCTAACTTACAACGCCTTGCCAATCATCCTCAATTTCAGCATTTGGCCCAAATTCAAATAGCACATTACAATCACGGTCATAACTTACACAACCCAACACTACAAGCACTCAGAGACTTTATCAATCAGCAAAAACTGCTATTGGGTAATTTTGGCTTTTTTATTATCGCACTTGATGGCACCAGTATTGCTTCTATGCGAGACAGTAACATTGGCAGCAAAAATCTTATTTTTAAGCATCTTACGCAGCAATTTGATCGAGCAGTACAAGGAACACCGCAATTTATTGCTCCAATTCCATCTGATATTCCTCTGGCTCAGCAACGTAATATTAAAGATCAAAAAGTGCCTCCCAGCGCATTTTTTGTCGCACCAATCATTAATAGCAAGGGCGATACTATTGCATTATTAAGTGAGCGTATCGCACCAGGCAAGCAATATTCACAATTACACGATATTAATAGTGCAGCGATCAGTGTTTTTTCCATAAATCGTCACGGCTATTTACTCAGTAACCCCCAAAATATTGACGACTATTATTCTCTAGGCATCATCAAAAAAGACGAGCAAGCCATCTTGTCACTAAAAGTATCACCATTTCATAAAAAACCATCACTCACTCAAAATAACGCAAGCGAGTCGCTCACTCCTATTGCCAATGCCATGCTCGAGAACAACCAAAAAATAACGCTTTACAGTACTGTTAGCTATATTAATCATTTAAATAAAGCAGTTTACGCTGTGGCTAAATGGAGTGATGACCTAGGTATTGGCATAATTGCCGAAGAAGAAAAATCCACAGCACTTAAAAGCTATTACTGGCTGAGAAATCTCATAATTTTTGTCATTAGCACATTGTGCTTATTCGTTATTACAATAACAAGTGTATGGATAAAGTCTCACAATAAAATACTATTTTCTCTAAAAAAAAGTCACAGCACGCTAGAAAATCTCGTCATAGCGCGCACTCAAGAACTAACCAAAAGCACAGAGCAAACCCAAAAAGCATTAGAGCAATTAAAAGCCAGAAATTATATTATCGATCAGCATGCTATTGTCTCTATGACAGATGCAAACGGCGTTATTACACATGCGAACGCTGCATTTTCAAAAATTAGCGGCTATTGCATTGACGAGCTAATAGGCAAAAATCATCGTGTAGTAAGCTCAGGACAGCATACTCAAATATTCTGGCAATCACTCTTTAACGATGTTGCAAAAAAAGGTATTTGGAAAGGCGAAATATGCAATAAACATAAAGCAGGTCACTTCTATTGGGTAGATACAACGATTACAGCGCTAAAAGATAAGAGCAATCGTATTATTGAATATATTTCTATTCGCTCCGATATTACACAGCTTCACCGCATACAACAGGCTTTGATTAACAGTAAACATCGCCTTGAGTTAGCTACAAGAGTTTCTAAAATAGGTATTTGGCAGCTTAATACCAATAATGGTGAGCTAAAATGGGATGATCAAATGCATACACTTTATGGTCTTTGCAAAAATGACTTTTTAGGAACACTCACATGCTGGAAAAATACTATTCATCCCGATGACCTAAAAATAATCACCAAGAAATTAGAGCAAACAATTAATACACATAAAACACTTGATACTGAATTTCGTATTATTAATAACCATGGAGACGTTCGCTATATCAAAGTTTTTGCTGAATACGAACATCCCAAAAAAAACGCTAGCATTATAATAGGCGTTAATTACGACATTACAGAATTAAAAACACTAAAACATACCCATAATATCTAGGCTATCTTATGATCGAATCATTAAAGATTTTATTGGGCAACCAAAATGGCTTTATGCCTCATGGTCATTGTTACTTATGGCGTCCCGATATTTTATGGACTCATGTTATGGCCGACGCCTTAACTGCACTTGCATACATATCAATCCCAACAAGCATTGCTATTATTGCTTGGCGCCACTCACACGCCCCCAGTATTGGTATTGCTATATTATTTGCAGCATTCATTGTGCTATGTGGCCTAACCCATCTTTTTAATATTTACATCATCTGGAATCCTGCCTATGAACTTCAATCATACATTAAAGGATTAACAGCAATCATCTCAGTCATAACAGCTGTTGTCATTGCTGCTAAAACCCATTATTTCCTGCATTTAATCACTATTGATGAGTCCAACGAAAAACTCAAAGCCCTTCACTCCGAATACAAAGAAAAAGATCATCAGGTTGAGCAAGTATTTAACGCGGCAGAATCTAGGGAATTGCGAATAATCGAATTAAAAAAAGAAATAAATAGCTTATTAAAAGACAAAGGATTACCTGAAAAATACCAATAGATATCGATAAAAATTAATAGCTATTAATTAAAAATAAAATTATAAAAAAGTATTCGATATGAAAATAATATTGGCAACAACTAGCTTGCTTACGCTTTTAACAGCTATCATTCTTATCACATTAAGCCATAGCTATTACATCAATAAAAAGAATATACAAGAAAGCTACTTTCTGCATCTTAAACTCATTGAATGGCGAGACTATCTAGACAACTTCAACTTCACGAAAAATAATGCTCTAGCTGAATTTTCAGATTCAAACTACTTTCAAAGTATATACAAAAACTGGAGTCAAGAAAGCGATTACTTGAAATTCAATCACTTAAAGCCAACCTATCAAGACGACGGAAATTCCATTAAAGAATGGAAAATATCAGCCCGTATAAATATCACTGAAAAAATAAATTCGACTCTAGAAAGCATAAAAAAAGACACAAGAAATAATGATAAACGATTATCACTCATAACAATATCACTCATAGCTTTTATATTATTATGGTCATTAAGCCTTTTAATATTTTGTAAGAATAGGAATAAAAAACTATTAAAAGAGATAACAAGCACAAATGAAAAACTAGAAAAAAAACAAATAAATATACTTCAAAGAAACAAAATAATGAGCAGTATACTTGAAGATTTAACTGACGAGAGAAAGCGATCAAACTTTTCTCGTGTGAATGATCAGCGCCTAGCATTGGTTGCCAAATACTCTGATGATTGCCTCATTGGATTAAACGCTGATAGTAATATTTCCAGCTGGAACCCTAAAGCCGAAGCGCTATTTTCAAAGCCAGAATCCACCATGCTAGACAAGCCTCTTCATATTCTTTTTGATGAATCAGATAGCAATAGTATTAAAAATGCCATTACTGACATTACAATTCATAAACCACATACGACTAAAACAGTAAAATGGATAAGCACTAAAAAAAATCAATTACAGTACTTAGATATTTCTATTACGGGACTTTTTTATCAAAAAGAAATAGAAGGTTACTCTGTCATTATTAGAGATGTATCAAGCAAAATACAAGAGATCGAACAACTAAGACTTTTGATCGAGGCGACACCTAACACAATTATAATGAGCGATATTAACGGTCATATTATACAAGCCAATGATTACGCCGAAAAAACGTTTTTTTATGAGAAATATGAACTACTTAGTTTAAAAATAGAGGATTTAATTACTGAAGCGAGTACATTCTATCATAAAAACCTCCACGATAACTGCCTGCATAGCTCCAAAATAAAACGTATAGGAGCAAGCAAAGCACTAACAGCGAGACGAAAAGACAATACCACTATTTATGTAGAAGTAGGACTAGCCCCAGTAGAAATAGAAGGTAAACATTTTATTATTAGTGCCGTTACCGATATTAGCGAAAGGATAGAGGCGCAAAATAAACTCAAGATATTTAATAAATCACTCTCTCAAAAAAATAAAGAAATGGAGCAATTTGTTTATACAGTATCCCACGACCTTAAAGCGCCATTGGTCACCATTTCTGCTTTTAGCCAATCAATAAAAAAAATGCTGCAAAATAGTGATAACCCCAAAATATTGCGTAAGCTTGATCGTGTTATTGCCAATGCAAATATTATGGAAGAGCTAATTACTGATTTACTGGAAATATCTCGTATTGTAAACCGCCCTCTTGCAACAAACCACTTTTCTATTGATTTAATGATTAGAGACGTCTTAGAAACACTCGAAGAATCACTAAATCATTGCCTCATAAGAACACATGTCAACCCACCAGATATACAGCTGCTCGCTAATAGAGCCTTAATTATGCAATGCATACAAAATATCATTATTAATGCGGCTAAGTACTCCGATAAACAAAGCCCCGAAATAGATATTACCGCTATACAAGACAATAATAACATCTACATTAGCATTAAAGACAATGGCTTAGGTATTGCGCCTGAATATCAAGATCGTATTTTTGATATTTTTGAACGCGGGGATACAACTATCAGCGGTAATGGCGTGGGGTTAGCAATTGTTAAATCTGTTATACAAAAACATCAGGGCAGTATTACACTAGAATCAAAAATTAATAATGGAGCGACTTTTACGCTATCTATTCCTCGAGCAAAAAGCACTTCACTCACATCATCTCAGGTCGATTTTGGAGAGCAATAATGTCTATGCGAGGGATTAAGCCTACGTTATTCAATAGTATGATTTACTTTATTTTTATACTATCCATCAGCTTAACAATATATGCATACTTCATTAGCATCGCTATTTCTAGAGCTCAATACCAATCTGCTTTTGCACTACAAACTCAAGAACTAGCGACTGAGATAACAAAAAAGATTAAAATTTATGAGCAGGTATTATGGGCTGGTGTGGCCCTTTTTAATAGCAGTGAGCATGTTAGTCGAGATGAATGGCAAACATTCAATCAAACACTGTCTATTGAGCGACATTGGCCGGGTATTCAAGCGCTTGGTTATGCTATCGCATTACAACCCGATGAAGTGGCCCAGCATGAAAAATTCATTCGAGCCCAAGGTTTTAAAAATTACCATATTTATCCAAAAGGTCAGCGAGAGCAATATAGCAGTATTATTTATATAGAGCCATTCGACTGGCGTAACCAAAGAGCTTTTGGTTACGACATGTGGTCCAATCCCGTGAGACAAAAGGCAATGAAGCGCGCCATTAAGACAGGCAAGGCCTCAGCTAGCGGCAGTATTACTCTTGTACAAGAAACGAATAATGATTTACAAAAAGGGTTTTTAATATACATACCACTATATCAAAAAAATATAAGCATACGACAGTATCATAACGAAGTATTTTCATCAGAAAAAAATATAGAACACATTAAAGGCTGGGTATACGCCCCTTTTAGAATAAACGATTTTATGACGCCAATTATCAATCATATGATAGAGTCAATAGGTGTAAAACTGACAGATATCACTCACTCGCCATCAACTCAAATGGCATCAGACAATGCATTATTTAACTATTCACCTTGGCATACATCTACAGCACTTGATAAACAAAGCACACAACTCAATATACTCGGACGCACCTGGCAATTAGAAACAACCCAACCCCTATTTCGGCCTTACCAAAACTTGCGTAAAGAAAGCTTTGGACTCCTATCTATCAGCCTAATAATTGACTTTTTATTATTTTTTGTACTTTTAAAATACCGCAATCAAAAAAATAAAAACAAAGAATTAATTAAAACACATCATAATAATTTAGTCAGTGAATTACGCGAAAGTAAAAATGCTAATATTGCATTAAATCAAGAGAATATATCTCTAAATAAGCAGATTTTAGTCTTGGAAGAATGGCTGCAAGAACGTGAACTTAGAATCAGTGAGCTCAAACTCAACCAGCAGGGGTAAACCTATGTCCAGACAATTTTATCTTGCTGAAGACAACCCCGACCATGCCGAGCTTATAGACGATATGTTAGATGATAGCCATATCGATTACAAACTCAGTCATTACAGCAATGGCTTATCGCTTATTGACGGGCTTCCTACACACCCCAATCATAGCGATATTATTTTACTCGACATTAAAATGCCAAAACTAAACGGCTTGGATACATTAAAACGTATTCGTCAAATACCCGCCTACCAAAATACCACTATACTCATCATCACAACATCGAGTATTCGCTCAGATATTAATACCGCACATTTTGCTGGCGCCAATGGCTTTATCAGCAAACCTTTAACCTTTGATGATTTAAAACCGTATTTAAAAGAGCCTTAATCGCTATGAATATACTCCTCATTGAAGATAACATTGACCACACCGAAATCATCATCGATATTTTGAATGAAGCTTACCCTAAAGGTATTACAGTCACTACCACCACCAGCTTTATCGATGGTCTAGATAAGCTAGAAAATCATGTTTTTGAGCTTTGCCTGTGCGACCTAAAGCTACCGGATTCCCCACTGCAAAACACTATCGATACACTCAGTAAAACCACCTTTAGTGCACCGATTATTGTATTAACCTCTATAAATAATGATGCGATTGCCATAGATCTTATTAAAGCAGGCATTCAAGATTATATCGCTAAAGATAAGCTTGATACAGAATATCTATCAAAACAATGCAGCTTTGCTATTGAGCGCAAAGCCATGGAACAAGCACTTGTTGATAAAACAACTGACTACGAAGCTTTTTGCCACAGCCTCTCTCATGATTTTAATAGCGCATTACGCAGAATAAAGCAGTGCACGCACTTTTTAACCGATAGCCTCAATAATCATTACACATTAACACCCCAAGAAACTCAATGGCTTGGCTATATTGAAACAAGTGCGAGCGATGTACAGCGCTTAACACATGATCTCTATGAATATATGAATGCAGAAAACCACTTCATAGAAGAACCCTTTGTTAATCTCGCTGATTTAATAAAAAAAATAATGATCGAATACAAAGACAAAATTGAACTAGTGCAGTGTCAACTACCGATTATTAAGGGCAACCCAGCGCAACTAGAGCTGACCTTTAAAAATATGATCGAAAATTCTATTAAATATTCGACTAATCCGCCTAAAATTTCGTTTTCATATAAAATAGATGAATATAAAAACTCTGCTTTTATTCATATTGATGATAACGGTATTGGTATTCCAAAAAGTAAAGCAAAAGATATTTTCTTGCCGTTTAAACGACTAGAAAACACTCTAGAGGCGCAAGGTAGCGGCCTAGGGTTGAGTTTGGTGCACAGAGTTATTAAGCATCTTCACGGGAGCATTAGCGTTGAACCTTCTATATTAGGGGGCAGCTGCTTTAAAATAAAACTTCCTTATAGCCGTTTACAAAACAGCGTAAACAACTTGTCATAGGAGAAACCTAAAAAGACATAAAGAAGATTATCACAACATAATCATAGATAAAAAGACATCGTAGCTATTCAGCCAAACTAAAAAATCACCTAATAAGGGTTCTAATAGGGTTTTTCTGGGAATTTAAGCGTCTATGGATGACTTGAGTGATATGATTAATTAGCGCCCAATTTCGGTATCTCGGGTGAATAGTTAGCAGAAATTTTAATAGCTTAAAACGCAAATAAAAGTAACTACTAGATCAAATAGCCGTAAGTTTTATTTTTTACTTGCGTAAAATAAATTAACCTATTAGTTTACTAAAGCAAAAGGGTTGTATCAATTTATTTAGGTAACATAAAGCTATCAAAATCGTAGTCACAAGCACAGCAATAAGTGCATAAAAATACAGTAATGGCACAATAAGTCAAAACACATTAACGGGCTAGACTATATTCAAAAAAATATAAAATTAACACTATATTTAATGCATATAAATTCAGATACTAAAATTATTTATCTTATTTTTTTATCACTATAAATACAAACCGTATCTATCAGCGATTATCTAGGAGTTACAATGAAGAATACCAGCAGTGTTATTCACTTACGTGAAAATCATCATGTATTAATCATTGACGATTCCGATACAGATATTAGTACTTTATCATATATCCTCAGTCGTGGTATCGATGCTGAATACATAGTATCTAGCATTAAGAATCTAGATGACGCTAAAAAATATTTTACTCAAAGCAATAACATTATCGACTTAATCATATTAGACTATCACCTCATAGGGCACACTGCAGAGGATATTTTAAAAGCCCTAGAGCAGTCTAATAGAGACGTACCTGTAATCGTGGCGACTAGCCTACCAACAAAAAGAAAGGAAAATCAATTATTAAAATATGGCATATATGATTTTTGGGATAAAAATTCACTCAGCACACGGCAATTGGAACACTCTATTCGTTTCGCCCTTAATCGCCATCAGCTTTCCAAAAATAATCAGCGTACACAATTATTAAAGGGACAATCACTGGCTAGTTTAATTCATGATATTAAAAGCCCAATATCCACAATTGTCAGTTATAACAAAATCGCTAAAAATCTTATTAAAGATGGTAAACACGCAGAGCGCATAGAGACATGCTTTGACACCATCGAGAAAAATTGCCAACTTCTACAACATTTAGTTGAAGAAGTACTTTCTTTAAGCAAATTAGAATCAGAATCGACACATTTCGAAAAAAAACGCGTTAACATCTTACAATCACTTAACGATAGCATCAATAACTTCCTGCCTAAAGCACAAGAGCACAACCTAACAATACATAAAAATTTCACCATCAATAATGTTTGGCTAACAGCAAATTCTGACAAACTAACGCAAATTTTTGATAATCTAATAAGTAATGCTATCAAGTACACTGATGAAGGCACAATTAATATTAGCGCAACTGTAGAGACTCAAAATAATAACAAAAAAATTATCAGCATCCATTTTTGTGATAGCGGTATTGGCATTGCTAAGCATGACCTACAGAAATTATTCGATCCCTTCAACACCATTAATCATAAAACAATTAAAGTTGTCGATAGTCATGGGCTAGGGTTATCTATTGTAAAATCACTTGTTGAACAGCATGGCGGTACCATTGCAGTTGACAGCATACTTGGTGAAGGCTCTGATTTTTGCATAACATTCCCAATTGATGATATTAGCCAAGATGCAGTGACAACATTGCATAACGAATAGCACTCGCAATAATTGATTAAAGCTAGCGTCAACACTGGCATTTATGACATTTATAACAAGAGTAAGCACCAGTACTCAATAGTGCATAGCACCGAATTCTCCCCAACAACATCTCCATCTATCATCAATCAAGCAGCTTAATTTAATGCGGCTATACATTATAGGCAGCCCCATATTATAGGCAGTCATTTCACCAACACAAAATTTGTAATATTGACATTATTTTTTGTAATTATTACAAAAAATAATGTCAATAAATAAATACTAAAAATATATTATTTAACATCCATAAAAAGTTAAAACTATTATTAATTTTGATATTTTCAAAATATATTGATGTCTATTAAAATTGTAAAAATTACATTTTTTTTGTAAATTAAATAATATATTGAAAATACTACTTCAATAATAAAATTATAAATTATTTATACGGCAGTAAACACTTGAATTAATCACTATCAACCCAATAGTCTTTTATAATTGGTTAAACAGATTAACAATCTGTTTAATTACGGCTGTAACGCAGCAACACAATACATCCCAAACAGGAGAGTAAAATGACTACAATTAATATTGGTATTAATGAAGACAATCGCACAGCGATCGCCGATGGACTTAAACGTTTATTAGCAGACTCTTACACCCTGTACCTTCAAACCCATAATTTTCACTGGAATGTCACTGGGCCACAATTTCGTGAATTACACTTAATGTTTGAAGAGCACTATACCGAACTAGCAGTCGCCGTTGATGATATTGCCGAGCGCATTAGGACACTCGGTATCATTGCACCAGGCACCTACAAAGCTTTTTCCGAATTAAGTGCCATTAAAGAAGTCGATGAAATTCCAAAAGCTGTTGACATGGTTGATATTCTCACCCAAGGGCATGAGCAAGTTGTACGTACAGCACGTACCGTACTCAAAATAGCACAAGAGGCTAATGACGAGTCCACCGCAGCACTGGTTTCAGACCGCATGCGCATTCACGAAAAAACGGCTTGGATGCTACGAGCAACACGTAGCTAAAATATGATGAATGATTTTTGGATACCCAAGTGTCAGACCCTGCAAGGAAAGCAAGGGTCAGGCAGTACAGGAGCAGCGCTCGAGAGCGTTTATATCGCGCCCCTAAAACAGTGACTCAATGCATCAATTGACACTACCACTTGCGCCATATTTCAGTAATATCGCCCTCGTAATCATGCCCTGCATGCTGCATCACCAAGGCCACCAGCGCACATAAGTCTTCGCGCTGGTCGGTTTCTATTAATTGATACTCTAACTTTTCATTAAGTTCATTAAGATTTTTAACTAGTGCTTCAACTTGACTTGCAACCCATGTAAAATCTTTCTTATTCTCATCCGTATCAACACAATGAATAAAATCTGTTAAAAGTTGATCGCATTCATCAACATCTTTTTTACGGTAAGCAGGCTCTTCATCATCAAGAATAAAGTCATACATCCAGTGTAATAAGTACTTTTTTTTCTCGGCTATTTCTGGGGTCATCTTTAAATACTCTTATTCCTATTGAATTTATGCGGTGAAACACATCGACTGCTAGCTGCTTATAACAGTAAGCTTTATAGCGATTTTCACTCAATTTCACTTTAAGCCATAAAAAAAGCGCTACAGCATAATCAAATGCCGTTGCGCTTTTTATGATTCACAACTACTTGTATTGCGGAGGCTTTAGCCAGCTTGACGTGCCACTTCCTGAATGCGGGCAACCATGGCCTTCATACCACTGCCGCGTGTTGGGCTCAAATGCTTAATTAGCCCTAAACTATCGAAATAACTCTCTACATCAAACGCCAAAATTGCACTTGGACTTTTATTACAATACGCAGCCAATACCACAGCTAGTAAACCTTTAACAATAAAAGCATCACTGTCGGCCAAAAAATATAGCTTACCAGCCTCGCCATACTCTTGAATCCATACTTGGCTTTGACAACCGCGAATTAATTGCCTTTCAGTCTTGAGGCCTGCATCCATAGCAGGTAACTCTTTTCCCAAATCAATGATATATTTATATCGCTCTTCCCAGCTATCAAAAAAAGAAAGTGTCTCTAAAATATCTTCGGCTGTAATCGTAACACCAAAAGGTGACTGCTTAGCGGCAGTGAGTTGGCTAGTCATTAAAAAAATAATCCTGTCTCTAATTGCGCTTCTTCGCTCATCATATCGCGATTCCAAGGCGGATAAAATACTAGCTCTACATTTACCGCTTTAACATTAGGCACCAAAGCGACACGATATTTCACATCGCCGACTAAAACGGGCCCCATGCCGCAACCTGGTGCTGTAAGTGTCATTTTAATATTGACTTTGCCGCTATCTTGCGCAATATCAACAGCATAAATCAAGCCTAAACTTTTTAAGTTAACCGGAATTTCAGGATCGTATACAGTTTCGAGCGCTTGCCATACTTGCTCACTGCTGATTTCTCCATTACCGGTATCATCAAATGTCAGCTCATATTTTTCAAGACCTAAGGCATCGGCATCGGTACCATCAACGCGAATCATATTACCTTGATATACCACCGTATAATTGCCTCCTAACGCCTGCGTGATTGTCACAAAATTGTGTGCAGGAATTGTAACCGCATCACCAACAGGCACCAAACGCCCTGGGCAATCACGCACGGTAGTGGCCATTCTTTGTTCTGACATAATATTACCAAAAGTATTGCACGGCTTTTACTAGATATAACGATTAAAAGCCGTGCAATAAAGATTAAAAATCGCTAATAACTACACATTAAACGCTAAAGCTTTCACCGCAACCACAAGCATCTTTAACATTAGGGTTATTAATAACAAGGTTTTTATTAACGCCCTGAGTGGTAAAGTCAATAACGGTACCTTGTAATGCTCCCACATGATCTGAATCGATATACACCAATACACCATTCAATAAAGGCTTCTCAATATCGCCTTGAGCGGGCTCATCCACCTCGTCCATCACATACTTGAAGCCTGTACAACCAGCTTCTTTTAAAGTGACGCGAATAGCGTGCTTACCTGATTTAACCAGCACCTTAGCAAAATGCTCAGCGGCGGTATCGGTTACGGTTAATACATCACTGACTGTAAAACTTTGCACTGTCATGGTTAAACCTCCCAACGGGTTATAGTAAAAAAAGCTTTGCTTTTTCTAAGCCCGCAAATAAGCGATCAATATCATCGCGTGTATTATAAATAGAAAGGCTCGCTCGCACGGTGCCCGGAATATTAAAGCGACTCATTAACGGCTGCGCACAATGATGCCCGGTACGTACCGCAATGCCTTGCTGATCCAATAACATACCTACATCACTCGGGTGCGTGCCTTCTAATAAAAAGCTAAAGGCGCCGACTTGATACTTAGCTTCACCTATACGCTTTAAGCCATCAAAATTTGCTGCTTTTTTAATAATGTAATCCATTAAGTCAGCTTCGTGCTGCGCAACAGCCTCGTTATCGAGTGAATTCAAAAAGTCAATCGCCGCACCTAAGCCAATAACACCCTCTATATGCGGTGTGCCTGCTTCAAACTTAAAGGGCAAGCCATTAAATGTCGTGCCTTCAAAGCTAACGGTGTCAATCATTTCACCGCCACCTTGGTAAGGTGGCATACTATTGAGTAACGCCTCTTTCCCCCACAGCACACCAACGCCTGTGGGAGCAAATAATTTATGACCACTAAATACATAAAAGTCACAACCTAACGCCTGCACATCAACCTTAAAATGTGCCACTGCTTGGGCACCGTCAAGTAACGTGGTAATACCCTTAGCTTTCGCTGCAGCCACCATTTGCTTAACGGGATTAACACTGCCTAATGCATTAGAAACATGACTCAGCGCCAACAATTTAACATCGCTGGTGAGTAACGCTGTAAATGCGTTTTGATCAATATCGCCTTGCTCAGTTAATGGAATAGGTACAACTTTAGCGCCTTTTTGCTCGGCCAATATTTGCCACGGCACAATGTTGGCGTGATGCTCTAACTCTGACACCAAAATAATATCGCCTGCTGCAATATTATGATTACCCCACGAATGAGCCACCAAGTTAATAGCCTCGGTTGTACCGCGTGTCCACAATACTTGCTCGGGCTTTGGGCTATTGATAAATGCCGATACTTTTTGACGCGCCCCTTCAAAGGCGATAGTCGCCTTATCGGCAAGGCTGTGTGCGCCACGATGTACATTAGAGTTATAACCGGTGTAATACTCAGTCACAGCATCAATCACACATTGCGGCTTTTGGGTAGTGGCAGCACTATCCAAGTACACTAAAGGCGCACCGTTAACCTCTTGGTGCAACAACGGAAATTGCGCTCTTATTGCCTCAATGTTCAAACCATCATGACTCATATTTTTCACCTAATTAACGACTTCAAAAGTCAAATCAACGCGTTATTTGTTAAGCTGTCTAAAAGCTCAGACTTGTTAGCAAAACGCTGTGCAATGACCGGGCGTAAATATTCGACAATGGCCGCATTATTCAACTGTTCAATCAGCTCATTAATAAAACCAAAACTCAACATCACTTGCGCTTCGGCTTGGCCAATACCACGGGTACGCAAATAATGCATAGCCAAGGCATCGAGTTCAGCAATCGTAGCGCCATGCGCACAACGCACATCGTCAGCGTAGATTTCAAGCTCGGGCTTGGTGTTCACTTCGGCCTTATTACTGGTTAATAAGTTTTTATTGCTTAATTCGGCCAGTGTTTTTTGGGCGTCTTTATGAATATGTATACGGCCATTAAATACCGCGCGTGCACTATCACCAATAATGCCGCGAAAGGTTTCATGGCTGTTACAGTGTGGCACCTTGTGCTCAATACAAGTATGAAAATCAACAAGCTGTTTATTGCGTGGCAAATATACGCCGTTGTTGACTGCTTCAGCACCTTCACCTTCAAACTGAGTGACTACATCAACACGCTGCAAATTAGCGCCCATCGCTAAATAGAAACTATTTAAGCGAGCATGCTTATGCACATGGCTATATACACCGCCAATATGCAAATTGGCTTCATCCTCTAGGTGTAAGCGATAGTGTTCACACTCGGCATTTTCGCCAACAAAAAGCTCAGTAATGCTATTTGTAAAAGTGTGACTACCTTGCGTACTCACAAAATGCTCGACCAAGGTAGCCTTACTGTGCGGCGCCTGCTGCCATAAAATACGTGCATTAGCCAAACAAGGCTTATTAGCACTCGCAATATTTAATACCCGCACAGGTTGAATGACTTGCGCATTTTTTGCCACACTAATAACCAGCGCCGCATCGATGCTTGCAGTATTAAGCTCACCAAATAAAGTTGCATGCTCGCCGGCGGCTTTATTGAATTGCCCTAGATCGCTCGCATCGCTTAAATGCTCAATCGTCATACCGGTAGGTAATTGCGTTAAATCATCAGATTGCTCAGCACAAAAATGACCATCAATAAAAACGAGTGTCAACGCCTCTAAACGATTGATCTCGAACGGCTTAAGTGCATCGCTGGTAAGAGTATTTTTGGCCGCAGGTGTAAAGTGTTCACCCTTTTCTAAGGCTTTTAATGGCGTGTACTTCCACGCCTCAGTTGTACGAGTTGGCCAAGGAGTTTGCGCCCATGCATGGGCGGCGGCATTTTGCATATCAGCAATTTTAGTTGTTGCATGGCTAGTTGCTGTACGACTGTTTAGCGTACTACCAGCAGCAATCGCGGCATGTAAAGGAGTGCTAGTCATTACGCGCTCTCACCTTCTAACCAGCCATAGCCTTTTTCTTCTAGCTCTAAGGCCAAATTTTTATCACCTGACTTTACAATTTTACCATCGGCTAATACATGTACATAATCTGGCACAATAAAATCTAATAAGCGCTGATAGTGAGTGACTACGATAAATGAACGATCGGGGCTGCGCAGAGCGTTGACACCGTTAGCAACAACCTGCAAAGCGTCGATATCTAGGCCTGAATCGGTTTCATCTAAAATGGCTAATTTGGGCTCAAGTAACATCATTTGCATGATTTCATTGCGCTTTTTTTCACCGCCAGAAAAACCTTCGTTCACCCCGCGCTTTAAAAATTGCTGATCAAGATTAACCGCTGTACACGCCTCGCGTGCTTTTTTCATAAAGCTAACGGCATCCCACGCAGGTAACTCACGGTGCTTACGCACAGCATCAACACTGGCTTTTAAAAATTCCATATTGCTCACCCCAGGGATTTCTACCGGGTACTGAAAAGCCAAAAAAATCCCCTCGCGCGCGCGCTCTTCGCACTCCAGTGCTAACAAATCCTTACCTTCAAGTGTGACACTACCGCCGCTCACTTCATAGCCATCGCGGCCAGCAAGTACATGACCTAAAGTGCTTTTACCGGCGCCATTTGGCCCCATTATCGCGTGAACTTCGCCAGGTTTAATCTCTAGGTTTAAGCCTTTAAGAATATTCTTATCGCTGACGTTAGCTTGTAAATTTTCAATAGTTAACATAATGGTTTCTCGCGTTTGGGCGCTTAGCTTGGCTCTATTGGAGAGCCTCTAAAATTAAAAAACTGAATGATGTGTTGAGGTTTTTAACCCACTGATCCTTCCAAACTCACCTCTAATAGCTTGCCCGCCTCTACGGCAAACTCCATGGGGAGCTCTTTAAACACATCTTTACAAAAGCCATTAACAATCATTGATACAGCTTTCTCGGCGTCTATACCGCGCTGCTGACATAAGTACAGCTGATCTTCGCTGACTTTAGAAGTCGTCGCTTCATGCTCGATAATGGCTTTAGGATTTTTGCTTTCGATATAAGGAAAGGTATGCGCCGCACATTCACTGCCAATTAATAAAGAGTCGCATTGAGTAAAGTTACGAGCGCCATCGGCACCTGCGTTAAACCTGACTAACCCACGATAAGCGTTAGAGCTTTTACCGGCCGAGATGCCTTTACTGATAATGGTCGAGCGTGTGTTTTTACCAATATGAATCATCTTAGTACCAGTATCGGCTTGCTGATAATTATTGGTTAAGGCCACTGAATAAAATTCACCAACACTGTTATCCCCTTTTAACACACAGCTTGGATACTTCCACGTTACCGCAGAGCCTGTTTCTACTTGCGTCCATGAAATACGTGAATTGGTATGCGCAATACCACGCTTGGTGACAAAATTATAAATGCCGCCTTTGCCTTCTGCATCACCTGGGTACCAATTTTGTACCGTTGAGTATTTGATCTTGGCACCATCAAGACATACAAGTTCAACCACAGCGGCATGCAATTGATTTTCATCGCGCATTGGGGCTGTGCAACCTTCTAAATAGCTAACTTCACTGCCCTCTTCGGCAATAATTAAAGTACGCTCAAACTGGCCCGTTTTGGCTTCATTAATGCGAAAATACGTGGATAGCTCCATAGGGCATTTGACGCCTTTTGGAATATATACAAAAGAGCCATCACTGAATACGGCACAATTTAAAGCGGCATAATAGTTATCTTTTACCGGAACAACTGATGCTAAATATTTCTTAACAAGATCAGGGTATTCATGGACTGCTTCAGAAATAGGGCAGAAGATGACGCCTGCTTCTTTTAAATTCTCTCGAAAAGTAGTGGCCACCGACACAGAGTCAAAAACAGCGTCAACCGCAACACCGGCTAACATTTGCTGCTCGTGCAACGGGATACCCAATTTATTATAAGTAGCAATAAGATCGGGGTCGACCTCATCTAAACTTTTAGGGCCATCGGCCATGCTTTTAGGGGCAGAGTAATAAGAGATTTCATTAAAATCAATTTTAGGGTAGTCGACATGCGCCCACTCGGGCTCTTCCATTTCTAACCATTGGTGATACGCCTTTAAGCGCCACTCAAGCATCCACTCTGGCTCATTCTTTTTACCCGATATAAAGCGGATGACATCTTCGCTAAGCCCAGCCTCAAGTGTGTCTGATTCGATATTAGAGACAAAACCGGCCGAATACTCTTTATTGATTGCATCATCAATTTGTTGATCGGCATCGCTGAGCGGCTCGGCATTCAGTACTGACTGCGCATTTTCTTGTGACATAACGGTGTACCTTAAAAATTAGCGTTGAGCGCGCAGTGTGGTAACTGTGGCTACAATTTTTTCTGCGGCGTAGGCCACCTCTGCCAAGGTGGTATAACGACCAAAACTAAAACGTAAAGAAGCATGTGCCAGTGCTGGCGTAATGCCTAAAGCGCTTAAAACATACGAAGGCTCTACACTAGCAGATGTACATGCAGAGCCTGTAGAAACCGCTAAATCACGCAATGCGGTTAGTAGCGTTTCTCCCTCTACGCCTTCAAAACTAATATTAACGATGGCGTCCAAGCTATTGTCTTCATCGCCATTTCGGCGAATACCCTCAAGTGCACTCAAGCCCTGCATAAAGGCTTGGCGCAAGCTTTTGGTATGGGCTTGATCTTGTTTTAATTGCTGTTGCGCCTTCGCTGCTGCTGCACCTAAACCTACAATTTGGTGTGTGGCCAATGTGCCACTGCGCATGCCGCGCTGATGTCCGCCACCGTGTATTTGCGCACTAAGCTGCACCTCTGGGGTGCGCTGCACATACAGTGCACCCATACCTTTAGGGCCATAAAATTTATGCGCTGATAAGGCAAGTGTATGCACACCAAGCGCGGCAACATCCACGGGTATTTTGCCAACACTTTGCGCAGCATCAACATGCAAAAGCACGTCATGGCTGCGGCACAGCTGAGCAATAGATGCGATAGGGTTTATCGCACCAGTTTCATTATTCACCTGCATTAACGCCACTATAATGGTATCTTCACGCAATGCCGCTTTAACTTGCTCTAGCGTAATGCAACCATCTTTTTGCGGGGCTAAATAAGTCACATCAAAACCATTGTTTTGTAAATACCCGCAAGGGTCTAATACCGCTTTATGCTCAATGCTACTGGTAATAATGTGCTTGCCTTTGTGCTGGTACGCAAAAGCTAAGCCCTTAAGTGCTAAGTTATTGGATTCTGTCGCACCACTTGTCCACACCAAGCTGCGTGGATCAGCATTCAATAAATTGGCCAATTGACCTCGGGCTTTTTCAACAGCCGCCTCAGCCTGCCACCCAAAAAAATGCGACCGCGAAGCTGGATTAGCAAAGTTACCGTCTCGCGTTAAACAGGCAGCCATGGCTTTGGCAACATCAGCATCAACAGGGGTGGTTGCCGCGTAATCTAAATATATTGGAGTCTTGGGCTTTTCAGCAGACATTTTAAACCATCTTTATTTACAGCCAGTGTGGTTTTACGCTTTAACAATAAAAGCGCAAGGTATTTGTACTTATCAACAAAACACTTAATTAACAAAGTGCTTAATTAACAAAGTGCTTAATTAACAGCATATTTAATGAACAAAGCATTGTATCAACGAGGTACTCAGCTCATTTGTAAAGGGATAAGGGGCCAATAGCTACAAGCCCGCTACGTTAATCATCTCTTCCAAGTCTTGCTTGGCCGGTTCATCATCAATACATTGCTTGACACTAGTTTTTTTAGTCATTAAATCAGCCAAGCTAATTTGACTTAAAAATTGGTGTATTTGCTGGCTAAGCGACTCCCAGAGATGATGCGTTAAACAGACCTCACCATTTTTGCAGTTACCCTTGCCCGCACAGTGCGTCGCATCTACCGACTCATTAACCGCATCAATAATTTGCGCAACGTAAATATCAGTTTTGGGGTGCTTTAAGTAATAGCCGCCGCCAGGGCCGCGTACGCTTTTCACCAAATCGTTTTGGCGTAGTTTAGAAAACAGCTGTTCAAGGTACGACAGAGAAATCTCTTGCCGATCAGAAATATCCGCCAAACTCACAGGGCCTTTGGTGCTGTATAGAGCCAAATCCAACATTGCCGTTACTGCATAACGGCCTTTAGTGGTTAAACGCATGAGTCATCGCCTTTTGTGTAATGAAGCGAATTATCGAATACCTGAGTAAAACAGTCAACTATTACCCATCAAATACCCGAGTCATTGACTCGGGTATTTGATGGGTTACGGTGCTTTACTCGCCTTCAGCGCATCGAGCTCAGCTTTGAGTGCGCTGTACCGTTTATCGGCATGAAACATGGCATTTTTATTGGCCGTTAACATGCCGCGCAAAATATTGAGCTCCATTTGATCAGGGCGCACACGGCCATAGAGTCGACGTAAGCGAGTCAAAGTTTGACGAGGATTGCCCTCCTCCAAAAAGCCTTGTTGCTCCAGTAGCGTTTGCAGATGCTCAAAGTAATGCTCAATCTCTTTTTGGCTCGCCGGTGGCATGTCCCACTCTTCAAAAGTGATGGGCTGACCCGCCTCAAAGGCCAAGGCGCTCATGCGTATTTCGTACACAATAACCTGTAGCGCAGCAGCGATATTCAGAGAGCTGTAAGCGGGGTTCGCGGGAATGTGTACGTGGTATTGGCATTTGTGTAGTTCTTCGTTCGTTAAGCCACGGTCTTCGCGACCAAAGACTATCGCCACTTCGTGCTCGGCGTGTTTAGCTTCGGCATATACCTTATCACCACATTCGCGCGGACTCACTAATGGCCAAGGGATGCGACGGCCACGCGCACTGGTACCAACGACTAGTTGGCAATCAGCAATAGCTTCGTCTAGAGTATCGACCACAATGGCATTTTCGAGCACATCAAGGGCGCCAGCGGCACGCCATTGCGCTTGATCGGCAGGAAAGTCTTTAGGAGCCACAAGCACAAGGCGTGACAATCCCATATTTTTAATCGCACGCGCAGCGGCTCCTATGTTGCCCGGGTGCGAAGTATTTACCAGCACCATGCGTATGCGGTCAAATTCCGGTCGAATGCGATCTGGCTCAACTGAGCTCATGAGGATACCCCTTAAATCAAATATTCAAGCAATCACACACCGTAAAACACAGTAGATGGTTGCCTATAAAAAGGGGCGCGATTCTACCAGAAACCACACTTTGTGTGTGCGTCACACAAACAATAGCGACCAACAAACCAAAGCGCGGCGTGTCACCGCATCTTGGCCTGCGAGATTCCCCACAAAACCCAGCTAGCTAACGCCGTGACAGTAAGTGCAGGTATTAGGTTTTCGGGTTATTTTTTTGTCGTTCAGGCGGTAGCGCCCCGATATGAGCTTCGTTGCGCAATTTCGCCAGTTCAATTTGCTTTTGGCGCTCAGCAAAACGAGCGCGCTTTTCTTCGGTTTGATGATCAAAACACAAGGGGCAAGTGACACCTTTTAAGTACTTAGGTGACTGTTTGTCTTCTTCTGTAATGGGATGGCGGCAGCCGTGGCATTGATCGTAGCTGCCTTTATTGAGGTCGTGATCTACGGCTACGCGGTTATCAAAAACAAAACACTCGCCCTCCCAAAGAGTTTTCTCTTTGGGCATTTCTTCGAGGTATTTTAAGATGCCGCCTTGAAGATGATAGACCTCATCAAAGCCCTGCTGCTTCATATAAGCCGTAGACTTTTCACAGCGAATACCACCAGTACAAAACATAGCCACTTTTTTATGCTTTTGCGGGTCAAGGTTCTTTTCAACATAATCAGGAAACTCTCTAAATGTCGTGGTTTCAGGATTCACCGCACCTTTAAAGGTACCGATGTTATATTCGTAATAATTACGCGTATCTACCACCACTACATCGGGGTCACTAATTACTTCATTCCACTGCTGCGGATTAAGATAAGTTCCTACGGTATGGTTAGGGTCAATATCTTCCACCCCCATTGTCACAATTTCTTTTTTGAGCTTAACCTTCATGCGATAAAACGGCTGTTCTTGCTCGTATGACTCTTTATGCTCAATGCCAGCAAAACACGGCTGCTCCCGCAAAAACGCCAATAAGCCATCAATAGCTTCACGGCTACCCGATACGGTACCGTTGATACCTTCATGCGCCAATAGCAGCGTTCCTTTAATGTCGTGCGCTAGGCAAAAATCTAAAATTGGCTCACGCAACTGCTCAAACTCTGGCAAGCTCACAAATTTATACATGGCGGCTACGACAATTTTCTTACCTGTTTGGCTATCACGCTTAGTAGCACTCATTTAAAACCTCTTGTTTTACAACTTAACGGTGTTTACAACACACTTAAAAATGCTTGTATGCTATGTATCATAACGGGACCCGACACCATACAAAACCGATAGCACACGGGTATTGAGCAATAGGACTTAAAAGCAACACAATACCCGCACAAAATACAAGAGTATTATACCCAATACCCCGCTCAAAGCTAAAGCTGTAGTACTGACGAAAAAACATGACGATTAGACATGGCACCTCCAGCAAGATATAGGCATCGTACTCAGCCCTTAGCCCTGCCCCTCAATCCAACAAAATAACCAGCAATCGATTCACTCCCACTATTTAGCTCAATTTCAACCACACTCAATAGGTATATTCCGCAAAGCGCAGTGCCCAAGGCACTGGTACCTTACGGTAAGGTCCAGTCATATAGCGCGGCCGATCATCATACTTTCGGCAGAGCCCCCATAATATCCAGGCCCTTCACCTTTTGGGATATTGCATTATTTGAGGAGCGCGAGTGCTACCACTAGCAGAACAGAAACTTCGCTTTTTGGTCGTTGAAGACTCGAGCTTTTTCCGCTCGGCTGTGAGTAGTATGCTGAACTCTTTTGGCATTAATGATATCGATGTCGCTCAAAACGGCAATCAAGCGCTCGATAGCTGCAGAAGCCATCACTATGATGTAATTTTATGCGACTTTAATTTAGGAAAAGGGAAAAATGGGCATCAGCTTTTAGAGGCGCTTAGGCATTTTAAGCTCATCACAACAGACACATTATTTATGATGCTAACCGCTGACACCTCACGCCAAGCTGTACTGGCTAGCAGTGAATGTGCCGCCGATGACTACCTCACCAAACCCATCAATGCTGTCGTTTTAGAGCGCCGACTGATACGCGCCATCAGGTCACATCAAACATTTAAACCTGTAACGGCTGCTCTCGAGCAAAATAACACCGAACTCGCCATCGCATTGCTCGAGCGCCTATGCCACCCCGAGCAACGCCTTGCCAGTCAAGCCAAAAAATTACTCGGCGACGTGCTACTACAAGCCGATAAATTCGATGAAGCCGACACCTATTTCCAGTGTATTCTAGAAGAAAAGCCCGTGGAGTGGGCCCGCTTAGGTCAAGCGCATACCTTCATGGGCAAAACGTTTTTAGAGCGCGCCTGTGAAGCCTTTCACAGCATATTACAAGATAACCCCTTGTGCCTTGCCGCCTATGATGGGCTCGCTAGTATTTATCATCAGCAAAAAGACTATGCCAATTTACAAACGGCGATTGCCTCAGCGGTCAAAGCCTCACCACTATCCATTCTTAGGCAAAAGAACCTCGCCAATATCGCCGAAGAAAACGGCGATATTAGCACCGCTATTGAAGCCTTACGCGAGTGCGTTCGCTTAGGTATGCACAGCTGCCATGGTGACTGGCAAGATGCTTATCGCCTTGGTATCAATACCGCTGATGCCCCACAAGCACTACTCGCCACAAAAGATTTACTCCCCCAAGAGGCCCTTAAATCCCTCAAAGCCGCCACTGATTTTTTCCATGTCAATGGCGACGACCTATTACGTGTGCAGTTTGTACAAGGACGCTTACAATATTTAAGTCGCCAACAGCTAGACGGCGAAAAAACAATCAGTAAGGCCGAATCGCGCTATCTGGCGCGCGAAAAAAATGATGTGAAAATAGATATTGATCATATCAAGGCCATTCGCACGCTCAAAAAAAACGATCAAGCACAAGCGCTCACTCAAGCGCTTGCCGAGCAATATGCCGATAATGAAGCCGCACTCGCACAGCTTGATGCAGTCATGGATGAGCCTCAAAACAAAACAAATAAACGCCTTTTAGCCGAAGCAAACAAAGAAGGTATTGCATTATACGATAATCAAGAGTTTGATGAGGCCATACTATGCTTCCAGCGTGCTCAGGTATTATTCCCCCGGCATCTAGGCTTACAAATGAATATTTGCCAAGCCTACATTGGTAAACATAAGCGCGGTGATACGGGCGATCTAGAACACATTATTGATGAGCAGCTCAACCACATTCGCGCACAAATCAAACCGCAGGATGCGCAGTATGAGCGCTTCAATAAATTACAACGCATGGCGCGCCTATAGCCAATGGGTGTTATTCAGTAAGGTCACCCAAGCATTCAGCCGCTCTTCCTGAATTTATAGATACCCACCCACTCAATAACCACCTAAATATTAAATAACCATAGCCCATACTCTTAAAAACGAATACCATCGCCTTTTACTCACACAATGAGACATTTATGATTGATTTACTGGTGCGTTATTTACACTTTTTAGGCATTATTATTTTAGCCTCTATGCTGGTCGCTCAGCACTTGCTTTATAGTGCCAACATCAACCGCACACAACTGGCTCGCTTACGTACACTCAATAAAGTCTATGGTGCAGGCTTAGGCATTGCGTTTGTTAGCGGCTTGCTTTTATGGTTGGCGGTCGGTAAGCCTAAAGTGTTTTACAGTACAGGTGGTCTAATACATATTAAACTGACGTTATTTGTGGTGCTTGCCGGTTTATCTATGGTGCCAACGCTGTTTTTTATACGCAGCGCAAAAACACTCAATGATGACACAACCGCAGTCACGCCCCCTAAGTACATTATTGGCGTGATACGTGCTGAGCTGACTTTACTGGTTGTTATGCCATTAGTGGCAGTCTTAATGGCTAACGGCGCGTAAAAACGCCCTGCCGGTATGATATGACGACTTACCCATAGCGGGTAGATGCACTCAATCAGCACGAGGCTAGACGGTCAATAACCTCCCCGCTATTCGTTTACGCAACAAAAAAGCAAACCAAACACCTCGCATCATGCTAGGCAATCCTCTGCGCCGGCCAACATGGCCATTATCGACGCAGTACCCACATGATGGTGGCGTAGATTACAGTGGCGTACTGAGCACAAAAAAGGCCGCTAGTGTGAGCGAGCGGCCTTTTTGTCTCTAATTTTTTTTGTCTCTAACACTGGCTCATCAATATTTACACACCGCTTTCACGTGCCAACAAAAACTCGGCTACCGAGCGCACCTGCTCCTTCAGCTGGCTATGCAGCGCCATTTGCTGCTTGGTAAAAATAGAATATGCGCGGCCGATCTCATCAAATTCATCAAGAACAATAGATTGCTGAGCATCGGTCAGATGCAACCGCGCAATGCCCTCGGGCACCCCTGAATTAATAGCAGATACAACACGCTTGTGTGTACTAATAATGTCGCGCCCCGACTCATCAAGTTGGTGCACTACCTCAAGCAGTTGTTTGCAACTCGCTTTGCGATGATTGAGCGAGTCGAATTCTTGATCAACTTGATTGGTATACCCTTTTACCCAAAGCCGTGCGCTTTCACCTAGCATCAAGAGCAAATCGGCTATGGATTCATCTTTATCGGTCAGCTCTGCAGCCCCACCCACAACCAATGTAAAAAAGCCACTACTCACAATAATTAAGTCATCGCGAAAGGTGAGTGCAGGCCTCACTTGGCTTAGATCCGAGCGCAATGGAAAGACATAGCCGTTGGTCCAATGACCAAAACGCGTTTCGCGATTAAAACCAAAACAGCTCACAAGAAAGCAACCTTCTAGATGCATTTTTTCTAAGCCGGCCTTGAGTTGATTTGCCAAGTGTTCAAAGTTCTCACTTTGCCCGATTTGTACAGCCAAATGTGAAAATTGACCCACCACAGAGACCGCTTTAGAAGGTGTTGCCGCTAATGAAAAACGCATAATAAGTCTACTCCAAGTAAGCTGCTAAAGAGCAATGCAGTAACCCTCAGTGGGAGCTGAGTTTTACCAGTATCACTTTAACAGTAGGAGCACAAACTCAAGTTGTCTATATTTTAAACAATATTTTTCTCTCTCGCTGCCCCAAGCACTGCGCTTGCACACCCGCCATTTGCTTTCATGCCATAAAAACCATAAGCAAGGCACCAAATAGCGCATTTTGACGTGTAACATGATAATAAAAACAAGCCGCGCTGTTGCTAACTTGACCATAGCTTAGGGTATTTATGACACAACACGCAGATTGAAACTAGACATAACAGGAGCCCAAGGTGACTCAGCAACACATAATCGGCATCACACGAGCCCTTAAAAAAGCGCGGCACAACATCCGACACCGACTTGTTATCGGGTGCTCAATTATCATGACTGCACTACTCGTCTTATGCGCCATTTTATTTAGTGGCAAGATATACCAACACTGGGATAACGACCCTGATCGTGGTGCCATAGCCCTAGCGCAAGGCGCTTACAACGAAAGCTATAATACCCCGCGGTATTTGGATCAGGGCTGGTCAAACGCCCAAAGCCTATGGTTTTACAATACAACGCAAGGCTCCAACTTAATGCCCTATGATCTGTTTATGGCTTTAGAACAAAGCCATAGCAATGCGCTTTTTCGCAGTAATGCTAATATTGACCGGTATCGCTACCTGCCGCAAAAGCCCACCTTTTTTAACCCCGATGGCTTACCGGTAGGCTTTGTCAAAGACACCTATCAAGGACGAGCTTATATCGGATATACCTGCGCAGCTTGCCACACAGGCCAAATAAACGTGAAAGGCCAAGCGATACGCATTGATGGTGCCCCCGCCATGGCCAACATGAGGGGGTTTATGCTGTCGTTAGAACAAGCGCTTAACACTACATTAACGCAAGCGGCAAAGCGGCAACGTTTCATCACTCGCGTGACACAGCGCAAAGGCGACTACAGTAAACCCCAGCACGTCATCGCCGACTTAGAAAAAACCTATCAATCGATCATGCTCTACAATAGCATCAACAATACCAATGTTGATTATGGCTATGCTCGGCTTGATGCGTTTGGCCTTATCTACAATCGTGTATTACAGCATGTGATTAACCTGAAGCAGGTACGCAACTTGTTTTTACGCGCCATAGACGACGATGGCAATCGCCTGCTGACATCAGCGCAAGTCGACTTAGTGCTGCGTGATATTGACGCCACTATTATCGGGAGTCGTGGGTTTGCAAAGGTTTTTAACCGCCTAAAGTCTTCTGAAACCGGCTACCCAAATCTTACCGCGGCGCAGCTTCTGCGTATCCGTAATATGATTTTTAATGAACCCGACGCTCCCGTTAGCTACCCCTTTTTGTGGGATATTACTCATTCTGATTACGTCCAATGGAACGGGCTTGCCAGCAATGCCGGTGTCGGGCCGCTAGGGCGCAATGCCGGTGAGGTCATCGGAGTATTTGGCACCCTAGACTGGACCGCGCAAGAGCCCTCATTGAGTTTATCGGCGAGAATTTCTGGGCAAAGTAAAAAGCAAAAACATGTCACATTCACCTCTTCGATTAATTTGGTCAACTTAGAGCGCATCGAAAATCACCTACAAAAACTCAAGTCCCCACTCTGGCCAGAGGCAATATTAGGGCAAATAGACCGTCAAAAAGCTGCTCGCGGTGAGCTTATTTATGAGGAGTATTGCCAAAGTTGCCATGAAATTGTTGACCGCGATAACTGGGATCGCATTATTATCGCAAAAATGGCAAGCCTAGATGCCGTGGGGACCGACCCCGCAATGGCAATAAATAGCGTGAGCTATACGGGTAAATCGGGCAATTTTAAATATACCGTTCAAAACCAGTCCATAGGCGACCTTTACCTTGAAGAAGAAGCCCCTGTTGCCATGATTCTGACATCGGTGACTCGCGGCGTTGTTGCAACCCCAGATCCCGACAAGTGGTGGGTGCGAAGATGGCTAGATTGGCTTTATCTCATGGCCGCTTCAGCGTTTAAAAATAATATCCAAGCCACCGTCAAAGCCGGCAGTTACCAACCCGACACAACAGCCCAACCATTTAATTCATTGCTCGCTTACAAAGCACGCTCACTCAATGGTATCTGGGCCACCGCGCCCTATTTACACAATGGTTCCGTGCCCACACTCTATGATTTGCTCCTACCTAAAAAGCGACCCAATGACCCGAGTGATGGAGAGTACCGGCCAGATGCGTTTGAAGTCGGCGCTCGAGAATTTGATACTCAGCGTGTAGGCTTTATTCAGCAAGGGTTTGGCGGCTTTGTCTTTGATACCCGCAAAAGAGGCAATTGGAACAGCGGGCATGAATATGCCGCAGGCAGGACACCACAACCCAACGGACGGCAGCTTGCCCCCCTCACACAACAGCAACGCTGGGAGCTGATCGAATACCTTAAAACACTCTAAATTTTACAAAAACTCAAGGTCAAAATAACCGGTCATTCCCACAACACGCTACCGTGAAGCTAGAGCAGTAGCCGCGATAGCGTATCATTCACAACAAATACTCATTATCGATAAATCACCATATCAATGCAGCATAACATCGTAAAAAAGGCTTTTCAGTTAAGGTTCAGCTCACAACGCTTAAGCTCAGGCTGCTTCAGCACCTCCGACGATTTTTTTCATCATAATGACGCAGGATATCTATGCCTTTACTCTATAAAGCAGCCTTATTCAAAAAGCGCCTGCAGCCGCTGCGCCTAATCACATTGAGCTTACTAACCTTGATCATAGCCAGTACAAGCTATGCCGAGCCGCTGTTTACAGCCGAGTATCAGGGTACCTACGGTAGTATGAATATAA
The DNA here is from genome assembly GCF_001292705.1 of Marinagarivorans algicola. Lineage (GTDB taxonomy): Bacteria > Pseudomonadota > Gammaproteobacteria > Pseudomonadales > Cellvibrionaceae > Marinagarivorans > Marinagarivorans algicola. The sequence continues at coordinate 64,842 of NZ_LGAK01000010.1, forward strand.
AAATGGTGCGCACACTAGAGCAGAACGGTGAGAGTTACACCCTGCAATCTACCGCAACTAGTTTTATGGCAAAAATTAACGAAGTAAGTCAGTTCAGTCGCCAAAATACGGCCCTCATCGCTGGACAATACCATTACGAGAGGAAGGTTTTTGGCGTTAAAAAAAATGAGTATCTCGCTTTCGATTGGCCCCAAAAGCAGGTGCATTACACCAAAGGCAAAAAAAACGTCGGCAGCCAAACTCTTAGTCAACACACATTAGACCCTACACTTTACCAATTACAGCTACAGCAAGACCTCATACTCAACCCTCAGCAACAACGCTTTAGCTACACTTTTGCGCGCCGCAACCAAACAAAAACATACCATTTTGAACGCCAAGCTCAAGAGACGATCACCTTTAAGGGTAAGCAGTATTTAGCCGTGGTACTTGCTCGTACACAAAGCGACAGCCTTAAAGCTACACGTTTATGGTTAATACCCGAGTTAGAGTACGCGCTCGCTAAAATTCAGCACACAGAAGAAGATGGTGATACCTATCAGGTGCTGCTCACTCATTACAGCAGCAACGCAACATTCAAGGCTTTTTTAACGCCTCAATCCACTCGAGAGCCACACTCAACGCTTTAGATGCCAAATTTACGGGCATGTCACCTAATATCATTTTAAAACTTTTTGAAATAAAAGCTTGACGCATCAGGGAGTTATCCGTAATATGCGCGCCATCGACAGGGCAAACGCCGAAGCAGACACAGCAGTTTAAACGCAGTGTCAACCTGAAGAGTAAGACGCGCTCGTAGCTCAGCTGGATAGAGTACCTGGCTACGAACCAGGCGGTCGGAGGTTCGAATCCTCCCGAGCGCGCCATTATTTATAGTGTTACGGGGTTAGTAAATACTCACATAAGTATTTTTTTCACTAACCCCGTCACTAAAAATAACTGAATTACCCCCTTCATTGAAAAAATTAAACTCCTCTAAATATTTAAATCTGAACGAAAATATTAAGCTAATCTGCTCGCAATAGAATTATTTTAACTTCATCTGATAAAGCTATTTTATTATCTAGCCGATTACATTGATTTAGTCCATTATGCCGGCAGCTCTTGAGCATCTTGCTCGCGCTGCATTAGTGAATACCTCACGTAAGCCTTATCCGTCAAACACAGACAAAGGCCCACGCGCGCCGCCTAATATCCAACCACCATAAATTTTTCCCGCATCACCCACCATCACCCCTGCCCAACCCAATAAACCAAAGTTATTAGCTTGGGGTTATTTATGCCTCTATTACATTAATGCGCTATTAGCGATTGTTTTGGCGTGGAGATACGATAGTCGATAAAACTTAGTGTCATTTTATTTTTGACATGCCTCCCATTGAGACTGAAGGTCATGCTGTGCCAATAACCATCAAGATAAACTAAAACCACCTAATAGAGTGTCCGGCTTGAGTTGACCAGAACAATTTGAAGTTAGCTTAGCGAAAGTGCGATGAGCTGATAAGATGGGGGTTGTGGATCGCTTACACTAAGGCAATAACGACTAACCCATCCATCACACACAAAAAGCCCGACGCACTAAGTCGAGCTTTTTAAACAGGCCATGCTAACGCCAAGCGCTGACTAGAACTTTAAGTAGCGGCTATTTTCACCAACCCAGCGCTTTTTACGGTCACCCTTAAATTGATAAGCGAGCGTCATACCCGCATGCCCGCCACCCTGAAAGTACATCATTTTGAAACTGTGAGCGCCCTTACTCAACTCTACGCGGCAACGCTGAGTCGAATACGGGCGATCCCCCTCGTGCGCGCACAGCTGCTTACCGTCAACCTCAAGCGCAAAACCATCATCACTACCCGGAATAAAGTAATAGGTGCCAGCCTCTTTCACTGTAAAGTCTGATTCCACATCAATAAAATAAGAATCGCTAAAGCCAATCGCACCCAGCTTTGCATGCTTAAGCTGCGAACCACTTTTAAGCATTAAAGTATCAACCCACACTACTTTACTTTGCGCAATATCGCGCTTCTGAAAGATACTGCTAATTGAAGTTTTATTCTTATATATATTAAGCTCAAAAACCTTATCCACCATAGCAGGCGTAGACTTATACACTGCCATAGAAGTAAATATCATCATCAGAGCCAAAAAGCCCACTTCTTTTGGCTTTTGCACCGTGAGCGCCCAAGCACAATGAGCGTACTGTATTAAATTTTTCATTATCTTATCTCACCACCTCTATATCCCACAGCGAAAACCAATTACGCAACTCAAACTGAGCCTCGGTAATAGGGATACCAAACGTAAAGGGCGAAAAGTATGCAAACACCGCCACGACCAATACACCAAATACCCCAAGGTTAATCCACGTTAGGCGCGAGCCACTCGCTAAAGCCTCTTTAAAAACATAGGTAAACACCAAAGCAGCATTGATAATGCCAAATAGCAGCGGCACAAAATAATGATATAAATACATCACCCTATCGATTTGAGCAATCGCAATCATATAACTTAAGTACATGCCACAAAAATACAGAATATACATAAATAAACGATCATCTTTACTGGGAAGATCAAAAACAAAGCGCCCTATAATCAACGAAATAGACAGCAAAATACCCGCAATCACCGTCAACCAAATAAGTGGGTTACCGACCAAATAGGAGTAGCTAACTTTAGTGACGCCATCAATAGTGTTTTTACTCCAGCGGTAATTAATGCCCTTGCCACCAAAAGGCCACTTTGCATAATAACTACCGTTTTCTGTATCCTTACAAATATCTAAGCGCGGCACACCACTGGCGTACTCACTGCTGTAGCGCATATGATCTTTGAAGCCTATACGAAAGGTTGTAAAACTAAAGCCACCATTTTGCTCTAATGACTGTAAATATTCGGGCGAAGCCTTGTACTTTTTAGTAGGCTCAACCTTATCGCCTAAGCCAATATGAATATAAAAAACAAAACAAAAAACAAACGCTAGCGAGCCAAAAAATGTTACGACTGATAACACCACCCGCTCAAGGCAAGCCATAAACTCCTTGTTGAGCAAAGCTTTACCTTTATCCTCTAATAGCAGCATGCCGTAAACCAAGCTCAGCACCAAGCCATTCACCTTTACTGCCGTAACAAGACCTACTGTCGTCCCCAGAATAAGATAATGTTTTAAGGTAATAGGAATATTTTGTGTCACGATTCGTACAAAATACCAAAGAGACAACAAGATAAAGAAAAACTGAATGCCCTCAAGCATGGCCGAGCGTGAATGCAGCACCATTGCGTTATCAAAAATAATAAACAACGAGAATACAAAGGCTACAGGTTGGTACCTAGTGATACGAAAGAGTATTTGGTACAAAAACCACACCGAAAGCGCCATCATGAGTGCCGAGGGCAATCTAAATGCCCAAAACTCCATCCCCTTAGGCATCTCAGCGCCCTTAAGATAGTCCGTTTTTAATAAGGCTGACATATCACGATCTGCATTGGGCTGGAATATAGCCTCACTCAGCCCCATGATCATCTTACCTAGCGGTGGATGCGGCTCCATATACATCATGCCATCAACGTGCTTTTGCGCTGATACCACATGGTAGTTTTCATCCCAAAACATAGATTTAGGATATTGCAAGCCCGCCAAAAACATCAATAGCGAGGCCACCAGTAAAACACCAGGGGTCAGCCATGCTTTATGGCGCCCTAGCAAAGTAACAAAGGAGTTTGGGTCAGTCATTGTGTAATCTAACGCGTCAGATAAAAGAAAGCGCCACCTTAGCAATGCAAGATGGCGCGCTCAATAGGAAACATGTACCAAAACGTAAAGTTGAGACTTACTTTGAGTACATAAAGTGAGTATTGATTTTAGTCGGGTAGCATGACATTAAGCTCTAGCACGGCATAATCGCCATTTCGCTCTAGCTGTACTTCAATGCTATCGGTATCAATGTCCACATATTTACGGACTACCGCCATAATATCTTTTTGCAAAGCCTCTAAATACTCGGGCTGATCACGCCTAGAGCGCTCATGAGCAACAATAATTTGCAATCGCTCTTTAGCAATCGAGGCTGCCTGGCTTTTATTGTGCGAAAAATAATCTAAGAAACTCATGCACTTCTCCTAAATAAGCGCTGAAACAACCCCTTATGGTCTGGCGTTAAAAAGCGATGATCAACTTCTTCCCCGAGCATACGCTTCACCGCATCGCTATATGCTTGACCCGCTCGGCTTTCTTCATCGTGAATCACAGGGACACCTTGATTAGACGCTTTAAGTACAGAAGAGCACTCTGGGATCACACCCAGCAGCTTGGTCGCCAAAATTTCTTCGACATCGCCTACCGCAAGCATTTCGCCTTTTTCCACTCGCTCAGGGTTATAGCGCGTCAATAGCAAATGTTCTTTAACGCGCTCGCCTTGCTCGGCTTTTTTGGACTTGCTTTGCAGTATTCCTAAAATGCGGTCAGAGTCGCGCACCGAAGACACCTCTGGGTTGGCCACCACAATCGCTTCATCGGCAAAGTACAGCGCCATAAAAGCGCCATGCTCGATACCAGCAGGCGAATCGCAAATAATATACTCAAAACCATCCGCTGCGAGCTCTTTAAGTACCCGCTCCACACCGTCTTTTGTTAACGCATCTTTATCACGCGTTTGCGAAGCTGGTAGGATGTATAAATTTTCACAGCGCTTATCTTTGATTAGCGCCTGCCTTAATGTTGCCTCACCGTTAATCACATTGACAAAGTCATATACCACGCGGCGCTCACAATTCATCACTAAATCTAAATTGCGCAAGCCAATATCAAAATCAATGACCGCCGTTTTATGACCACTCAGTGCCAACCCACTACTAATTGCTGCGCTAGAAGTCGTTTTACCGACTCCACCCTTGCCCGAAGTCATTACAATTACTTTGGCCACAACAGATACCCTTTATTATGTTTAATTTTTTATGCTTGAATTAAGCGTATGTACAATTAAGCTGAAAAACCCGCTATAGGTTCCACTTGAAGCTCATTACCATCAAAAAATATTTGAGTGGCACGCTGCCAGTACGCATCACGAAGATTCTCATCAATCATAAAGTGCCCTGCAATAGAAACCAACTCGGCTTGCTGACTCATACAAAAGATACGCGCCGATTCATCGCCTTTCACGCCAGCTAATGCACGACCCCGCATCGGAGCATAGACATGAATGCAACCCGCAGCCAATAATTCCGCACCTGCCGACACCTGCGCCAACACAATCAAGTCGCCATCAGAGTAAATTTGCTGGCCAGATCGCACTGGCGTCACAATGGTTTTGGTGGAAATATAAGTATCAATAATACTTTTTGCCTGAGGATCCGAGCGCTTACCCGCTAATGACCGCTTACTGAGGTTTTTGACCTTGCCTCCAGGAAAATGCCCCAACTGCAAAACTTTTGTGAATTCGACAATATGCTGACCATCGCCTTTAACACCTGCTAACCGAAACCCCAAACGCGCACAAATATCAATAACATCCGTCAAAAATGGCACATCGGCAACCACAGACTCAACACTGACGACTACCGGACTACCGCCAAAGAAGTCAGGTGCCGCAGCAACTTTTTGCGCCAATTCACTCGCAATTTTACTTGCATCATTAGTGCGCAGCTCTAAAAGAGTCATCGGGAGCAAAGCACCTTTAAGGGTAAAACTTTTCGGCCTCGATACCGCCACCGCACCGCTGTCAAAAGCCATACTTTTGTCCCGTTTTTTTACTTAAAAATAGCTTATGTTTATAAACCTTTCCGCCTATTTTAACAACCCAAAAGCCCTTCACGGATCAAATAGTCCAAAAAACCATCAGAAAAACGCAATAAATCCTCTCTCGAAGGAAGCTTGAGCGATGAAAGGGGTTTTTAATTAATTTTATTTACCGTATCCTAACGGGGTCCAAATTAAGAAGTGACGCGCAAACAATGATGTACGCGCTAGCTCATAACTTATAAAAAATATAGACGAATACATACGCCCTTTATTGGGGCATGCATTTAGTTTACTGGACTTATTCTACTAAGGTTAAGCATAAATACTTCAGGGGGAGCTATGCACAAGACCATCAAAACTCAAATGGAGCGTAAGTTATTTAAACGCTCTGCAATCGCCGCCTGTGTAATGACGGCTTTCGCCGCACAAGCACACGCACAAGACAACGAAGATCCAGCTGTACTAGAAGAAGTTGTTGTTTATGGTGTAAAACAAAGCCTACAAAATGCTCAAGATATAAAGCGTGACGCGGATACCTTTGTGGACGCGATTTCAGCATCAGACATAGGAGCTCTTCCAGATCGAAGTGTTCTAGAAGCTCTGCAACGTATACCGGGTGTTTCTATTGAGCGTTTTGCCTCAGCAGAAGATCCCGACCACTTCTCTGTAGAAGGTAGCGGTGTTGTTATTCGCGGCTTAACACAAACGCGAAGTGAGTTTAACGGCCGTGATACCTTCACAGCCAACAATGGTCGCGGCCTAAGCTTCCAAGATGTTCCGCCCGAGCTTATGGGCGCCGTAGAAATATCTAAAAACCAAACTGCCGATATGGTAGAAGGTGGTATTTCAGGGACTGTAAACCTTAAAACACGCTTACCATTCGACTCTGACGAGCGAGTGATTGGCTTCTCAGCAGAGGCCACTTACTCAGACCTGTCTGAAGAAACAACCCCGACAGGCTCGCTAATGTATAGCGATATCTGGGATACGGACGCCGGTAAATTTGGTTTTCTACTGAACGTCGCCGCCTCAAACCTTAAGTCTCGTACTGATGGTATACAGGTCGATAATTATGTTGCACGCACCAATATCAATAGCAGCGGCCAAGCTGGCACAAGCGAAGACGCTTTATACGTGCCCCGTGGTGCAAATATTCGTACGCAAGAGCACGATCGTGACCGCGAAGGCCTAGCTGCAGCACTCCAATGGGAAAACCCCAACGAAACCGTTGTTGTGACCGCTCAAGCCATTCGCTCAGAATCTACCGCCGCATGGATAGAGCATGCCTTAGAGTTCCAAGATACAGATTATGAAGGCAGCATTTACGCCGCCAACGGCAGCGCACTGACTTTTAACGACGACAACTACTTTACCAGCGGCCTACTCGTCGCTGACTATGGCCCTGATAAGTATCGCTTTGATCAAGAAGGTAACCCTGTTGGTCTCACAACCACTCGCGGCCCAATTGGTCAATTTGGAGCAAAATATGCTGCTTTAACACGGTCAAACGAAAATACTAACACCGTGAATGATTTTGGCCTAAATATTACTTTTAATCCCAATGATCGTTTAAGTGTTTCGATTGACGGTCAATATGTTGATGCAGAAGTCGAAAACCTTGACTTCACCTTAATGAATGGCACTTTTGCTGCACTTCAGCTTGATACACGTGGCAGCACTCCTAACGCTACATTTATTGATCCGTTTATTTCGAATGCCGCAAACTCACCTGCAGGTGATGACCACTTTGCTTCAAACAGCTCTTACTTTGCTCGCTCAGCGATGGATCACACAGAGGAGAGTAGCGGTAATTCTAGCGCATTTGCGATTGATGCCGATTACGAGCTAGAGTCGAAGTTCTTTACCTCGATTGAAGGTGGCGTACGCTTTTCTGCACGCGAGCAAGAAAACAGATGGGCCCGCTATAACTGGAAATCCCTTTCTGAATCTTGGTCTAATTATGGCGAGTACGGCCCTGCTGGCCAAACAGATCAAGGGAATGCTGGACCTAAATGGTTAGACTCAAGCTTTGGGGATAGAGCCGAACACGAGCAATACAGCTTTGACAACTTCCATCGCGGTGGCGTGTTTGGCAATGAAGGTCAAAACTTTGTCTTCCCAAGTGTTGCTTTAGTGCAAGATTATGATCGTGCCCGCCAGCAGCTATCTGAAGGTGCATTTAGCGGTAGCCAATGGCGCCCACTACCTGATCGTATTCTAGAAAATGAAACTGGCGACCCCCTTAGTGCCGACGGCACTAACTGCTGGAGCCCCGATTGTTACGTGCCGGTAGCCACTAACAATGGGTACACCAACTCAGAAATCAATACGCTCACAGAAGATACCAAATCGGCTTATATCAAAATGAACTTTGGTAGTGAAGATACCGAAATCCGCTACTCAGGTAACTTTGGCTTACGCTATGTAAATATCGATAGCTCAACGGCAGGTTTTACAGTATTTCCTGACTTAACGCCAGATAATCCAGGCGACCCTAAAAGCGATCTACCAATTGCCGACAGAAACTTTGGCAATAAAGCTGTTGTTGCTGAAACTGCAGACGCTAGCTATTCCACTGTATTACCAAGCTTTAACATTAAGCTAGGCGTTACTGATGACGTGATTATGCGCTTTGCTCTGTCGAAAGCCATCGCATTACCTGATTTAGGCAAAAAACGTAACTACACCGTTATTGATGAAGATAATGTTGTAGAGATTGATGATGACAATTCGGTCGTCAACTTTTATAAAGCTGAAGCAGGCAACCCATTCTTAAAACCTATGGAAGCTGTACAGTATGACATGTCTTTTGAATGGTACTTCTCTGATGTAGGCTCCTTAAGTGCCACCATGTTTGGTAAAAAACTTAAAAATTACTTCATTGATGGCGCCTTTCCACGCCAATTTACCAATAATGGCGCAACCAGAACCGTAGAAGTTACCGGTGCTAGTAATGGTGCCAAAGGCGATATTAACGGTTACGAAATTGCTTACCAACAGTTTTACGACTTTTTACCCGGTGCCTGGTCTGGCCTTGGTATGCAGTTTAACTACACCTACGTAGGTAACAGCGGCACACCAAACTCTGGGCTTGGCAACAACCCCGATGGCGAAGACCATAGCGATTTTGCATTTGGTAACCTGCCACTACAAGGCTTATCAAAAGATACCGCTAACATTGCTGTTATGTACCAGCTTGCTCCTGTGGAAATGCGTTTAGCCTACAACTGGCGTTCAGAGTACTTACTCACCACTCGCGATGTGATCACCAAGCTCCCTATTTTCTCAGATGCGACAGGCCAGCTTGACGGCTCTATCTTCTTTGATGTGGGCGAGTACTTTAAAATTGGCTTACAAGCAACCAACTTAACCAACGAAGAAACCAAAACATTAATGCAAGTTGATAATAATGGTACTAAAGTTGGCCGTTCGTGGTTTGTTAACGACCGTCGCTTCTCTTTTGTTGTTCGTGGTTCGTTCTAACGCACAATAACTTAGCATTATAGAAGCGCACCGAAAGGTGCGCTTTTTTTTTAATCGGAATTCGACATATCCATTATGAATAAACTCAATATTGTTGTGGTAGGAGGTGGCACTGCGGGTTGGATGAGTGCTCTAGCACTGTTAAAACTTAAAAAAAACACACTAGCCACGCTCACTGTTATTGAATCTCAGCGCATTGGTAGTGTCGGTGTTGGCGAAGCCACAATACCAACCATTAAAGCTTTCCATCAGGCCCTAGGTATCGATGAGCAAGCATTCATCCGTGCAACTAATGCCACCTATAAACTCGGTATCCAATTTGAAAATTGGGGGCCATCACCTTATATACACCCTTTTGGTGAGTACGGAAAAAGCATTGCTGGTATCGATTTCCATCAAGTGCTAAAGCATCATATAAACAATAGCCCGTCACAGAATATTGACGACTACAGCTTGCCGATTGCACTGTGTAAACTCAATAAATTCTCGCCCAATACAACCTATCAAGAACACAATTTTGCGTACGCCTACCACCTTGATGCCAAAAAATACGCAGTATTTCTACAACAGCAATGCCAAGCATTAGGTGCTGTGCACATTAGCGATACAGTCAGTGATATCAGCCATCATGCCAATGGCCACATACAATCAGTCACTCTCAGTAACGGGAAGAGCATTACCGGTGATTTATTTATTGATTGCACTGGTTTTAAAAGCTTACTGCTGCGCCCTCAAAAAGAGGTAACTTTTGAAAATTGGCAACACTGGCTACCAAGCGATACCGCAATCCCCTTTGCCACCCCCACACAAAATACCGCCGACATACGCCCTTACACCCGCTCAATTGCGCATGACTACGGGTGGCGATGGGAAATCCCCCTCGCCTCGCGCACAGGCAATGGCTATATATTTTCTAGCCAATACCTAAGTGAAGAGCAAGCAAGAAAAAATATTCTGCACGAGTTCCCCGAGCTCAAACCCGAAGATTTACGTCCCAGTATTACATTTAAAACAGGCCGATACTCTCATAATTGGAAAAACAATGTGGTAGCCATTGGTTTATCTGCAGGCTTTTTAGAGCCGCTTGAATCAACCAGTATTTATTTGATCCAGGCCGCCATTATGAACCTTGTAGAATTACTACCAGAGGTAATCAGCACAACACAGCCTGAACCCTTAGTGCAGGAACTAGAATTCAACCTAAGAATGAACCGTGAGTGGGAAACCGTCCGCGACTTCTTAATTTTACATTACAAATGTGCAAACCTATCCAGTAGCCCTTTTTGGGAATATTGTAAGCATATGGACATCCCAGCCACTCTAGCAAAAAAAATAGCCCTCTACAAAAGCTCGGGCAGCATCTTAGAAAACATAGATGAGATTTTTTTACAGCCTAGCTGGTTAGCCGTTTTTAACGGACAAAACGTAGAAAGTACACAAGGCAATATAAGAATAAGTGCTCTACCCAAAAACAAGGTCTCTGACATGATAAACCACTTATATCATTCCATCCAAGTCAGTGCCCAACAAACTCCTGATTACGCGGCAACGTTATTACAAACACACAATAACTTAAAATAAAGTGACAACCATGCCTAACCCTCCTCCCAATATCATTGTTCGCGGCAACCCACTTGAAGCATGCCTTACAGCGATTGTACTCAAAGTACAGCTAGGCAATGCACTGAATGTATGTCTCGAGTTAAAACCCTCAAACTCATCAAGCTACCCCACCTCTATTCAGGCCTCGCATTGTGATGCGCACACCGCCTCTCAATTACAAAAAATGGGGGTTGATCTTAGACAGCTATTAAAAAGCGGCGATGCAGAGTTTGCCTTAGGGATCAATCATAGACACATAAATTCAACAAAAAATGTTTTTTTACCCTTCGGTCATTACGGCGCAACCATTCACAAAAAACCCTTTTACTTATCATATTTAGAGCACGTCAAAAATTTAGACCCCCCTCATTCAATTAACGATTACTCTCTCGCCTATCAGCTTGCACATGCTAATAATATGGGATTTTCTTCTGACCAATCATCACCGCTTTGTGAACTTGAATATTGTTATACACTCAAGCACGATGCAATTACTCCCACACTGATAGCTTACGCTCAATCACTTGGCATACACGCCCTCGATAAAAAGTACAAGCATAATATCGATTTAATCATACTAGCCGAAGGCTTAGGTGATATCGATATTATGCATAAACGCACTGATAGCACGTGCCTTAAAAACCACATATCACTGCAGCATGCTGAATCAAGCGTCACCTATAGTATTGTAACAGGCTCTAGTGAGCATATTCACATGCTGAATACACCATCAGAAAAAGCCCCAACATATCAACAATCATCTTATGGTGATACAAAGGTATTACATTTAAAAAATAGCCATTTAGGGCTATTTTCTCAAGCGGGGTTCATCAGTACACACATTAATATAAGCACGCTAGTTGCAAATAATATTCTAATCAATAATGACACCATACAAATACCAACAATACAGCTTGAACATGAACAGCTAAGAATACATACAGCCGATATTTTTATGTATAGCGCCATCGCGTATCTTTTTAATCAGGCAACGATAGCGAACCCAAAGACCACAACGGCAATTGAACACGCATTAAAACTTTTTGAAGATAGTGTACAAATTTCTCATGTCATTCCTCCTCACATTAAATCTTATTGGCCATATTTTTGTATTTTAGTTTCTGAGCAAAAAGCACAAAGCTTACCCACTCCTTCACACCCGATTAGTGTGCCCATTCAGTATACAGAACGAATTAAACATATCTTTAGGCAAACAACGGTACAGTGTGCCAACTATAAAAATTTTAAACAGCATTTAGTAGGTATCTTATGAGCAACCCAATAAGAAAAATTATCATTGTTGGCGGGGGCAGTGCTGGATGGATGACCGCTGCCTATTTGTCACGTTTTTTACCCAAAGAGTCTTTTTCTATTACATTAATAGAATCAACAAGCATTGAAACTATTGGGGTAGGAGAGGCCACTATCCCACCGATTCATTCATTTAATGCCGCGCTCGGTATTGATGAAGCAACGTTTTTGAAAGAGACAAATGCAACAATAAAATTGGGCATTGAATTTACTCACTGGTCGCAGATAAATAGTCAATACTTTCACCCCTTTGGCACTCTTGGGCGTGCTACAGGTAAAGTGCCTTTCCATCATTATTGGATACGCAGCCTTATTAATCACAACAATACCAACCTTGCTCAATACTCTATAGAAACTGTCGCCGCTTATAATCATCGCTTTCAGCACCCTTCGGGGCAAGCCAATTCACCTCTCGAAAACTTTGGTTATGCATATCATTTTGATGCCGCTATGTATGCACGACTACTGAAACAAAAAGCACTTGAGCAAGGTGTCAATCATGTTCAAAAAACAGTGCGTAATATTGCGCTCAAAGATTCCAACGGTTTTATTGATAAGTTGATATTTGATGACGGAAGTGAATTAGAGGGTGACTTATTTATTGACTGCACAGGCTTTGCCGCTTTACTGATAGAAAAAACATTACATGTAGGCTACGAAGACTGGAGCGAAGAACTATTGTGCAATAGGGCCATCGCGATTCCAACTGATGAGCAGCACCCCCACCCCTACACTCAAGCTATTGCTCACCCTTTTGGTTGGCAGTGGCGCATTCCGCTCCAGCATAGGACCGGTAACGGCATTGTGTACTCTAACCAGCATATCTCTGATGATGAGGCTGAGCATACATTACGCAAAAACTTAAAAGGACAGCCGCTCAAAGACCCCAACTATATTCGCTTTACAACAGGTAAGCGTAAAGAGCAGTGGGCTAAAAATTGTATTGCTGTTGGTTTATCGGGCGGGTTTTTAGAGCCCCTAGAGTCAACCAGCTTGCATTTAACGCAATTATCAATCACTCGGATTCTCGATTTCATACCCCATGGTCAAATCACTCAACCCGCAATAACCGCATTTAACAGTGGCATGCATAAAACTTACAACGAGATTAAAGATTTTATTATTTTGCACTACAAATTAACGCAAAGAGATGACAGTGAATTTTGGCGTATCTGTAAAACCATGCCCATTAGCGACACACTTAAACTTAAAGTAGAGCTCTTTCAAAAGACAGGCAACATTATTAAAGATCAAGAAGAATTTTTTAGACAAACAAGCTGGCTAGCGGTTATGTATGGACAAGGTGTCACACCAGAAAATCACCACCCAATGGCCAACGGTATTACCGAGCAAGATCTCTTTGGCTTACTTAACAGCACCAGTGAAGTCATTAAACAAACGGTGCAGCATATGCCGACACATCACGCATTACTGCAACGTATTCGGTGATAACAATATCAACAATTGAAAAAAATTAAAAATATACCCTAAGTACCGTCTCGGCGACACACGCCAGACGGTTACTGCCATTGATTTCTACACTGACCTCACTCACTACATCCACACTGCGCTTAGCAGGAATTAAATCGATGAGTTTGGTGCGCGCGCGCACCGATGAGTTAGCTTTAACCGGAGAGGGGAAGCGCACGCGATTTAAACCATAATTCACTAACATGCGGGCTTCAGGGTAGGGATTATTTTGAAGGTTCACCGAGTCAGTCAATTTAGGAATAAGCGCCAAGGTTAAAAAGCCATGCGCAATAGTACAACCAAAAGGTGACTCTTTTTGTGCTCGTTCGGGATTGGTATGTATCCACTGCTCATCCCCGGTGACAGCCGCAAACTGATTAATGCACTCTTGTCCAATAACATGCCACTGCCCGCTATAGGTTTCTTCATCTAAGCGCTGATACCACTTATTATAAAAAGCCTGCGCTTCGGGGCTAATCACACGAGGAGCTTCAGGTTCGCGCTCAAAGAAGGGGTTAATCTTACCAACCCAGGGGTTATTCATGGTATTCGCCAGCGTCTCACTAAAGCGCTCTGATAAATTGCGCAGCTGGGGATCAAGGCGACCTTTAATATCAACCGTCTTAAATTGTTCACGAAAAATACGCTCTTTTTCTTTTAAGAACTCAACAACACTCATAGTAGATTCCATCCAAAATCAGTTATTTAAACGCTAATAACGAGCAACACGCCATAATACATGCTGCAATAAAAGGGTAAATCCATACGCACGCTATCGTATTTAGATTTAAAACAGCTTAAATACCTTACCCACACCCACACCCACGGCTGCATAATGTTTTGTTTTCACTAGTGGGCTAGATTCAAATGCAGCATGCGATAAATTATCGTAACGAATATATGCACCCAACAGCCAGCCTTCGGTAAACTTTTTTACCGAGAGCTTAGCGTAGCTCCCTGAGTAACCAGCGCTGGCCGAGTACTCGGGGCGTTCAGCGGTGGCGTACTCAGGGAGTACAGTATAGTAATAGCTGTGGTATTTTTGACTGCCCCACAATGCACCCGCAGAAACACCCAGCCCCCAGCCGTGATACATATTAGGCTTGCGCCATACTAGCCTAGGGTTAAACACATAACCTCGATAACGTACGCCCGCGCCACCAACAGTTGTGACTGCACGCAAAGGAAACCGCAAGCCCCAGCCGTGATTAAAACTAGGGCCGCTAAGTTTAACATTAATAGAGGGCCCCAACTCAAAAGCGGAATCCAATTTAGGCATACCTTCACGAGCAATATTTTCATCGCTATCAGCACTGAGCGAGGCATCGGCCGACAAGTTAATTTGCACGCGCACATTTTCAAAAATTTCGCTGCGAGCACCGCCTTTATCTATTTTTAAATAACGCCCGCGATACAACACCAATGGTACAGGAATAAACTTATTATGCCGTTGATCAGACCCACGGTAGTCGGGCAACGCCTGCCCACCAATGCCCAAACCCACTTGCCATTTGGGCTGCTTAAGCGGTTTTTTGGCCAGTGCTTGAGCCATTACAGCACCACTGGTAACGCTGCCTATACAACCACACAATAATACACAAAGAATACGATACAACACAAAAATTTACCCACAAGCGCGCCCGACAGCACATTAAAGCCAGCAGTTTACTTTAGGTATGAGTATCTACAAAACAAAACTCTAAATAAGCTATAAATGGCGCGCCAAGTAACATTCAAACCACGGTCGCTACAATTAACGCTACAATTCAACCGGCCAGAGTTTTTGTGAGCTCTGATCGTACGCAGCCCATAACGCTTGGTAAGTTTGATTCACTTCGGGGTGAACATATTGCGGCCAAGTATCGGCGAGAGGCTTCAAGACGAAAGCATTTTTTAAAATTTCATCGCGCGGCAGCACCACACTATCAATGGTGCCCACTTTTTGGTCATACGTTAAAATATCAATATCCAAAGTACGACCGGCAAATTTAGGTTGCGTACGATCGCGACCATGAGCATCTTCAATATCGCGCAACACCTGCCAAAGCTCACCTACCGCCAATTTTGTATTAATTTCTACCACCATATTTAAAAAGTTATCGCCATCAAAGCCAACAGCTTCGCTTTCATAAATTGGGGATAGCGTTAACTGACCAAAGGTTTTTGTAAGCGCCACCAGCGCCGCTTGAATACTGTGCACAGCATTTTGATTACTGCCCAGGCCCAACAACACAACGGCCATTATGGTTTTTCTCCTCGCTCTATTTGAATACCAATATCACTTGCAGCAGCAATAGCACCCGGCTTGTGAATGGCCAATTGCAGCCATTGAACAGCAAATTCTTTTTGTAATAATTCAGCCAAACGCTCGGCGAGTGTTTCGATTAACTGAAAGGCGCTCGCCGCGACAAACTGTGTAATGCGATCAGTAATCGCCTTGTAATCTAGCGTGTGGGTTAAATCATCGCTGGCAGCAGCCAAGCGAATATCAGTGGCCATCGTGACATCAATATACAGCGGCTGGCGAATTTCACGCTCCCAATCAAAAACACCAATCACGCCTTCAGTTTTTAGCCCCTTGATAAATACGGTATCACCATTCATGCCTGCACTCCTGACTGCGTTAACCCTGCTAACTCAGTCATTGGCCAGCGCGGTTTGACATTTACCGCCAAGGCGGCGCGCTGACCGGCCCGTAAACGCTGACAACCGGCATAAGCAATCATCGCGCCGTTATCAGTGCAAAACTCATGGCGCGCATAAAACACCTGCGCTTTCATTTTGCCCAGTGCCGACTCGAGTTTTTGCCGTAAATGCACATTGGCAGAGACGCCACCAGCAATCACCAAGCGCTTCATACCGCACTGCTCTAAAGCTCGACGGCACTTGATCACTAAGGTATCAGCCACCGCTTCTTGAAACGCATAAGCAATATCGGCACAGGTTTGCTCATCGGGCAAGCCATCGGGTAACGCATGCTGAGTCACGGTATTGAGGGTGAAGGTTTTTAAGCCGCTAAAGCTAAAATCAAGGCCAGGTCGATCGCACATCGGTCGCGGAAACTTAAAGCGTCCAGCAGTACCTTGCTCGGCCATAGCAGCCAACCTAGGCCCGCCAGGGTAATCAAGGTCGAGCATTTTGGCGGCTTTGTCAAAGGCCTCACCTGCCGCATCATCTAATGATTCACCCAACAAAATATATTCGCCTAGCGCCTTCACCTCGATAAGCTGCGTATGGCCACCTGATACCAGTAAAGCAACAAAAGGGTACTCCGGCGGTCTAGCCTCTAGTTGCGGCGCTAACAAATGCCCTTCCATATGATGCACGCCTATTGCTGGCACCCCTAGCCCCATGGCCAAAGCCCTTCCTGTACAAGCGCCGACAAGCAATGCTCCAATTAAGCCAGGCCCTTGCGTATAAGCAACCGCCTCAATGTCTTGCTTGGTACATGCCGCCTGCTCTAATACTTGATCGATCAGTGGTAATAGCTTGCGAATATGATCACGCGAGGCAAGCTCTGGCACTACTCCGCCGTATTCAGCATGCAAAGCCACCTGACTAAATAAAGTGTGCGCCAACAAGCCCTTTTCGCTATGGTAAAGCGCAACCCCCGTTTCATCGCACGAGGTTTCAATTCCCAACACTAACATTTGATAACCACACGTTGATAACAGATAAAATCATCGCCTTTAACACAAACAGCCCGTTATTCAGGCTCACCTCACAGTGCAAGACTGTTGGCGTGTAAAAGCGCATTAAAATGTATGGATAATATTACCTTGCAGCCCCCGAATTCTCTACGATTTTCGCCTCATAGCGTAAAACACGACCCCTGTCTACAATTAAACGTTGCAGGCAGCGCATCAACTGTATAGAATTGCGCACCCTTAAAACGACTGCCCCCTAAAGCAGTCATTACCCAACTTTAATTTGTACAGGTAGAAATATGCCTTCAGTAAAACTGAAAGAAAACGAGCCATTTGATGTAGCCCTTCGTCGCTTTAAGCGCTCTTGCGAAAAAGCGGGTGTTCTCGCCGAAGTTCGTCGTCGTGAATGCTATGAAAAGCCCACAACTGTTCGCAAGCGTAAAGCGGCTGCTGCTGTTAAGCGTCACGCGAAAAAAATGTCTCGCGAAAACCGCAAATTTCAACGCATGTACTAATCGCACTTGCGCTGCATAAAACGGCAACGCAACGTGTTACTGCACTCGCCCACACCACTGTATTAGTTGCAACGTTAAGCCCCGCATTCTAAAACAGCATTAAGAGCAGCGCAGTTATTAAGCACAAATACTATCGTTTTGATGTTAGCATCGAAGCTAGTACGGAATGTTATATTTCATTCCACTGTTAAGTCGTATTTCAATATTATTGAAAAACCACTTAATACAACAATTTAGGGCGACTACCTGATGAGCGAAATCAAACAAGCAATCACCAGCGCAGTTAAAGATGCTATGCGAGCCAAAGCGAAAGAACGCCTCAGCGTTTTACGCATGGTAACGGCAGAATTTAAACGCATAGAAGTTGATGAACGCATAGAACTTGATGACGCTCGCGTGCTCGCGGTGCTCGATAAAATGACCAAGCAGCGCCGCGATGCCGCTACTCAGTTTACTGATGCCAATCGCCAAGATTTAGCTGATATTGAAAATTTTGAAATTGAAGTGATACAGGCTTTTTTACCCCAAGCCCTCACCGAAGAAGAAATACACACACTTATCCGTGAGGCCATTGCCAGTACAGGCGCCAGCAATATGGGTGATATGGGCAAAGTGATGGGCATTATCAAGCCTCGAGTACAAGGCCGCGCCGACATGGGTGCCGTAAGCAAGCTTATCAAAGCTAGCTTACAAGACTAAGAACCGCCCATACACGCAAATCGCAGCGAGGCATTCACCTAACCAGTGCGCTACTGACCAGCAAAACAACGGCATATTGACTACGAGCCCGCGCAATGAGCCGCATCCCACAACCCTTTATTGATGACTTACTCAACCGACTCGATATCGTCGAGATTGTCGATAAACGCGTAAAGCTCAAGAAAACCGGCAAAAACTATTCAGCCTGCTGCCCTTTTCATAACGAAAAAACACCCTCTTTTACTGTAAGCCAAGACAAACAGTTTTACTATTGCTTTGGCTGTGGTGCCAGCGGTAATGCCTTGGGCTTTGTTATGGAGTTCGACAAAACCGATTTTGTCGATGCTGTAGAATCCCTTGCCAGTAGTGCAGGCCTGCAGGTCCCCAAAGAAGAGTCCCACTCCAAAAGCAGCAAACCCAAACAAGACTTCAAAAGCCTCTACAAGCTGCTCGCCGACTGCAGCGAGTTTTATCAAGAGCAACTGAAAGAGCACCCCGATCGCTCAAAAGCCGTCAAATATCTACAAGAGCGCGGCCTAACTGGGCATATAGCCAAAACCTATGGCATGGGCTACGCCCCGCAAGGCTGGAACAACCTGCTCAGTAAATTTGGCTTAACCGAAGACGACTGCAAAGCACTGATTACCGCCGGCATGGTGATTGACAACACCGAAGACAACAAGCGCTACGACCGCTTTCGCCACCGTATCATGTTCCCCATTTTAGATACACGTGGGCGCACCATCGGCTTTGGGGGTCGCGTATTAGGCGAAGAAAACCGCGTAGGTGCCGACGGAAAAAAAATGAAAGGGGGCGGCCCCAAATACCTTAACTCCCCCGAAACACCCGTCTTTCATAAAGGCAAGGAGCTCTACGGGCTCTATCAGGCGCGCCAAGCCAACCGCACACTCAAGCACCTGTTAGTCGTTGAGGGCTATATGGATGTCATTGCACTTGCGCAGTACGGCATCACCAATGCTGTAGCCACGCTAGGCACCGCCTGCGGCGAAGAGCACCTCAAGCTCGCCTTTAAATACACCAACACCATCGTATTTTGCTTTGATGGTGACAAGGCCGGCCGCACCGCCGCCAAGCGCGCGCTCGAAAATGCCATCCCGGTGATGCATGACGGCTATCAAATCCAGTTTTTATTTGTTCCTGAAGGGCAAGACCCCGACTCTCTTGTCCGCCAGATTGGTCCCGAGCGCTTCGCCGAGCTTGTCGCCAAAGGCAGCCCACTAGAAGAGTTCTTTTTTGATGTGCTCAGCGAAGACCTAGATACCACCTCAATGGGCGGGCGCGCACGCTTAAGCAAGCTAGCTGCGCCGCTATTGCACAAGCTGCCCAAAAGCGTATATCGCGAACTCATGTTTGAGCTACTGGCGCAGCGCACAGGCCTAAACCAAGATATCTTACAAGAACTCATCGCCGAACCCGTCCCCAAACTGGCACCCGATGAACTCACTCCCACCAAACTGCAGAGCCCAGACACGCAGCATGACACACCACCGCCACACGATGACGGCTTTATTCCTGCTTTCGACGGTGAGCCCACACCTTACGAGTCGTATTTTGCACAACAAGTACCGCTTAACAGCACCAGCGCAAACACGCAAACACAACAGCTCGCAACACACTCAAGCAAAATTAAATTGCCAGCCCACAAGCTTGCCATTCGTTTATTACTCGAAAACCCAGCGCTTGCGCACCGCATCCAGACGCTCGAGCTACCAGAATCTCCCGAAACAACGCACTTATTGCGGCTTTTCCACTTTTTGAAGCTACGCGAAAACCCTACATTCAATAGTATTGTTGGCGCCTGGCTCGGTATTTTTGGCCCTGATGCCAAAGAAGATCTACTCGACGCCACCGCAACAGAGGTGCTAGGGCAAGCCAAAAAGAGTCCTGCTTTTGATGATTATCAAGAGCTACAAGACGCCCTCAGCAAGCTGCAACAACAAGCTGACGAGCGCCAGCGACGCCAAGCACTTAGCCAGCTACACTCCAAACCATTCAACACCCTCTCGCCCGAAGACAAGCAACAACTACTCGACCTGCTGGCCTCAGGCAAATCCAAAACCCCCTCTAAAACAGAATAAGTTCAAAAACGCCCATTAATGCGTCAAAATAAAATCACATGGTAGCCAAAAGCCTAAAACTCACCTTAAGTGATGAAAAAACGAACACAAAACAATATCTTAAATAGTAAATTTTAGAGATTTCAACTATAATGTCCGGCTATCCCGTCACACCTAACCTGCTTTAACGGATGCTTGAATGAGCGAAAACAAACAGTCGCGAATCAAAGACTTAATCAATCGTGGTCGCGAGCAAGGCTACCTGACCTACGACGAAGTTAATGATCACCTACCCGAAGATATTTCCGATCCAGATCAGGTCGAAGATATCATTCAAATGATCAATGACATGGGCATTCGCGTGTTTGAAACAGCGCCCGATGCCGATGAGCTGTTAATGAATGACAGCGAAAACCCTGACGAGATTGCCGCCGCTGAAGCCGCTGCCGCACTTGCCGCCGTAGAAACTGAAGTTGGCCGCACTACCGACCCCGTACGCATGTACATGCGTGAAATGGGTACGGTAGAGCTACTGACACGCGAAGGTGAAATCGCCATCGCCAAACGCATAGAAGAGGGCCTGCGTGAGCTGATGCACGCACTCGCTTTTTGGCCCGGCTCGGTCAAAGCGCTGCTTGACGAGTTTGAGCTTTGCGAACAAGGCGAGCGCCGCCTAACAGATGTTATTAGCGGGTGGCTAGACCCCGCCGAAGATCCGGAGGCCCCTAAAATCGAGGGCTTCCAAGAAAAAGCCGTCGGCGTCATTGATGATGACAAAAAAGATGACGAAGACGAAGAAGACGAAGAAAACACAGGTATCGACCCTGAGTATGCCCGCGAGCGCTTTACCGAACTCAAAGAAGCCTACTTAGCTGCTGAAGAAGTCATCGCCGCTAAAGGTCGCATGAGCAAAGAAGCCGGCATTGCCCTAGAAGAGCTAGGCAGCGTATTCCGCTTCTTTAAGCTACCGCCTCGCCAGTTTGATCCAATCTATGGCAGCGCCCGCGAAATACTCCAAAAGGTGCGTACCACTGAGCGCGATCTCATGATGCAGTGTATTCGCTATGGCAAAATGCCACGCAAAACCTTCATTAAAGAATTTCCCGGCAACGAGACTGATCTTGATTGGATTCCAACAATCATCAAGAAAAAACGCGACTACTCCGATAACATGCGCAACGTTCAAGACAACATCTTAAAGCGCCAAGAAATCTTATTGGAAATGGAGCAAGCCACCGGCCTAGAGCTCAGCACCATCAAAGAGATCAACCGCCGCATGTCACTTGGCGAAGCGCGCGCTCGCCGCGCCAAAAAAGAAATGGTCGAAGCCAACTTACGCCTCGTGATTTCGATTGCCAAAAAATACACCAACCGTGGCTTACAATTTTTGGATCTTATCCAAGAAGGCAACATCGGCCTAATGAAAGCGGTTGATAAGTTTGAATACCGCCGCGGTTACAAGTTCTCGACTTACGCAACATGGTGGATTCGTCAAGCTATTACCCGCTCGATTGCAGACCAGGCGCGCACTATCCGCATCCCAGTGCATATGATTGAGACCATCAACAAACTCAACCGTATCAGCCGTCAAATGCTTCAAGAAATGGGCCGCGAACCCACACCCGAAGAGCTTGGCGAGCGCATGGAAATGCCTGAAGACAAAGTGCGCAAAGTGCTCAAAATCGCCAAAGAGCCCATCTCAATGGAAACCCCCATTGGCGACGACGAAGACTCGCACCTTGGCGACTTTATTGAAGACGGTACCATTACCTCGCCAGTGGAATCCGCCACTACACAAGGCCTAATGGAGTCAACACGCGAAGTGCTCGCCGGCCTCACAGCCCGCGAAGCTAAAGTACTGCGCATGCGCTTTGGTATCGACATGAATACCGACCACACCCTAGAAGAGGTGGGCAAGCAGTTCGATGTAACCCGCGAGCGTATTCGCCAAATCGAAGCCAAAGCCCTACGGAAACTACGCCATCCAACACGCTCAGACCACCTGCGCAGCTTTTTAGATGAGTAGTGCAAGTAGAGTCGGGCGCGCTACCTAACTAGCAATATCTCACTCAAAAGCCCCTGCCTGCAGGGGCTTTTTTATGCCCGCCACTTTTGCCCACCAAAGACATAACCACACATCAGCAGCCATAACGAGTAACAAGGCTTTGACCCACAAAGCAAAGAATGCCACACACGACCGACAAAATAGTAGCCAAGCCCAAAACAAGCCCTTATAATGCCCACCTCCTTTAGGCCACGCAGTAATTACAAAACACTGCACAAGCCAAAAGCATCCTATTTAGGGCCTTTAGCTCAGTTGGTTAGAGCATCCGACTCATAATCGGCAGGTCCCCAGTTCAAGTCTGGGAAGGCCCACCATATCAAAGCCCCGAGCCATAAGATTTTCGGGGCTTTTTGCTAAAATGAAAACTCTCTTGAAACGTTGCTTACACGCACTTACATTCGTATTAGCTGATTGAATTGAAAGGGCAACTAATGGCTACTAATATTGCCTATTAACAGCTATACTAATTACAGAGGGTAACGAAATGCCCGTTTGGAGGCGACAATGAAAGCTTCGAAAAGTGATGCAAATAAGAAAAGCGCAATAAGTAAAGTGGCCAGATCAGTAAGCTTCAGCTCAGATAATTTATCGAGCAAAAAGACTGTTTCTAAAGATAGGGAACGCTATATTAGAGACGTTTCTGCCAAAGCGCTATCTGCAGTCTGCGCATAATTTTCAAAGAAATTTTCAATAACGCCCCATTTATATGGGGCGTTTTTGTTTGTGGGGGATAACGGTTGAGTAAAAAGTGGGTGTTCGCCAGCTTAGTCACGGACGATAAAGATGCTATCGGCCTCATTGCCTACGCGCTTTACAAGCATAAAAAGCATACGCTCGCCACCACGCTGCGAAATGAAGGCCGAGAAGAAAACGATATACAAACTCAAGTTCAAACTTTTCATGATCAAACCCTGCAACACAATTCATTGGATGACTACAGGGACAAAGCTACGAATTTCTTAAATCAAATGATCAAAGAAGTTGAGACCCGAGAGAAGGAGAAGTATCAGAAGGAAAAAGCAAAGTCAGACAAAGAGCACAAGAGCACCCTAACAAAAGAAAAGACAAAACTGTTCAATAAAATTAAAAACTATCAAGAAGTAAATCGGGAATGGTACGAAAAGCTTGGCTCATGGCTTCTATCGGGCATCCCAAGCATTGTTTCATCATTTATAGTCACCTGCTTACTACTAGGCGCATCAATGTTTTTAGTTTCAGAAGCAAAGCGCCAAGAAGTATTTACCGAGCTTGCCTCAAAGTATCTTGGAATACAGCAAGGGGCGCAGCCCACAAAATCAAGCGCAAACCAGAAACCGCAGCCCCCTTCCCGCTAGGGGCAATAGCAGCCGATCGTTGCCTGTGCAGCCCACAGCGACCGCACAACCCGAGTCTTGCATAGGCGAAGATCGAGCACTCACCCGCATACTTTTCCATGTAATGTCGGCATGCGTTGACGCTATCAGCATTGACGACAGCGCCCAGAAGAACTGGACGCCGGAGGCTAGATCACGACCGGAGCGGTGCCGCTCTAGCGGAGGAGGTTGGGTTAGCGTGCGAATCGCAGACCGAACGACACTAGGCAAGGTTATCGGCTTGCTACCAATTCGAATTTTGGCAGATCACGGCAATCGACAGTCCCATCCTTAACCACATTATCCTTAAAACGTGATTGCATAGCGCAGCTATCGTCTCCTACTTATTAGCGTCATACGCCAAGCGAGGAAGTATTCTCTTCCGTATCTTCACGCTCCAAAAACCCAAGGGTTAGGCCTTTACAAATTTCCTAATTAGGATAAAGGAAGGCGTAAAAGGTAAACACATCTACATTAAAGTCGCAACACTTAACCAGCAGGGCATTGCTAATCTTGCATTCAAACAGTATTACTCCGCTTCACCCAACATGTATTCATGGAAGGTAAAAATATTAACTGACGGAAAACCCGATACGCTAAGCAAGCGACTGCCAAACTCAGTGAATTTAGGGTTCATAATAACGTCGCATTTTGCATGATCAAGATCAGCAAAATAATTGGCATACTTTTTACTGCCATTCAGTGAGCTAAGGTTCAGATTTTTATACGCCTGATTATAGCCTCGAAGCATGACGGCAGAATCGTAATCAAAAGACGCATCAAAAGCATTATTACCCTGGCGGACATTAGTCCTGAATGAGCGCACTTTAAACGCTACAGCATCATTAGCGACATCAACAAGTTTACAGTTAAGGCGCGTGGTATAACCACCTACCGGTAAAGTGAAGCCCAGTGATTTACAGACTGACCCTTCTTGCAGCATGCGTTCACGTACAACAAAGGCCAAGCCCTCAACCGTTGACGAGTTACCGCACTGCGCTATGTGCGCTTGCGTTGTGACACCCAAGTTAGGGGGCGTCGAGAAATCCCAATTGCCACCGGGGTAGCTGTCGCCATCTTGCGCCAAAATATCACCCGATAGCGCAATGTTATAAATGAGGTTTTCTTTTAACGGTTCGGCAGGTGTAAAAGTTAATGTGCGTGCATCGGCAATAGCAACGGTACCACTGACGGCTATTGCTGTGTCTCGCTCGCTTAATATAATGGCACTATTGGTATCCACACTGGCGCTATCTATGTCCTTGCTCAATGTGACACTCAAAACAGAAGCGGGCAAAATATATCGCTGATTTTTAGCGGGGAAGCTTTTTTCAACACCAAAAACCGGGGCACTGCTTGATGAGCTCATCGCTTGTGAGCTAGGCGGCTGCTCGCCTTCTGGGCTAGCTTCTGAGCTAGAGGCCAAACTACTTAATGCCATAGACGAAACAGATGAAACGACAGGCATTTCGCTAGTGGCTTCACTGGATACAGCACTAGAGGCGGTACCGCTATTTTGCAAAGAAGAGGCTGTACCCGCATCGCTGGTGGCATCTTCTTTTATGGGCTTAGAAGAACCCGAGTTACCACCACAAGCCGATAGCGCTAACGACAGCACACCGAGAGATAAAAAATATATAGGACTCATAAAAACCCTGATTACACTAAATAAATGAACCGCAATGTTGCCAGAAGCCATTGCCAGAGTAATCCAATAAGTATCACATTTCATCAAAGTGTGGCACGCTCGACATCTTTTTGGCCGCTTTACGTAACTGTGTCACATACTAAAAATTTACCCCCCATGCAGCTAACATAGGGGGATATCAGGGCTAACCTTTAGGTGAATAGGTGAATATTAGTATGATGTCAGCCAATGACTTTTCGCGTGTTTATGAGGGCTTAGGCCTAAACACTCAAAGTTAGACTATTCATCTTGCTCTGTCACACGATAAAAAACACCGTACGCTAGCTCAAAAAACCAGGTAATACGCCATCACATAAATCGGGCTCACCAAAGGTTTTCATATCGGTAAAACCCATGCCATGCGCAACACTTAAAAAACCATCGGCGTTGGCTTTACTGTTACTTGTAAAATTAAGGTGCTGCCCAGTACGAATCGCCCCCCCCATACCACCCATAAAAACAAAAGGAATATTGCGACGCCCATGCCCTCCTCCACCAGCATGCTCGCTGGTCCATAAGATCGTAGTGTTATCAAATACCGTGCCGTCACCTTCTGGGATCGATTTAAGTTTTTCGATAAAGTACGCCATACGCTCGGCATACCATTGACTCACTTTAATGCGGTTACCTTTATTTTGACTAATATCATTATGCGTAATCGAATGGTGGTCTTTATTCATACCTTTTGAGGGGAATTTCTTTTTAGATACGCCATTTTCCCATTGCATGGTAACAATACGCGTTAAATTACATGCCAGCGCATGGGCGATAGTGTCCATCGTATTTTCGCCTTTTTTGCGGTATGCATCTTCTGCTGATCCGCTTTCATTTTGTAAAGGCGGCGTCATACAAGCACTCATATCCACATCGGGTGCATCAAAGGTCAGGCGTGCCTCAATCTCACGAATCGATTGCATATGCGCTTCCATTTTATGCCTATCATCGGCGCCAAGCTTATTAAGAATGCGATTAAGATCAGCAGAAACATTATCGAGCACACTTTTTTCTTGTGCTAGACGACGCAATAAATCGGGGTCTGCCGCGCCGCTGCCTAAGCCGTTAAAAAGCCGTGCGTGTAAGTTTGAGGCCTTAGTTTCTGGCGGTAATGGCTTGCCCGGTTCAGCATAAATAATTTTTGACGCCCAACTAGTCGTTTCGATACCGGCATTAATGGTATTAAATTTTGTACGCGTTGCAGGGTCAGCCATAATGCGCTTAGCCAACACCTGATCGATAGACGGGCCAGATGATGTCCAATCGTTTTTGCGGCCATTTTTCGGATCAATACCATAAGCACCAGTCAATAATTGTGGCACAACCGGCGGGTGACTGTTTTCGATAGGACGAGAAGTAAACGATTTATAATCAATCCCCGATACACACACCATTTCATTTTTATATTTTTCGAGTGCTTTAAAAGAGTCTTTAAGGGCAAAACTACTACCGTTGCCGTTGGGCACAGTATCTTCTACCCCGTTGGGCGTTACCACAATAATAAAACGCTTATGAATCTGGCTCGCGGCATCGGCCTCTAAGACAGGGACGAAAGGCGCAATCGCCGCACCAGCACCGGCAGTACGTAGAAGGGCGCGTCGTCCGAATTTTTGCGTGTAATAATGATTAGTATTCATGACGGTATTCCTATTTTTTTTCTGTACGTAGGTAGCGAAAGGCATCGGTTAATACAACAGAGAGCATCGTCTCACGTATACTGTAATTAGAGCGGGCAGCCGCTTGGTTGGCAACGGCCAGGGAGCAAGAGTCTTCATTGCCCGCCATTCGCCCTGTTGCAAAACGCATCCATTGCTGGGTATAGCAAGCACGCGAATCAATACTTGAACCCAGTAGCATTTGCAGCTCTTGCCCACCAGTAAAAAAGCCGTTGATATCACTAGTGGCTACCACTTCACCATGATCGTCAATATCAAACTCTTTGCCCGATATTGACACTAATACATCACGCCATTTACCATCGCGATCGTAATGATCAAATGCAAAGCCGAGTGGATCCAGCAATACATGGCAACCACCGCAACTAGTATCTGAGATATGGCTCAACCATTTTTCACGTGGCGAAGCATCGGGGTCATCATTTTCGATTTCAGTCGGGACATTAGCTGGCGGAGGCGGGACATGGCCGCACAATACTCCCTCGCGAATAAAAATACCTCGACCCGAAGGCGGTGTATTACTATTTAAAAACCCAGCTCTTGCCAGTAGCCCACCACGACGGCTAGCATCCAATTCATAACGCGCATAGCCCTCTTGCTCGGGGCCACTCGCATTACCCGTCACTTCATACAATGCTTTTGTCTCATCATTTAAAAAGCCATAACTCACCGTAAATAGCTGATCAAAAGAGGCGTTATCTTCATAGACCAATGACTGCACCGTACGCAAAGTATCTTCGTTAGAGGCGCGTACTAAAGACTCTTTATCATCGCCAGCAACAGGGGCTTGTAAATGCATCCACTCGCGATGAAATTGACTGATAACAACCTTAGAACGCGGGTCTTCAAATAAACGTTGAGCCTGCGCTTTGATTTGAGCATTGGTTTTTAATTTACCTTCGGCCGCAGCGGCTAACAAAGCATCATCGGGCGCATCACGCCAAAAGTAAAAGGCTAAACGCGAGGCCAATTCATACTGCGTGAGAGGATATACTCCCGGGCTCACTTCGCGTGGCTCCCCCACTTCAATGTGATAGATAAAATTAGGCGACGATAGCACTGCTTGCAGCATGACTTGCAAACCTTCGGCAGGTGATGCATCGTTGCTGGCGCGGGTGTAAACAGCCATAAGACCATCTTTTTCTTGGTGGCTTAACGGCCTGCGGTAGGCTTTTTTCACCACCGTATTCAAAACGTTAGCGATACAGCTGGGCGTATCAGCAGATGCAGTACCGCCGGAGGATACCGGCTGTGCGCACGGTTTGTTACCACACATGCATACACTGTCGTTCGCACTGCTGTTTTTGCAATCAGTGGCGCCGGCACCAAACACTTCTCGGCATTGACGCGTGCTATTACATTGGTCTGTACCGGGCACAATACTCGGGCCACCCTCTAGACGACATGGCATCCAGCGATCTCGATTTTCAACCGCCGTTGCAGCAATTTTTTTTGCGGTATCTAAGTACTGCTGAACTTGCTGCTCCGATACTGCAAACTGTGTATTAAAACTGAAGCTACCGATTTTAGTATCATCCGAAAAATTCTCGCTAAAGTCTCGGCTATCGCTAAATAAGGTATTAATTAAGTGGTTGTATTCAACGCTGGTCAAACGTTTAATACCACCGTAGCTGGCGTCAACACCTATTTCACAGGCTTTCATATCACCCGCTAAGCCTGGATCATTAAATTCGACCTCATCGGGGCCATCATCGTGATAGCCTGCAAAATTTGCCAAAATATAATCGGCAAACTCTTTCGCACAGTCGTTACCGCACGATGTCGGTGCTGCCAAGGGCATGCGTACTTCAATCGCACTCACCAAGGTATCGTAATTACTACAGGTTTCACACTGCGACGCTGTTAAGGCTCCACCGACAGCAACGTTTTCGCCCTTTTCATTGCCGTGACAATTACCACACTCAGCAGCATATCGGCTTGCAATTGCGTCTTGTGAAGCGCGCGATGAAGTTGTATTTGATTGTGAATGGCTTGACCGAGAGCTGGCCTGCCCCTGTGATGAAGCGGTTGGTACGCTCGATAATGGCGCAACCGAGCTCATAGGGTTGTTAGACACAGGGTCTGTAGGTGCAACTTTGTCATCTTCCGTTCCGGAGCACCCCACTAGAACCGCTATCGATAGCGTAACAAGAGCGGCAGTCCATAGCTTATTCAACAAGCGACAACCTTGCGCCTGTCGCACGTATGGTTGCTGCCGAGTCATCGGTCTTTTTATCATTTGAGTCATCATGATCTGTCTCTCATTTATAACGACATTAGTCGCATTTATTGGTATTCAGCACACGCTGCGTAGTGCCTTTATTGTTGTCGGTACATCACTACATTATTTTTCACTACGTGCTGCCTAGCCACTCAACCAGCCATCACATAGAGCCGCCCTGTCAATCCGTGCGCACAATGATGAGTAAGGCCAGCTCTTTCTGAGCATCTCTTCATAAAAAAGCCACCAAGACTTTCTTTTGGTGAAATTTACACCAATTATAACGATTAGTAGATTCCCAATTCATACCGCAATGTCCCACAAGACTAACTTTTGTCCCAATATAATAGGGTATTTGGAATGCGAAATTGGGCTATTACCCAAAAACACGACTAGCTCACAACCCTTGCCAGAGTAGCGCTGTGTGTCCGCTCATATAAAAAGCGACCTATGTCACACCATAAAAAGTGACGTTATAACGGCCTACAATAAGGCAGCCCAAATAAAGAATGAGACAACAGCGCTCAGTCTAGATTTTGAGTAGGCTAAGCACTCAAAAAAGCCGTGATTTTTTATCAATGCATATGCGTGCATCACTCTCACTAAGCACTGCTAAGTACCTGGCTCCATGTGAGTGACGGCGTATAAGGTAACAATGAATAGAGACAATGAATGGGTGCAACTGATGAATAGCGCTCACAAAAGATAGGCCAGTATTTAGTGGCAGGATGA
Organism: Marinagarivorans algicola; assembly: GCF_001292705.1. GTDB lineage: Bacteria > Pseudomonadota > Gammaproteobacteria > Pseudomonadales > Cellvibrionaceae > Marinagarivorans > Marinagarivorans algicola. Next base: position 95,111 of record NZ_LGAK01000010.1, read on the forward strand.
GTAGATGGGCGGTCATATCAATATGGTATTGATACGGTTTACAGATTAATATTTACCGAGCTTTACGAACATCGCTCGGCGTTCGCCCTGTGACTTTTTTGAAGGCTTTACGAAATGCCGCTTCTGACTCATAACCACATTGCTCAGCAATATCAGTAATAGTCCGCTGAGTTTTGACAAGCTCATGCGTTGCCTCTTGCATACGCCAATGCACCAAATACTGCATTGCAGGCATACCCACCATGTCATTGAAGCGCTTAGCAAAAGAGGAGCGCCCCATTGCAGTCTCAGCGGCAAGCAACTCCAGTGACCAATGTCGCCCCGGTTGACCGTGAATGGCTGCCAACGCACGACTGATTCGCGTATCAAATAGCGCTGTCAATAAACCTGACTGGATCGCACCCACTTTGATTTGCTGACGAATAACCTCTACAAACAACAGGTACGCTAAATGATTAACCACGGCATAGTGCCCTGGCTGCTCACGACTTAACTCACCAATCATTAAATCCAGTACCGTGCGCACTTGCGGGGCATCACTCATCGCGCTTAAATCCAGTATCACAACCGAGCCCAATGCCTCGACGAGAGGCCAAGCCTGCTTATTTTTAAATTCAAAAAAACCACACACCATCTGTGTAATAGGGCCCATGTTCAGCTGACTATCCACATTGATTGCCTCTTCGGCAGGGCACAAGCTATCGCTGGCAATAATATGGCGATCATCATGCGGGAAAAAAACAAGATCACCCGATGTTAGGTGCCTAGGGGGCTCAGAGCCCATGTGTAGCCAGGCCTCACCACGACTAATAAGATGAAAGGGCATATGCTTTGCCCCAGAGGTATCTACCGCCCAAGGGCCACAAAATTCACCGTTGACATACACTTCAGCATGCAACTGCAAACGCTGTAATAATGCACTAAGCCCATCAGGCTGATCAAAATTCATAACGCCCCCTGCGCTAATTGCTTTTTATACCACCGATCATCACACCTCGAAGACAATGCGATACCAACAGTCAGCGCTATATGCGTGAAGCAGTACAAACACATAAATCCGCGTAAAGCGCAGCGCTGAAATAGACAAAAATCAGTCATCAATGCCTTTTCGAATCATGTTTTTCAAACGAGATTACTACAAGGTACGCCTACCTAGTTATTGTGCGTGCTTTTATCTAATTCAAAAAATAAAAAATTAACCACATGGTGGCGGTCTGTAGCGGCATCATGTGAGCGTACCACATTGATAAACGACGCTCCCATATGCGTAAAGCGCTCATCCATAATGACATCACACTGCTTTTGCGTCATATTTTTTAAATAATCATTAAGATCGGTATATTGATTCAAATAGACACGGTTAATACTTTCATAAGAAACCGGCGCAATATGATTGCGACTTAAGCGAGCAGTATCCGTATGAAAGTCATCAAATGTAACACTTCACCCACTTTCAAGAAAGCTTTTAGCAATAGAAGGCCCGTTCCAGCACTCGCGTTCTCACTCATAACTTGGTCTTTGACCGCTTATACATATAAATCGGCAGTCTCTTGTGCGGCCGCCTGTACATCGTAATCAAGTATTAATGTATTAAGTTTTTTGGTATAACCCAATGCGGCACATATCGATGCACCTTCAGTCAAGCTGACAAATTTCATCTGGTAGGGTGCAATGAATTATATTTTGAAGGTTTTAGCATCCAGAGCGCTCCTATAAGCACTCATGGATGGCCTGAGTAGCCAAGACATTTATTAGCGCCCCATTTCACAATTTATAAATAGTAACTTAAAATCAAAGAATCGATGCAAGCTATAGACTAAATTAAGAGAGTCAAAAGCTATAAAAAAAGCACTTTAGTTTAAAAACTAAAGCGCTTAAATATCAATTAATTATAAAATAGTAAACTATTATTTAGAGATAGCAAAGCCTGAAGACTCATAAAATATTGACTGGCTCGTTTAAGCAACCTGCAATCTTGTGCTCGCTGATATAATGGCAGCGACTCATTAATATATACAGCCGCATAATTAATAGTTATTTATTTTGTTATAACTCTAGCTCCCTTGTCTGTTAACTCAGATACCGCCGTAGCAGAGGCTGCCGTAGGCGCACCATCATTCAAGCGCAAGATATTGATAAAAATATTCTTTCTAGAAAAATTAATGGTATTTAAATGATTAAGTAAGTTATCAACCTCAAAGGAATCAAACGCAGTACTACCACCTTGCTGTAAATTTAAATTAGCTAATTGCTTGGGATTCCACTGTGAAGGCAAATTAAATTTATCAACCGTGTTTTCACCACCTAATTGGAAGGTCGTTATCTGGTTATGCACCAACTGGGATAAATCACCATAAACCGTGTTATTACCATACAATGTGAAACTTGATATATTAATAGGTAATGTAGTGATATTACCCATTATTGTATTATTACCATACACGGTAAAATTCCTCATTGTCTCTTTTAGGCTTGCAATATCACCGAGTAACGTATTATTCCCCCTAACATTAAAATTAGTTATGCTATTCTCTAAGGTGCCAATATCGCCCATTATTGTATTCTGGCCATAGACATTAAAACTTGCCAGCCCAGCAGATAGCGTATTTACATTCCCGCTAATAGTATTGTTCCCGTATACATCAAAATATTTTACATTTTGCGGAATATTAGCAATATTACCTGTAAGGGTATTGCTACCTCGCACATAAAACACCCTCATAGTATCTGTTATGCTAGCTATATTTCCACTCACCGTATTACTACTTAGTAAATATAATGTTTCTAACGAACTAGATAGCTGTTCAATATCACCATTAACATTCCCCTTATCATAAAGGTATAAATAAGTCAGTGAGCCGGGGAGATTAGCAATATTCCCCATCAAGCCCGATGCGACTGAGGTCCGTCCATATATGCTTAAATGCTCAAGGTTTACCGGTAGGTCTTGAATTTTACCAGAAACACCACTTTTACCTTGAAGGCGTAAATAGGTTAACGTCCTAGGTAGGTTCGCTGCTGTTCCTGTTACTGTACTGTCACGGCCGTTTATGTAGAGATATTCAAGACTAGTCGGTAACGAGCCAAAATCACCCGTTAGTGGGCTACCGTAATCAAATTCAACTACTTTTAAATTAACAGCTTTTGATAATGCCGCGACATCGAAATCAAAAGTACTATATTCACCTTCAATTCTTTCAGATTTCAATACTCTCGCTGTACCTATACCATTTAAAAATGTAATGACGACACTGCCCGAGCGCGTAGACCCGTAATCATGATAGACACTCGTATAAAGCTCACCATTACGGCTTCTATTATGAGTATCAAAACTAACGACATCGACTGGCTCGCCATCTTGCCAATCAATAGTGGCGATACCGGATGATACGCCTACAGAGAGCCCTAATTTATCGGTTGCAGCAAAATCCAAGCTAATTTGGTTGGCTGATAACGCCTCAACTACATAAATAAATTCAATAGTATCTGTATGGTTCTCGGTATCTCTTGCTTCTACGGTAAACTCAAATGTTCCAGTCGTAGTAGGAGTACCCACTAAACGCGCGCGATTACCAAAAACATTTAATGCTAGACCGTCAGGTAATATACCGCTAGCAATGGTATAACTAATGTCTTGCTCTGCGGTAATAGGTAAAATATTCACCGGTACCGGTTCATCCACCAAAGCATAAATTTTTAGTTTATCGTCATCAAAACCAATAGGGTTAGAAATAATATCAACCGGCCCTGCAGCAGGGCCATTTAACGTAATGGCTAGCTGTTCGTTGGTAGCTGCTGTAATGCACGCTTCTTGGGTAAAAGCAAAACTAAGATCATCATAAAAAATACCCGCACTAAAACATACTTCTGTATTGGCCGGTATTTTTAATGGTTCTGTCGTATCACCTACTGTCAGGGTTGTACTGGCATTACTGAGCCAAGCGAGTGTTGTTGCTTGCGCTAAAATAGTCGCTTCACCCGCCCTCGAGCCCAATACGGTGATACTCACCGAAGCTGTTTGTGCAACAATGTCACAATTCCACCATGTAAAATGGCTCACCGTTGCCTGCATGGCTAAGCCTGTTGTCGATTCACTAGATGCAATAACTTGGCCTGTACCCTCTTGTAACCAAACACCGGTTTTTTCGTTTAATGACCATAGCGGAATAGTGTCTCCAACTTTAATAGTTGTACCGTCTTGGTAAGTACTCACATACATTGGAATGATAATATCCGCTGTTTTATCAGCTGCCAATTGAATAGGTTGACCATTTTGCGTGAACTCATATTCTACCGTACCCAAACTAATAATATCATTAGGCTCAGCCCCCTCATCAGAAACACCAGTAAAACTACCAGGAAAAGCCAGCAAAGTTGCAGGGTTTGATACATCAACTGGCGTGATAGTTAATTGAATATCACCCGTCACAGGGTTACCGCTGGCATCAACAAAATCGTCTTTATCAACCGTCACAGCAGCGCCATTAGCACCCACTTGCACACTTTGTCCACTATTGCTGATAGTGATTATTTCACCACGCTTAATGATGGTAACATCAACAAAAATACGACCATCTTCCTTAGGTGTTGACACAGGAACAACTTGATAAGCAAAACCTACAGAGGCAATACGGAGGCTGTATTTTTCAAGAGCATTTAGGGTAAGTGAAAAATTACCGTCGATATCCGTAACTTGATCATCACTCACTAGTTGACCGTCTTGGTACACCTCGATTGTGGCATTAAACACTGCTAGGCCTGCGGTATCAGTTACGCGGCCATTCACAAGGGATTGCGAAGTTGTTTCTTGCTCAGCACCAGGGCCTGGCGGATTATTCAGTAATACACTATTAAAATAACGGAAATCCTCCAGACCTACACGACCGCTTTCATCTAAATCATAAAGTAAATTTTGTGAACTAAAAGCACTGACAAATAATGATGCATCAGCACTATCGACACGGCCGTTATTATCAAAGTCGCCATCACACACATTACCATAGCCATCATTATCGCTATCTATTTGCTGAGGATTGGCAACTTCCCGACAATTATCCCGGGTATTAATAACGCCGTCACCATCGGTATCAGTTGATACAGACCAAGCAAATGGTGCAAAACACAAGGCCATCATAATCAGCAAGTACTGACACAGTCGCTGACTATTCATTTTATTCGTTTTTTTCACAATGAAGTTCCTCTTAAACATCATTAAATAATAGGGGCATTAAAGCAGTTAACACAAAGAGCAAAACGCAGTATGTCTTCATGTCAAAACAGTAGAAACCTTTCGGAAATCATTGTCCAACCCTAATAACTTAACAAGAGCATTAGTGGCACCCAAAACATTTTTTGCAGTTATTAATCCTTTTAAGACACCCATAAAAAATAATTTAAATCGTTAGAAGTGTCATATATTTTATTACAGATAAAAGAAGGGGCATAATACAAAAACCAACCATGTAAAATTTATCAACACCCATGCAAATTCTATAAGACACAAAGCATCGCTCTATCGTGCTTTATAAATTGATAGCACCAGAGCGCTTTTAAAATTTTAAACTCAATAATAATTATCGCTATTCAATCAGCCGACAAATCTCAACATAAGAAGCTAAAGGGTTATTTTATGAAAATTTAATGCTGGATTTTAAGGCGTGCAACATCAAAAAGAACACAATCAAGAAACACAAAATCAAAAAGAACAAAATAAAAAAGCACAAAGGCATAGGTAATTTAGCAGCCTAAGAAAGACTACATACGTATCATTTCGATATTGTAGGGTATTGATTGATAATGTAGGTCGCGACGCAATATTGAAACAAACGATGCGCTTATTTAGCTGTTACGCTGAGTGTTTTTTGTAAAAAATAACTCGTGTAGCCCTGCGGCATATTCGGTAGTTCGCCAAAGACTGCGTAACCGAGCTTGATATAAAAATCCAAGGCCTGAAAGCTTGTCGTCTCTAAGCGAATATTCAATGTATTTTTTGAGACTGCGTACCGCTCCACGTGAGCCAGTAATTTTGTCCCCCAGCCCTCTTTGCGTATTGACTCATCAAGCCAGAGCCCTTGAATGTGTAGCCAGTTCCAGTGTATTTCACCCAGAACACCACCCACGACTACGTCCTTATCATCTTTCACAAAAGCGGCGATTTTTTCTCTGAATACAGTACCGGTAAAGCTTTCATTGTACTGCGTAAGGCCATATTTTAAAGTCTCAAAATCACACGCTGTAGGCGGCAAAACCTGCGTCAACCTCATATCACAACACCCACCTTTTTATGTATTTAGCGCTAAGCTATTTCGCCTGTTGCCTCTTGATGTACAATAGCTGCCCACTACTTTAGCCAACACCTTATTTTATGACTACTCGCGGTACACTTTACACTGTCTCTGCGCCCTCTGGCGCGGGCAAAACCAGCCTTGTTAAAGCCCTTATCGATACCACTTGCGGCATCCAAGTATCTGTTTCTCATACTACACGCGCCATGCGCCCGGGTGAGCACAATGGCGTTAACTACAACTTTGTGAGCCAAAGCGAATTTATCAGCATGCTCGAGCACAGCGCTTTTTTAGAGCATGCACAGGTGTTTGATCATTACTATGGCACCTCACGCCAATGGGTTGAAGACACACTAGCAAAGGGCCAGGATGTCATTTTGGAGATCGATTGGCAAGGTGCTGAGCAAATCCGTAAACTCGTACCGCACACTCGCGGTATTTTTATTTTACCGCCAAGCCAAAGTGCACTACGTGAGCGACTCAACAATCGCGGCCAAGACCCTGAAGAGATCATTGAGCGCCGCATGCGCGATGCCAAAAACGAAATGACACACTATATTGAAAGCGACTACCTGATTATTAACGACGATTTTGACGTTGCACTGGCTGACTTTAAGGCCATTATCCACGCTGAGCGCCTAACCCAAAGCAAACAACAAAACCGCCATCAGGCACTATTAAGCCGTTTACTCGCTTAAACTCAGCCGCGCCGCCGCGCCAAACAGGCCAAAGCGGCTACACTCAAATAACACAACATGCGTAAAACAAACGTTATTATGCCGCTAGCTCGAGCAATTGCTCTCTTTTACAGCGAGTTACAATAAACAAGCACTGCCAAGTGTCATTGCGTACTTGTTCTTATGGCGACATTTCCGTAGAATTACGCCCCATTTTAAGTTTGCTACAGTCGTTTTTATTCGAATAGAAATGAGCTGGCACTTGCTTATAAGCTAAAAATCATGCACATTTAAGCGCTACGTTTTGAGCGCCTAAATGTGCTTCAACGCACATTCATTGGCGTACTCGATCAGGAAAACACCATGGCTCGCATTACCGTAGAAGATTGCTTAGAACACGTAGATAACCGTTTTGAATTAGTGGTTGTTGGCAGTAAACGCGCGCGCCAACTCGCTGTTGGCGGCAAAGACGCATTAGTTCCCGAAGAAAATGACAAGCCTACCGTGATTGCTTTGCGCGAAATCGAGCTCGGTCTTATCAATGCGGGGATTTTGAGCGAGCCCGATACCGACAACCAACCCTTGATGAAGCACGATCTTAATTTAGAGATTCCTCATCACGATTAAAACCGACCCCGGAGGACAACTTTGCTCACTATAGATTCACTCAGCCACAGGCTGTCCTCCTACCTTGAGCCCGAGCAAATTCGGGCGGTAAAACGCGCCTACTACTATGCCGAGCAAGCCCATACCGGCCAATACCGGCGTAGTGGCGAGCGATACATCACCCACCCGCTTGCTGTTGCCAACATTCTTGCGTCCATGCACATGGGCTACCAAAGCCTTATTGCGGCCATGCTGCACGATGTTATCGAAGATACCAGCATCGGCAAAGAGGCTATCGCCAAGCAGTTTGGCAAGCCTATCGCCGACCTCGTCGATGGCGTCAGTAAACTCGCCAAAATAGAATACGAGTCGCAAGCCGAGAAACAGGCCAAAAATTTTCAAAAAATGGCCATGGCCATGGCACATGATTTACGTGTTATTGTGGTTAAGCTCGCCGACCGCTTACATAACATGCGTACACTCGGCTCGCTAGCACCAGCAAAAAAACGGCGTATCGCCAAAGAAACACTCGAAATTTACGCTCCCATCGCGCATCGCTTAGGCATGAACGACCTACGGATTGAGTACGAAGACCGCTGCTTTACAGCCATTTACCCACTGCGCGCATCACGCCTGCAAGCCGCTCTTAAACATGTGCGCGGCAACCGCAAAGCACTCGTTGAAAATATTCAAGACGCCATCGAAAACCGCTTACAACGCGAGGGGATTCCCTCACTGGTGATTGGCCGCGAAAAGCATCTTTACAGCATTTACAGCAAAATGCGTAATAAGAAAAAGTCTTTTAAAGAAATCATGGATGTCTATGCCTTCCGCATTATTGTAGAGGACATAGATACCTGCTACCGCGCATTAGGGGCCGTACACAACCTATACAAACCAATGGCTAGCGAATTCAAAGACTATATTGCCATCCCTAAAATTAACGGCTACCAAAGTTTACACACTATTTTAATTGGCATGCACGGCGTGCCCATCGAGGTGCAAATACGCACCAAAGAAATGGACGAGCTCGCCAGCCGAGGCATTGCGGCACACTGGCTGTATAAATCGGTTAACGGTAAAGACCACGGCGGCGAGTCGCAAGCCCGTGTCGACCGCTGGATTCAACGCATTCTCGAAATTCAACAGCACGCAGGCAACTCGCTGGAGTTTATCGAAAACGTTAAAATTGATTTATTCCGCGACGAGGTGTACGTATTCACCCCCAAAGGCGCCATTGTCGAGCTCGCCTCGGGCGCAACACCCGTTGATTTTGCCTACAGTGTGCATACCGACATTGGTAATGCCTGTGTCGCATGCCGTATTAATGATCGCCCTGCGCCACTGTCACAGCCACTGCAAAGCGGCCAGAAAATTAAGATCATTACCTCGGAGTCTTCACAGCCCAACCCTAACTGGCTCAACTTTGTGGTATCGGCCAAGGCTCGCACGGCCATCCGGCACTACCTCAAAACCCAACGCCACATCGAGTCGGTTGAACTAGGTCGCCGCATGCTAAGCCGCGCACTGGCCAATAACAATTTATCGCTTGAGGCGATCACCATCGAACAGCTGCAATATGTGCTAGATCTCAATAAACTGGCCACACGTGACGATCTTTATCAAGATATTGGCCAAGGTAAAATTGCAGCGATCTCAGTGGTTCAAGGGCTTCACCCTAATGCCGAGCAAACCCATACTAGCGCACCCATCACCGTAGATTCGCCCGACGGGCTACTGATTAAATTTGCCCGCTGTTGCCGCCCTATTCCTGGTGACCAAATTTTAGGGCACTTTAGTACCGGCAAAGGGATTGTGGTGCACCGCGAAACCTGTAAAAACATCGGCGACTTACGCAGTAAAGGCGAAAACATCAATGCGATTGATTGGTCCAATAACGTCAGCGGCGAGTACTACACCGACATTCGCGTTGAAGTCAATTCCGAGCGTGGCATTATTGCAAGCCTCGCCACTCGTATCGCCGAAACACGCACCAATATAGAAGGTATTCAAGTGGCCGAACGCGATGCCGAGCACAGCGTGATTACACTGACGATCGCCGTAAAAAACCGCAAACAATTAGCCGATGTAATGCGTCGAGTACGCACAATGCGCTCGGTAGGCCTTGTTTATCGCGGTAAAAATTAATGCGACTGTGCATACCCGCGCCCAGCCGTTTCACAATAATCAAACGCCTAACGCGCGCTAACTGCGCCGTTACCAGGGCATGACTCGCTACGCTTAGAACCTTAGAATCTTAGAACCTTAGAACCTTAGAACCTAGCGCTTACAGTATCTTTAGAACACAGGACTTCCTATGACCAACAAAGCGATTATTTCGACCGAAAAAGCCCCTCGCGCCATTGGCACTTACTCCCAAGCGATTAAAGTCAACAATACTGTGTACCTTTCGGGCCAAATACCCCTCATTCCAGACACTATGGAAATGGTACAAGGTGACTTTGCTGCTGAAGCGCATCAAGTGTTTAAAAATCTTCAAGCGGTCTGCGAAGCCAGCAATGCTCGGTTAGCCGATATTGTTAAGCTCAATATCTATCTCACCGACCTAAGCCACTTTGCCATTGTGAATGACGTCATGGCGCAATATTTTCAAGCGCCTTACCCCGCCCGCGCTGCAATTGGCGTCAGCCAACTACCTAAGGGCGCACAAATAGAAGCTGATGGTATTGTAGTGATCTAACACCATCACACCGTCATGGCCCGTTACTTAAATGACCATGCCGCCTGTAAAATAACCGCCTACAAAACCTCGAAAACAGCGAAGTTCAAAAAACAAACAACCGCCTAGAGCCCTTACCGGACTAAGCTTAAGCACATTTATCCACAGCTAGTTCTAGCTAAAACTGAAGATTATTGTGTATGAAACTCCCCCCTCCGCAGTTGGTCATTTACGATCTTGACGGCACGCTTATCGATAGCGTACCGAGCATTGCGCTCGCCCTCAACAATACCTTACAACAAGCTCTTATGCCCCGCGTGAGCGAGCAACAGGTTCGCCTCTGGGTGGGCAACGGCAGCCTCATGTTAATCCGTCGAGCACTTGAAGCCCTACAGGCCGACCTTAAACAACTTGATCGTATTCATCAGCATTTTTTAGATCATTACGGGAGACAAGTGCAAAGCAGTCCTGACGCAGCCGCTTCTAGTACGACAAGCAGTACATTTGCGGGAACACACGAGCTCATGGCCTTATTTAAGCGCCACGGTGTGGCTCAGGCCATCGCTACCAATAAACCGCAACAATTTGTACCGGCTATCTTAAGCGCCGAGGGCTTAATGCCTTTTGTCAGTGCTATTGTAGGCGGCAATAGCTTGCCAGAGTGCAAGCCTAGTCCTCTGCCATTGTTAACCTTATGCTCGCGCTTTCACTGCCCGCCCAGTCGCGCCTTGATGATTGGAGACAGTACAGCCGATGCGAAAAGCGCACAACATGCCGGTATACCTTGCTGGCTTGTCGAGCAAGGCTATGCTCAGGGTATAGACCTGCAACAACTTGGCGCGCAAAGCGTTTTTAAAGACACACGACAATTACTGCATTATGCTACGCAGCTGATGAGTTAAACCCGCTATTAACAAGAGGATATACCTATGCTCAACCGCATTATCATAACCGCTGCCCTAACTAGCTTAGCGGCGCCTACTGTGTTGGCACAAAGTGATGCACGCTTTGTGTGCACCAAAAATGATACCACTCGCACCATTAAAATTAATTATGCCGGCGATGCGCCAGTGCCTTGCAGTGTCAGCTACCAAAAAGGCACCGCTAGCGAGCAAGTCTTATGGGCTGCCCAAAACAGCAAGGGTTATTGCGAAGAAAAAGCCACTGCCTTTGTCGAGCAGCAGCGCAACTGGGGCTGGGAATGCGGCGATGCAGAACTTGCGCTAAACACAGAAGAACAGCTCGTCGATGACATGGCAAAAGAAGCGCAATAACCCATCCGGTATGCCAAGAAACCGCACTGAATAGCACCACTCATAGCCTGCTGTTCAAAGGCGCCAGTTATCGCCTAATGCCGCTGAATACGGCACCTAGTCGCTAGCAACAAATAAATAAAAAAAAGACTTTACAGCGATTCACGTTGGGCTTAATCTGCCTGCAATCTAACCAGCCCTGTTCCTAGGGCTGCTTTTACAGGTGTTTAACACCATGTTTAAAAGTAGGTCTACAACGCCGTTGTAGTATTTAGGCTAGTCCTTAGCCTTAAATTATTCTTAAAACTCTTACTGACATTTTGCTCAAGTGCCTTTGCGTCTGCCTGTTTTGTGCTAATGCCCGCCCTTGCGCTAGGACTTTATTATGCGTATTGCTGTACTCTCTCGTGGAGAAAACCTGTATTCCACCCGCCGCCTAAAAGAAGCTGGCGAAGCGCGTGGCCATACCGTTGATATTATCGACACACTGCATTGCTACATGGATATCACCCAAAATCGTCCCGCAGTACGCTACAACGGCGAAGAGCTTCCCTTGTATGATGCGGTGATTCCACGCATTGGCGCCTCAATTACTTTTTACGGTACCGCCGTTGTTCGCCAATTTGAAATGATGGGCACTTTTTGCGTGAACGAGTCGGTTGCCATTAGTCGCTCACGCGATAAATTGCGTTCGCTACAACTATTATCACGCAAAGGTGTCGGCCTACCGCGTACTGGTTTCGCCAGCAAACCCGATAAAATTAAAGACCTTGTTAAAAATGTAGGCGGCGCGCCTTTAGTGATTAAATTGCTCGAAGGTACGCAAGGTATTGGCGTCGTCTTAGCCGATACCAACAAAGCCGCCGAGTCTATTATTGAAGCCTTTATGGGCTTAAAAGCGAATATTTTGGTGCAAGAATATATCGCTGAAGCTGGCGGAGCTGATATTCGCTGTTTTGTGATTGGCGATAAAGTCGTTGCCGCCATGAAGCGCCAAGGTGCTGAAGGCGAGTTTCGCTCTAACTTACATCGAGGCGGTAGCGCTACACTCGTCAAGTTAACGCGTGCCGAACGTGCAACAGCCGTTAACGCTGCCAAAGTGATGGGGCTAGGTGTATGCGGGGTGGATATTTTACAGTCTAAAAATGGCCCGGTTGTCATGGAGGTTAACTCTTCGCCAGGTTTAGAGGGTATAGAAAAAGCCACGGAGCTCGATGTTGCCGATCTTATTTATGCTCATATCGAAACCCATGCAAAACCCAACAATACCCGCACGCGCGGTCAAGGCTAATTCGCTAAACACGCGGCTTTTCGTTACAGATTAGCCGTATCATGCCACAACAGTAATGCTTAAAACAGAGTTTACACAATCCATGAAAACATTGATTATTGGCGGGCACACCATTGCCCCTGATAGCACACAAAAAATCGATATTCCCGGCATTCGCTTATATACCGATACCGATGTTGCCATGCCGGTTTATGTCATTAGAGCCAAAAAAGATGGGCCGACTGTTTTTGTCAGCGCTGCAGTACATGGCGATGAGCTCAATGGCATCGAAATTGTGCGTCGCCTCATCAATTTAAAAAGCCTTAAATTAACGCATGGCACATTAATTTTAGTCCCTATTGTGAATATTTATGGTGTCCAAAACCAAAGCCGCTACATGCCAGATCGTCGCGATTTAAATCGCTGCTTTCCAGGCTCGGCCAAAGGCTCACTCGCCGGTCGTATGGCGCATACTTTTTTAACCGAAATTGTTCAACACTGCGACTACGGCATAGATTTACACACTGGCGCTATTCATCGCTCAAACTTGCCACAGATACGCGCCAATCTAGAAGATCCTGAAACACTTAATTTAGCCGAAGCTTTTGGCGTACCGGTTTTATTGAATTCTAATTTACGCGATGGCTCATTGCGTGAAGCCGCCGTCGAGTCGGGGACTAAGATTTTATTATATGAAGCTGGCCAAGCATTACGCTTTGATGAGCTATCGATTCGTGCAGGGGTCAAAGGGATTCTCAATATTCTGAATCATATCGGCATGGTCAAACGTAAAGGGCCACAAAAAAAGATACAGCATTTTATTGCTAACAATAGTGTTTGGTGCCGCGCGAATGAAAGCGGCATCGTGAACAACCTCAAAAACCTAGGCGATCAAGTGCAAAAAGGCGATATTCTCGCCACTATTGGCAGTCCTTACGGCGAGATTTTTGACCATGTAACTACACCGCGTGCTGGGATTATTATTGGCAAACAAAATATCCCTCTTGCTCAGGAGGGTGAGGCAATGTTTCATATCGCCTATTTCTCTGAACCCGATGAAGACATCGCCGAGAATATCGAAAAAATGCAAGACACGCTATTAGCCAGTAACGCGCCTAATGACAACTCGCATATTTACGGCATACAGCAACCATAAGCCCGTCAGTATACCGATTTCAACAGTGACCATATCAATGACAATAACACTATCCTTTCAGCAGGCCAAACTATGACAAAAACACACTCTAAAGGAGCCACACCTGCAGCGCCCGAGCCTAAAATGATTATTGGCAGCCTAGAAACCTGCAACTTGCCCGAATTAGGTATTAATAATTTGGAGATTCGCGTAGACACTGGCGCACAAACATCATCATTACACGTTGACAATATCACGCGCCTAAAACAAAACGGCAAACCATTTGTGCAATTTGATATTCACCCAGACATTTATAACATTGATGAGTTAGTTACTTGCTGTACACCTATTTGTGATATCCGCCGTATTAAATCATCAAATGGGGAGTCACAAGAGCGCTATGTGATTAAGACGCTATTGGAGCTGGGCGAACAAAGCTGGCCCATAGAAATCACTTTGACCGATCGCTCTGACATGAGCTACTTGATGCTATTTGGCCGTGAAGGCATGAGCCATAAAGTCCTCGTCGACCCCTCCCAAACCTTTATGCTCAGTAGCTAAATAAAGCCCACCTACAAGAAGTCATCCTTGCGCGATCTAGAGCCAAGGATGGCAACCACATATACAACAGCTGATGACAAGCACTATCATTAAAAGATAACTATTCAGAAGCACCGAAATTGGGCATGTAAAAATCATTGCGCTGATATGCCCAGAAAATAATCCATCATCAACACCCTATCCAATGAAATTTTTCAGCTTGGCTGAATAGTTACCCCAATATTTACATAATTGTTTGCGGCGCGGTCGAGCCGTTGACTAAAGCACTTAGGCTCTACTCATCTTATCACTGTGAATTTAATTGCTGCGCAGCGCGGTCATAGGCTTGATTTTGCCTATCGCGCGCACGATTCAGGGCGTCTCGCTTGCGATTAAGTTCATCGCGTTGTTGGTTGCTACGCTGTTCAATACGCTGACCTTCTAAATCTAACTCGCGCATTTGCCGATTAAAATCTTGCTGCATGGCTTCGCGCTCACGATTCAAGCGTTCGTGCGCACGCTGCCTGTTACGCTCACGTTCACGCTGTGAAAATTGCTCATCATAATCAGGTTCGGTATGCTGCCAACGTGGCTCCTCAAGTGGCTGGTGATCGTTAGCTGACGCGCCTGCACCCCCAGTAGCTGCCGCTGTAATAATGATCACTCTAAGCCAGTGAGCAGGTATTTTTGGAGATATCATCATAATCAAAACTCTCATTATTTAGATCGTAGGCCCTTAAGTTATGACAAAACAGGGCGATGTATTATAAAAATGTCAGCTCTCACCCTATAAAAACAAGGTAACTCTCAACCAAACTGAAAACCCCCTCCTGATAGGGTGCTGACGGATTATTGACCGGGCGTTTAAGCGTCGGCCCTACCCATATAAGCACGCACATAATAGCGCCAGTGTCATTGTGCCGTCATATTTTGGCGCTACCGTAACTTATAACGAGTCGCAATTATGCACCTTGTCATATAAAAACAGCTTAACAAAGGTCTAATTATTCCAATGTCAGATAAAATTACCGGAAGCGTCAAATGGTTTAACGAAAGCAAAGGCTATGGCTTTATTAGTCGTGATAACGGAGCCGATTTGTTTGTGCATTTTAGTAGTATTCAAGGCACTGGTTTTAAAACACTAAAAGAAGGGCAGGCGGTCACTTTTACCGAGGGTGTAGGCCAAAAAGGCCCACAAGCAGAAAATGTAGAGCCAGTCTAACTCTTGCTAAACAAGCGTACAGCAATCGCTGACTGACTCTTAAGTGATTTAACAGTCAGAGCCTGATAAATGCGGGCACAAAAAAACCGACTGCGAAAGTCGGTTTTTAAGTTGATTGACGATACATTATAGAGACCTTAACAGCGAGTCTATCGCTGCGCTCTTATCAGTCTAATAATGATTTTTTAAAGGTCACAAACCGTGGCGATTCGGGATTACTCATATCATATAAAAAGACAAATTCTTGCCCCAAGCCCGCTTTTGAAACTTTGACTTGGTAGGTACGGCCAGCCACCCGAAAACGTGAAGAGGCTTGATGAATTACAGCGTCAGCACGGTATTGCTGAGCACCTAAATATTTGAACATACCGTAATCGGTACCATCGGCGCCACGCAAAAACAAATTGACGCCACTGCTGCCGCCCGCACCACCAGACGCTAGCTTCGCTTGCATCCGTTGCATCTCAGCTTTGGCGCGTGCGCGTGCACTTTGTGTATCATCTTCAGCCATGACATCTTCAGCCGCAACCTTAGTGCTGGTACCTTTTGCTTGCGCCAATGCTAACTCGGCAGTTTGCGCACGCTCTATAGCAGATGTTGCACGCTCCTCAGCTTGCTCACGCTTTTCAGTTTCATTAAGTGCCACCTGTCTCAAGCGGTCATTTTCACGCTGTAAAGTTTCTAAGCGACGCTGTAGTAGTTCTTCGCGCGCGAGCACTTCACTCTTAAGGTTTTGTGTATTTTGCTCTGTATTTTGGGCTTGGCGCGTTTTATTGACGCTGCTATTGAGTTTAGCAAGCTCACTTTTTAGCGCACCTAATTTAGACACGAGCTCCTCTTCTTTGGCTTCTAGGCGAACGACCGAAGAGATGCGCGATTTAATGCTTAAGTCTGCTAGCTCAATGCGCTGCTCGGCATTGCGTAAAAACTGCTCGTTTTCAGGGGTCGGCGCAGAGGTATAACGCTCTTGCGCTTGCTTGAGTTCTTTTTGTTTTTGCGCTAGGTCATTTTCGTAAGCTTTGAGCTTGTCTTGTGAGGCTTGGCGGCGTAATTTAGCAAAGCCAATTTCTTTCTCTAAGTACTCGGCTTCTTGCTTTTTATCCTCGAGCTGCTGGCCAAGCTCTGTTGCGGTAATTTGTGCGTGAGCGGTTACATTGACTAGCCCAAATGCAATCGCAACACAAAGCAGTGCCTTCTTTAATTTATTCATAATAATCTTCATTCAGGCCTTTAATCGGCAGTTTATGTATCCGCAGTTATTGTACAGTAAGGTAATAAACCTCAACGTGTCAAACATCGAATGTACATATTAGTATGTTGGGTTTGGTCACATTTGCCAGTAATCGCTGCACTATTTTACGTAATTTACGCCTAAATCCACTGCGTACCGGCAAGGCACCAACCTGCGCCCATGCACAATTTTGACCTAGCTTGGCGGGTCAATACGCCCCGAGTCAGACGTATTCACTCGAAACCAACCGGCTATAGAATAGCGATCGCGCGTCGCTGGTAGCACCTCGTGCGGAAACTCTTCGCTCAAAAATACGACAACTTTAGCAAAACTAGGCACAACTTGAATACCCTTTTGATCCTCGCGATCACGATAGAGCACAAGCTCACCTCCGCAGGCCTCATCCCAATCACGATTTAAGTAAACCACTAAGGACACTGTGCGGCTCGCTTGCCCTTTAAAGGCATCAATATGGCGCCTATAAAAGTCACCTGCACGATAGTGCGCAAAATGACTCTCAAAAGAAAACAACCCCAAAAATAATCGCCTATTGAGCGCCTGCTGTAGTTGCTCAGCCCACTTTAACCACTCACCATCAACACTCACATCAGCGCTATCAAGCCAGCGAATACGATCACTGCGCACAGCTTGGTTATGCTGATGACTCTCGTGCCTACCAATACCTGCACGCTCGAATGCTTCTGGGGGTAAGCTTGTCATACGAGCATGTAATTTTTTGGCTAACGCCAATGGCAATGCATTAGCTTGTACACTAAAGCCGTGCAGGTAAACCTCTGTAGCAATAGCATCAAAGCGCGCACTATCAACATAGGTATTATCAACATGGGTATTATCAAAACTAGCCTCACTGCGGCTAGCACTATCAAAACAAGAAGAACGTGACATAAATACCCTAGCACATTAAACACAAATAAGAGCTGAGTTATACCTGCAATCACTAGGTAGCTCAACCTATTCACCATCGTCATCATCAATAATACTCAAGGATAAAAATGATAGTCCAGCCAAACAAAAAATCTGCATGCCCAACGGCATAAAGAAAATAATCGCACCACTGTATATCCACAAGTCGCGCACATACCTTTTGCGCTCACCATCACTGTGCGCTTGACAGCGCCGGTGCTCATCGCTGTTTTTTTTGTTACCCATGTCGCCCCCCTTAATGCTAAGACTCAAGCAGGCTAAGCGCTTAAATGTCGCCATCACCTGAAGTGTAGTCATAACCTAAGCGGTAGCCATCACATCAACCAAAGTAAAGCCTGAGTATCAACATTTATGGACTTTAAACCACAAACCCGCAATCATTAAACTCGCGGTATGCAGTAACGGGGCATCCAGATGTGCAAGAAACTGCTTTGCCGATAACTTAACAACGCGAATATCTTCGCTCTCAGCCGCAACACCATGTATGCCCTCTACTTGGGTAGCATCGATTTGAGCATAAAAGAGGGTTGTCTTCTCGGTACAAGCCCCTACCGAGCCAAAGTAATTCCCGATAAATTCTAGCTCGCCCACCTGCGCACCGCTTTCTTCTTCTGCCTCTCTGCGGGCAACATCCTCCAAACTCTCCTCTGGCTCGACCATGCCTGCCACCAATTCGGTAAGCCAAGGGTTGTCCTCATGTATAGCGCCCGCCCTAAATTGCTCAACTAATACAATTTCATCTCTCGTAGGATCGTGTAATAGTACCGCCACCGCATGGCCGCGCTCCATGACTTCACGCACCACAGGCTGGCTCATGCCCCCTCGATGTAAACTGTGCTGTAAAGTGTATCTATTGAGCTTTAAAAAACCGCTATATAAGCTCTTTTTATTTAGTACGGTAAATTTTTTATTATTCACGCCATTCACAATCGGGCTCCTTTAATATTGGCTAACAACTCAGTAGCTTTCAAAATCATAATGGGGGCTTTATTACCACGAATTACCCAATTCTGACATAGGGGCGGGCTAGCTCGCACCACACGTACCAATAGTATTTACAAAATTAAAATACGGCTGCACGACAACGGCCGGACAAGCGCTTTCCGGTGGGTATTGCCCCTGTTCAATAATCGCCCGAATAGCGGTACTGCGTATAGACTTTTGCTCTTTGGCAACCCAACGCCCCCAGCGCAAGTCAATATCTTCACTTTTATAAAACTTGGCCCACGTAGCCGCTGCAGCATTATCTGGCCCTACCACAAATGTTAATGTACTACGGGGCTCTATGACCTCTATGGCTTCAAGTACATCAAAGGTATAAATAGGGACACCAAAAGGTTTTTGCGCAGCAATTTTTTGTTCAATATCACTGACCTCAACACGCGCGCCCCAGCCTGCATACACCCTCAGCGCCTCAACCATCGCAAGCCTTAAAGTAAAAGGAGCCATTTTTTTGCCAAATGCATGGGCAAAACTGGGCACCAATATAACGCGATCAAATAAAGTCAGTGCCTGCTCAACAACATTTGCATGCCCCATATGCGGCGGGTTAAAAGCCGAACCCAATACTGCAATTCGATGACTCATGTTTAGTACTTCCTATGCGCTTGATTACCACTTAGCTCTCACTCTCGCAGATGTAACAACTGCTCTGCAATAGCTCTAACTCATATGGCGCTGCTGGCGCTGTAATGATTTGTTTTTACTCACAGGCTCTACATGCTGCACCGCATACAAATTAAGCCCCTCAAATACGCTCTTTAATTTTGATGCGCTATAGTCTTCTTTTAATTTAGAAATCACCAAGGCATGCTTTTCAGGAAACAAGGCTTCTATCGCCTGCGAAAAAAACTCATAAAGCTTTTTAAGGCTAATATTATGGCTTTGCCCTGTTTTATCATAAATCCATTGTGTGATGGCCATAAACTCATCAAATGGTTTATCTGATAAGACGTGAGGCAGGGTATATTTAAATCGCCCTGAGTTACCAATCATATCCCAGTAGCGCGCAAAGCGATTGATTTTTTGCATTGTCGAAAATCCGACCCTATCAGTACTTAATATATTAAACGGTGGCAATGGATTGAAGCGTAAATCAAAAGCTTTGGTATGCCGAATAATAGGACTGCCCTTTAAACGCTTTAATATACCCAATTGTATTTCATGAGGACGGCAATGATATAACTGATTAAAGCTCTCTTTAAAGGAATCGAATGTTTCACCGGGCAGCCCAAAAATAAGATCAGCATGGATATGCGCAGAGGTATTATCTCTAAGCCAGATCAAATTATCTTTTGATTTAGTGTTGTTTTGCTTGCGACTAATATTTGCTTGTACTTCGGTATTAAAAGTTTGTATACCCACCTCAAATTGCAGACTCCCCACGGGGAATTGCGCCAGTAATACTTTTAATTTATCGGGTAAATGATCAGGTACAACTTCAAAGTGCAGATAAAGATCATCCGTCATTCTCTCTAAAAAAAACTGCATTATTTTTATTGTAGTTTTGATATTTAAATTAAAAGTTCTATCAATAAACTTAAAATTACGTGCACCTCGTTGATACAGAATTTCCATCTGCTCAAGAAATGACTCTAATTCGAATGGCGTAGAGGTGGTATCTAAAGCTGACAAACAAAATTCACATTTAAACGGACAACCACGCGATGCCTCGACATAGAGCAAACGATTTTTTAAATCGTCATCGGTATAATATTGATAAGGCAATGCTATGTCTTTTAATGGTATTGGCTTTGATTTAAGTATTTTTTGATCTGGCGCTGCATCATTGATAATACTCTTACACAGCGCATAAAAACTAATATCTGCAGGCCCAGTTAATACATAATCAGCGCAGTTAACAATCGCTTGATCCTGCGTTTCATAGCTCACCTCTGGACCACCCAAAATAATTTTAATCTCAGGGGCAATCACTTTTAATAAATTAACAACATCGGTAGTTTCACTAATATTCCATATATATACACCAAAACCAATAATATCAGGCTTAGAAGCTAATATTTGCTCAACAATATCCATTGCACGGGTTTGTATAATAAACTCTTTTATTTCACAAAAAGCTTGCAACTCTTTGAGATTAGCATAAAGATAACGCAAGCCAAAACTGGTATGAAAAAAGCGAGCATTGAGCGTAGATAGCACAATTTTCGGCGCATCTTGATCTATACGATGGCTCGCGGGTACACGCTGACCAACAGTGTCAGGCTTTATTACTTCTTCACAAACCTCTTGTAAAGAAATATCTTGCGCTAACGGTATCTGTACAGCTACATATTCGGAATGGTATTCGGGATGCTTGCTTTGCTCGGCCATACGGAGTGACACACCTATAAGAATAATGCCGCCATTATACGACGCTTGTTACAGTTATTCAGCAAGCTTCATCGTGCGCTGGCAATCGCGTGCAATGCCTGTCGCCCCCAAACACGTGCATCGTCGCCGCGAGCGATTCATAATTGCCAAGTAACGGCACCATCTTTTAATTGGCATTGCGAATGCTTATCCACAATAACGGTGATTTTTTAGTTTTAATAAAAAACGACGCCCACTGAGTACAGTGTGTACTCAACAATCAACACAACTACGAGGCAAAATAAATACCACGCCTACTACAAAAGCAACCGCTGAAGCCTCCAAATTCACCATACATTACCAGCTAAGCGTGCAAAAATCGTTCTCATGAAAAGAAAACACAGATAAAGACTATCGGGTCAAACATTAATGAAGGCTCATTGTGCGGTACACTAGGCAACTATAACCCGCACAAAAACCAAGCACTTGATGATGTTGATTGCAAACAGTCAGTTTATTAGCGTGCTTTGTGCGGCAACCAATACATTTTAACCACCAACAATACATTTTAACACCAACATAAGTCAGGATTAAAAAGGGCTATATGAGCAGAGAAATCTATCCAATCGGCACTCCGGGTAAAGCTTGGGGCGAAACCGAAAAAGCGCAATGGTTGGCCAACCAATCAGTAAAGCGGGAGTATAAAATTGAGGTACTCGATAAAATTATGCCGTTACAAAAGCAATATGATATCGTGCAGTACGGCGCCTTACCCTACGATGAAAACCGTTATCCACTATATGCCATTAAAACCAAAAACTGGAACCCATCACTGCCTAATATCATGGTCACAGGGGGTGTACACGGTTATGAAACAAGCGGGGTACAAGGCGCCATTGAGTTTGTTCACACTGAACTTTCTCGCTATCAAGCTCACTTCAACTTTATTGTACTGCCGTGTATTAGCCCGTGGGGATACGAGACTATCAACCGCTGGAACCCTCTCGCCCTAGACCCTAATCGCTCTTTTTATGTTGACTCGCCCGCCCCTGAATCTGCACAAGCGATGGCTTACATTCAGTCACTAGGCATTGATCTGTTGGCGCATTTTGATTTACATGAAACCACCGATACCGATAATTCTGAATTCAGGCCGGCACTCGACGCCCGAGACGGTACGCAGAGTCAAATCTGGGCGATTCCCGATGGCTTTTACGGCGTCGGCGACTCATCAAACCCGCAACCAGCATTTCAGAAAGCCATTATCGATGCGGTAGAAAAAGTTACCCATATCGCTCCCCCCGACCCTGACGGGAAGTTAATAGGTGCAAAAATAGAGCAAAAAGGCGTAATTAACTACGATAAACGAAAGCTCTTTTTATGCGGTGGTTTTGCAGGTGGGGAGTTTGTGACAACCACCGAGGTGTACCCCGATAGCCCTCGCGCTAACGCACAAAATTGCACATTAGCACAAGTAGCCGTGATTACTGGCGGGCTAGATTATATATTGAGTCAAAATTAACGTAACTATTCAGAGATACCGCAATTGGGCACTGATGAATCAGTGTCCTAGCTGGTGAATTTTTTCGGTTTGGCTGAATAGTTACAAGTTAACACACTAAAAATCACGTAGTAGCTAACACCCGCTAGTGCAAGTGAGCATAAATTTCTTCGGCCAGATTACGGCTTATACCCTCCACCTTAGCGAGATCCGCAACGCTGGCTTTGGTGATTTCTTGTAAGCCGCCAAAGTGCTTTAGCATATCGCGGCGGCGCTTGGGGCCGACCTTGGGAATATCTTCTAATGTCGAGCGACTACGCTTTTTATCGCGCGCCGCTTTATGCCCTGTGATGGCAAAGCGGTGCGCTTCATCGCGTATTTGTTGGATTAAATGTAAGGCAGGGTTATCACTCGATAACACTTGCTCGGTATTGTCTTGCGCAATTAAAGTTTCAAAGCCTGGCTTACGCGTTGTGCCTTTTGCGACACCAAAGAGCACCATGCTGGTAATACCCAGTTCAATCATCACCTCACGCGCCTTGCTTAGCTGCCCTTTCCCTCCGTCAATTAATAATAAATCGGGTAAATCAGCACCTTCCTTTTGCAATCGAGAATAGCGACGTGTTAAGGCTTGCTCCATTGCAGCATAATCATCACCCGCTGTAATGCCTTCAATATTAAAAATACGATAGCGACTTTTAACGGCGCCTTCACGGTTAAATACAACACAGCTAGCCTTGGTGGCCTCGCCACTGCTGTGACTAATATCAAAGCACTCTATCCAACTGGGTACCTCAGGTAAATTCAATGCTTGCTGCAAACTCTCGAACCTGGCAAGGGTATGCTGCTGCTGACCCAAACGGTTGCGTAAATTTTGTGTGGCCGCCTCGATCGCCATAGCCACCCAGCGGGCGCGATGTGTACGTACGCTATGGTTAATAATCACCTTGTGGCCACACACATCACCAATGACTTGCGCCAAAACGCCTGTCTCTTCGATACGGTGGCTAATCACAACTTCTGTAGGCACGTCCATTTTACGCCCACCTAAATACAGCTGCGGTAAAAACTCAGCAATAAGCTCACCATGACTCTCATCTAGCTTATTGTGCAAAAAATAACTTTTACTGCCGAGCATACGGCCATCACGCACAAATAAAACATGCATGCACACCTGCCCAGCTTCAGTGCTACATGCCACTATATCGGCGCTACCTTGGCCTGCATCGACCGTATTTTGCGCCTGTACACTGCGCAGTGCAGTAATTTGGTCACGGTGCAACGCCGCTTCCTCAAAGGCTAAATTGTGTGAGGCACGCTCCATACTTTGCACTAGCTCGTTATGTAATAATTCACTGCGGCCTTCTAGAAAGAGCTGTGTATGGCGTACATCTTCGCGATAATTTCTTTTACTGATGGCCTCTACACAAGGGCCGGTACAACGACCAATTTGATACTGCAAACACGGCCGAGTACGGTTTTTAAAAACACTATCTTCACATTGGCGCACTCTAAATGTTTTTTGCAAAAAAGATAAACTCTCGCGAACCGCCGAGGCATTAGGGAAAGGCCCGTAATACTTACCTTTACGCTTTTTAGCTCCGCGATGCACACCAATACGCGGGTATTCATCAGTGTCCGATAAAAATATATACGGATACGATTTATCATCGCGCATCAAAATGTTATACGGCGGGCGCTGAGCTTTGATTAAATTTTGCTCTAACACCAAGGCTTCGGCTTCGCTAGGGGCTACTGTAATCTCGATATTGGCAATGCGCTTAACCAGCGCCTGTGTTTTAGGTGTCAGTCCTTCAGCTTTATGAAAGTAACTAGACACTCTATTTTTAAGGTTTTTGGCCTTACCCACATACAAAATTTTGCCGGCGACATCAAACATCTGATACACGCCGGGTGCTGTGGTTAAATTTTTTAAAAAGGCTTTTACGTCAAAAGGGTTCGACATAATAAAGACCGCACTACTGCAAATAATAAAGTAAGTAATGAACCAAAAAAAGCGAAGACGCTAGTCCTCGCTATCCATAGTCTCGATATCTAAGATCTTATGCTTAATGGCTAAGATAGTCAGCTCGACATCGCTATTGACATCTAGCTTTTCAAAAATACGGTAGCGGTAGCTATTGATCGTTTTTGGGCTCACACTAAAAGAGTCCGCAATCGAATGAACTTTATTGCCGTTAGCAATCATTGTCGCCGTTTGTAACTCACGCTCAGAGAGCATCTCAAAGGGTGATTGTTTTGTACCCCCTGTAAAATTGCGCAATGCGATCTGCTGCGCCACACTGCTGGCCATATACAGTTGGCCTTTCACCACCTTTTGTACCGCATTCACAATCTCATCAAAGCTCGCACCTTTTGTCACATAACCACTCGCACCAGCTCTCATAAGGCGCTCGGGAAACATGTCATCGGTAAGGCTTGTGACGACAATAATCTTGATCTCAGGGTTATGCGCTAATATTTTACGCGTTGCTTCTAAGCCGCCAAAGCCAGGCATACGCACATCCATTAATATTACATCTACCGGTAGCAAACGCGCCTTGCTTACCGCTTCTTCACCACTTTTTGCCTCGCCCACAACTTCAAAGCCATTTACATCGGCCAGCATACGCATAATGCCCATGCGCACTAAATCATGATCGTCAGCCACTAAAATTTTTGTCACTATTGTTGCCTACTTTAAAAATTAAGCCATTGATGTGACCGCCCAAAAGGCAGAAAACACACATCCAGAAGCCCTTTTCGCAATGCGTTAGGCCCAACCCTTTAAAATGCCCGCTGGCTCACCTCTCATTTTCATCAGTTAGTTAACAAGCGTCTATTTAGAGGATAAGTCACAATGTATCATTGTGCCGCAATTGTGCCTAGGTACAGTTGCAAGCAATCACATAAAACCGATCAATCCGCAAGTGTACTGAGCGCTAAAAAGCCTACAATCATGACAAACGCTTGCGGTATGACGCACAGAAAGCAAATGTCACCACGCTGACAACCACAACTAGCCCTGACTAAGAAGACGCCGGACGTCGTAGCCTCAAGCGGACACCCACTAACGGCCAGAGTGCTTGCAATACATTTTGATACAAGGCCAGAGCAAACAGCAGAACCGTCGCACCAGCAAATTTAATAGGCCCAATTACCTCACCCTCTACCGCCCAACCCAAAGCAATCGCCATAACAGGGGTAATTAAAGGGATCAGCGCAACGGTTGTCACGCGACAATGCGTCAATACATAAAAGAACAGAGTGTAACCTAATAAAGAACCTGCAATAACAAGGTACACAACACCAGTCACCGACTTAAACCCGACTTCGGCCGGTAGAGGCTCACCAAATATCGCCCATACTGCCAAAAAGGCCGGTGCAACCACCACCATCGAGCCCACCATTTGACGAAACGGCTTGATAGGGTTGGGGAGGCTTTTAAGCCATACAGAGCTCAGCGCCCATACTGAAGTTGCACTAATAATCGCTAACATACCCCAAACACCATCAATGCCAATACGCAGCTGACCAAGATTCATGAGCCCTAAGCCAATCACTGCCAATACCAGCGCCATTACCTTGGACGGCGTAAAGGTATTTTGCTTCAATAAAACCAGCGACCATAAGCCAACAAAAAAAGGGAATGAGCCAAAAACAACACTCATCACACCGGAAGGCACCGTTTGCGCCCCCCAGTAGACGACAAACATGGTAGGGAAGAAGCCCAGCGAGCCTGCAAAAAAGTGCAGATAATCACTGCGTTTTTGCACCAAACGCTGCCTCATAAATAGACGCAAGATCACAAAGCCCAGCACCGCAGCAATGACCATGCGAGAACTCAATGCCGTAACAAAATCAAAGCTAGTATTGCTCCAGTGAATAGCCAGCGGCGTGGTTGTCCAAATTAAAATAACGGTAATAAATGCAATATACACCTGCATAACGGCTTCACCTTTTATGTGTGGTCGCTCGAACAAAAATAGCGGCCACAAAAAAGGCCGCAGTTTTTGCTGCGGCCTTTAAAGTAAAATGGATTATTTCTTACATCACCTTACCAGCAAAAGCCGCAACTGCATATGTTTCGCCCACGCACAAAATTGCCACATACCAGATGCAGTCATGATTGCGCTTGATTGAATTGCAGTATTGCTCACAGAAGCCATAAGATAATAGTTCGATGTCAAAAAATAATATGTCATATTTGATTATGATTAAAAAGCCTTTAAAGTGTGGTGGATTTTACTAAAAACGTCAATGCTTTTATTTTTTATTTATCATAAGTGCCTGCAAGAGCTAGACCATACAACGGCGATCACTCTGAGACGCGCTGTCATTGAGCGGTATGCCTAGTGACTCACCACCACAACTCGTAGCGATACATTGCTAAAATTGACATACACATTAAATAAAATAAGATTATTAATGAAAATTTATTTAGTCGGCGGCGCCGTACGCGATCAATTATTACATTACCCTGTTTTAGAGCACGACTGGGTCGTAGTGGGTGCAAGCCCTGCTCAAATGACAGCACAAGGTTTTGTACAGGTAGGCAAAGATTTTCCCGTGTTTTTGCATCCCAAAACCAAAGACGAGTACGCTCTGGCTCGTATAGAGCGCAAAATAGCACCTGGCTATAGCGGCTTTAGCTTTGATACCTCTAACGGGGTGACTCTAGAGCAAGACTTAGCCAGACGTGACTTAACCATTAACGCCATCGCACAGGCTGATGACGGCAGCTTGATCGACCCTTATGGTGGCCAACAAGACCTCCAAAATAAACAACTTCGACACGTCAGTGATGCCTTTAGTGAAGACCCTGTACGCATTTTACGTATTGCCCGTTTTGCCGCTCGCTATCATCATTTAGGGTTTAGCGTCGCCCCTGAAACCCAAAAGCTCATGCAGCGCATGGTTGCCGCCGGAGAAGTCGACGCCCTGGTTCCCGAGCGCGTATGGAAGGAAACCGCTCGGGCTTTAGGCGAGCAAAACCCCGAGCAGTTTATTCAAGTACTTAAAAATTGTGGCGCACTCGCACGTATTATGCCCGAGCTCGACGATGTCTTTGGTGTACCGCAACCGCCGCAACATCACCCCGAAATAGACACCGGCCTGCATAGCCTACTCAGCTTACAACACGCCGCCAGCCAAAGCTCAGCGCTAACCGTCCGCTTTGCGACTTTAGTGCACGATTTGGGCAAAGCGTGTACACCTGCCGATATATTGCCCAGCCACCACGGTCACGAGCGCGCCGGCTTAAAAAAAGTTAAATCTCTTTGCCGCCGCCTGTGCGTACCAAACGATAGTAAAAAGTTAGCCTTAGCCGTGTGCGAATACCATACCCACTGCCATCGCGCACTCGAGCTAAACCCCAGCACCTTAAATAAGCTATTCAACAACTTAGGTGCTTATAAAAATAAACTTTTTTTTGAAGAATTTGCCCTCTGCTGCGAAGCCGATGCTAAAGGCCGCACAGGGCTAGAAAAGCGCCCCTACCCACAAGTGAGCTACCTGCGCGACGCCCTGAATAGCTGCGCCGATATCAACGCCCAACCTTTTATGGCACAAGGCTTACAAGGCCCCGCCATTGGCATAGCGATTAATGAGGCTCGCATAAAAAGGCTCAAGCGCTTTAAAGGTGAATACCTCAAAAATGAGTCCGTTAACAATCCACCAGAGGCCAGTTCATGAACCACCCTGTTGCCATTATTACAGGCAGTGCACAGCGCATCGGTAAAGCGCTTGCGCAAGCTTTACACGCACAAGGCTACAATTTAGTCTTGCATTACTTTAACACCAGCGCCGCCCCTTTAGCCGACACATTAAATGCGTTACGGCCAAACTCTGTTACATTAATTCAAGCCGATTTAAACAACCCCGACGCCAGCGCAAAAATTATTGAGCACGCCATTAATATCTTTAAACAAATTGATGTGCTGGTCAATAACGCCTCAAGCTTTTACCCAACACCGATAGGGGCTGCTACACAACAAAATTGGCACGATCTGTTTAACACGAATGCGGCAGCGCCATTTTTTTTATGCCAAGCGGCGGCACCGTTTTTAGCCTTGCAAAAGGGCTGCATTATTAATATTGCCGATATTTACGCCCAAACACCCAAACGCAACCACACGCTTTACTGCATGGCCAAAGCGGCCAATACGATGCTCACCAAAAGCCTCGCCATAGAGCTAGCGCCCAATATCCGAGTTAACGGTATCGCTCCTGGCGCTGCCCTGTGGCCCAACAATCAGCCACCACAAAACGAAGAAAGCGCCCTCGCAGAAATTCCACTAGGGCGTGTTGGCGGTGCGCAAGCTATGGTTGAGACTATACTGTTTTTAATTAATAGCGCGACCTATATCACGGGGCAAATTATCCCAGTCGATGGTGGCAAAAGTGTCGCTGGCATTGCTTGAAACCTGTAGCGCTGAGCGCTAAAAGATCGACATCAATAAGGCTGGGCGAACTCACGCCTAGCCTGAGCAATATCGGCCAGCACTTCAGGCATAAGCTTAAGATTTACCGAATCGATATTGCTTTTTAATTGGGCCATGGTGGTCGCGCCAATTAAATTAGAGGTCACAAAACGCTGCGCATTCACAAAAGCCAGCGCCATTTGGCAAGGGTCTAGGCCATGGCGCTTGGCAATAGCGATGTAAGCAGCGGCGGCATCATCTACGGTTTTACCCGTGCGGTGCTCGGGGCGGGTTTCAAGTGTTAAACGTGCACCTGCAGGCTTTGCTCCGTTCAAGTACTTACCACTTAAAATACCTCGCGCCAAGGGCGACCAAGCCAGTAATCCACATTGCTCACTGAGCGCTATCTCGGCCAAATCGGGTTCAAAATGGCGGCACAATAACGAGTATTCGTTTTGAATCGACACCGCCCGTGGCAAGTTGTGATCGTTGGCTAATTGCAAGTATTGCATTAAGCCCCAGGCCGTTTCATTCGACAAACCAAAATGCCGAATTTTACCTTGCTCAATAAACCCCTGAAGCGTATTTAACACCTCTAAAAAATTTTCACGTTCAGCCACCGCATCAAAATCAGGGGCGAAATCCCAGGTTTTACCAAAGTGATATGCGCCACGATTAGGCCAGTGCAACTGATATACATCGATATAATCTGTTTGTAAGCGCTTAAGACTACCCTCGAGTGCCAGTGTCAGATTTTTTTTGTTAATGTGATTGTCGCCACCGCGCACCCAATCAAGTCCAGGCCCTGTAATTTTAGAGGCTAAAATGACTTGGTCACGGTTTTTGCGGGCTGCAAACCAATGACCAATAATGGTTTCGGTGGTGCCAAAACGCTCGGGCGTAGGGGGAATAGCATACATTTCGGCGGTATCAAAAAAATTGACGCCCTGGGCTAACGCATAATCCATTTGCTCAAAGCCCTCGGCCTGCGTATTTTGCCAGCCCCACGTCATAGTTCCTAAACCTATTAAGCTGACGTTTAAATCTGTTGTACCTAATTGACGGTATTGCACGGTTTATCCTCTGTTAACTGTTTTTGGGCTTTGAGCCCACAAGACCATAATAAATAATGTTGCCGCGCACAAGATCAGCTTCACGAGCTATTAATCAGGTGAAGCTCTGATTGTTTCATCATCCGTATGCGACTCTTAAAAAATAAGTCACTATTCAGACGCTCTCGACAGTTTGCTCCTGCACTGTCTAACCCTTGCTTTCCCTACAAGGCCCGACGTTTAAATGCCCAAAAAATAATCCATCAGTACCCTATCAGATGAATTTTTCAGCTTGGCTGAATAGTTACAAAAAATAATAGGTACGAAACCAGTCGCTACAAAATCAAATAGATATAAGATTAAGTAGGTACACGCCTAAAGTATTAAATCGCGATGACTGGCTTTAATGAATTCTTTTTTGAGATCTGCAAAGGTATTCACCGCCGGAAACTGCGGGAATTCGCGAATGACATTGTCAGGCGCATGAAACAAAATGCCTGCATCGGCCTCGGCCAGCATCGTAGTATCGTTGTAAGAGTCGCCCGCCGCAATCGTGCGATAGTAAATGCTCTTAAAAGCGCAAATCGCTTGGCGCTTGGGGTTGGCTTGGCGCAAATTGTAATCAAGTACCTTACCGTTTGCGTCGGTGGTTAAAGTGTGACAAAGCAATGTAGGGTAACCCAGTTGCGCCATTAAGGGACCGGCAAATTCGTAAAAGGTATCCGACAAAATCACGACTTGAAAGCGCTTGCGCAACCAATCAATAAATTCTTTAGCACCTTCGAGCGGGCTTAACGTTGTGATTACTTCTTGGATTTCGTTGAGCCCTAAATTGTGCTTGGCCAGCACCTCTAAACGCTGAGTCATTAATTTATCGTAATCAGAAGTGTCGCGCGTTGTGGCGCGAAGCTCTTCAATTCCGGTTTTTTCAGCAAAGGCCATCCAAATTTCTGGAATTAAAACACCTTCAAGATCTAAGCATGCAAGCTCCACAGCGGTACCCCTTATTTCATCAACCAAAACTACACGGGTGTGTCACGCACTCGCCGTCACCACCAACCAGCAATCTACCGCTTTAGTACAGTGCTTGCAATCGTACACGTAAAATCAAGCCCAATCCCACACACATCATAAGCCAACCCAAGCTTGTACTGCCGATCAATAGAGGCTTATGGATAGACAGGCTTTCACTGAGTGTTGGTGCCGCTGGCGCGCTATCGCTAAACACCTCAACTTCAAACGTTACGTTAACCGTTTTAAGCCCTGCTGGGAAACTCACGCTCATACCGTTATCGCTGACCGTGGTGCTAGGCATCGGAATCTCGAGCCATTGGGCTCGCCAGACACTCAGGTTGCTCGGTACCGGGCCATCAAACTCAACTTTCACCGTAATATCGCCGCCATCAGTAGTAGCGGCGCGGGTAAGCAATTGCCCCCCTTGATAAAAAGCCAGCCTCGGTTTGTAGTAACTATAAGGAGCAACCTCGACTACAAGGGGGTGTACCAAAGGTTTATCAGGGTGAAGACTATCGCGGCCGGTAATGCTTAAAGCTAGTGCATCGCCAGCAAAATCACTGGGATCAAACGTCCACATACCTGCGCCTTGTTCAGCAAAAATCACCGCACTTTGTGTATCACTTACAGTTAATGCAATATCGCCCGCACCGGCCATTGTGGTGGTGGTTGCTTGCACGATAACAGGGCCATCAGCGGCAAAAACTCCCGCTTCTGGCTGGCCTACTTGCTCATATTGCACACTCATATCAAAGTACAGTTCAGGCTCATAAATCGTCGCCATCAAACGCTGAGCGGCGCTATAATTGCCTGCTCGATCAAAGGTATACGCACTAAAATAACGATCTTCATTGGCAGGCTCAAAGCTTTGTCCCTGGCCGGTATACACCACGCTTGCATTGCCCAAGCGATCGCCCACGCGATAAAAAATACCGGTTTGCGGCTGGTCAGAGTTAGCGCTTTGGCTCATAGAGTCGGGGTGGCTCAGCAACAAGACGCCAGCAAAGTCGTGTCTTGGGTTTTGCCACTGTATACGGTGAGAACCCTCAACCCACGCCAGCGCAGATACGGGGGCGGGTGCAGTGGTGTCGGCTGTGTCATCGTCAACAATTAATTGAATATCGGCACACGAGTAATAGTTAGTCGGCGGTGTTCGGTCCAGCATCACTTGTATCAGCTGTAGCGTACACGCCTCACAGGGCTCGCTCGGTAATGTCACCTGCGCCGAATATGGGCCCGGCGGCCGTTCGCGCTCTGGAATGTTATCGAGTAGCACCGCTTGATCAAAGCCTTTATCATCCGCGGGCGAAAACGCAATGCGAAAATATCCCTCATGGTAAATCGTAGACTCCCAGTTGAGGGTAATCGTTTGCCCTGCTTTAAATACGGCAGGGTTGCTCCCGCGCGCCACATTACCGCAAGGCCCCACTTTCAGGTTGGCCTTGTTATTGCGGCCAGGGGTTGTGCCATCTTGGCTCCAGCGCGCATGAGCCAACACTTGCGAGGCACAAAAAAACCCAACTACCGCCAAAAAACATGATGAGATCAACGCTTTTTTCATGATTATCTCGCCTATTAAAGAAGACTCTACGGGTATCAGGCTTGTGTACAGGTAACACGTACGATGACACTGCCTTTATTATTCAGTACCGCCACTCATTCTTTAGTCATCGCGCTTAAAGGTACTACGAACACGGCTAAACGCACTATTGATCACAGAGCCTGTTTTTTGAGCAGTCTCCTTAATGGCTGCGCCGGCTTTTTCAGCAGGTGCGAGCTTATCGGATATAGGCTCTAGATTGGTCTTCGCATCGGCGATATCCACTGAAGCTGCTCTTTCATCTTTTTGCAAATGCAAGTCTGCAATAATGAGCTCTAACTCTACAATGCGCTCTACTTGATGCGTGAGCTCTTGTTGCCACAGCGACTGCTGGTTGGTCCACCGTATGTGCTGAGCAATTAGCGCAACAGATGCCAGCCCCGCTAATATCCAGCCCACCAGCACCATAAGAGTTTTAGCATCTACGATTACTTTCATTATTTTGTTATACCTTTAATATTGCTACCTAATATGATTATCTGATCTAAATTCGTCCATCAACTCACCCAGACATGCTCTGATACCACACATGCGACCATAACGCCTTTACCAATAGTCAGTTATACCGATCATCATCACGGAACAATAAGTCGGCGGCATCAACAATTGACAACGAAGGCTCTATACTACGCCTTTATACTACGCCTTTGCCCTATACCATCACGGCACCGAAACCTTGCTCGAATAACACTCAAATGGAATCTGTTATGTTCGATAGCTACATGCACAATGTCATTAACTTTTTAGCGGCGCTTTTTATTGTGGGCGTCGGCCTTGGACTATTGACCATTATCGCACTTTATATTGTGGATATCCGCCAAACACGTCATACCATCCGCCGCAACTACCCCGTTATTGGTCGATTTCGGTATTTTTTTGAGCATTTGGGTGAGTTTTTTCGGCAATATTTTTATGCGCAAGACCGCGAAGAGCAACCCTTTAATCGGGCCATACGCTCATGGGTATACCGCGCCGCCAAAGGGCTCACCACTGATGTGGCATTTGGCTCTACCCGTGCATTAAATACAGTCGGTGATTGCCACTTTATGCCCGCAGGCTTCCCGCTATTGGAGGAGCACACCCAACCTACACCCACTAAAACTATTGGTGCGCACTGTCTACACCCGTATCAAGCCCCCGCCTTTTTTAATATTTCAGGCATGAGCTATGGCGCGCTATCGGGCCCGGCGATTACCGCCTTGTCGCACGGTGCTGCCGCTGCTAAATGCTGGCTCAACACCGGTGAAGGTGGCTTGAGCCAGCACCATTTAAGTGGCCAGTGCGATATTGTCTTTCAAATAGGTACGGCTAAGTATGGCGTGCGCGACAACGAAGGCAATCTCTGCCCTGTGCGCCTTAAAGCCATTGCCAATCACTCTAACGTCAAAATGTTTGAGCTCAAACTCAGCCAAGGAGCTAAACCGGGTAAAGGCGGTATATTGCCCGCCGCCAAAGTTACCGCCAGTATTGCCACTACTCGCGGTATCCCCCAAGGTGAAGCCTCAGTAAGCCCCAACCGTCACCGCGATATTGAGACTCTCCAAGAACTGATCGATCGCTTGGCAGATATTCGCGATATTACCGGTAAGCCTGTCGGTTTTAAAACAGTATTGGGCGACACTCAATGGTTCAGTGATTTATGTGCTTACATGGCCACACTCTCGAGCGAGCAACTGCCCGACTTTATCACCATTGATGGTGCCGAAGGCGGTACAGGCGCCGCCCCACAAGCACTGATGGACTCGATGGGCTTACCCCTAATGGAAAGCTTGCCCTTTGTGGTGGATGAACTCAAAAAATACAACCTTAAAAAGCGTATCGCAGTGATTGCCAGCGGCAAGTTAATTAACCCCAGTGCGGTCGCCAGAGCCATGGCTACCGGTGCCGACTTTGTAGTCAGTGCGCGTGGCTTTATGTTTTCGCTCGGCTGTATTCAAGCGATGCAATGCCATAAAAATACCTGCCCTACCGGTATTACCACCCACGATACACGTCTACAGCGAGGCTTAGATCCCACCAATAAAGCCGTACGTGTAGCGCGCTATCACGCTCAAATAATAAAAGAAGTCGATATGCTTGCGCACTCTTGCGGCGCCGCCCATGCTCGCCAGCTCACACGCAAACACATCCGTGTTATTACTGAAACGGGTCGCTCAGCCTTGTTGTCACAGGTGCACCCAGAACCCATTAAAATGGTCAGTGATAAAAAATAATCTCATCCCACAGAAAAGACTGATTTATGAACAAAAAAATGATGACTCTCAAAAGTTTTTTATTCAAAAATGTATTATTAAAAACATTAGTGCTAACGCCTCTAATGGCGGGACATGCACAAGCCACCAGCGAACCCAACAACGATGTCACACTGAATGATATTAGCTGGATCGATAATAAATATTTTGATAAAAAGCGCGCTGTCATTGATGATTTAGGGCGCGAAAATTTTGGGACACGCTTACGCACGAGTATTCAAGACATTCAGTTAATGCAGCGTATTTTAGATGGCCAACACGTGACTATTTTTGATACCGAAACACATAAAGCATTAGGTGTCGTACTGGGGGATATTTATGTTGCCGAGCAAGGCTGGCAATGGTTTGAATATAAAGATAAGCAAGGTCGCAGCAGTGCGGTGTGCATTCCTAAAACCACTCACTGTCTATTCCCTTTGTCAATGATGACCCGCCGCTTACGTGTAAGCACTGAGCATGACATGGCACGCATTTATAAAAAGGGTTTAGACTTGATGGACGATGTGGCGCCAAAACTCCCCTACAGTACTCAAGAAAAAATTAAACCCGAGCCACCAAAACGCGACAAGAATACCATTATCGTGCCTTTTTAATCACACTCCTTCATTAACCTATTAATCTCTTACTATTCATACGTACGGCTCAAGCTCAGTATTCATCGCATGCACAAAAAAGGCAGCCATTAGGCTGCCTTTTTTTATTGCACTGGCTTTAATAAAGCCTTACAGCAAGCGTAAATGCTGAAGTGTTTTCATATTCAAATACTTATCTTGAGGTAATTGGTTATCGGCTTGATAGCGATTAACCGCTTTCATTGTTTGTGCACCAATTACACCATCGACGGTACCGGCATCATAACCTTTGCTATTGAGTGTTGACTGTAGCTCAGTGATTAAGCCAGAGGTCATATTGGTTTCACACAGTATTGTTCTCCAGTCCATGAAGCCTTTTTGTGCCAATTCACGGTAGGTGACTGTCTCGTATTTAGCAGGAATAACCGTACTGTATTGTTTAGCATCTTTAACTAGCTTACGTACTTTTTGAGTTTCGTATACGGCAGGTATGGCAACAGTCTCGGTGCGTGCAGGGCTGACTAAGACTTTTTTGGTTACTGTTTTATATTTCGCAGGTGTTTCTAGTAGGCAAATATTATTGCCGGTACGCGACTCTTTGCTCATGGTATTGTCATGTACCTCATGCCATACAAATTTATCCTCACCCAATGTTTCATTAACAGTAACCGTTGTATATTTGGCGGGTATTTCTTGGCGAACTTCTTGAGCCTTATTCACAAGCTCTTGCACTTTGACAATTTTGTATTCAGCAGGGATTGTGATCGTCTCGGTTTTAGCTGGCGATACCAATACTTGACGTTGAATTGTTTTGTAAGTCGCTGGCACCTCGACTAAACACATGATTTCCCCAGTAGCATCATCAATTTTTTGCACGGGACCTGTGCCTTTTTTCCAGGTGGTATGAGCAGGCTTATCAATAATTTGCTCCGTCACTGTTTTGTACACAGCTTCGCGGTTAACCAGTTTAGTGGACGCCTCTTTGATGAGCATGCGCTTCTCAACCCAGCGATATTCGGCCGGCTCAGTCAATAGTGAAAAGCTTGCTGGAGCAATCTCAACTTGCTGTTGTTTTTGTCGCACTTCAGCAGGTACAACATGCTCGTGATAACAGGTATTAGGCTGCGCAGCACTAAGGTCAATACCGCCTCGCTCGGCTGCAGCTAATAACTCGCGGCTCACAGGTTTACCATTGCGCAACGCTGTACGCCAAACACGCGTGGCATCGCTGACTAGCACTTGCTCAGTGGTACTTTGGTATTGAGCCGGTACATTAATGAGGCGCGTTGCACTTTCTTTGACAAGCACTTCCTCTTCTTGCCATTCATATTCAGCCGGCGTAATGTCAAGTTTAGTGCCTGCCTCTTGCACAACAACTTGCTTGGTCAATGTTTTGTATTGAGGCTCAACCCAAACCCTCGCATAGCATTCACCCGCTTTGGCATTCGGTGGTAAGAGCAGCTCGCCATTAGACGCTACAGGCACTTCGCTAGAGCCTCGCGTACGCTCTTGTTTGAGTGCGTTTTGAGACGCGGCAAGTTCAGCTTCTAATACTTGAATACGGCTGCTCGATGGATCGCCTTTCGGCGCGGTCGCGCAACCACCCATTAACAATGTTACGCCAGCCGCTATAGAGAGGGGAATACTATATTTCATTGAGGTTCCTATTTTGTAAAAGAGTTGAGCCGAAATTATTGAAGACTCAAAATACGGTGTGATTGTGAAAAACCTTAAGTGGTTATTTACAGAGCCAAAGTATATATATAACTTGAGCAGAGCGATTCCACACAAACAAACTCACGCGCCAACATAATTAAATAGCGGACAACTTAACAAAATAAATACAAACATAAATTTTAATAGTTGTATTACACCCCCAAAAAACCAATCACACACAAATATAATGCCAAAAAAATAGCGCGATAAGTATAGGTTTATACTCATCGCGCTACCCGCCAATTTAATGACTCACCGTACGCTTACCACTTTAAAAACGATAAACTAAACCTAAGCCCAAACTAGGCCCATCAACCACTTGATCGCCACCGGGGCCGCCATCGTGGATAAGATCTTGAAAATACTTATAATCGGCTATCAATGCAAAGCGCCCTTTATCCTCTAAAGCCCAACGAGCATTGGCACCTAAGTAATAGCCGGTAGCCTGTTTAATCCAGCGATATTGCGCGGCGCCAAAATAAAACTCAGTACTCATATTTGCCCCCCAATAGCGCAAATAGTTAACGGGTCTAAAGCCTAATATTTGGCCATTACCAGGGAGATCGTCATCTCTATTTAAGGGCTTAATGATTTCAACCACGCCGCCCCACGCCGATTTTGCTTGGCCATGACTGAATGTGCTCAGCGTACGATAGGCCGCGACTGAGCCGGCGATGAAATTTGCGTCATCTTCAACTTGCGGGGCTGCTTTTCTAAAAATATCGGCTTGGCGCTGGCCACCGGTTACGGTTAATTCAAAAAAGGTATCGGCCGCAGCGCTAGCTGCCAGCACCGAGCAACACACAACCTGTAACAATAAGTGGGTCATTTTTTTCATTTTCATTAATTCCATAATACGCTCACCTTAAGCTGACCGTAGTTTTGGCCAAAAGCATCTTTACCGAACAGTGCCCCTGCGGTGTAAGTTAAATGTTGTGTGGGTATGCTGTAATCGAGCATGGCATTCCAAGCGTGTTGATATTGAATGCGCTGCCCATCCACGCGATAAGCCCCCTCGTGCTCACTTGTACGCAAGGTCATATCAATAATGTGCTGCCAAGGGGTATACCACTGCGTATTCAAAAAATGGCTGGTGCCTGGTGCCGCAGTGCCACCAAGGTGTTGATCCTGCATTGCCCAGTGCCCCAATACAACGCCTTCATGGCTGTAACCTTGTTGGTAAACATTATTGGTGTACCAAGCGTTGTCCCAATCAGAGTACTCATAGGCCAAGGCAATATCGTCACTCAAAAACAAGGGGAAGTACAAGCCGGCAGTCAGTGCGGGGTTACCCAACTGGTAATCTTTATTATTGGCAGTATCTTCACCGGCCAACTCAATACTCAGCGAAAAAGGTAGCCTGCCATCAAAATGCATACGGCTGACCACAGAGGCCACTTGATTACCAGACTCTTCATCTACCGAGGCATCGTTATCAGCACCGCGCGGGTCAACAAAAGCTTTAAGCATGGTGTTAAAAGACAACGGGCGCTCACCTCCACCAAATTGGAAATTACGCGTCGCTCCTAAAGACCACCAAGGCACCGGCTGCCAAGCCACGTGCACACTGGCTAACAAAGGCGGTTTTTTATCACTATAACCGCCTGCATAAAGTACACGCTGGCGCGATAGCTGCGACAACGAGAAGTCATAATTGAAGCCCATACCCAAAAACTGAATGGGTAAGTTATTACTGAGCGAAACCGATGGCAAAGTTTGCGCCTGAGTACTAAGTAATTGCGACGATCCCTGAAAAGGCGACAGCCAATACTCTTTATAGCCTACATCCAGTTGCGCCCAACTCACCCCCATTGATAGCAATGCACCGGTTGCTTGCTGTTGCTCATCCGACACTTCGGCGCCAGCACTTAGCATCAGCCAGTCGGTGATTTTGGCATGGCTGCGAAAACTCAGTGCGGCGTTTTCATCGGTTGAGCTACCGCGATGATTGGCTTTGCTGATACTGTCTTTTTTTGCTAATGCGTTTGCCGTGCCTGCTTGCTTGCTATCATCAACACTTGCAGCACTGAGTGTTGCACTCGCATGCGTTAGCGCAATACGTTGATTGTAATACGCCAACTTACGCGCTAAGCGCTTGTACAGTGCTGGGTGGCCTTGTTTTATACTCGCCAAACCTTGGTTAATAGCCGCGACACTGTAGGGCTTGGTTAAGTCTGGCAGATTAGCCAATACCGCCAAACGCTCTATATCTTGTTCTAGCAAAGGGTTAGCTTTAACCGGTATATAACCGCTCACACCCTCGGCCAATACACTGTGTGACAGGCAAGAACACAATACACCAGTCACCAAATACAATGCGCCCGTTAGGCGCTGCTGAAGTTTCATGATTAAATTACACAACCTTTTTGAAAAATGAATCTGCACATAACTGTAAAGCTATGCCCGCGGATGACCATCCACGACGAACAAACGAGAGAATACTGTGACGCGAGCTATTTTAGCGGTTTATCAACTCTTAAGCATCTTACTACTTCCTTTTATCGTTATTGGGCTATTAGTGCGCGCCCGTACACAAGCGGCCTACGGTAAGCGCTTAGGCGAACGTTTAGGCTTTTGCCCCAAGCCCCGCAATAAAGACAGAAGTGGCAATTTGGTTATTCATGGTGCTAGCCTAGGTGAGATCACTGCACTCAAGCCCTTTATTGAGCAAGTGATGCAACAATACACACACTACACAGTAACTGTCACTAGCTTTACGCCCGCAGGCTCCAGCCAAATAAAAAAGCTTTTTGGCCAACATGTTCACCATACTTATTTACCGATTGATAACCCACTGTGTAATGGCTTTTTTTTAAACCGCTTAAAACCCGATGCCATAATTTTTATGGAGACAGAGTTGTGGCCTAGCCTGATTCAGCAAGCGCGTAAACGCAATATTCAATTATTGTTAATTAATGCACGACTATCCAAAAAATCGGTGCGTAACTACCAAAAAATACACCTTTTAATAACGCCAGTATTACAGTGCTTTAATGCAATATTGGCGCAAAGCGATGAAAACAAAACACATTTTTTGCAACTCGGCGCCAACCCCAATACCACATACACCGCCGGTAATTTAAAATATGACCTGCAACTGAATGACACAACCAAAACGCTAATCACAACACTCACAAAAACGCTGGATAATCGTCCGGTATGGGT
The DNA here is from genome assembly GCF_001292705.1 of Marinagarivorans algicola. GTDB lineage: Bacteria > Pseudomonadota > Gammaproteobacteria > Pseudomonadales > Cellvibrionaceae > Marinagarivorans > Marinagarivorans algicola. The sequence goes on from NZ_LGAK01000010.1 coordinate 135,560, forward strand.
AGTGGGTAGCAGTCATCAAGACGAAGAAACGTTAATATTTACCGCCTTTAAAAAAATATTAATAGAGCACCCCAATACCTTATTAGTTTTAGCCCCACGACATGCAGAGCGCTACAGCCTTATTATTGAGCAACTTCAAGAGCACGCCTTTAAGTTTGTACAGCGCAGCCGTGCACAAGCACCCAGCCATGACACTCAAGTATGGTTGGTCGATACCATTGGCGAGCTACTTGCTTTTTATGGCATTGCCAGTGTGTGTACTGTTGCCGGTAGTTTTGGCGCTACCGGTGGGCACAACCCGCTAGAGCCTGCACTGTTTCATAAAGCCACAACGCTTGGCCCAAATATGCAAAACGCGGCAGAGCTCACGCAGCAGCTACTCGCTGCTCATGCCATTATTCAGCAGCCCAACAATAACGCACAAACACTCGCCGACAATATCACCCAGCTATTGAGCTCACACGAAAAACGCGAGCAATTAGGCGCTAATGCTTATGCTTTATTGCAACAAAATCAAGGTGCCACAAAAAAGGCCCTAGAGGCACTCAATAAAGTAGTGCCGCTAAGGCCTTAGCAAAAAATTTGTCGCTAGCGCATCAAAAGAACTGATGATGGAAGCGCAAGTGCTCATCAATAAAAGTGCTAATAAAATAATAACTATGATCGTAACCCGGTTGCATACGCAAGGTCAGCGGATACGCGGTTTTTGCAGCCGCTTGCACAAGTGCATCGGGTTTTAATTGCTCACTCAAAAAATTATCAGCATCGCCTTGATCCACAAGTGCCGGAACAGTATCCCGCGCTTGTAACATTAAATGATAGCTGTCATATTGCTGCCAGAGCGTTTGATCATCACCCAAATAATGACTAAAAGCTTTTTGCCCCCAAGGGCAATCCATGGGGTTGCAAATCGGTGAAAAGGCACTCACCGAGCTATAGCGTGTAGGGTTTTTCAGCGCAATAGTTAAAGCGCCATGGCCACCCATCGAGTGGCCACTGATCGCTTTTTTTGTTGACACATTAAAATGAGCCGCTATCAACTGGGGCAGCTCATCCACAATGTAGTCATACATATTATAATGCTCGCTCCAAGGTGGCTGCGTAGCATTGAGATAAAACCCAGCGCCAAGGCCTAGGTCATAACTGCCCTGCGCATCATCGGGCACAGCACCACCACGAGGGCTCGTATCAGGTGCGACAATAGCAATGCCTAGCTCAGCGGCCACTTTAAAAGCACCCGCTTTTTGCATAAAGTTTTCATCGGTACAGGTCAAACCCGAAAGCCAATAAATGACAGGCACTTTTTGACTCAGCGCATTAAGATCTGTGCTTTTATCCGCCTCGCTTTTATCCATCTCTAATTGAGGCGGTAAATAAATAGCAAAGCGCATGGTGCAATTAAGCGTGCTTGACTCGTGACTGTATTGTTTATGCCAGCCACCACATACCTTTTGGCTACTGACTAGCGTTAGCTGCTCAATATTAGAGGGCGCATTAGAAGACATAGTAGAGCTCATCGTCGAATTCATATTTAAGCTATCACTAAAAGTGAATAACCGCGCGAATACTTTTGCCTTCGTGCATTAAATCAAACGCTTCATTAATACCTTCTAGGCCCATAGTATGAGTAATAAAGTCATCAAGCTTAAAGTCACCTGCCAAGTATTGCTCAACAATACCCGGTAATTCACTACGACCCTTAACACCACCAAATGCTGTGCCACGCCAAACACGCCCTGTAACCAATTGAAAGGGGCGCGTACTAATTTCTTTGCCAGCACCAGCCACACCAACAATAACAGACTCTCCCCAGCCTTTGTGGCAACACTCTAATGCTGAGCGCATAACATCCACATTGCCAATACACTCAAAAGAAAAATCAACACCGCCGTCGGTCATTTCGACAATAACGTCTTGAATCGGCTTATCAAAATTTTTGGGGTTAATGCAATCGGTTGCGCCTAACTTTTTCGCTAATTCAAATTTACTTTCATTAATATCAATAGCGATAATACGACGGGCACCCGCCATTACCGCCCCAATAACAGCAGATAGACCAATACCACCCAAACCAAAAATAGCAACGCTATCGCCCGCTTGTACTTTTGCCGTATTCATAACAGCACCCATGCCTGTCGTCACACCACAACCTAGCAAGCAAACCTCTTCGAGCGGTGCATTTTTATTGACTTTGGCTAATGAAATCTCGGGTAAAACCGTGTATTCCGAAAAGGTCGATGTACCCATATAGTGATAAATCGGCTGACCATCTTTATAAAAACGCGTCGTGCCGTCGGGCATTACACCTTTACCTTGTGTTTCACGTATTTTTTGACATAAATTAGTTTTACCGGATGTACAAAATTTACACTCACCGCACTCAGGTGTATAAAGTGGTATCACATGATCACCGACGGCAACACTGGTAACACCTTCGCCAATAGCTTCAACAACGCCGCCGCCTTCATGCCCTAATATCGCAGGGAAGATCCCCTCAGGATCATCACCCGACAATGTAAAAGCATCGGTATGGCATACGCCTGTTGCAATGATTTTTACCATTACTTCACCCGCCTTGGGCATCATGACATCTACCTCTTCGATAGACAGTGGCTGATTAGCCGCCCATGCCACTGCCGCACGCGATTTAATAAATTTCTCTGTCATGGTTTTACCTCTTCTGATTGTCAGGGAATAGCGTTTTAATGCCTGTTTTTTTAGAAATAACAACTGTTTTAAAAATAACAACTGCGCTGTCACTTCGGTGATACTTTTAGCGGTACACTTACCTTTAGCCAGATATTAACTTTTGGCAAAAAAGTCAAAAATAATCTCGTTATTTAATGCCTATATCTTGTGGTGTATCAATATCTTGGAGCGCTTGCGCATTGTCGATATTAAAAGTTTGAAGCCTATCATCAATAAGGCTAGACGCCCCCTTATCCCCTTTTAGCGCAGCCAGCTGACTGTAGTAATACTGGCTAAAAAATACCGGATGGCCTCGCTGGCCTTTAAGGCTAGGGGCTATTTGTACTCCCTTCATCGGGCTAGACTCTGACATTTGGGCTTGGTACATATCCCTCTGGCTTAAACTGCCAATATCTAAACTACAAGCATTATAGGCACGTTGTAACACTTGAGCGTATATGTGCGCTGGTATCCACGGCATATCACCAAGGCACACAATCCAGCCGCTTAAAAAGGCAGTCGCTTTAACCCCGTATGCCAGCGAACAACCCAAGCCTGCTGAGGCCGCTGGCAGTGTAATGGCTTCGGCGTCATAACGCTTTGCTAAATTTTGTACCGCGATATTGTTAGTATTAGTCACAATATATATAGGCGCTGGCGCGATAGTGTGATCGGCTGTCGATGAGGGGCGATGTACGCAGGCTTGCTGAATTTGGTTCAGTACGCAACCAAGTACCGTACTGCCCCCAAATGCCGCTGTGAGCTTGCAGCTTTCACCAAAACGCTTGGAGTGCCCTGCTGCCATCACCAAAAAGCCAACCGGCTGATGAATTAAAGTACGCATGATGCGCTAAGCTCTTGCTGAGCGACGACCTTATTATATTGCTGCACTAAATGCGCAGCTATGCTCATGGCTATTTCGCTAGGCGTTTTACTGCCAATATCCAAGCCAATAGGTGCATGCAATGCTTGAATGTCAGTATTCGATAGTCCTAGCAGTTTTAATCGCTCACAACGTTTTTGAGAGGTGCGCTTGGCCCCCATAGCACCCACATAAAATGCCTGTGTAGGTAAAGCCTCTAATAGGGCCATATCATCAATCCGCGGGTCATGTGAAACAGCAACCACCGCCGATGCACTATCACCAAAATCTCTTGCTACAAACCCATCGGGATAAGCCTTGATATATTGGCAGTGCTGTACGCTCTGCCAATAATGAGAAGCATCGTCGCTGGGGTCGCATACTGTGACATTAAAATCTAACGCGCTCGCAAATTGCGCTAAATAAATAGCGGTAAGGTTAGCGCCCACAATTAAAAGCTTACGCACAGGCCCTACATACACATGCAATGTATCTTTTGTAGATTTAAACATAAAAGCGCGCGATAGCTGCCAATGCCATTCACCCGTCAGCCTATTGAGTATGCGCGCAATACCTTGACGCTGCTTTAGAGATTGATGAAGTGCTTGCCATTTAACGCGCTCTGCATCAGAGTTTTTAAGTGGCTCAATGATCACGCTTAATTCGCCACCGCAGGGTAACTTAAAACGTGCCTGTGATGTATTGGGGCCGCCATAGCTCAGTAAGGTTGTGCTTTTACAATCAATAGCGCCTTCACGTATTTTTTGTAAAATATCTTCCTCGATGCAACCGCCCGATACAGAGCCAACAACCCCGCTATAGCGCGACCAAAACATCATAGATCCGGCAGGCCTTGGCGAGCTACCATAGGTATTAACTACAGTAACAAGCCAACACTGTGTATTATCAACTGTATGTGCACTCTGGCCTTTGGGTGCGCGATGATGCGCACTTTGTTCAATAGCGCTGCGCTCAAGTGCATTAATGATAGTCTCCGTTAAGGATTCAGTTGATGACACCAACATATCAATTAAACACTTAACACTTTATTCACAGGCAAATTGCGAATGCGCTTACCAGAGGCATGAAATATCGCATTGGTAATGCTCGGTAATATGGGCGGAAAACCGGGCTCACCCACACCACCTGGTGCTGCATCTGAATCTAGAATATGAACAAATAACGAGGGGCATTGATTGATTCTGGCAGATGGATAATCATGGAAATTACTTTGCTCAACAACCCCATCTTTGACCGTGATTTCACTCATCAAGGCAGTGCTCAAACCCATTATCATCGCGCCTTCCATTTGTGATTTGACGCGATCTGGGGTTACCGCTACACCGCAATCAATGGCAGTATGCATCTCTAATACTGTGAGTTTGTCATCAACCACACGTACTTTTGTTGCCGCAGCCACATACGAATTAAAGCTATGTGCATAACTCATACCCCAGCCTTCATTTTTTGCGGTTGGCGAGTCAGCTTTTGATTGCTTCATGAGTAATTGAATAATTTTTTTCATACGGCGGCTATCAAGCGCGTATTCTTGCTTTTTATGCCCGTAATTATCCCACTCTTTAAAGCCTTCTTTAGCGGGGTTAATGATGCGGTCTTTGCCTAATAAATTGAGCCACATAGTGTGCGTAGGCACTTTAGCTTTCACCGCCAATTCATCAACAAAACTACCTAAAGCAAAGGCATTATTAATATTGGCAACGGCCCTAAACCAGCCCACGCGCACATGCGTTTCTACATCTTGTGTTTCGCAGCTTAAGTGCTCTAACTCAAAAGGAATATCCGCAAAGCCTAGCGACAAAGCGCTATTGCTTGGGCTTTTTGCGTTCAAATCAAAAATAGCGCCTATTGGTGGATACGCAACACGCTGTACCCAATGATCAGCACGGTCTTTATTGATTTCGGCTTTGCAATAATTAGCCGAAATAGAATGATAGAAACCATGCTTCACATCATCTTCACGGGTCCATACGACTTTCACTGGCCGACCAACAGCTTTGGCCAATTCGACGGCTTCTACGGTAAAATCATTTTTACCTTTGCGCCCAAAAGCGCCACCCATTAGCGTCATATTTACCGTCACCGCTTGGGGATCAATACCGAGTTCTTCGGCAATTAATTTTTTAGCCCACTGAGGGTTTTGAGTCCCTGTCCATACGGTACACACGTTATCTTTAACGACAGCAGTAGCCGACGGTGTTTCCATTGACATATGATGATGATAAGGGATAGTGTAAGTCGCCTCGACAGTATTGGCCTCGTTATAAACATGACTGTCAGTATTGCCTTCAGTGCGAACACGCCGTCCCTTATGATTAACCTTTTCAACCAGCTCTTTTAAATATTGCTCGGTATGGTGCTGTGCATTTTGGTTGACTCTGGCATTGCTTGTATCCCATTCAACAGTCAACTGTTTACGCCCTTCATGCGCCGCCCACGTATTGGTGGCTAGTACAGCAACACCCGAAACCGGCTTTACATTAACCGGCAATGGGCGGTCTTTAAGCGGTATAACAGCAATAACACCTTTTACTTTTTTTGTGGCATCGGCATTAAAGCTTTTAACTTTGGCACCCACAACCGGGGGCCGCTCAATACTTGCGATCAGCATATTAGGCAGTTGTATATCTTGTGCATACACCGCCTCGCCCTTAATGATCGCCTCTTGGCCGGCTAATTTTACATCACGACCAATCAACGTGAAATCTTTGGGATCTTTTAAAGCAACCGCCCCTTTATCAGGCACCGGCAGTTGCGCCGCTAACTCGGCGAGCTCACCAAAGCTGAGTGCTTTTTGGGTTTTACGGTGAATGACTTGATGGTTTTTAGTGCTTACGTCGCTGACACTTACTTGCCACACGCTCGCGGCCGCTTGCTCTAGCATTGTGCGAGCAATAGCACCCATTTGACGATGGTCATTAAAGTGCTGGCGAATAGACGCGGAACCGCCGGTTGCTTGACTGCCGTATTTGGGATCACCTTGTGCCTGCACCACGGTGACCTTAGGCCAGCTAGCTCCTAGCTCATCCGCAATAATTTGTGGCACGCTGGTCATAATACCTTGGCCCATTTCGGCTCGGTGGTTAACAATACGCACTTCATCGTTTTTGGCAATACTCACAAAAACCCCCAAGTCAAAATCTTGGTCTGCGCTTGAACTCTGGGCAATTTGATTATGAGATGCTGGACTTTGAGCCATTGCATGCAGAGGCGAAAATAACACCAGCCCTGCACCGCTTAACCCCAAAGCTTGCAATAAGCTGCGACGCGTGACTTTTTTAATATCAGGCGCTATATGGTCAGTAGTGGCATTCGCGCCATCAGTAGTGGCAGAGGGTGCTGTTGATAATTGCTCAGTAAGTGCTGTTTCTGCTAATAATGACTTCGTTGCGGGCTGCTCAATCAAAGGGCTCATGCTTGCACTCCTTTTTTGCCTGTTGCCGGCTTCGCTTGGTTAACGTCTTGAATCATAACGCCTGCTTGCTTAATGGCCTTTTTGATACGCGGATAAGTACCACAGCGACAAATATTCCCCTGCATATGATTATTAATTTCTTCATCTGAAGGGTTGGTATTTTTAGCGAGCAATGCCGCAGCACTCATCATTTGACCCGCTTGGCAATAACCGCATTGCGGCACGCTGTTCTCTAACCAGGCCTGCTGAACAGGATGCAGCTCGTCGCTGGCCACGCCAAGCCCTTCAATTGTCGTGACCGCTTTGCCCTCTACCACCGATATGGGAGTAATACAGGAGCGGATAGATTCACCATCTAGGTGCACCGTGCAAGCGCCACACAAACCCGCTCCGCAACCAAACTTAGTGCCTGTTAACTGCTGAATATCTCTTAATGCGTATAAAAGCGGCATATTAGGGTCTACATCGAGCGCGACCTTTTGGCCATTTAATGTAAGCTTTAACATAAGTTATCCTGTTAGAGGGGTAAGTGTTGCACTGAGGGACATCATCGATCGATGTAAAGTTCACTGATTACTCGGCGTACCATAAGAGCACTAATCAACCTCGACGATGGTCGTGATTTGAATCGGTGACTGAACCATCTTTTTATCACCATCGATAGTGGGGTAAAAGATATAATAGCCCTTTTCAGGCACAGAAGTGACCTTACCATTTTTAACACGGTAAACCTTAGGGTGCCCCTGAATATAGACGTCATAATCACCGCCAAGCATAGTATCCATGGTACGACTCGCAGTATTGATCCGGTCACAACCGACCAGCACACTTGCACCTAGCAATAGTAAAAGTACTTTCTTCATATAAAAAACCTATTTTTGAGTAATAAAACAAGGGGAATTAGTCAGACCTTTAGATCCGTGCGCCACATCGTAGGCGCCAACATCGGTCACCAGTCAATCATTAGTGCAGTCATTTCAATCACATCAACACCGGTATGCGGGTTATTATGATGAATTTGACACAAAGCTCAACCCTCAGTAATAAAGCGCTCAATGGCTCAGTGGCGCACTGCATACCGCCCAAGCATTAAGTACTTATTGTTACCCGAGCCTTTACCTACGACTTGGTAGACTCATCTACAACCATCGCATTAGCGTACAAGTTCGTAACTGCACTGAATGAAAAACGTCACCCAAAATTAGAGAATACGTTCTTAAATCATAAGCTGAGAATAGACAAGGATACAGGCAACAGACCGTAAAAATTTTACGATCGCCCGCTAGTTTCCAATACTCAACTGGCCCCCATACGCAATCGCTCCCTATAAGAGACGCACTATGTTTGGATTATTCAAAAAAGACCCAATCAAAAAACTGAATGATGAATACACACAATTACTGAATAGAGCTATGCAGGCTCAGCGCTCGGGTGATATTCGCACCTATTCTGAGCTTAGCCAAAAAGCCGAAGACATCAGCAAAAAAATAGAGACTCTAGAGGCCCAGAGATAAAACCAGCTGTCTACATCTAACGACTAGACTTCATTTTATATTGAGTGGAGCAATAACCACGCTTAACAGCTGTCGATCGCAATGCCGCATGCACTGTTTTGCGCCCAGCCATGCGCTGACGCCAGACTTTAAAGCTCTGCGGCTTTATATGCTTTCGCATAAACTGAATGACTTCACTTTCATTTAAGTTGTAAATTGTTTCAATGGCTTCAAAAGGTGTTCTATCCTCCCAAGCCATTTCAATAATTCTCGAAATATCACTGTCTTTCATATCCGCCGCCATACAACCAACCCTTTACATTGATATATTTAACATCTCAGTAGCCAACCGCTATTGTATCGGCCAGTCGGCTGCATCAACCGAGTCTAAGTTGGGCTGGCCTAATATTTCGCCGTGCCACTTGTGAATAAAGACTCCCTCAGGGTCATACATGTGTGCCTGCTTAGCTAAGTTAAATTTTCTTGAGCCTCGAGGATCTGCACCTACACCCGCTAAATACTGCCAATTCCCCCAATTAGCCGCAACATCATAATCAATCAGTTGCCGCTCAAAATAGGCGGCACCATAACGCCAATCCAAACCTAACTCGTGCACAAAGCAGCTCGCCACCAATTGCCGACCGCGATTGCTCATATATCCAGTCGCATTCAGTTGTTTCATACAAGCATTAACAATAGGGTAAGGCGTTTGACCTAAGCACCACTTTTTAAACCGCTCGGCATAAAAACTTGTGAGTGGCTTTTGATTTTTTATCCCTGAAAAACAAAATAATTTCGCGCCATAACTGTGGCTATACCACTGAAAATATTCACGCCAAAGAAGCTCAAAAAAAATCCAATAGGTTGAGTCATTTTTATCGACAGTTGCCTCATAATGCTTAAGCTTATCAATAACCGTTCTTGGGGATAAGCAGCCATTGGCTAACCATGCCGAGAGTTTAGTTGAGTTATTCCAGCCGTCTAAGGCATTGCGCACTTGTTTATAACCTGCCGGTAACTGGCCACTAAAATACTGCTGCACATGACTTAATGCTCGCTCCTCTCCGCCTTCAAAGCCACCGTCACCCTCATTACATTGATCATTTAAAACAGAGAATGGCTCACGATACAAATGCGTTAACCCCTCTAGTACAGGGCTGGTATGCGCAGTAGGCTGCATAGGTAAATATGATACACGCTGCACTGGCGACGGTATCTTGAGTTTTTCGATATTTTTTCTGAATGCAGAAAAGCTAGCGGGTACATTAGGTAAATCAAAAGGCAACTGAGAAGGCGAAAATATTGTGTGGCCATGGTATTGCCTAAAATGTATTGACTTATAACGCTTTTGCAGCAGTTGCCAATACGTTTTTTCATAAAAGCCCGCATGTTGAGTGCTATAAATCACATTAATATCGCAAAGAGTAATAAGCTTTGCAATAGCGTCCATAGGGTGGTCAATAATGACATGCAATTGCTGCTGCATAGACAGCAATTGATTATTTAAAGCAACAAGCGATTGTTTTAAAAAGCGCTTTCTATGAAGACCAATACCTTCTAGGCCATAACGGTTAGGCGATATATGCTTAGGGTCGATAATAGCAACGCAAATTAATACATCAACACTGTGAGAGGCGTGTAGAAGTGCTGGATTATCATGCACCCGTAAATCATTGTCAAAGCAGTAAAGACCTACTTTTTTCATTCAGATTATGCCTCTATCGCCAGTCATAAAAATAAAAGCTGAGTCATCAGCCTATAGACTACCTTTATGGCAACTTGATACTGGGGCGTGAGCTAGATCGAGTATTCGGTGTCGCCAAATTAGTCGCATCGTGATAACTAAACACCAATGCGACCTTGGGTTTTGAGGTGTTGTTACGAGTTGCTGCATGTAATAGATTGGCATGAAAGCACAATAAATCACCGGGTTTCAGCGTGATATTAATTGCATTACTTAATAATTTTTTATTTTCAGGAGTCTCTGTTTTAAAAAACTTTTTTTCATCAAATTGCTCGGCATTTAAGGCCAAACGATGACTCCCAGGGATAACACGCAAGCCGCCATTTTCGGCATTTTCATCGCCTAAGGCCAACCATGCGGTAATAAGGTTTGGTGAGCTAAAAGACCAATAACGGTAGTCTTGGTGCCAATCGGTATCACTGCTAAATTGCGGTAATTTCGTCATTATGCAATTGTGATGTGTTTGCGCCATCATGACTTGTTGTGCAGGCAGCAACTGCTGCATTAGGCGCTTGATACGTACATCTTGCGCAAAGCGTTGAAAAACAGGCGAACGTGAGTAAGCCTGTAGTAGGCGCCGCGGTGTGTCACCTCCTGTGGCCAATAGATTTTTAGGGGCAAAAGGATAACCGACTTCAGCTTCAAGCTCCCAAGGTTTTTTGGCGTGCTCTAATTCGCTCATGGCTACCGTGCGAATATCTAAAAGTGCCGAGGCATTTAACCAGCTTGGCAGAACACAAAAGCCATGGGTATGAAAATGCGCTTGAGTGTAATATTCAGAACTTAACTGTGATTCAGGACTTAACTGTGTCATAAAAAGTGGTACGCAATAACGCTATAAGCTTACTACATGCGCAATTTAAAGCTGATGAATGTTATCTATGCACCACTGTGCGCGCTGTAATAACGCTTTTTGCTGCTGAGGTTCTTGTTTAAGCCACGCCCTGTAAGCCATGCCTATACGCGGGTTATTCTCAAAGATACGCTGGTGGCGATCTAAGAAATGCCAGTACATGCTGTTGAAAGGGCAGGCATTGTTTGTGCTTTTTTGTTTTACGTCATAATAACAGGTTTTGCAATAATCACTCATTTTGTTGATGTAATTACCACTCGAAATATACGGCTTTGTCGCCACCCACCCGCCATCGGCAAACTGGCTCATGCCGCGCGTATTGGGTAGCTCGACCCACTCAATTGCGTCGATATAAACGCCCAAATACCAAGCATCAACCTCATCAGGGTTGATACCAAACAAAACACAAAAATTGCCTGTCACCATAAGCCGCTGTATATGGTGTGCATACGCATAATCTAACGATTGCTGTAACGCGTGCTGCATGCACTGCATTTTTGTTTGGCCGGTCCAAAAGTATTCAGGTAATTGCGCGCTCGCATTGAGGTGGTTTTGCTGTAAGTAATGTGGCATATTCACCCAATATACCGCTCTAACATATTCTCGCCAACCGAGTATCTGCCGAATAAAACCCTCAACCTGAGCCAAACTTATGGTATCAGATGCTTTATCATAAGCCTTTAAAACATGGTGAATGACCTGCCGCGGCGATAACATTTTACTGTTGAGCGAAAATGACACACGCGCATGATATAAGCTCCACTTATCATTCGCTTGGGCTGTCATCGCATCTTGAAACTGCCCAAACAGTGGTAAGCAATGATGGCAAAAATAATCTAACACCGCTAAAGATTGCTGCCGCGATACCGGCCATATCAACTCATCGCCCACAAAACCCATCGTTTTAATACGATGCTTTATTAATCGCTTTTTGTAAGGTGCTATGTCGTTACTAAACATTAAAGGCGCCGGAATTGCGCTAATATCCTTGGGTTTAAACTTATTGCGGTTATCCGCATCATAATTCCACTGGCCACCCAATGGTTTATCCCCATCCATCAGTATATTAAAGCGCTTGCGCATTTTGCGATAGAACGCCTCCATACGATTGTGTTGTGCCGGCTTAATAAGAGTGGTGAGCTCTTGATGATCGAGCAAAAAATGCTCTGTACTATAACGCGCAGTCACAACCGATTGCTGCCCCAGCTCAACACCCAACGCTTCGAGCTGCTTATCTAAACGATACTCATCAGGTTGTTGATACTCAAATACAGTTACAGTGTAATGAGCACATAAATCTTGTAACAAATGGATCAAGCTGCTATAGCCGCACGTATCATCGAGTGTTAAATATACAACTTCATGTCCGGCCTGCGCTAAGGCGCCTGCAAAATTTTCCATCGCGCAAAAAAAGGCACATATTTTTTGGATATGATGCTGCGCATAGCTCGCCTCTTGATGCAGCTCGGCAATCACATACAACGTTTGAGCATCTAGCTCTCGATACCATGAATGTGCGGGATTTAATTGATCCCCCAAAATCAAGCGCAAGCGTTTATAGCTTTTATCGGCTTTATTGTTATTGACTATTCGCTGTGGCACTCATTGCCCTCCTGTGTTTGCGGCAGCGCTCTGAGCAATATTTAACCAGCGTCCAATCTTTGCGCCAACGCTTACGCCACTCAAAAGGCCTACCGCAACACACGCAGATTTTAGAGGGCAAGTTAGTTTTTTTATGCGGCATGTTTTCTACAAAACCTCTTAAACTAAATTTCTCTCAGTCAAAGGCTACTTACGTAATAAACGATAATATAGATTGTTACATTGACTTAATTTAATGCGTAACGCTGATGAGCGAGACGATCAAAAGCGCTATAAAAACCCAGTTTTTCCTGACCCAAAATGCATTTAAAGATATAATAATCACTCTTTTAATCATGAAAATATATATCAGGGTCATCAAATACTTTACAGAACCCTTATTGCCTCAGCTTCTCTATTTCTTGGCGCTTGCGGCAGCAGTGGAGGCGGGACTGCTGAGAACGCAACACCTGGCGATACAGTCGAAGAAATAAGCTCCTGCACAGTTATTATGAGCGGCATTACACTAAAAAATGGTGAAAGCTGTGTTCTTTTACAAGAAGATGCAGACTTATTTGGCATCACTCCAGGCGAAGCTACCTGCTCTGCAGGTAAAATAAAGTTAAACAGCTTAGTCAGCAACGAATCTTTGAGTTTAAATGGCTTGAAAATCAGCTGTATTAAAGACCAATAAGCGTCTTTGCGATGCTTTGTTACAGATTTCTATCTCCAGTAAAACATTAAAAATAAAGCACCGCAGAGCATCAACAGTTATTGTATTTCATCGTGCAACCAATAGATCAATTTGCACTCTTAAGCCAAGCTATTTACACTAAATACTATTGAATACCCTATAGATTACGACTATGCCCAAACACTCTAGCCAATTGTTGACGCTATTTGCCCTGCTGATTTTTGCAGTGCAAAGTTTTGCCAATGGCAGTGTATTGTGCAAAATGGCAACACATAGTGGACCACACAGCACCAAGCAAGCACCGCTAGCGGCCAGTCAAAGCCTTCTTCCTTGTCACACCATGGGCAGCACGCTAAGCGACCAAGCTCAACACTCAGCCCCAACTCAGAGCGCTGCCCTACAAGATTGCTTTTATTGTGCTAACAAACTGTGTAATACCAGTATTGGCTCGGCTTTTGTGGCGTCTAATGCGCTAACACCTTTCTTCTCCAAGCCTACGACCACCAAACCCAATCACTACAGCGAATCGTTCAGCTCTACCAATATAAGCGCTCCCTATCGCCCTCCCATTTTGGCTTAATACGGCACAGCTGCGCCTGACCCTAAGGCACTGACCGTACGCAAACCCAACAATACATACCCTAACTCTTTAAGCCAAACACGCTACCGCGAAATAGTTACCCGCTTTTGAGTCTTAAATTATTGTAACTATTCAGCCAAGCTGAAAAAAATCATCTGATAGGGCACTGATGGATTATTTTCTGGGCATTTAAGTGCCGGGAGCGCTTGTATAGCGCCCATGGATGGCTTGAGCGGCCCAGACAATGATTCATCAGTGCCCAATTTCGGCATCTCTGAATAGTTACACATTATTTTTAGAGCTTTGAGGGTGACTAAAGTTATAACTATGACAATAGTTATTGCTATAACTACCGCGCACCGTCAAGGCTAACGCAAGCTATCAAAGCGCAATATTGTGAGCACATTATGAATAAATTACTTATCGTCACCACTTGCACAGCAGTAGTCGGGGCATTTTTACTAGGCCGTAATAGCTTAGCGCCCGCAGCCCCACCCAGCCCAATAACAGTACCCGCATCCGTTGGCGTGCCTTTAGTTGCCCCCAAACCAAAGGTATGGTCTTGCGCAATGCACCCTCACATTCAGCAAGCCGAAGCCGGCCAGTGCCCTATTTGCGGAATGGACCTTATCCAAAGCGCACATCCATCCCCCTCATCCAACCCTCAGCACACACAATCGGAAGCACACAATAACCCAACGTCTCTTCAGCTCGACCCAGAAGCTATGGCCCTCGCCGAGATACAAACCACACAAGTTACGCGTCAATACCCTGAAGCCGAAGTCAGGCTGGTGGGTAAATTGGGTTACGACGAAACACGCATCAAATCACTCACCGCGCGCTTCCCTATGCGTATTGATGAATTATTTGTAAGCTTTGTTGGTGTGCCCGTTACAAGTGGGCAACACTTAGCGCATATCTACAGCCCGCAGCTGCGCATCGCACAAAATGATTTACTGGGTGCCTACCGCTTAGATAAAAACAGTACGCTAACACAATCCGCCAAAGAAAAGCTCCGCCTATGGGGCCTATTACCCAGCCAAATTAATGCGATTATTCAACGCAATACCGCACAAGATGAGTTTGAATTAAAAGCCCCGATCAGTGGTGTTGTAGTACAAAAAAATATTAACAACGGGGACTATTTAAAAACAGGGCAATCATTGTTTACTATTGTCGACCTGCACAACCTATGGCTAAGCCTTGAGGCTTTTGAATCTGACCTAGCATGGCTGCGCCTAGGGCAACCGGTTAGATTTAGCGTAGACGCCTACCCCGGTGAAACATTCAACGGCAACATTACATTTATTCACCCAGAAGTAGACGCCAGTACGCGTACCGTAAGTATTCGCGTCAATGTTCCCAACCCACATAAAAAACTGAAACCCGGCATGTTTGCCAATGCCGTTGTGCGCCCAAAAATTGCTTTAGCCGGTAAAGTGTATGCGCCTGAGCTAATTGGCAAATGGATTAGCCCTATGCACCCCGAGATTATTAAAGACAAGCCCGGCCAGTGCGATATTTGCGGGATGGATCTAGTACCCGCAGAAGCACTGGGTTACTACTCAGCAAATATCGTCGACCCTACACACCCTAACAACACCCATCAAAGCGCCCCTCTTGTTATTCCTGCTAGTGCTATTTTACACACTGGTAAACGCGCGATAGTGTACGTTCAAACAAAAAATAGCCCACCCACCTTTGAAGGCCGCCAAATTATTTTAGGACCGCGTGCGGGTGATGTTTATATTGTCAATCACGGCTTAAATGCTGGCGAGCATATCGTAAGTCATGGTGCGTTTAAAATTGATAGCGCACTGCAAATTCAAGCTAAACCCAGCATGATGAACCCTGTCGCGCGCACGCAATCTCAAGTGCAAACGCACGTTAACAATGACACTCACACGCATACCATAAACACCCAGCCAAGCCCTTCAGTACTTGATCACTCTTCACACAATCATTCCTCGAATGATCATTCCATAAACCATTATGACGCGAACAACAACTCTTCAGACAGTCATAAACAGGGCCCCAATCATCAAAGCGAGGTCTCTTTAACCCAACTGGAGTATTTACTTCCTTTATATTTTGAGCTGCAAATGGCATTGGCCAATGACGAGCTAGCGCTTGCCAAAAAATATTTAAATAGCGCCCTTGCGATACCACAATTACCACAGCGTTTAAGTACAATAATCAATGCCATGCTCGCCAGCCCAACACTTAATGATTTAAGGCTGCCGCATTTTGAAACGCTTAGTAATTACATGATGCAAGCGGTCAATTTATATCGCGCACAACTGCAGCTATCGGTTTACCAAATGTATTGTCCCATGGCCTACCCCAATCGCGGTGCCAACTGGCTACAGCAAACCCCAGATATACAAAACCCTTATTTTGGCCATGCCATGCTCAAGTGCGGCCAAAATAAAGCGCTACTGACAACCTCACAAAACCCACAAGGTGAGGTCGTTCTATGAAGACCCTTAACCCTTTACAAGTTTTAATTCGCTTTAGCCTCAATAATAAATTGTTAGTATGGCTGCTTACTGTAGCGCTTATCACCTGGGGGCTTATTGTGGCTCCCTTTGAGCGACCTAATCATTATTTATTTAATGACTTTTTACCCCACAACCCAGTGCCGGTCGATGCAATACCCAACTTGGGCGACAACCAACAAATTGTATTTACACAATGGCCTGGGCATTCACCACAAGACATTGAAGATCAAATTACCTACCCATTAACTACTGCCTTACTTGGGCTGCCCAACGTCAAAACCGTGCGTAGCTATTCCATGCTCGGCACATCCTCTATTTATATTATTTTTAATGAAGACAGCGAATTTTACTGGACACGCAGCCGCATTATAGAAAAACTCGCAAGCCTAACAGTCGGCACACTCCCTCAAGGTGTTCAGCCACAACTAGGGCCTGATGCCACAGGCCTTGGGCAAATATTTTGGTATACACTCGAAGGCCGCGACCAACACAACAACCCAACCGGTGGCTGGGATTTACACACGCTACGCAGCACACAAGACTGGCAAGTGAGTAATGCCCTGCAAAGTGTAGAAGGCGTTGCCGAGGTGGCCTCTACTGGTGGTTTTGTTAAAGAGTATCAAATTGATGTAAACCCCGATGCATTGCGCGCATTTAATATTACATTAAGTGATGTATTTAACGCGGTACGCGCCAGCAATTTAGATGTGGGCGCACGCACAATAGAAATCAATAAAGTCGAATATGTTATTCGCGGACTGGGATTTATTAAAAGTCTAGATAATTTAAAGCACACCGTCATCACCCAACGCAACAATGTGCCCATCACCTTAGAGCAAATAGCCACAATAGGCTTTGGCCCCGCACTGCGTCGTGGCGTACTCAATAAAGCCGGTAGCGAGGCGGTCGGCGGTGTTATTGTAGCGCGCTATGGGCAAAACCCCGAGCAGGTTATAAAGCGTATTAATCAAAAAATACTCAACATTAGCCAAGGGCTACCCAGTAAAACGCTGCAAGACGGCACCATTAGCCAAGTGCGTATCATCCCCTTTTACGACCGCAGCCAACTCATTAAGCAAACAATCAATACGCTTAACAAAGCCATTTATCAACAGCTTTTAATTACGCTAATTGTTGTTATTTTACTGATGCTACATTTACGCAGTGCCTTGCTGATTGCTGGCGTAATGCCATTGGCAGTCTTAAGTGCCTTTATCGGAATGAAATTATTTAATGTAGATGCCAACGTAGTAGCGCTTGCCGGTATTGCCATTGCTATTGGCACAATTGTCGATATGGCTATTATACTCATTGATAATATCAATAAACATTTAAAACAAGCTCTGCCAAATGCAAATCCGCTCACAACAGTTTATACCGCAAGTAGTGAAGTTGCTGGCGCCATCACGACTGCCGTCATTACAACAATTATTAGCTTTTTACCTATTTTTACCATGGAGGGTGCAGAAGGCAAGCTTTTTACCCCACTGGCTTACACAAAAACCTTTACGCTCGTCGGTGCGATAATCATTACGCTTATTATTTTGCCAACATTGGCGCATAGTCTATTGCGCCCACCCAAATACTCTGTACAGCTAAAAAATAGCCTTTGGCTCGCAATTACTGCGGCAGGTATTTATCTGCCTTTTGGCTTAAACAGCGCAGCACCTGTTATATTAATGGCTAGTATTATTATCGTAATAACAGGGTTATTTAATACTGCTAAAACTTGCCTGCCGATAAAATATTCTTTATTACATAATAACAATATCAGTAAAACCATTAGCCTTTTAATAACGGGCTTTATCACACTGTTAGTGGCCCTACTGCTTGCACAAAGCTGGCAACCACTGGGAGTTGAATATGATATTGGCAATGCTTTTTTTGTTATTATTACTATTGGGGGAATACTCGGATTTTTTAGATTATTTATTGCCTTTTATCCGCGTATCCTCGCACAACTACTGCGGTACAAAAAAGTATTTATCGCTGGCGCTATGAGCGTTGCGGTACTGGGCTTTAGTGCCGGCTTTGGGCTTAATAATGTTTTATTTTTTATGCCTCAAGCGCTAAGCAATACGCAAGTTTGGCAAAATATAAGTACCGCCTTACCCGGTTTAGGTAAAGAGTTTATGCCTACGCTTGATGAAGGCTCATTTTTATTTATGCCCAGCGCAATGCCACACGCCAGTATTGGCGAGGTTGCTGATATTTTAAAAAAACAAAATATTGCTATTAGCGCTATTCCCGAAGTTGAACAAGTGGTGGGTAAATTGGGCCGCGCGCAAAGCCCCTTAGACCCAGCGCCCATCTCTATGATAGAAACCATGGTGAGCTATAAACCCGAATACAAAAGCGCCCCAAATGGCGATATCATGCGCTTCAAATACGATAAAAAAAATAAAGTTTTTTTACGTGATAACCTAGGCAATCTTATCCCAGAGCGCTCGGGTAAGCCTTTTAGGCAGTGGCGAGAGCACATCAAAACAACTGACGATATTTGGCAGGCCATTGCTAAAGCCGGGCAGATGACTGGTGTGACTTCAGCGCCTAAATTGCAACCCATCGCTACACGCTTAATTATGCTACAAAGTGGCATTCGGGCACCCATGGGTATCAAAATTTTTGGCCCCACGCTCGAAGCTATCGAGTCAGCAGCCTTACAAATAGAAGCCCTACTTAAAGAAGTCCCTAGTGTTAATGCCGCCGCGGTACTTGCCGACCGCACGGTAGGCAAGCCTTATCTCGAAATTGCAATCAACCGCAACGCGATTGCCCGATACGGCATTAAAGTACAAACGGTGCAAGAGGTTATTGAGGTCGCTATCGGCGGTAAAACCGTGAGCCAAGCTATTGAGGGGCGCGAGCGATACGCTATTCGCGTACGTTATCAACGCGAACTGCGCGACTCGATAAATAGCATTGAGAACATTTTAGTGACAGCCCCTAATGGGGTACACGTCCCCCTCAAAGCATTAGCTCATATTAAGTACCAGCGTGGCCCACAAGTCATTAAAGGCGAAAATACTTTTTTATTAAGCTATGTACTATTTGATAAAGCCAAAGGAGCTGCCGAAATCACAGCCGTTAATGACGCGCAAAAAACATTAAATAAGAGCATCGCCAACGGCCAACTCACTTTACCCAGTGGGGTTAGCTTTCAATTTACCGGCAATTACCAACATCAAATACGCGCAGAAAAAAAACTACAATTTATTATACCCCTCGCACTGCTGTTAATTATTGTTGTGCTATATCTACAATTTAAAAGCCTCACGCATATTGCTATTATTTTTAGCGCTATTGCTTTTGCTTGGAGTGGTGGCTTTTTATTGCTTTGGCTCTACAACCAAGCATGGTTTTTAGATATTACATTTTTAGGGCATAATCTAAGACAGCTATTTAACATACAGACCATACATTTAAGCGTCGCAGTCTGGGTGGGGTTTTTAGCATTATTTGGTATAGCAACCGATGACGGTGTCCTAATTACCACCTATTTAAAACAGCAGTTCACTTCACACGTAAAGCGTGATGGCCCGGCGCCATTTGAAACAATACACGCCATTCACACAGCGGTTGTTATGGCCGGTACACGCCGTATTCGGCCGGCCGTAATGACGACAGTAACAACGCTTATCGCCCTACTACCGGTAATGAGCAGCGCTGGCCGCGGGGCAGAAATCATGACGCCCATGGCCATACCTATATTTGGGGGCATGCTACTAGC
Organism: Marinagarivorans algicola; assembly: GCF_001292705.1. Lineage (GTDB taxonomy): Bacteria > Pseudomonadota > Gammaproteobacteria > Pseudomonadales > Cellvibrionaceae > Marinagarivorans > Marinagarivorans algicola. Next base: position 155,719 of record NZ_LGAK01000010.1, read on the forward strand.
CATGGTCAGTGTATTTTTAGTACCTGTTTTGTTTTGCGCCATCGAAGAGCTTAAATTGAAAAACCTCAATAAACATTCAAACTAAGTCCTAATGTACAGGCTTACTTGAGCCTGTACATGACCAACAAACATCTAACAAACACCTAACAAACACGCACGCTATACGCTATTTGTGACTGTCTATAGCCGCAATAACGGCCAGCAGCTCAATGCCTTAGTAAAAACAACCGTTAACGCCAACCCATTTGCCAATTATCGCTATTTTTCAGTATCTGCCAATCAATAGACTCAATACGCTTTGTAAAAACCGCTTCAAATAGACAGCTCTCTACACGCCCATCCTCTTCATGGTAGGTCACCTTGGTCACCACAAAGTGCTTTTCTTGATTTTTAGGTTGCCGTGCTGTCCAGTGGCTGTTAACTAGTTTTTTGGGGTTGATTCTATTCACCCGTGCAATCTCCGCTTGATGTTAGTCGCTATAATCGATATCACTCATACTCACGAGTCACCTTGTGATGTATTTAACGATGTTATACGACGCTCCAGCCTGCACCGCTTTAACTCATTATTAATAACCAAAAATAATACGTATTAAGCTATCTATTACATTTTTTAAACAACATGCAATACATCAATTTTTTCCTGTCCTTTGGCAATGTTTGTCTATGCTTTAATAGTAAATATAACGAGGACAGCAATATGACCGCTACCGAAGAAAAAGCCATTATACGCCGTGTTAAAGCCAAACTTAAAAAAGGCAGCTACCTTTATGAGGCACTTGCTGATGAAGGCATTAGCTCCAACCGCTGGTATCGCATCTGCGCCAACCAAAATACTAAAGTGGCAGGGCCACGCGGGAAAATACCCACCACCTATACCCCTGAGCGCGTTAAGCAGGTTAAAAAGCGCATAAACAGCGGTGAGCTATTAAAAGATGTCGCAAAAGATATGGGGATGGACCCGCGCAATTTAGCGCGCTACTGCCGTAATAATGGCATCACCCTATTTACTAAAAAAGCCTTAGCCCAAAACTACAAACAGCGTGGTGAATCGATGCGTGGGCAAAAGCGCAAGCCCTACAGCGCACGCAACGGCCAACCTCTTAAGCGGGCAAAAGTGATTAAGCTACTAGATAAAGGGAAAAGTATTGACTACATAGAAGAGCACTGCGATGCCAGTCGGCACTATATCTATGCACTAAGAAAAGAGTTTACTTCTGGGCATGTATCTGTTTGATAGCCGGAGCCACGATAAAACCAAAGCAGATAAAACCAAGCATGCACAGAGTCTATAAGCCAAAGTTAAGATAGCTATTAAAATAACTATCCAAGATCTGCTCAAGTTAAGATTTATGCACGCTCAAAACCTATTGTTGAACAGTAAAATGTTGAATAATAAAATGTTGAACAGTAAAAAAGCGGCTCACACTTGAAAATAATAACACGCAAAAAAAAGCCAATAGCAATGCTATTGGCTTTTTTATTTGGAGCGGGAAACGAGGCTCGAACTCGCGACCCCAACCTTGGCAAGGTTGTGCTCTACCACTGAGCTATTCCCGCATAATTTGGCGTCCCCAAGGGGATTCGAACCCCTGTTACCGCCGTGAAAGGGCGGTGTCCTAGGCCTCTAGACGATGGGGACTTAGGACGCAAAATTATTGCTAGCCTTTCGGCTTGGTACTGATTTTTACTTTTCTTAATTAATGCTTCTGCATTAAGTTGTAACAACTAAATCGGTCAATCAATTCAGTTTAATTAAAAAAACCAGCAGAACTAACTACTGGCTTTTTTAAATTGGAGCGGGAAACGAGGCTCGAACTCGCGACCCCAACCTTGGCAAGGTTGTGCTCTACCACTGAGCTATTCCCGCGTAATGTGGCGTCCCCAAGGGGATTCGAACCCCTGTTACCGCCGTGAAAGGGCGGTGTCCTAGGCCTCTAGACGATGGGGACTTAGGACGAACACACTACTCTAAGCTTATAATTAATAAAAAATACTGCTTTATTATCAATAACTTAGATTAACCTCAACGTTTTCATTTTGCTTAACGCTTAATGTCATACCCGCTGAAGTGGTGCGCATTCTATTGACCAACCCTAATTCTGTCAACGCCTTTTTTCAAAAAAATGTAAAAAACAGCTTCATGTAGCATAATCTTTTGGCGCTAAGCTCAACACGGTTAAAGCAACCCGTCAGTCACCCTCACGCAAAAACTGTTGACACACCAAACAGTCATCACCTTGCAAGGCCGCAACGCTCAACTAACCTTTAAGTTACACCACCTAAAGAATTTGCCCATGTCCTCTGTTGTTGTCATTATTGTGATCATCGCTTTGCTCGCAAGCCTTGTGTGTTACGCTTTTATTTCACAGACACTTGCACACAAACGCGAACAGCGCGATCGCCTGATTGGCGCACTCAGCCTCAAGGCGCGTAATTTTAAGTTTATGCTTAGCGGGTTCCCTCAGGGGTTTTTACCCCCCGAGCTCTCTATGCTGGTCCAAAAAAGCCTAATGGAGATCTACAACCAACTCACAGAGCTAGAGCCCGAAAACAACGGCCATCAAAACGAGCTGCAAGCACTATCCCAGCAAATGAATGATGCCCGCCGACAAAACACTCGCCAAGGCAGTGTAAGCTTAGAAAACCCCCAGCAGATTAGCGAAGTAAAAGCCTGCCTAGAAGAGCTACATAAATATATTCACCAATTAGAAGAAAAAGACCGTATACCCGCTCAAACCGGTGATGCTCATCGCGCCAGCATTCGCGAACTTGTCGTTGGCCTTACCGTTGACTCCTACACAATTGCAGGCAAACAAGCACTCGATAAAGACAAGCCTAGGCTAGCACTGCATAATCTAGAGCTTGCCTTACACCTTATGGAGCGCGAGCGCCAATCAGGTCATTTTGGTCCGCGCATTACCGACCTACAAACGCAATGCGCCGCTCTTGCAAAGCGCATTGCCGACGAAGATGACGAGAGCACAGCCCCAGAAGCCCAACCCGAAACTCAAGAAGGGCTTGAAGGCGAATGGGATGAGTATGCTAATAAAGGCGGCGAATGGAAGAAAAAACAAATGTACGACTAGCTCTACTCTAGAGCACCAGTCCCCGCGTACCTCTAGCTCCAGCTTGCGGCAGTCATCGAGGCAATGCGACTTATGTGGCTATACGGCAGGCCGCTTTGCTCTTGCCACGCATTAAAAACACCCTGCACCAATGCTAAGTCTTTTTGACTGGTGGGCATTTTATTGACGACTCCCTGCGCTTTAAGTACAGCCACCACATCATCTGTTAGTAAAAAGGTATCTTTACCCACTAAACGCAAAAAGCGCGATCCACTCATACCACCTAACTGTGCACCTTGCTTTTTTAATTGCGTCCACAAACCCACAATATTAGCGCCCGGCCACTGCGCCAAATAAGCACCAAAACTGCCGTATTCTCGCGCTTTTTCGAGAACAAGGGCCGCATTGATGCGAATGGATTTCATTTTGCCCATATGCCGTACCAACTCACGGTTCCCCATTAACTCATCTAACTTATCATCGCTCATCATGGCGCATGCCATAGGGTTAAAAGCATAGAGTGCCTTTTCAAAGGCTGGCCATTTGGCATCAATCACACTATGCTTTAAGCCCGCACGAAAAATCCTACGAGTCATCGCACTCAAATAAAAAGCATCACTTTGAGCCTCCAGCTCATGCGCAGTCAGTACAACGGGCAACGCCGTTTTTACTTCTTTTAGCGAACCTTTATGTAATATCGCTGTATTTAAAATTTCATCAAAACCTATCAATACGACTCACCTTTTACATCGCTATTAAGTTCTGAAGCCAACACCAGTGACGCCGAATTAACACAATAACGCATACCCGAAGGCGCTGGCCCGTCATTAAAAACGTGCCCTAAATGGCAATTACAGCGACTGCATGCGATTTCAACACGACGCATACCGTGCGACTCATCAAAGGTTTCGCTCACGCCACCCTTTTTAACGGCAAAAAAACTCGGCCAACCCGAGCCCGAGTCAAACTTACTCTGTGCATCAAAAAGTACCGCCTGACAGCATTTACACAAAAATGCATCGCCCTTACCATAACCCTTGATAGTATTGTATTTGCCAGTAAAGGGTCGCTCTGTACCTTTTTGACGACAAATAGCAAACTCTTCAGCACTCAATTTAGCCCGCCAATAGTCATCATTTTTTAAATCGTTATCTGACATGATTCTCATCCTCTAATATGCTTAAATAAGTGATTCATTCAATTTAACTTTATACGGTAGGTTAATCTATTAGCGCCGCCAACGCGCACCTCAAAAGGCACCCTATGCAACGCATCCAAAAATCCCAAAAACTCAACGGCGTATGCTACGACATTCGCGGCCCAGTGCTAGAGCATGCCACTCGCCTAGAAGATGAAGGGCACCGTATTCTCAAGCTTAACATTGGCAACCCCGCGCCTTTTGGTTTTGACGCTCCTGATGAAATCATTGCCGATGTTATCCAAAATATGCGTGGTGCCCAAGGCTACACTGCCTCAAAAGGATTATTTTCGGCCCGCAAAGCTATTATGCAAGAGTGTCAGCGCCTAGGTGTTGAGGGTGTAGATATTGATGATATTTTTTTAGGAAACGGCGTAAGCGAGCTGATTGTGATGGCAAACCAAGCCTTGCTCAACGATGGCGAAGAGGTCTTGGTGCCCTCACCCGACTACCCCTTATGGACCGCAGCGGTCAATTTAGCCGGCGGTAAAGCGGTACATTACGTGTGTGATGAGCAATCCGATTGGCTACCCGACATCGAAGATATTAAAAGTAAAATATCACCGCGCACCCGCGCCATTGTCGTCATCAACCCCAACAACCCAACGGGCGCCGTATACAGCCAAGAGGCACTCGAGCAAATCATCGAGCTCGCCAGGCAGCACAATTTAGTGATTTTTGCCGACGAGATTTATAGCAAAATTATTTACGATGATGCCGAGTTCGTCCCTTTGGGGCGCTTAGCCAAAGATGTCGTGTGTATTACTTTTAATGGACTTTCTAAGTCTTATCGCTTAGCGGGCTTTAGGTCAGGCTGGCTTATTGTGAGCGGCGCCAAGCACTTAGCCGCAGAGTACGTAAAAGGCATAGAGATGCTATCGTCTATGCGCCTGTGCGCTAACGTACCCGCCATGTACGCGGTTCAAACGGCACTAGGTGGCTACCAGAGTATTAATGAGCTGATACGCCCAGGTGGGCGCTTTTACGAGCAGCGCAATGCCGCTATGGCCGCACTAGAGCAAATACCGGGCATTAGCTGCGTAAAGCCCAAAGGCGCTATTTACCTGTTCCCAAAAATAGACCTAAAGCGCTACCCTATTGTTGATGACCAACAAATGATTTTGGACTTTTTAATTCAAAAAAAGGTACTACTGGTGCAAGGCACCGCCTTTAACTGGAAAGAGCCCGACCACCTACGCATTGTGTTTCTGCCTATAAAAGAAGAAATCACCCGCGCTATTAATAGCTTTGGGGACTTTTTGCAAAATTATAAATTTTAGCCTTCAAGCCAATACCACAGCCGCTAATAAAGTCGCCCACCAGCGTTTTTAGCGGCAGCACTCTATACTGATACCTTTACTGATACCTTTTAACAGCCACGCACAGCGACCATAGTATTCTCATGCCCGATATTCATATAGATGACTTTTACCGCGACACCGCCAAAACCCTAGTCGCACTCTACAACAACTTCCCCCGCCCACTGAGTTTATACGTAGAAGACATAGCCGGCCCCGATACCCCCGACGAATTTGGCCTACACAGCAAAAGGCACGAGTCCTGCCTAAGCACATTTATCTGGCTAGGTAACGCAGGCTACTTAAATTACGCATCACTCATCATGCGCGAAGCCCTAGAAGCCGCCACACTAACGCACCAAGCTTTTATATTGCTTAACAGCGGGCTAAAAAATGACGAACTAAACCCAAAGGCACCGCATGGCAGTGAGGGATTATTGATTAACTTATTAAGGCGGGAGCTTGAGAACGGGACTTCGGGGAGTTTGGCTATTTTGGTTAAGGGGGTGATGGCGGAGGCAGACCTCCAGCGGTAACCTACTCTGCTCGGCTAAGCATGATAGATACCCCAACAAATCCATTTAAACTCTCTGAAACCCTCAGAGGACTGCCCAAAAGAGCTTGCGCATCTAGCACAAAATTAAGGATATGAGTGGCAGCTCACCACTCCCCCATCAACCCAATAGCGCGGCCCTATGTTAGTGATGCAATTATCACTCACCCATAAACTTAAACCATAACTGACGAAAATATATAGACCAAGACAACTTAACACCGCCACACTAAAGCCGGTATTTATATATTGATCTCGCCTAGAGTCAGCAATAGAGGCGGCAACCTTACCTTCACTAGATAGCCACCGGCAATAATTTATTAACACTGCAACAAGAATACAAAAAACAATCTGCGACAAAGGCATAACAAGGACCCCACTAAGTCCTGCATGCAAAACCCCCTCACATAAACCCAAAAACGCACCGAGAAACAAAGACGGAGCACCACTGAGCCTTACAGCCTTAATCACCACAAAAAACAACGAAATAGCTGTGACACCTAACGCAAAAGTTGCAACCAAACCCCACTCTGCAATTAGCTGCAGATAAAAATTATGCGGATGGGCTGTACCATCAATAGGCGTTATAAACGTATAACCGTACGGACCAACACCCAAAAGTGGGTTTTTGACTCCCGCCAATAGTGCCTCCCGCCATAATAGCTCACGCGCAGAATCATTGAGCATATTTTTAATTTGAGCGTCTACGCCAACCATACCAAAAAAGTACGCTATTAACCAAAAAAACAACAAAGACAAGCCAAAACATAAAAAATACAGTGCCAGTAATGATGAGCTCTTTTGGTTTTTGGCATATAGTGCCCACGCAACAAAAACAATAGATAAGGTTAATACCACCGAGCGGTTATATATAATCATCATAAAAAATAGACTGATGAAAAAAAAACCACCCAAAACCCAAGCAAATCTTACTTTACCCGCTATCGCCCAAACAGCAAAAAATGGCGCTAACATCGCTAAAGGCTGGGCAATAAAGTTCTCATTAACAACCCCAGAAACCAAAACTTTTTGATCAACAGGGTAGCCATTCAATAAAGACAAAAACAATACCATTAAAAATTTTGCTAAATACAAGCCAGAACAAAGACATAAAAAAATAATAGCATAGCGGCAAAGTAACTTGTACCGCTCAAATAAAACCACTAGCGATACAACAAAAAACCACAAAAACAAAAAACTCAGCCACTCATGTAAGGCATTAATAGGTCGATCCGATAGCACCAAAGAAGTCAATCCTATGGCAAAAAAAACATACAAGCCTAAATTTGCGAAGCCCCAGCGGAGCGTAAATTGCTCAAAGACTCCAACAGGATTAAGTAACAATGCAACCAACAAGGTGATAACAATAATAATTAGCGCCAATACTCTTTTTTGGTTGTAGAAATCAGTAAAGGTATAATACTCAGGGTGAAAGGATAAAAATATACAGCTTGCAACAATGAATAACAATACATAGGCTATCGCCGTACATCCAAAAGATCTCATAGTACTTACAACTTATTTTAGCCGG
>NZ_LGAK01000100.1 GCF_001292705.1 Marinagarivorans algicola
GTTGATTGGACACTACGCCTTACTATCATTGTGTAACACGCTGTATTCGTCGTGCTTTTTTGTGTGGCTATGATCAGTACAGTGAACCCGCTACGAGCACCGCCGCCAGTGGGCAGTTCTTTAGCATCCATGCTATCACTGCATGAGTGAATCCATTCACGTCGTGAAGACCGCTTGATGCTATTGGCTGACGTTTTCGTCATCGTGATTCCAACCCTGTGTTCTGGTCAGCTAAAAACGCCTAATAGCGTGTCCTATTTTAGTTGACTAGAGCAGTTGTACTTGATCATTCAGCGTTATACAGGTGTAATTATCACTATTTATAGTTCAATGAATGATCACCATATTATGGATAGTCACAAACACCATTGGCATATTCTTGGCGCAGGCGCGATTGGTACATTGCTGGCTTTTAAGCTCAGCCAGCAGCAATTGGCGTTTACCCTTATTGGGCGTCATGCTGACAATGAGAGTCGCCATTTTACTGATTTGAATGGTGTGCCACATCACTTGCTTGGCGTTGCGCGTGAGTCGATTGATTATTTGATTATTTGTACGAAATCGACTCAAGCACTAAGTGCATTTAGTGCTATTGAGTCACGCTTGCATTCGCAAAGTGTTGTTATTTGCTTGTTTAACGGGTTGGGGGCTCAGCAAATGATTCAGCAACGAGCTGGTTGCCCGGTTCTGTTTGCAACAACAACAGAGGGGGTGACTCAGGTTGCGCCGGCGAGTTATCGCTATAAAGGCGCAGGTCAAACCTTGGTTGATGCCGCCATTTTGCAACACATGCAGCCAGCAGAGTTGCCCAAGTTATTGCGTACGGTTGATGATATTGAACAGCGTTTAATGCATAAGCTAATTATTAATAGCTTGATTAATCCATTAACTGCCTTGCTCGATTGTGAAAATGGGCAACTGCTATCATCTAAGCCGGCGATGGTTGCTATGCGGTTACTGGCCGAAGAAATAGCCCTTTGGTTGGCGACTTATCGCCATAGGATGCCCGTCGAAGACGTGCTGAAGCTGGCAGTGGACGTTATTCATTTAACGGCTAATAACAGCAGCTCTATGCGACAAGACATCAAAACTCACCGGATGAGTGAAATTGATTTCATTAATGGCTACTGGCTTGCGCATAACCCGCAAAACATCAACCTTGAACACAATCGCTGTGTCGTTGAAAAGCTTAAAGACTTACAAAACACCTTTGGTCAGGTTCAAACGTAATAGCGGCGTTGATGCTTAGCAGTATTCATTTAACACTCGCAGTAATCAAAAGCGATTGTTACCAGCAAAAGTGTAATGCTGTGCAAGGGTAATACTCGTGCAGCGCAGGCCTATTGGCAAGCGTATTCGACCATAATTGAAGTGTTACACTGTCTTTGCCTCTGTGCCTGTATCTGGTAATAGATTGCGCTAAATAGAATCATAAATAGTACTATAAGACTTAAAACAAGACTTAAAACAAGACTTAAAACGAGACTCAGTAAAAAGTATACATTGGGACTGAGGCTAGCAG
>NZ_LGAK01000101.1 GCF_001292705.1 Marinagarivorans algicola
GTTGTAAAAAGGCACTCGATGATTACTCAACGAGCGCCTTTCCGATTTATTAACTAGCCTTCGCTTTTTCTAACAATTTGACACAATCTTGATCCACTTTTTTTCTTAAAACTGGATTCGTTTCAGATAAAATTTTAATAGTATTCTCGATACGTACAGAGGAATATTTTTTATCCTCTATCAAACTATTAACCTCTTCAAAAACGCCCGCGTCATAAGAGGTTGGCTTGTACTTGACCGTTAAAGCCAAATCACCATTTTTAAAAAGCTTGAACTCATTTTTGAAAAAACCAGACTTTAACACTACCTTGCAGTCATCTGCATTCAATTCATAAAGCCTATCAAAATACAAATAAAGCTTATCATCATATGCAAGTAACGCTGCTAATTTTCTTTCTCCATTAATCGATTTGAAATATCCATATCCAGAGCATAATTCATCTTCAGGTTTGCGAATCGCTTCATAGCTACAGTCAGCTAGATTAAGCAATACGACTTCAGCAGGAGACTCAATATCGATATGTAGTTTTTTAATCATTAAATACGCCTCCAATTCCAGGAGATAAACCGATCAAGCTATTATACGTATCTCGTGTGCGTCCAAGCCCAGCTCTTGCGGCATCGAAACCTTTGTTTGCCACATGAGTTGCAAACGGCACAATCTTGGCTCGCTCTGCGGCGTTGAATAATGCTGGCCCGCCAAACCGTTTAAATGCATTTCTTACCGCAGATGTAGAATTGAGAACAGTCATATTACGAGACATACCTGCCAGCTTAAATGAACCAACATATAAGCCTCTGTATATGCCAACGCCACCGGCTGCTATCGAAGATATTTCTCCTACACTATACAGCTGAGAATCTGTATTAATTCCGCCATCTATATTTAATCCTGATCGGATATCATCTCCAAACCCGAAGAGTATCGCATCACCAAGACCTCCAGCGAAGTCCATGGAACCTTGGGGAACCGAAGGCAAGTGCCTTCCAAGGTTATCCCAAAAACTTCGCTCCTCTTGTGCACAAAGCCCCATAGGGTCAACCAAGCTTACAGGGTTTCCGCCCACATATGTATAAGTATTTAAACCACCACTTAATCCAATAGGATCGCTCTGCAAATAACGGCCAGTACTCGCATCATAATAACGATACCAGTTATACCATAATTGTGTTTCGCGATCGTAATACTGCCCCGGAAAGCCAATATTCAAGTCACCTATACTATTGGTAGTCACTACACGGTCAAAAGCTGTATTTTTCGCAGCCCAAACTGTTCGGTTATTGGCATCGGTTACTGCAAAGGGACGATTTAAGTGGTCACTTTGAATGAAGTAAAGAGCATTGTTTTGAACCAAACCCACAGGACGCCCTTGCCAGTAAATATACACTTTTGCTAACGTACTTCTACGCGCTGTAGTTTCTGCCTCTAGCAAACCATCTGCACCATACAAGTAACGGTAACCATCGTAATACAAGGACACTCACCCCAAAAAAACACCTGCTAGAAC
>NZ_LGAK01000102.1 GCF_001292705.1 Marinagarivorans algicola
GCTCTAATAAAATGTCTTTTAGCTGATGTATGACAGGCTCTAAAAGATCGGCACAGCGAACCATCCATGTAGCGAGTGTTTTGCGGCTTAATGTGATATCCAATTGCGCAAAGAGCGCCTCTTGGCGATACAGCGGCAATGCAAATTGGTATTTTTGAAGTATTACCTGTGCCAGTAAGCTCGGTGTCGCGATGCTCTTGGGAATAGGCGATGCCGGTACATCCGCAATTTTGATGGGTGTGTGAGTGTTATTCTGCTCACACGTACGACAGGCATACTTGGGGCGAACGGTTTCAATGACTTTAATTGAAGCGGGGATGTACTCAAGCTGTTCGCTGGTCTCAGCACCCAATTGATGAAGCTCACCATTGCAGCAAGGGCAGACTTTTTCTTCGTCAGTTATATCAATGACACGCGTTTCGCGCGGTAAGTCTTTTGGCAGAGGTTTACGCTTAGGTTGAGATTTTTTAGTGGTGCTACTTTCTTGAGGTTGCGGCTCGACCTTTTCAGGTTCATCAAGCTCCGCTTCAGGCTCATTAAATAGCGACGGCTGTACACTCGCCTTTTCGCACGAGGCATCAAATTGACGATGGCGAGCAAGATTGAATTGCTCGCGCAAAAAATCATTCTCTTCTTTGAGCAACTTATTTTGTGCTTCGAGAGATTGAACTTTATTTTTTAAGTCGTCATTTTCCATGCATGGATTTTACCATCTATGCAGGGAAAATTAACTGGCAGATGAAAAATAAATCGCTTGATGGCCCTCGATATCGTAACCCTCGAGTAGCCAGTGCAGTTGTTGTTCGCTGATTTCAAACGTATCGCCACATTTCTTTGGCCACTTGAAGCGAGCTTTCTCCAAGCGTTTATACCAAAGGGCAAAACCTGTTTTATCCCAGTACAGTATTTTCACCTTATCCCGCATGCGATTT
>NZ_LGAK01000103.1 GCF_001292705.1 Marinagarivorans algicola
AGATGAAAAATAAATCGCTTGATGGCCCTCGATATCGTAACCCTCGAGTAGCCAGTGCAGTTGTTGTTCGCTGATTTCAAACGTATCGCCACATTTCTTTGGCCACTTGAAGCGAGCTTTCTCCAAGCGTTTATACCAAAGGGCAAAACCTGTTTTATCCCAGTACAGTATTTTCACCTTATCCCGCATGCGATTTGAAAATAGGTAAAGACTTGTATTGAAAGGGTCTAGCCCCAACTCCTGCTCCACGATTAAGGTCAATCCGTTAATCGACTTACGAAAGTCAACATGAGTACGATACAGATAAACAGCTGAAGGGTCGACAAAACAACGCATTAGCTTAGTGCCTTAACAAAATCAGCCACCCACGCAGCAGGCTGATTTACCGGCAAGCGAATTGCTGTGTGGCCCAATCTGATTTCAATGGCGCTTGATTCAGGACGAATGGAGGCCGCTGCAAAACCCATCGGCTCAGGC
>NZ_LGAK01000104.1 GCF_001292705.1 Marinagarivorans algicola
GTTACAAAATGCGTTGATCACCATATACAGCGGCGCCGTCATACGTACAACACATACTACAGGTATATTTATTGATCTTGAGATTATGCTGGGCTCAAAATTCAGGGGCGAGCCATTTGATAAAAGAAAGGCCTTGCTGTTTCTTGTCATTATTTGTGGTTTGCTTTAGACGGTACTCTGGGCGCCTACCTTTTTCTGCGTATCACTTTGATGCGCTACTACTCCCGGCAGGAATATGCGCACTATTGGTGCTAGCACACTCAATTTACAGCGCTAAAATGAGTCATCAAAAAACCCTAAAAACAGCACGTTCACCCCCAAAACCCAACGGTTCATAAAATACAGTTGCTCATATTCCATGAGCAACTTAGGATAGTGAATACCTATTATCGGTAAAAAACAGCTTAGCACTCTAGCGCTCGGCCTTATCTTTATTAGGATATTACTCTAAACAGCTGAAAACTCTTTATTCAGAGGGTCTACAATTCGATTCATTCCTAGAGTTCACCAAAGGTGGAATTCAGATATTGGTCAGAAGCGGGGTCTCACACTAAATATGCATTCTTAAACCAATTTATTGCCATTTCTTAATACAGCTGTAAAGTTAGCATAGTATTACTATAGTCTACCCTTTTAATTTCTTCGTGATACTCCTCTTTATTTTTGATAGCATGCTTCTGATTGATTCACATATACATTAATATACACCACACAAACCACCTCAAGGGTTAAATATGAACAAGTTAATTTCATGCATGCTGATATTGTCTTCCAACCTCTCCTCTGGATTTATTTTTGCTGATGAAGAGGCACCTAGAATATTGGCAAATAGCGACTATTATACGGCACCTGAATGTGAATACCGCGACCAGTATGCAGACGGCTACCTTACTTACGATGCACTGTGGTGCAATGATCAGCTAATCGCAGAAATTTACTATATCTTTCCTCAAGATCCTTATGACTCAGACGGGTATGGTAATACACGATCTGTTTACGTGAAAAATTCTGATGATTATCGCGGGATAGTAAATTCAGAGAACGCTTGGGTTGTTTGGAAAAAATAATCTTACTACGCAACTATTCAGCCAAGCTGAAAAAATTCTGGAGTGGCCAATCCATTTAGTCACGATTTTATACTCAATCCGAAGTTGTTACTTATTAACGCATAAGGGTATTAACCAGAGCACTTCCGGCAAGAAAGCAGATACCCACCTCAAAAAAACACATGAAAACAGTTACCCATAGTCAATCCACTCATTAACACCCACAAAAAAGGCGCTACTCGGTAGTAATGCTGATCGTTTAAGCTAATTGAACGATCTTTTAAAGGGCTCATAATAGGCTA
>NZ_LGAK01000105.1 GCF_001292705.1 Marinagarivorans algicola
AAACAAAGCGCTTAACTTTGGCGCCCTGTTTATCTTCTGTGGCATTACCGTTGGCATCATAAGCAAAGGTGCGGCTCCCTATTTGAGTCACCGCATGCGGGCCCGCTTTGGCGTAGCTATATTGTTTGCCGTCTTGCTGATCTGACTTGGTTTTAATATTGTCGTTGTCAAAATAACTGATGGTAACCGCTTGGGAGCCAATATTATTAGACACTAAACGGTTGTAATCATCGTACCGGAAGGTTTCGACAAGATTACCTTGGGCGCTGTCTTGGCGGCTACGCAAATTGCCTAGATGGTCCCATTTAGCGGTGTAGGTTTCATTGCCATCGCCAAACACATTAAAGCGATTGATCGTTTCTAAATGACCGGTGGTGGCATTGTAGCTGTGCACCACGGTATTACCGTCACCGTACGCCATACGCGTTACATTACCGCGCGCATCCATATTGGTGATTTCATACAGTGTTTTAGCATTTTTGCCTGCGGTGGCGACTTTGTATAAGTAACCCTTGCTGTTGTAATAATTTTGCACACCATTGTAACTGAACTGCGGACCTACTCGGGCAGCATCAAAGGTTTGATACGGGCGGTTGTACTGATCGTAGGTTTGCTTTTGATAAAAGCTCTCTAGCGCGCTATTTTTACCGGGCATTGTGGTGACAGTGGTGCTCACACGGCCTAAAGCGTCGTAGGTCATTTGCTGGCTAAACTGCTCGGTGAGGTTTTGAGCTTTGGCTAATTTACCTAGGCCGTATGTTGCAATATCGTAGGTCCAAGTCAGGTGTACATTACGGCTTTGCGCAATCGTCGTTGTCGTTTTGCTGGCTGTTTTACGGCCGGCAAAGTCATACTCAATAGTGGTCACTTGACCGTTGGCATCGGTTTGCTTAATGAGGTCGCCGTAGCTGTTGTATTCGTACGTCCAAGTGCCTTTATCGGGGTCGATCATTTTATACTTTTGGCCTAAGCCGTTGTATTGGATACTGATAGCCTGACCGACTAAAGGAGTTGTTTTGGTAAATTTGCCCTGCACATTATATTGATACACAATCGCACGATTGGCCCCATTCGTTTTGGGTTGCTCATTCGTGTAATAAAGCTCACCGAGGGCATTCTTTACTTCTGTTTTAACACGCTCATTTTGGTCTTTTACCCCACTTGAGCGCACCGTAGTTGCTAGGTTATCGTATTCAAAATGGGTTTGCGCTTGCTGTGTACTCACTGCATGGCCGCTGTCATCGGTGACCTTAAAAGGGTGAACCACGTTTAATGGGCGGCCTAATATATCGTAGGTTGTCTCGGTGAAGTATTCGGCCTTATGCGTAAATAAGATAATACAA
>NZ_LGAK01000106.1 GCF_001292705.1 Marinagarivorans algicola
TCACCGCTGCAAACTCAGCGGACACCTTGGGCACCAAGCCGTGCTCAGCGGCGATTTTTTGAACAATATCTGACAGTGAAATAGCCTCCCACGCGCGCGTTTTTTGACTTTGCATCACCGCCTCGCCCTTATCGCTATTGAGCGATGCCGCACTCGCCTCGATAGTGATTTTGCGCGGCCATCCGCTTTCGCCTATACCACCAACCACAAAGCGCCCTTTAGGCCTTAATACCTCGCCAAAACCGAGCGACACATTGAGCGCAACACCTGCAGGTGGCAAGGCTATTGAGCGCTCTGCCGCCAATACAATGGCCAGTGCATCGCTTTGAGTCCCCGCTTTATCCGTCACGCGTAACACCTCTAAGTTTTGAGCGATTACGCGGGTAATATCCTTGCCACCGGCTTCGACCTTAAAGACTAATCCCATAAACTCACCGCCTTTACCGCCTCAACCCTAGGGCCAAAATCAGGCAATACCACCCTTAAGCCTGCAGGTAACACAGGATGGTATTGCGCTAAATCAGGGTTAGCCTCTAACACATCCACAAAGCGGCTCTCATCGCCATATTCATGCCAGCAAATGCGATCTAGCACATCACCCTCAAGCGTTATGTAAGTTCGCGCCATAAAACGTTAACTCCAGTGTAAATGCTTGCCTGCGCGCAGCGCCGCCGGCGACAAAACGGGTGCCCACCTCTTCGGCATTTGTCACCACCCAATAACCCATGACCTCACCGGTGCCAGCTACCAATAACTGAGGCACGGCTAAATTACCGACGGCCACCAATTCATCGATGCGCCCAATACCCACACCCGCTCTATGCGTTGCCACAATGCCCGACAAAGAAATAGTGGCAGCATCTTTACCCGTATATTGCAGTAAATCATTATTGCCAAAGCGCGCTTGCGCCGCCCAGCGCCAACTGTGCTTTTTAGCCATGCGATCAAAGGCGGCTGTATTGGTACTGAATTTAAAGCTACCCAATTTTAATAATGTACTTGGCATTCAACCCCCTTAAATTACTTAGGTAAATCATAAAGTGGCTGAGTATATAAACCCGAAAGCGCATCACCCACGGCGGCGCCAAGTTCCTCGGGTGATTGACCAGGCGCGGCGACTATTTCAATACGCTCAACCCGCTGATGAACCGTGGCACCTTTGCTAGCAGGCGCCACTTGCGACA
>NZ_LGAK01000107.1 GCF_001292705.1 Marinagarivorans algicola
AACACAGGTAAAGGCCCAAGCGCGCCGCCTAAATAACCACCCGCAATAAGCCCTTCCCGCATTACCCACCATCACTCCTGCTCAACTACATAACCTTACGTTATAAGGTTGGGTTCTTGATGCTTTTTATTGCATTAACACCTTGTTAGCGATTGTGTTGGCGTGGCGATACGAGAGTCGATAAAACTTAGTGTCATTTTCTTTTTGGCATGCCTGTCTAAGTAGATATTTTCCGATTATGTCTTTGTTATTCGAAAGAATCTGGGATCTGAATTAAAGGCTCGTCGCCTTGTTTCCACATATCCAACTCAAACAAGCAGCCCTCCTCATCAAGGTATATGGTAGCGATAACCTTGACACCATCTTCATCGTTAAAATGGCAGTCCCCTAATTCGGAGCCGAATACTCGCCCATCAAATTCGGAAAGAAGACCTTTAGGGTAAAGCTTTAAACTACCCATTCCACCATCATCCATAGAAGAGACAAGAAAACTCTCACACTCAGAAATTAAACTAGAAGAATTGAACTTTTCTAGTAGATAATTGATAAGTTTATTTTCATCTTTGGTTGGTTTACGGGGCACCATGAATACGACCTATATTGAATTTACCTTCAGATAACCTAAATGCTGAATATTGAACTCTTTGACCAGCTACATCAATTACTTGATTAAGCGGTTTCCCATTTTGAACCAATGAGTGGACCATTGAAAAATGTTTTGCAACAGACTGCTGAACTACCTCACGACTTAACCCTAATGCATCTGTATGCCTAAAAGTATGCTGGATTTTATTTGCGTTTTCTCCAAAAGTAATACTGACATTAGCCTTTCGGAGAAAAACAAATGCCATAGCCAGCTTCAAGCCTCCAATAACCTGCCCTTCTACAGGTATATCCTCCGCTAAACGCCATAACTCCTTACCAGCGCCAGATAACTTATCACCTGCTGTTTTTGGCGGAGACATTGGCCCAGCATAATTGGATAAATCAAAATCACTATTCCCCTCTTGTGCACAAAGCCCCATAGGGTCAACCAAGCTTACAGGGTTTCCGCCCACATATGTATAAGTATTTTAACCACCACTTAATCCAATAGAATCGCTCTGCAAATAACGGCCAGTACTCGCATCATAATAACGATACCAGTTATACCATAATTGTAATACAAGGACACTCACCCC
>NZ_LGAK01000108.1 GCF_001292705.1 Marinagarivorans algicola
GATTCCTTTGACCCGAAGAAAGTCAGAGGGGGTTATGGATCTGGCTAATTCAAAGGCGGGCCGACGAGCAATCGCAGGTGCTATCCATGGTTTTTACCTATTTGGTGGGTGGTGGGAGCAAGGTACTCCTACAATTGGTAATGCCTTTTCACACGAAAAGCCGCTCTACATAAACGGGAACACCTCGTTACCTGAATGTACGCGGGCGAGACCTAAGTAGGGGTGAAATGATGACTAATACTCTGGAGCATAGAAACCCTCGATTCTTGTGCATTTCTCTCAGCGACGGGAGCACGCTGAGAGAAATGCCTTTACATCATGAGGTTGGAGGTGAGCCACCTGGTGCTGGTGTCGAGATCTTGGAGGCTGATGACCCTTTGAGGCTGATGCTGGAGCAAGTGTCAAGCTTGAGGTTGTATTGCGACAACTTATCAGATGCCTCTGCTTTTTATATTGCGCACCCTGATGAGTGGGAAGAACTGAGAACTGAATTTGAGGCTTGGTCTTTTGGGAGAGAACACGCGTTGCCTGAATGGGTTTCTGACGCAATTGTCTTTGCCGAGGTCCCAAACTCTGGTGTGTACTATCTATATTCCACGGGCAATGATAAGGGCTGTATTTTCGAATACTCAGGAGACGGTGACGAGCTTATAAAAGTCTCTGGCAGTCTTGACGAGTTTCTCACTTACATCTGCACGCCATGTGACGATCTTATCGCAGATATCCAAACTTATACGCGTTTCTCAGATGGCAGTTCAGATACGCAGTGGCTACCGCAAAAGTACCTTCATGACTAAAACATGATATACCGTGCTGCTGATACCAATAGCTAGCAGTCGTTCAGTTATACACTGCAGACCCCCAGCAGGCCTGTAAGTCGAACATTATGACCGCTCTAGGGAAGCAGCTCCTTACAAAATACATTTGTAGGGCCAAGCTTCTGTTTACTCGTATCCGGTAATTGACTATCTGTACTTTTTGAAACTTTTTGATTGAATGCTTCTTGCCTACTTGTTCAGAATGAGGTCACTGGCGTGTTCTGCACACCTCCAAGGTGATCACTGGCAAAGACTGTGAAATATCGAAAAGTGTGAAAAGTGGAAAATAAACTAATAAATTCAATAGCTTACATATTTTCTCAAAAAAATACTTGTAACAGT
>NZ_LGAK01000109.1 GCF_001292705.1 Marinagarivorans algicola
ACGATAATTAATACTGTGTTGATAGCTAGAAGTAATAAGGCCATAATTTAGCATGTTGTAGGTTGGACGGTGCTAATTGTTGGGCTGTTCTAGCAGGTGTTTTTTGGGGTGAGTGTCCTTGTATTACGGCACTACATCTACAAGAACTAAACCTGGTGGCGCAACTCAAGGCACATCCGCAGCGTCTAAGTTTTTCAGAGGTATTTTTGGAAGACGTAAATTCTCCAGTTCAGTGAGAGCCCCAACTTTAAAGTTAGGCTTATCAGCAAAAACAGCGAGTATAGGTGGTGCTGCGGGAAGGTGGTTCCCCGTTTTAGGAACCGCATCTCTATATCCAGAAGCAAGGCAAATGGATTTTTGCATGGCTACATGCATGAGGCCAGGTGAATAGGCGGAGTAAAAAATGATATTAAAAGATGATGTAATCGATTTTCTTGCGGAATTCACACGGATAGACAGATCAAAAATTCATCCTCACACCTTGGTAAATGATGAACTTGGTGTCGATGGTGATGACGGAATTGAATTGCTAGAGAGGTTTTCAGAGAAATTTAACGTGGATCTCGAATCCCTAAATAAAAAGTATTTCGAAGGTGAAGGTTTCCCTCTAGGAAAGCTATTTACGTGGCCTTTGCGGCTTTTTTCCAAGAAAACCTCGAAAAACGAATCCTGTTCTCCATTGAAGGTTCAGACTTTAATTGAATCTGCCGAACGCCGAGAGTGGATTGATACTGATTAATTATCCAGATAACGACAACCAGTAATCGGGGACACCCAAAACAAAAAACTGTTAAATCAATAGGTTAGTATTCTCTGGGTCTAACCCAATCCAAAAAGCCGCTAAAGCTTAACTGCCTTAGCGGCTTTTTTATTGCCTGCTGTTAAGCCGACTGTTACTGTAAACTTGCAGGGACACTCACTCAAAATTTTATGAAGCCGGTAGCCGCATTCGCATGGAAATAGACTCCAAGCCCGAGCTAATGGACAAGCTCGAACGCAGACTCATCCAATTAAAAATCGAACGCGAAGCGGTCAAAAAAGATGACGACGAAGCGGCTAAAAAGCGCTTGGTTAAAATTGATGAAGATATTGAAACGGCCGAGCGTGAATACGCCGACCTCG
>NZ_LGAK01000011.1 GCF_001292705.1 Marinagarivorans algicola
TTTGTATTATCATTTTTGGCGGTCACTTTAGGGCGCTTACACACCCCTACGCCCCACGCCAACAAACCCGATAAACAGTAAGTGACAGCCATCAATAAAAGCATTCTTGCGGGATCGACAGTCACTAATACAAACACCAGTACAGCAACAAACAGCACCACAAAAGGAACACGTCCTTTTAGGTTTAAACCTTTAAAGGAGGTATAGCGGACATTAGAGACCATTAGCAGACCGACAAGCGTCGTAATAATCGCTAAAGCCATTGATACCTCGTAAGAAGGTACAACATCGCTCCAGCTCCACACGGTACCCGCCAAAATAGCCGCCGCTGGCGGACTAGCCAAGCCCACAAAGTAACGGCTATCAACGACTTCTGCCTGTGTATTAAAGCGCGCTAAACGCAATGCCGCACACGCACAAAATATAAAGGCCGCAGCCCAACCCACTTTACCCAAAGGCTCAAGCCCCCAGCTAAACATAACCAGTGCTGGCGCCAAACCAAATGACACCATATCGGATAAACTATCGTACTGAACACCAAAGGCGCTGGTTGTATTAGTCATACGAGCAACACGGCCATCAAAGCCATCAAGTATTTGAGCGGCAAATATCGCCATACCTGCATGCGCAAAATGCCCATTCATACCTGATACGATCGCAAAAAAACCAGCGAACAAAGCGGCGGTCGTAAATAGGTTGGGTAAAAGGTACACGCCTTTACGACGAATTTTCTCGCCTTTTACCTCTACCTCTTCTACATGCTCATCTACAATTTGCGCCAAAGGATGCTCTTCAACATCCTTAAAGCTGTTGTCATCAGGGTTCGACATATCATCAACTCGCAACAATTTAGGGCTCTTGGCCATTAACTTTAATTGCGCATCATACTCCAGCGCAAGACATTGCCAAGCCCCAATAATGCGACAATCCAATTAATTAACACGCTCTCTCACTGATATTTAAGCCAATAGCACCGCACAAAACGAAAATAAAACCGATACACAGGAAATACTGTACCTAGATTGCCCAATACAAACTACTGAACTAAGCTATTAAGCAAGTCGCCAATAAGGATGCACAATGCAAGGGATAAGGCCGCGTCATCGCACAAGAGCATGCCAATTCATTATAGATTGCATTTTAATGCTAAGCGCCTGCACTGTATTGGGCACACTAGGACAAGCACACACTCTACACAAGCCAGCTGTCACTCTCGCCAATACTTACTCGCTAGACAAGCAGATCAACCTTAATGACTACTGGGCCAGTGAAAAACTTGATGGGGTGCGCGGTTACTGGACTGGGACGCGCATGCTCACTCGGCAAGGCAATATCATTCACATACCTCAAGCACTCCAAAACCAACTCCCCGCTACGGCTCTTGATGGCGAGCTATGGATAGCTCGTAATACGTTTGAGCGCATAAGCGCCCTTATTCGACGAAAAAAAACGACATATCGCGAATGGAGCCATGAACACCATAACGTTAGCTACAAAGTTTTCGATTTACCCCATCATCAGGGTACTTTTGATCAACGACTCAAAGCTTTAAGCACCCTTTACAGTCAAAGCCAGCCCCAAAATGCATTTTGGCAGCCCGTCAAACAATTTAAAGTCGCCAACCATAAAGAGCTAATGGCGCAACTCAAGACGATAGAAGACTTAGGCGGTGAAGGCCTGATGCTTCATAAAGGTGATAGCCTGTACCATACCACTCGCAATAATGACCTACTCAAAGTCAAAAGTTTTGACGATGCTGAAGCTACTGTTATCGCGCATCTACCCGGCAAAGGAAAGTATACTGGCATGCTAGGCGCTATTCGCGTTATCAATACCCAAGGCGAAGCCTTCAATATAGGCACAGGATTTAGCGACGCTGAGCGAGCCGCTCCACCCCCAATCGGCAGTATTATCACTTATAAATATTACGGAAGAACCCACAAAGGAATCCCGAAATTTGCCAGCTACTTAAGGGTTCGCCATGCCGTTACAGGTAATGCACCCTCCATGAGGGGATCATCAGAATAAATACAGCAAAACTCTAGCAAACTTCTACACTCTATATAGCAGCCATTTATACTGTATATACAGCCATAAAATGCATTGCTTTTTAACATGCATGGCTTTACTAAAGAGCTACTGCCTATCAACACACAACGCCATAAACACATAGCCCATTAAAGGTATTTAGCGTATGTCCCTTGCCGTTGTATTAACGCGCGCCCAGCTTGGCGTTACCGCGCCCGAGGTGCAAGTAGAGGTCCACCTAGCTAATGGCTTGCCAGCATTCACGATTGTGGGGCTACCCGAAACCGCGGTCAAAGAAAGTAAAGATCGCGTACGCAGCGCGATTGTGAACAGTCATTTTGAATTTCCGCAAAGGCGCATTACCGTTAATCTAGCCCCGGCCGATCTCCCCAAGCAAGGCGGGCGTTACGACCTCGCCATTGCCCTCGGTATTTTGGGCGCCTCAGAACAAATACCTTTAACCTTATTGAGTGACTATGAATTTGTCGGTGAGCTAGCTCTAACAGGGGCTATTAGAGCGATTCGCGGTACCATTGCCAGTGCAAAAGCCTGTAACCAAAATAACCGGCAGCTCATTTGCCCCAAGCAAAACCAGCAAGAAGCCGCCTTTTGTGCCCCCAATAATAGCTATATTGCCAATAGCCTATTAGAAGTCACGGCCCATTTACATCAACGAGAAACACTGCCAAGACCCGAAAAACTCATCGCCCTCGACGAGCCACTTAGCTACCCAGACCTAGCCGATGTTAAAGGGCAGTTACAAGCACGCAGAGCTTTAGAAGTTGCCGCATGCGGCGGCCACAACTTGCTCATGTTTGGCCCACCAGGTACAGGTAAAAGCATGCTCGCCGCGCGATTAGGCGGTATTTTACCGCCGCTCGAAAATGACGATGCATTAGATGTCGCAGCAATTCAGTCCATTATTGGTCATTGTAAGCCTAACCAGTGGCAACAGCGGCCCTTTCGCGCCCCGCATCACACAGCCTCTGCCGTGGCATTAGTCGGAGGTGGTAGCCACCCTAAGCCCGGAGAAATTTCATTGGCTCATAAAGGAGTTTTATTTTTAGATGAACTGCCCGAGTTTCCTCGCACGGTCTTGGAGGTTCTTAGGGAGCCTCTCGAGAGCGGGCATATTGCTATTTCACGCGCGAACGCCCAAGTGGAGTACCCCGCACAGTTTCAATTAATTGCTGCAATGAATCCCTGCCCTTGTGGCTTTTTTGGTGATAAGTCACAACGCTGCCGATGCAGCCCGCAACAAGTTGCCCGCTACAAACAAAAAATTTCTGGCCCGCTACTCGATCGTATCGATTTACACGTGCCGGTTACACCACTGCCCATTAGCGATCTTCAAAGCAAACCGCAAGGCGAGCCCAGCCATACCGTAAGAGCACGAGTGATAGCCTGCCGAAAAATTCAAAATGACCGACAAGGCAGCCCCAACAGCCAATTAAAAGGGATGGAGCTGCACGATTATTGCGCGCTCAGTAAAGAAGGTGAGCGCCTGCTCGAGCGCGCCGTTGAGCAATTAAATATGAGCGCTCGCGGTTACGATAGAATATTAAGAGTTGCAAGAACCCTCGCGGATATGGCGCAATCGGCGCATGTTGATATCAACCATATTAGCGAAGCCCTAGCCTATCGCGGGCTTGATAGAGGCAACCCATAAATGATCAGACCAAGCTTATGCTTAACCCAAATAAGCACATTTAATCGTCTAGCTCCACAGCAATAGCCACCGCCTCACCACCACCAATGCATAAGCTGGCAATGCCTCGCTTTAAACCGTGAGTTTTTAGCGCAGAAATGAGCGTGACAATAATTCTCGCGCCCGAAGCACCTAGCGGATGACCCAAAACACATGCGCCACCATGAATATTCACGCGCTCTGCGGGCAATTCTAAATCAGCAATCGCTGCCATAGTCACTACAGCAAAAGCTTCGTTAATCTCAAATAAATCAACATCACTCACCGACCAACCCGCTTTTTGCATAACACGCTTGATCGCGCCAACAGGGGCTGTGGTAAACCACTCAGGCTCATGAGCATATTGGCTATAGGCGACAACACGGGCCAGCGGTTTATGATTAAGCTCGGTGGCCTTTTTTTGACTCATTAGCATTAAAGCTGCAGCGCCATCACCAATACCACTGGCATTGGCCGCGGTGACTGTGCCACCGGGCTTAAAAGCCGCTTTCAATTGCGGTATTTTTTCGGGCCTAGCTTGCCCGGGTAGCTCGTCAGTATCTACCGTAATCTCGCCTTTGCGTGTAACCACGACTACTGGAGCCACTTCATCGCTGAAGTGGCCGTTAGCAATCGCTTCGTTTGCGCGCTTTAATGACTCTAAGGCAAAAGCATCTTGCTGCTCGCGAGTAAAGCCATACTTTTCGGCCGTTGCCTCGGCAAACAACCCCATAAGCTGTCCGCTGTGTGCATCTTGTAAGCCATCGGTAAATAGGTGGTCTAATACTTCACCGTGCCCTAAACGGTAACCTGCGCGCGCTTTAGGCAATAAGTGTGGTGCGTTCGTCATGCTTTCCATGCCGCCAGCGATCACAACCTCGGCGCTACCGGCCTTAATGGCATCAGCCGCTTGCATTACAGCCTTCATGCCCGAGCCACACACTTTATTAATCGTGGTCGCATTCACATTAACACCTAAACCACCATTCAACGTGGCTTGGCGAGCCGGCGCTTGGCCTACACCCGCAGGGAGCACACAACCCATAATGACTTCATCAACACCATATTCAGCAGCACCTTGAGCACCGAGTACAGCCTTAATGGCCTGGCCGCCCAGCTGTGCAGCACTCAAAGAGGCCAACCCCCCTTGCAGTGAACCTATTGGCGTGCGCGCTAGCGCAGTAATGACTATTTGGTTTTCGGTCAGTGTATTACTCATAATTAAAAGCCCCATGTGTGAAACACGAATTGAGTTAAAGTGAGAATCGAGTTGATAGTGCTTTACCCATACACAGGGCAAGCGCTAAGCCGAGCATCAAAGCTTAACCTAACACACTGCAAACGGGTGCTTATCCTCGGAATTGTCTTAATTTGTATCGTTTTTGCCACCTTATTTAACGCATATTTGGCTCTACAGAGGCGGCCACTAAAGCAAAGTCTGTCGTAACTATTCAGAGATACCGAAATTGGGCACTGATGAATTATTGTCTGGGCCGCTCAAGCCATCCATGGGCGCTATACAAGCGCTCCCGGCACTTAAATGCCCAGAAAATAATCCATCAGTGCCCTGTCAGATGATTTTTTCAGCTTGGCTGAATAGTTACAGCCTGACCAGCGTATGCACGCCAACACGCTAAAATTTAAACCCTTCAATACTTAAAGCCTTCAATAATAGCCGCTAGCGTTTCGATACGTTCATTCGATAACTGACGGTAATCAAGGTAAGGGCTGACAACTAAATGAGCCTCTTGATTCACCGCAAAATAAGCATCTACCCACGTTAGCGGGGGTAACTTAAGGGCTGCTGCGTAGGTTTTACCCGCAATAATTTTAATGTGAGGCTGAGATTGAAAGGCGGGACCAAAGTGCGGTGCACTAAACAATAAGGCTTCATGGCTATGCGCCTGTAAAAGCTGTGTATCGCGATACTCTTGCCAAGATTGAGCAGAGCTTTGCGTTGTTGGAGTGCGGCCGCTATTTAGCTCGTAATAAAGAGGGTGACCTTTTAAATAATGACCGCAGGGCCACTTTTGGTGCCATTTTAGCTGCCATAACACCTTGGCATACACATTAAACACTTTACGCCAGTGATTGGTATTATTGGCCACAATATGCGACAGCTCGCCAGGGGCTAGAGGCTGTAAATGATTGAGCGTCGGATAATGATCATTCACAGGACGGTTGGCCATGTAAATGGCTAATGGGGCTTGGCTAACGCCTAAACCCACCTCTAAATCGACGGTTGAATCCACCGCTAAAACAGCTTCGTCCGGCATACGTTTTTAATTACTGATCATTACTTAAAATACGGTATTCGGCCGAACGTGCATGCGCCTCTAGTGATTCGCTACGGGCCAATACACTCGCTGTTTTGCCTAAATCACTCGCTCCTTGTGCCGAGCAGTAAATAATCGAGCTACGCTTTTGAAAATCATAAACCCCTAAAGGCGAAGAGAAGCGCGCGGTACCCGAGGTTGGTAAAACATGGTTAGGGCCGGCGCAATAATCGCCCAATGCCTCAGAGGTATTGACCCCCATAAAAATAGCACCCGCATGGCGAATATTAGGTAATAGCGCCTCGGGATCGGCAACCGCTAACTCTAAATGCTCTGGCGCAATACGGTTACTCACCTCAACAGCTTCGGCCAAATCTTGCACCAAAATAAGCGCACCACGATCGCGCAAAGATGTAGCAGCGATGTCGCTGCGCGCAAGTGTCGGCAATAGCTTTTCAATGCTTTGCTGCACGGCCTCTAAGTGTGCGCTATCGTGAGTCAACAAAATAGCTTGAGCCACTTCGTCATGCTCAGCTTGGCTAAAGAGATCCATCGCTATCCAGTCGGGATTCGCTGTACCGTCCGATATGATGAGGATTTCGCTAGGCCCTGCAATCATATCAATATCAACCGTACCAAACACCGCGCGCTTAGCTTCGGCAACGTACATATTGCCTGGGCCCACAATTTTATCAACCTTAGGAATCGTTTCGGTGCCATAGGCCAAAGCAGCCACTGCTTGAGCGCCGCCAATGGTATACATACTATCAACACCGGCTATCGCTGCAGCGGCTAATACGGTTTCGTTAACAATGCCACCTGGGGTTGGCGTAACCAGCACAACATCGGATACGCCGGCCACTTTTGCCGTGACGGCAGCCATTAACACCGATGACGGATAAGCTGCTTTACCGCCTGGAGCATACACGCCCACACGATCCATGGGTGTGACCTTTTGGCCTAACTGGTTACCCATGGTGTCGGTATAGCGCCAGCTTTGTTGTTGTTGGTGCTCGTGGTATTGCGCAATACGGGTAGCGGCGGCTTCTAAGGCTTCACGCTCTTGAGCAGGAATACTGGCTAAAGCTTGCTGTAAACGCTCTTGGCCATAAACCAACTGGCTCATGTTGCTCGCCGCTAATTTATCAAATTTATGGGTGTACTCTAAAACGGCTTCATCACCGCGTGCACGCACATCGTGTAAAACCTCTTTAACCACCGCCTCAACATGCTCATGCGAACCTTCATCCCACGCCAGTAGCGTCGACAACTCTGTATTAAAGTTGGCATCGGTTGAATGTAAACGGTTAATCAGTGGGCTGGGCATAGTGACCTCAAAAAATCAATCAAATATAAAGGGCCGATTGTAACAGGTTTATAACAGACCGCGTTTAGGTAAACTTGCCGCGCACCGCTTTGGTCGCTACAGTGCCAGAGCCCAGCATCACGCCAACCCAGCGGGTTTCATCAAAACTTTCGAGGGCTATTTTGACTGTCATCGTCAACGGGATAGACAGCAACATACCGATCGAGCCCAATACCCACCCCCAAAAAGCTAATGACAAAAATACCACCAAAGCCGATAGATCTAAGCCTTTACCCATAATACGTGGCTCCAGTACATTTCCGATCAATATATTGACAGCCACAAAGCCTATTGCCGTTAGTACCGCATCGCCAATACCCAGCTGCACCAAAGCCAATAACACAGCAGGAATAGCCGCTAAAATAGAGCCCAACGTAGGAATAAAGTTAAGTAAAAAGGCCAGCATGCCCCACAAGACAAAGTAATCGACCTTCAAAAACCACAACCAAGCCATAACTAATAAACCCGTTAATAAACTCAGTGCCGACTTAATCGCCATATAACGGTTTACCACCACCTTAAAACGGTTAAGGGCATGCAATGTTTTTTGATAGTTATCGCTAGCGAGCTTAATTTTGTCACTAAAGCCTACTTCTTCTGCCAAAATAAAGACCACTGTGAGCAGTATTAAAAAGGCATTGGTCATTAGGTTGCCCAAATTAGCCAATGCACTACCGGCAAAGCCCAAGAGTGCAGCGGGGTTAAAGGTTTCGCGTAACTGCGCGGCATCAATATGCAAACCCAGCGCTTGCAGCTTGGTAAACAAGCCCGCAGTTAATGCTGTTAAGCGGGCTTGGTAGATGGGTAAGTCCTGCTTAAAATTACCGAGCGCCGCACCCACTACAGTTCCAATACCCAAACTTACCACTAAGACCGCACCAATAATAATAAAAATCGCTAGGCCATTCGGCACTCCACGCTCTTTTAACCAAACCAAAGGCGGCGAGCACAGCACCGATATAAACAACGACAATAAAAAAGGCACCAACAATGATTCTGCGGTACGCATACCCGCAACCACCACGACAAAACAGGCTGTACCAAATAAAAAACGTGCGACAGGCGAGGCGGGCATAATACAGTCCTTGATAATTAAAAAATTAGTAACTATTCAGAGATACTAAAATTGGGCACTAATGAATTTCTATCTCGGGCGCTCAAGCCATCCGTGGGCGCTATATGAGTACTCACGGCACTTAAATGCCCAGAAAACAATCCATCAGCACTCTATCAGGTGAATGTTTTCAGCTTGGCTGAATAGTTACAACAATTAATAGCGACAGGAATTAATAACCACAAGAATTAATAGTTACAACAATTATTGCCACTCAGGCTGGCGCCCTTCGTAGCGACTGGTTAAGTATTGCCGAATCGCTTGGCAATCGGCTTCGTGGTCACCGGTTGTCGCCCATACTTTTTCGAGTACTACACGCTTTGAGGCGTAATCCCAAGACACTAGCATCACCGGCACTTGAGCTAACTCGGCCACCCGTAAAAAACCCGTTTTATAGCTTTTTACTTTTCGGCGTGTCCCGTCGGGTGTAATCATTAACCAGCATGCTTCTTGCTCAGTAAACCAGCCCGCCAAAGACTCTACCATACCGCCATTGCGTCCACGCGCTACCGGTACGCCGCCGAGCCATTTAAATAGTCCAGCAAAGGGCCAAAAAAAGGCTTCTTTTTTCATTAAATACGAAGCTTTAAGCCCAAGCGTTAAAACCACTAACATCGAAAAAACAAAGTCCCAATTAGAGGTGTGTGGTGCGCCAGCAAGAATTAACTTAGGCTCATTAGGCAGTTCGCCCTCTACGGTCCAGCCCAATAACTTTAACAAACTCGCACCCAGCCAGCGGGTAAAACGGTTACCCTTGCGCGGTGCGAGTGGAGGTAAGACAGTCATCATGGTTATTCCGATTAGTGCTCACGGGTGGCTCTAAAACGTACTTTAGGGTAACGCTCTTGGGCCAATGATAAATTCACACGGTTAGGCGCTAAATATGTTAAATGCCCACCACCATCAATACTTAAGTTCTCGGCACATTTACGCTTAAACTCATCAAATACTTTGTCATCTTCACAATCGACCCAGCGCGCTGTAGCCACACTCACCGGCTCGTAAATTGCCTCAACTTTGTACTCGTCTTTTAAGCGATAAGATACCACTTCAAACTGCAATACACCCACAGCGCCCACAACAATATCGTTATTGTTTTGCGGGAAGAACACCTGCGTACTGCCCTCTTCTGATAACTGCTGCAAGCCTTTTTGTAGCGCTTTGGTTTTGAGCGGATCTTTAAGCCGAATACGACGGAAGAGCTCTGGCGCAAAATGAGGAATACCCGTGAATTTTAAATCTTCGCCTTCACTAAAGGCATCACCAATTTGAATTGTGCCATGGTTATGCAAGCCAATAATATCGCCTGCTTTGGCCTCGGATACCGCACTACGGTCACCCGCTAAAAACGTGACCGCATCGCTAATGCGCACATCTTTACCTAGGCGTACATGGTGCATTTTCATGCCTTGCCTATAAGTACCCGAGCACACGCGCATAAAGGCAATACGGTCGCGATGCTTGGGGTCCATATTGGCTTGAATCTTAAATACAAAGCCACTGAAATTGTCTTCGGTAGGAACCACCTCACGGCTGGCAGCAGGGCGCGCTAAAGGCTCTGGCGCCCATTCGACAAAACCCTCTAGCATTTCACGTACGCCAAAGTTGCCCAGTGCTGTGCCATAAAAAACAGGCGTTAGTTTACCTGCTAAGTAAGCCTCGCGATCAAAGACATGCGTGGCGCCACGCACCAATTCAATTTCCTCGCGCACATCATCAATGTAAGGGCCCAATAGCTCGGCAGCTTCATCGCTGGCTAAACCTTTGATTTGAATATCATCAGGAATAATCGACCCTTTACCTTGCTGAAACACATGCAAGGTATCAGTGTATAAGTTATAGACCCCTTTAAACTCTTTACCCATACCCAGCGGCCAGTTAATAGGCGCTGCTGCAATTTTAAGGACATCTTCAATTTCATCGAGCACTTCAATAGGGTCACGGGTATCGCGATCCATTTTGTTGATAAACGATAAAATAGGCGTATCGCGTAAGCGACACACTTCCATTAACTTAATCGTACGATCTTCAACCCCTTTCGCGCCATCAATCACCATAAGTACTGAGTCAACCGCGGTTAAAGTTCGGTAAGTATCTTCCGAAAAATCTTCGTGTCCTGGTGTATCAAGCAGGTTAACCATGCGCCCCTTGTAAGGAAACTGCATAACCGAGGAGGTGACCGAAATACCGCGCTCTTGCTCCATACTCATCCAGTCCGACTTAGCATGCGGGCCTTTTTTACCTTTTACAGAGCCCGCTACCTGTATAGCTTGCCCCCACAAAAGGAGTTTTTCGGTGATCGTCGTTTTACCGGCATCAGGATGCGAGATGATAGCAAAGGTCCTTCGCTTATTGATTTCATTAAGAAAATCTTGGTTTGCCATGTATAAATTCTTTTAGTTTGTACACGGATTTGTACACACTTTTGGAAGTACTCTCTTTTCAGTTCTTCGCTTGTCAAATCCGTCGTGTTAATCGTAATTGGCCGCTATTTTCGCTGATCTTGACTTTATAAACAATCAATGGTTATCTGATCGGTTACCATTTACTCTCAGCGTGCGCCAATGCTCAGTTGTAGCTGTTTGCAATCGTTGCTTCTTCAGCTCATGAACAACTGTGGCTAAACCACAAATTCCTTTGCTACCAAAAATCGATGATAGCTTGTCGTACTACACCAATGATGGTGCAGTTGCCGTTGATCGGTATTGCAGGGTATTGGGGGTTCAAAGGTTTTAGGTACTTCTGTTCACCATCAATGACCAACTGCTTAAAGGTTGCTTCTTTCGAATCATCCAAACGCGCAACAACCAATGAGCCTGAAGAGTAAGGTAACTCAGGATCAACAACGATCACTGCCCCCTCAGGTATGGATTTTTTTCCGCTTGGATTTTCCATACTGTCGCCTTTTACGCGAAGTGCGAAACAACCCTCATGTGCTTTCCCAGTGACTTCACGCCACTCCTCAGCATCTTCATGGGCAAATCCCTCCGCTATTTCAGTCCAATCACCGGCCTGAACCCAGTTAATGAGAGGAATTCTTCCCTTAATATCAGGCCCGACTTCTACATTACCGACCCCCAAGCCAATCTCGCCATCACCCGTGGCGAGCCAATGAGCATTCACGCGAAGCGCCTCCGCGATCTGCATGGTGTAACGAGACCTAGCCGATTTACCAGAGCAAATCTGGCTGATCGACTGCTGTTTGATACCAATGCGACGAGCCAACTCAGACTGAGTCACCCCAGTAAGCTGCAAGGCATGGTTTAGTCGTTCGGATAAAGTTTTCATAAGCCCGTATTCTACAAATAAAACTGTAGCCTTTCAACAATTTTAACTGTTGACTAATCTACAGTTTAAACTGTAACATTCAATCTTGTAACAGTTATTATTGTAACAGGAGACGGTATGGAAGTGTTCAACACGACACAAAAACATCTCCGCCGTGCCATTGACTTGGTAGGCGGGCAATCAGCATTAGCACGAGCCATCAACTCAAAACAGCAAAACGTTTGGTTTTGGTTGAATAAATCAGGGCGTGTTCCCGCTGAATTCGTTTTACCCATCGAACAAGCTACGCAAGGACAGGTAACCCGATCCCAGTTAAGACCGGACATCTATCCCGAATGCCCAAGCGAGCTGAAAGCCAGTAACCAGTAGGATTAAGGGCAAATAATGGTCAGCATTTTACGTAAACACAAAAGCGAGTTCCTCCATGCGTGATTATGGCAAGGTCTATACCCGCTTTTGGCTAAAGCAAAACGTTTTGTCCTGGAGTGACTCAGCGAAGTTGCTAGGACTGTATTTGCTTACATGCCCACATTGTAATTTGCTTGGCTGCTTTCGATTGCCGATTGGTTACGTTGCTTCTGACTTGAACTGGGATGAGCAACAGGTTGCCAAGGCTCTAAATGAGTTAGAACAAGATCAGTTCCTCATTCGTTGCGAGGAATCCGGTTGGACTTTGATTCGGAGCTTTCTGAAGCACAACCCAATCGAAAACCCAAACCAAGGTAAAGCAGCCTTTCGGTTGCTTAAAGATGTACCTGCCGACTTCATTGGTATGGCATCGCTTTTGAAATCTCTTGCCGCTTTTCAAGCTCGGCTACCAGAAGAATTTTCATCATTGTTTATGCCTGATGGCAACCCGGTAAGGGACTCTCAACGGTCGGATGACTCTGAGAGAAGCAATAAACCAACAGTTAAAACTGTTGACCACATACAGTTTGAAGACTTCTGGGATGTACAAATACGCAAAGAAAAAAAAGCGAAAGCCAAAGAAGAATGGCTTCGCATGGGCCTCAATGAAGACCATGAACTCGCCTTGGAAGTGCTAACACGCTGGAAAGAGCAACGAGACAACCGATTGCAGTATCAAGATCGGACTAAGACCCCTATGCCACATAACTGGCTTTTAAACCGGCAATGGGAAGACGAGTACGTTCGCATTGATGAAGTACAGCAATCATCGACGAGCCTAAAGGGCAGCAATCACCAATTGAATATTGAAGAAAGCAATCGTCGCATCGCTGAAAGCTGGGCCGGACCAGGTATTCGGGAGGTTCGTTCAAGTGCAGGAGGTTGATAAACGCGAGTTTGCTGAAGTTTGGGGAGCAGCTTGGGCCATGTATGGCAAAAGCGTATCACCGCAATTGCTATCCATCGCATTTGAAGCCCTTCGTGCTTATAGCATTGAAGAAGTGCGAATCGGTCTGACTCGGCATATTCAATCACCGGATACTGGGCAATTTTTTCCAAAGCCCGCTGACGTCATCAAGCATATCGATGGCAACTCGGGTTCAAGAGCCATGATTGCTTGGAACAAAGTTGACAAGGCTGTTCGTCAGGTTGGCGCTTGGACATCCGTGATGTTTGACGATGCACTTATCCACCGCGTGATTTCAGACATGGGGGGATGGGTTGAACTCTGCAAAGTTGATGACAGGGAATACCCCTTTAAGCAAAAAGAGTTTTTAACACGCTACCAGGCTTACTTGTTGCGGGACGAAGTGGGTGAATACCCAAGGCTATTACAAGGTATTGCAGACCATCAGAACCAGCAAAAAGGATTTGATATGCAAGCGCCGGTTGCCGTGGGCGACTGGTCAAAAGCAGCACAAGTTTATACAAGAGGCATCACCGACTTTAGCGCAGTGCCTTTGAAAAGAATAAGCCCGAAAGCCATTCAGGCGCTTCTCGGAAATCAATTAGAGGACAAAAATGAAAACGATTAAAGCAAAAACAATTGCCCTAGTGATAGCCATGTCCGCAAGCACTTCAGTCTATGCGTTTCCGGGCTATCAGTGGGAAAAAGCAGCACAAAGCGTTGGTATTGATCCAGTCATGCTCTACGCCGTTGCCTTGGCTGAGTCGGCCTCACATCGTGGTCTCAACATGACCAGTCCATGGCCATACGCAATTCGCAATGGTTCAAACGCAACCTACGCCAAATCTAAGACAGAAGCAGAGCAACTGTTAAACCAGGCACTGCAAGAGACTGAAAAATATCAGCTCGATATTGGCCTTATGCAAATCAATTTGCATTGGCATGGGCATCGGGTGAGCTCAGCAGCGGAACTGCTAGACCCCATCACCAACCTTACGGTCGGCTCAAGTATTTTGGCCGAAGCAATCAAGTCTTCACCAAATGATTTAGAGCTTGGCATAGGCCGCTATCACAGTTGGAACGAAGAGCGTGCACGCTGGTATGGGCAAAGAGTGCTTTCTATCTATCGCAATATTTTACATGAACTGGAGGTCCGTCAATGACAACCAATCAACAAGACTTCTATCAATTAAATTTGGCGTACCTACACGCAGCACGAGAATTAGCGCGAATTGATCCGCAAGAGGCCGTCTTGCGCTTTGGACTTACACGCGACGTGGTTGATGCTCTGATTAATGCTGGTGTTGATGACCTGCAACGAGTGGCGACCTCATCATTCATGCTGTTTCAACCAAGGGGTAACCAAAGCCAACTGATTGAGATGGTGAAGAGCAAAGGCACAGGTATCCCAAGAATCGCTTATTTATTATCAACCCTAAACAACAAGGGGGATGCATGATTGATAACCTGTCCAAAAGTGAGCTATTTACCCGAGCCTCGCTGCTTATTAAATACGGATTTCGAACAACCATTATCGCGCTCGATACAGGTTTGCCAATCCACATTATCAGAAGGCTGCACAAAGAAGTGACTGGCAAGTCACCTTGTCCTGGTCAATTACCAGAATCTGATGCCATTGTTAAAAGCAGAAGAGCCCTAGTTGAAGGCTCCCTGCTGATGGCGCTTTATGTCAATATTGGTGGTGATAATGTCTACAAGCAATTAAATATTGATGCTTTGATGAAAGCTTACGATGCGTACTTGGTTGCAAGGGAAGAAGCAGATCTTCCAGCTGAAATCCCCTGGAAAAAACTAACCATCAATGAAGGTTGGGTTCTAGCTCGTGATTTAAGATCACAGCTTGCATCCTTACACCGGTGTCGATGCGGCAGTCTGTATTTGACGGTATCACAACAGCGCATTCAGCTTAAATGCCCTGTGTGTGAGATTATGGCCGAGCAAACCACTAGAGCACTTTTTGAGAACTAACATGCTGATGCATGATTTGATTGTGCACCGCCCGTGCACTTTGAGAGTACTAAGATGACAAACTTACTTAAATCTTTACCAGCACGCTGCTGGGTTATATCACTGGGGCTTTTTCTGGCGACTTTGGCTGCGGCTCATTTTTATCCATCAGAAATATTAACGGCATCTGCCAAGTTAGCGGCTTTGCCATTTCTGTTCTGCACCGTCGTTTTTTTAAGCTACTTGGGATTCAAAGCGACCTGTAACCCTATCGGCCTTATAACTGTCACCTTAGTGTTTGTAGCAATCGCATATTGGCAAGCGAGTTGGACAATGTTATGTGTCGGTTTAGCTTTCTTGGGCTTAAGCGGTCTAATCCGTTTATTTCAAAGGCAACTGAAAGATACCGGTCGAGAACTAAACCTGAGCGAAAAAAAATATTGGTACTGGGTAAACGAATTTGCAGATGGTCGCTCATCTATCCTCCCCAAAAAACCAAAAAAGTAGCCAGCCTACAACGCTGGCTACCTTCTATTTCTAGTTCCTTCCTGATGCCTGGTTATAGGCCCTAATATCGATCAAGTTGTTCTGAGCATAATCTCCCGCAAGGGATGCATTTGAGATCACCGCTATCTGCTTATCCACAAATGCTTTATCTTCTTCGGACACACTGTCAGGAATGTAAGCGCCACTCTCATCCTTTTGACGATACTCATTTAGCATTTGCTCCCTTAGACCTAGCATTTCAGGCGACCAACTCGATGAGTCTTCAGAGTTGAATACGCGCCCCGCCAAACCTTCATTGAAAGCTTGAGCGAACACTTGACTTTGAATCGGGGTCAATCCCATTCTCTGCCCTTCGCTGTATGCTTCCTGTTTAAAATCATCAGCATACTGCTCTAAGAACTCACCATATCGATTGTTAACTGCCGCACCGAATGCCCCCGCCAACATGGCTTCAGACTTAGTGCCCCAGTTTACTTCGGAGGCATACTGCGAACTCGATCCACTGTATGCATCATTAAACGCCGTCAATGGGTTTTCCAAAGAGGTTCCGGCATCAACGGCGGCTTTTAAGCCATCCCAGGTTGATTTGCTGGCCACCGTTGCATTGTGCAAGAAACCTCGTGAGCCAGGATCTTCAAGCGCTTGTTCTTTGTAACTCTCATAGTCTTCGCCAAAGTGATTCAAGGTATGCAGTGCTGCATCAGTATGCTTGCCACTGAAATCACCTATAGCACTGGCGCTGTTGAAGAACATTTCAGCACCAGAAACTCCGCTATCATCAGCCATAATGCGTGATCGCCACTGAGATCCAGCTTCACTGATTAGTCCAGATTGATAGGTACTTGTGTCAGAAGCTACAGCCTGCTGGGCTTGCTGCTGATGCGCATTCAACTGTCCATCTATACCAGACAGATTGGTTTGGTAAGCCGATTGAGCTGCGTTGAACTGAGTTTGAACTGTTGCAGCATCCTCATAGCCTCCCAGAACACCCGATTCAACTTGGCTTTGAATACCACCAAAAGTAGGTGCAGTTGATGACATGCCTTCATTAGAGCGTGGCTGAATTGATCGTAAATCGGCTCCGGTAGCCATGGCCATAACAGTCATTGCTGCTTGATAATCATTGTCGCGTTCAGCGGGCGTTGAAGAGTTGCTATAGGTTAAAGACTCCATAGCTGCGGCCACATACGCCTGATTATCATCAGGTAGCAAGCGCTGATACATTGGAAGGTTTTCACGTAATCGGTTACCGGCTTCAACATGCTGGTTCATATAGCGACCTAAATAATCCATGACTTCAGGATTATCCGCCGCTAATCGAGTTAACGTCGCACCATCCGTGTTCCTTTGTCCTGATAGACTGTAGCTGGCCTGATCAAGCTCACTAAAGCGGTTTGATGCCGTGACAACGTCTTGTGCTGAACTCTGAAGAGACTGATAGTCTTGGTTAGACAAGGACATCTCAACGCCAGAACGTCTTGAATCTGAAAGGTCCTTAACCATTGCATCGCGATACTCAGCACGTCGTGAATCACTTGATGCCAAGCTTTGCATCTCCCCAGTGAGCGTATTTGCGGTCGTTGACCGAGAACTGCCCTCTGATGACTCAACTTGGCCACTAAAGTTACCACCTAGATCCAACCCAGCTCGTAACCGTGATATTTTTGGTACACGAGATGAGTCTGGCTTATCGACTCCTGGCAAGTTGCCCTGTGGGGAGTCATTCCCCCCTGTACCAAGAAATCTTCCCAAGAACCCTTTATCTGCTACTTCTTTATCATCGGTATTTGTAATGGTTCCATCGCCACCGACCCTTAAGCCTCCCGATAACACGCCAGATACCAAGCCACGTACAGCATCTTTTTTATCGTCTCCAAAACCATACCGAGTTTGCAGGTCATCAGTAACCTGATTAACAACGGCGCTAGATGCGGAGTTAGAAGAACCTATCTGACGTCCAACCGAAGAAAGGTTGTCGTAACTTAGCTTTTCACCAAAAGTTCGACTCATGGTATTGCCAACCTGACGGCTAAAGGCTTGGGTTGCCTGAGTCATGGATTCTTTTGCAGAGCCGACCATTGAACCCACTGCGTTTCCGACAGAGAAACTGCTTAGTAGGTTTGACGCGCCGGTCATAGCAGAACCCGTAAGGGCTGAATTTTGGAACATTGACTGTGATTGCATTACCGGGGCATTTTTCGCGACATCTGGACTAGCCAGCTTTTCATCAATGGCATCACCGTTTTGAAGACGCCCAGCCAAGTGGGTAGCGGTTATTGCTGAGCCATAAACGAGCATGAGCGAAATAGCCGGAACACTCGACGCCAACATGCCGCCAGTAGCTATCCAGGTTTGTAGCACTGAATCCATCTGCATCATCCCAGCAAAAGATGGCACTTCTGTACCTGCAAAGGCATCAAGAGCCGACATTTTCCCTGCAACGGTTAAATGAATATACAGGTTAATGATGGCCATGACAGGCATCCAAAGTTGAATCCAAAGCAGGATTAACAAGTACTTCCCGGCCATTCGCATCCCGATTTGGCCAAGGGCTATCACAAAGGCCATCAATGGGGTGATGGCGTAAATGAAACCCTCAAAAAACGTCATCATCGGACGAACGATACTTTGGAACAGGGTCTGCTCCGCCGCCCATTGCGTATTGCGCTGCTCAATCGCTTGGTTAACCATGACGGCTGCGGTGAAAGCTTGATCATCCATATACTTGCCCGTCACGCTTTGCTCATAAATAGGCAAAAGCACCGACGCGGTCATGTACTCTTGAGTGTTAACTGAAGCCAAACCAAGGTTATTCAGTGCATTTCGGATCACGTCATCAGTGTCCGTTGCTGACGAAGTCCCCAATGAGGCTGACAGAACCTGTTTAAGCCTTGGAATGAAGGTTGATTCTGTCATGAGTTTCAGTTGGCTGTAGGCATCGGTGCAGTCCAGATCGCTACTGCTACCACTAAGCATGATGCGTGTGCCATAAATACGCGAATCAAACCTAATCGCAGTCATCGGATTAGGATCACTCAGCACCTGATCGAGGTTCTTTTGGCCAATGTCGATACCAATCAAGGTGCACTCTTTGATGTAGTTAAACCACGATTGCTCGATGTCCGAACCGGCGACACGATTTGCATCACCCAAACCAGAGCGATCCATCACCTGTTTTCTCACTTTAATCAGTGACTGTAAACTGGATGCAAAGCCGTATTCCGTCATGGCGGGAGTTGAGAACGCCGTTTCAAACAATCGCGTGATTTGAAAGCCAACAGTCGAAATCGTACTACCTGCGGCAGCAACACCGATGGGCACATTATCAACCACTCGAACTTGCCCCGTGTACGCATCCTCAATGCTCACTCGGGTACTGGGTCCAAACATGGTTGCAAAGACTAGCCATGAGACTAAAACGTGTTGAAAGTTAATCCCACGACCGCCTTGCATTAAGGCCTGAACAGAGACCATCAATACCCCAATGAGCAAGCCAATCCGAACCATTGAAGTAAAATCGCCTGTACCAGTGATCATCGCGACAGCGTTCAGGACCTGCTCTAAAAAAGCCGAATCCCCGATGGAATAGATTTCCCACATGACCTATTCCCCCAGTGCCGTAGATTTAACGGTGTAATAACGCTGCTTGCGAATGGTCTGAATCACCTGATTAAAATGCGCCAGCAACTCTTGCTCTGAGCCGTATCTTCGCTGTAACGCGGCGTATTCCTCATTGATTTGGCGACGTGCACGTTCAAGGTCTTCAGTTAACAACTTCGCATAGGCATGATCTTCTACACCAGAGGTGCTTCTAGCTGCATTGAGCATGTCTTCAACCAATGCTCGGGCCATCTCAACAGCAATAAATGGAGCCGCTCGTGAAGCAAACGACCTAGCAGCCCCTTCATTTAATGCAGAAAGTGTTCGAATCATACCGCCAATGCTCGCGGGAGCCGAGGTCATAAAAGCCTTTTCGGTGGTGCTAGCAGCCCCTGTATTTCGAGCAAATTTAAAAATAATGCCGTTACTAGAACCTGTACCTAGAAGTAAATTTTCTACCTGAGTTGATAACCCGGTAAGGGTCACGTTAGTGATTGTCGGGTTCAAACAACCGTCTTGCGTCACTGTGTCACATCGGTACATAGCGACGTTACCGCCATGAATTAGATGCTCAATAGTCACTTTATTGCCATTCAGTCTGGTCAGTTTTGGGGCTTTACCTTGGCCATCAGCGGCATTCGCTAAATCACCAACGATGATCGAGCCCGTCACTGACATAACCGCTTCAAGAAAACGGTCATCCCCCGATGCAAACCAGCTTGATGCCGAGTGACGTTTCAGTGCTCGCCAAACCAAGTTGCCTTTAATCGTTTTGTTCACATCAGATGCCGCGACACTTGAAGCATTCTCGTATGGGTTCTTACCATTGGACTCACTCCAACTGGTAAAAACGTCTCCAGCCCCTTTAAGTGAGCTCAACATGCTGGCTTCTGTTTGCCCCTTTTTACCAAAAGCAGCCAAGGTATCGTTCACGACTCCCTGAGCCATTTGACAGGAATTGCCAAAATACTCGTTCAACTGCTGGATTTTCTTTTGCAGAGTCTCCATGTGCTGGGAACATTTCTCACACATAGCACTGAGCGCCAATTGGAATGCGTACCCCTTGGCGTTTGCAGCAACAGAGCGAAGTAATTGAACAAACTGATCCGCGTTAACAAATGACAAACTTCCAGCGAACATATCAATGCCGCCACAACCAGCTTGGAATGACGGAGGCACCATAGAGACGAGGTTTTCGTTCATGATCCTGTTACGAACAACAACACTTCCACCAGATATAACGCCACGCCGCTGACTCTCGAATACACCAGGCGCAGTGGTGTTGGTCATTGAACCAAACAACTGATTCATCTCCTGCTGCAAGCTTGCTTGGCTCATAGATGAAAAACCAATCGCACAGGCGATTAGCGATACTTGGAATACTTTTTTCATCGTTATAACCCTCCTTGTGCACGCAGATAGCGAACAAGGAACTCAGGGTCCTGTAATATTTTTTCGTTAAGCTCTTGGGCTGACATCGCGAGTGACACGCCGGGCTGAACAGGTCTGGTGGCATAGTAAGTTTGATCGTCAATCCAACCGGCTTGATGGGCTGCAAGAATGATTCGATTATTGAGCTCATCAAGGCTCATTGCGCCCTGGCCAATCGGAGTGATGACATTAGGCGGGTCAACTAAGAAGACCGCAGGAACAGTCGTAACGGACAACGATTGTGCTTGTCCTGAATCGACTTTGTAATTTGGAAATTCTCCACTTGGTAAAGGCAAGCCATCGACAGCAATAGCAAACACCTCGAAACCGTAGTTCAAAGCCATGGATTCGATGATAGGCGCTTGAGCATGGCAATAAGGGCAATCCGAACGATAGAAGAAGAACAAGCCAGCCCGTTTTGCTACTTCACCTAAAGCAACATCCCGTTGAGCGCCAGCTTCTCGATCCATCCGATTAGCAGCATAGGTCGCCAAGGGTCTGCGACTGATTTCATCCAAAACAGGATCGCCCATGACCACCTGCTGACTAACATCAGCAAACTGTGAGCCCTTATCCATCATGACTCGCTGGAGATACAGATAGGCTCTGACATTCTCATTCGTCGGCTCATCAATTGCCTTGTCCATGAACGACTGCATGTGCTCTCGGAACCAGGCAGCACTGAAGGGTTTTAGCTCGTCCTTTGTGGGCTCCATGACTCCAGATTCCGGCATTATTTGCTCTTCAGACTCCGCTGGCTCAGGAATGACCTGATACCAAAACCAGCCTTCCTGACCACGCTGATAGAATTGCCCATCACTAGCATAGGCGGGCATGATGAATAGAAAGAAAATAATGATTGGGATGGTCACCCATAGGATGAACCAAGGTAACAAAGGCGTTCTCATTGTCAGCTCCAGAAATTTCACAGAGCTAACATGCTAAAGATCCCTGTAAGAGCGATTGGCCAGATAGATGAAGGAATCGTGTGTGTTTCTGACTATCTATTAAACACTGTTACTAACGTAAGTGCTTTGGCTGATGGCACCATCACAAAGTGCATACCAGAGCTCCCATGACACCAAAACTCTGCCTGTACGAAATATTTTTTTGCTTTCTTTGAAGCTATACATTCTGGCAATAAAGATTTTGCCAATTCTGTGCTACACAATTTAGAGCACAAAGCCTTCCAAGGATGCTTAGGAGCACCGTCTGAAAGCCGTTCCACAAACCGTTCCAGTGCATGACGAGTCACCACAACAGGTCCAATGTTCGGAACATTGATTAGCTCATCGATTTCTCTGACGGTAGCATTATCGACGCTGTATTCCTCGAAGGGATATGAGAGCCAATCGTCACGCTTTTCTACCGAGATCTGTGCTTCTTGGTAACGGGTGAGCAAGAACCTAGTCAGGCTGTAAAGTGAATGCTGAGTTGAGCGTTGTTTCTGTAACTTTTTGATGGCTCCTTTACTGACCCGGATTTGAAGGCCATTGCCGCTTCGGTTACTCCCCATCACCTCTTTCACTGACAGTAGGTGATGAATCGCATAGAGCTCAGCTGCAATTGGCTTTTGCTGCTCAGGTAGCTTGTCGTATTGCTCACCTAAATCGACCTTTAGTTCACCACCTCTTCGAAGGCCGGTCTTCC
The DNA here is from genome assembly GCF_001292705.1 of Marinagarivorans algicola. Classification (GTDB taxonomy): domain Bacteria; phylum Pseudomonadota; class Gammaproteobacteria; order Pseudomonadales; family Cellvibrionaceae; genus Marinagarivorans; species Marinagarivorans algicola. Next base: position 22,231 of record NZ_LGAK01000011.1, read on the forward strand.
AGTAAACCGTAAACTCACCATCAATCTGCTTTGTTAACAGGGTTAATACCATCATGTTTGTTCTCCTATTGATTATCTATTTTTCATTCTCCATGTTTTTTCAAATATGCAAGGCGCAAAAAAAAGGGGCCGAAGCCCCTTGGATCAGATATGAACTTTAGGAAAGCCCATGGCACCGTAAACATTCAGCACATCATTCCAATCCCAACTTTTCACGCCAAGTGACGTTGGTATCGGGGGGATCAGAACTTGTGTCAGAATGCCTTTCTGCCAGGCTTTTTTCTTGAGTTCATTCGCTGCATTCAGGCCGGTCTCAGAGAGATCGTGGTCTGCCCAGATGCACAGCATTTTCACATTACTTGGTGGTTCAAACCTAGCCAGTAAGGTTGCATTCACAACCGACCAACATGTTTGCCCCGTTGCTCTGGTTACCGCTAGGGCCGTTTCTATACCTTCAGAAACACCTAGTACTTCACCAGGCTCACCTATAGGAATGGCACCACCAGTGATTGTTCTGTCACTTGGTATCGGCATCATCTTTTTAGGCTTTTCAACCGGTGCTTTGAATCCATCTTCACTTAGGTAGATCCGATGAAACGTAGCCGAACGCCCCTGCTGAGTAACGATTTTACCTAGCAGCGCTGGGTAGCTATCGATAAACAGACCATCTTCGTCATGGTAAGGCAAGTTTGGATGAAACCTCAGCACCGAATCCCATTCAGGACGAAGCCGCGTAACAATGCCACGACGATGCAAGTAGTTCCAAACAGGTTGCGCACGAGTATCTGCAAGAGATAACGTTTCTCCCCACGTTTGATTCAAACGATGGATAATCGCTTTGTCCTCGTCCTGCTTTCTAGCCCTCCATTCAACTGCGTTACTCGGTATTGGCCGAATAGGCGCTTGTATTTGTCCGGGTTGAATACCTAGAACTTGGCCGATTGCTTCAATAGACTGAGCAAAGTTCCATCCATTAATCCAAGACAACAGTTCAAAGCCATCATGAAAGATACCGCAGGTGTTACAAACGCCACCTCCGGTATATTCAGCATCTTTGAATAGCCTAAAGCCATCACGACCGCCATGAACAGGACACGCCACATGACGGCCTTTTCGAGCAATGGCGGCATCAAGTTCTGGCACCAATGCCGCTAATACTTGAAGCCATTGGCCATTAAGATATGGCCTTACTGTTTCAATTTGTAAAGGTAACGCCATATAACCTCCTTAAGTTAAAAGCCGACTCCTACCACTGGTGGTAAAAGTCAGCTTGGGTCCTGCATTGAGCCGTTTGGTTAATGCAGGAACGTTAGTCAAGCTGGATACCATGTCGTCTTAATAGCCACATGATGGAATCACGAAGCACATCAGGATCGACAACCGCAGCCATTGCGCAAACACGAAAGCAAAATGGCGCTAATTCGTCATTTTGAATCCACGACAACACATCCTTGCGCAACCGAGTGCTGACACGACCGTCCAGCAATACTCGGATCGCATCCAATAGAATGCCTTCGCGTAACTGCCAGATTTCCGTGTCAGACCAAGTGACTGGGGCATCATCAAACTCAAATAGAAATTCGAGCTGTGATGACGTGTGTTGATGGGACTGCTTTTGTGATGTAGGAGAATGGGCAATGCGCCCATTCATTAAAGATAACCGCGTTCGGCAAGCGAAACGCAGCCCTCGGATGCGACCACGACATGGTCAAGCGTTCGAATATCAACAAGTGACAAGGCGTCACGGAGTCGATGAGTAATGCGTTTATCAGCTTCACTGGGTTCAGGATCACCCGATGGATGGTTATGAACCAGTATCACTGCTGCTGCATTAAGTTCTAGCGCTCGTTTTGTTACTTCCCTTGGATACACGCTCGCCGCATCTAAAGTGCCTTTGAACAGCTCTTCAAATTGAATGACGCGATGCTTTGTATCAAGAAACAGCACACCAAAAACCTCGTGCTCATACTCGTGCATCAGTGTTTGCAGGTATGAGAACGCCGATGATGGCTGTTCAATTTTGCGACCTTTACTCAATCGACCACGGGCAAGCTTGAGCGCCATATCTAAGATATCCGCTTCAGTCACTTGCTCAGGAACGATGTAAGTACCGGCTTCTTCGCCAGCTAAGAACTTTCTGTTTTTCATAGGAGTCTCCAAAAAAAGCGGAGACGAACCCATGCCCTGACGGAGACGGAATCGTCCCCGCAGGGTGGTAAAATTGATGTGGTTACTGAATTAACAGTTGTTGTGTTACTTCGAATAACTCACGCTTTAGATCTTTGACGTCATTAATCACAATGCTTTGAGGAAAGAATTTCTCAACACTGCGTGTTTGAATCCCGATCCCCAGCAGCTCAAAGCCACTGCGTCTGCACCGGTCAACAATGTCATGCGTGGCAGCCCAATCATCTGGGTCACCATCCGTTAGCACTATCATTAGCTTTCGCTTCTGTTTTTGCGCTAACAAACTGTTTGCCGCAAACCACATCGCTTGTGCCATAGGCGTACAACCTCGTGGTTTTTGGTCAAAACAGGCGGCCCGATGTCGAACCGATTGCTTGGGCAATAACGCGATAGAAACTTCCTGATGAATACCAGGAAAATAACTGACCGCAGGTACAACACCCGGTATGCCTTCCAGTGCCATGGCCAAAGCCAAAGCGGCTTCATTGGCAACATGAAAGTACTTTCGATTACCTTCGCCAATGGGTTTACCCATTGAACCCGATATATCGACCAGCAAGTGCACAGCAGCATTAGGCGCAATGCGAGGTTGCCTTTGAATAAACAATCTCGACTCACCTGCTTGTGAAGCGGCAAGACGATGGGTTGCAACTCGAAGACCGTGCCGTTTGGCATGATTCCGATTGTCCTGACTGGACTGAACCATGCCCCTAAGTCGGGCTCGAATTTGAGCCGACTCAGACGCCGATAAGGTCAAAATGGCCTCATCACCCAACATAGCCTGCTCTGCTTGAGGCAAACTGAGTGGTGTAACGCCCTGATGTCCTTCAGCTTGTTCCGACAACACTTCTGCCACTTGGGCAAAGGTATCGGGTTCAAACTGAGCGGCACTGGCCTCTAAGGCTTGTCGCAAATTGTCAGCTTGATCAGAGTTATCTGAATCACCCGTTTCAGCGGCATCCCCCATTGCAGACGATGCTGCTTCTGGGGTTTGACTGTCACTACTGTTATTGCTGTCATTACTCGCATCTTGTCCAATGTCATTACCGCTATCAGCATCCGACTCATCCTGTGGTGGACGAGATTCTTCTTCCAACATGGCAACGATGGCATCGACAAGTTTTAGCACTTCACCTGTAGACCCTAAGCTAGGCACTGCTGTCAGCATGGCACTTAACCGGCTCATCGCTGCGGCTGGAAAGAGTTGTCTGACTCTTTCATCAACTGCTTGATACAAAGGCGTCAGCGCTTTCTGGCCCAGAAAATGGCATCTCAAGCGGAACAACAACCAGGCTTGCAAGTTAGATGCAGGCTCAAGCTGTTCAGGTACACTCATTTGCTGAGTGTCCACCATGTACTCAATCACTTGCGAAATACTGCGCCGGGTTCCGGGGTAATCCTTTGCCAATTCGTTTTCAATGCGAACATCCTCAATAATATTGAGAAGTGCCTTACGGATCGGCTTGGACGACGCCTTCTGCACCATGTCAAAATTAGTATGCCGAATATGCGCCGCTTCATGAGCCAGATAACCCCAAGCTATCTGTTGATAGTGTGGGTCGTCTGGGTTTGCTGTTGGGATCACAATCCGATCACCATCGGTAAACGCATCTTGTCCTTGAATAAGCACCTTCACACCAAACTTTTCGCCATAAGCTGCGGCAACGATTGGTAGTGCGTTTTTTAATGGATGATTCATGGGAGTCTCCTAATCATTAGGGGGAATACTCCCTCAGCGGGAGCGTTTCCCCGCTGGGAATGTGGGTGTTTAAACCTGTGCTTTTAGCTTATCCAGGTCGTATTTTTGACCTAACCAAGCTACCAATTCAGCAGGACTTTCATGCTGCTCAAATGACGTTTTAAGCTGGTCTAAACTCAGGATGTCATCCAATGTCAGACCGTACTGGTCTTGTAACTGAGTAGACACCTCGTGTTGATATTGCAGCCAGGCCCGCTCATGAGCGGTTTGCTGCAATGCCATGTTTGGAACAAATACCATAGCGGTTACCCAAGCTCCTTGTGCGTCCGCATCTGCGATCAACACAGGGTTCTTGGGGATCACGACACTATGTGTTGAGTACGACCGTTGTACTAACATTCGACAACACGCCAGTTCTGGTATCGATTCACTTTCAACAGCATCAGCCACACCACGAAAATGTGCTTCAAACTGGTTCAGTTGGCTGGGGTTATGGATGGTTGATTGCATAATTTCCTCTTACATAGTTCAGAGGACATGCGCACTTCAGGGCAACATGCCCTCAAGGACGTTAAAAATAAAATGAGTTTGGTACAGTCGAACCAAGGTTTGGTCTGACGGTTGGTTGGGGTATTGCACGTAAGTTATCTGCCTGAGCAGATACTGCCTGTGCGGGTTTAGGTTCAGGTTTGGGCATCAGTTGTCTGATATCCAATTGACCTTCACCGTGCATTCTCATCTTGTCTGGATCAGACAAAATTAAAATGGTCGCCATCAGTTCGTGATAGAGATTGTCTGTCACAGGGCCGGTCTTCGGCAGACGAACAAATAAATTGTCCATCGCTTCAACCATTGGCTGAACTCGGTGATCCAGGAATGACAAACCATCCAACTTGTCTCTTAACCGCTTCAGAGGATTAAGAGCTCGCTGGCTGATTTGATTCTTACCTGCAACGGAACGCTCAAACAGTTCATTGGCATCACGAGCCACCTCCCTAAAGAGGGTGTGTCCCATACCATTGACCTTGTCATCTAATCCACCAGCTTGTTCAGCTGGTTGCATTCGATAAATGGCATAATCGAACTGAAGCCGTTGTTCCACGTCTTCGATGGGTGACAACGCACGCCGGATTGCATCTGCAAATTCCGGGTGTTTTGCAACCCAGTCAAACGTCACCTGATCATAGTTGTCCAAGAACAACTGCTTGCACTGCGCAAACTCCTGACCGATCCGGTCAAGCTCTGGAACAATCTGATCAATTCGGTCTTCAGGGACGGCATAGCCACCTAAAAACCGCACACCGACTTGCTCACACAAGCGCTGCGCTTCTTTCTTAAGCCTTTCAAAGTTCGCCAATGCCTCTGGGTCGCAAATTTTTTTACTCCCTAAGCTGGCAACATCCTTCGGTGGAAGTTGGCTGCCATTGGCTAATCTGAAATCTTCAGGCCTTAGTTTTTTTCTACCGCTCCAGATGGAACAGTCGATGTGACAAATCAAAAGTTTGTCGAGGGTTTTAATACTCATAGTGCATCCTCATGTAAGATGGGGACGCACCACTCCCAACAGGAGCAATGGCCCCCGTTTGGGTGGTAGTAGTTGACGCGCTAATGCCAATACCACTATCAGAAATAGTAATTTTGCGAATCAGGCGACGATTGGTTGAGATCGATTTTCACAGGCATTAAGTCCAGTGCTTCAGCTATCGGGCGAACCCGCTCTAAATCACTGCCTAGCAACCGCAATACATCTTTTTCCAACTTCAGTTGGTCGGATACTTCTATCCCTTCAGGACTCGCTACTGTTAGCGAACACAGTGGTGGTAATTGACGCTTAAAGGCCAGTAACAGCAACAATGGCCACGGGCCATCATCATTGTTAACAATGCCAGCGCCTTCACCTGACACCATGCTGATTTGATTGGTACTAGGTAATCCGCTTTTGCAAAACCCTAATGACCATTCTCCAATCCTGACCTGGTTATCATCAATAACAGCCAAGCCATAGGCTTCAAGCAGCTTTGCCATATCGAACAACGCTTTTTGCGCCAGCGAGATTTGGCCATTGACGTCCTTGCGAGTACGAAACTCCCAACTGACGTTATTGGCGCACGCGACGCTATCAAGCGCATTTGAGAGTTCAAATGGCCGCCCTTGATGATCAATGCCGACTTGTCCAACAAATCGATAACCCTTGTTGATTTTCTCATTGATTCTTCGGTCTGCTTCAGCCTTAGGATCAGTCGAGTCAATCAATCGCTGCTGCGACAATTGACCGGCTTTTCCAAACCAAACTTCAATCTCCTGGGTATCTGATCCAACGTAAATGGCCCATTCTTTGGCTGTCCCATCAGAATGACTGTAACGGTAAAGAGCAAAGCACTTATCCATCATCAATCCTCCCAATGGTCACCGAAGACATCAGCGGCAATACGGTGAATGGCTTCTCGTTGCTCCAACTCAGCACGAGCCGTCAAAGACCGAACCAGTGCATACTCCACTGCGTTAGGAGCACCTTTAAAAGCAAGTGTTAACTTTGCCCAGCGCACCAAGGTCCGAGTGGACATGGTGATACTAAGCTCCGCACCGCCATCCGCGCCCCCAATAAAAAGACGACGAATGTCACCAGCCACCTTCACCATTTTTTGGCGAAAGACTTCTGGCAAGCTCGGCGCAACGTTCTCCAGAATGGCTTCCTCTACAGATGGCTCTGCATAGGTCGCTTCAATGATTCTAAAGCGATCAAGGAAAGCCAAATTCTGTTGAAGCACGCCTTGATACAAGCCCGTTTGATCACCGCTGCCCGCACTGTTGCCGGTTGCGATAAAACGAAACTTGTTATGTGGCATGATGATCTCACCGCCATTTTGTGCGATGACCAACGGGGCACCTTCCAAAATGTCATTGAGCCCAGCCAGTTCAGCAGGCTCAGCAAGATCCATTTCATTAATGATCAGCAAATGGCCATGCTTTACAGCCAGTGCCAGCGGTCCATACACAAAGGTCATGTTGCCATTAACCAGCGTGTGGTGACCGATAAGATCGGACAACTCCAATCGACCGTGCGCAGTAATTTGCTGAACAGGCCAATTCAATCGAGAAGCAACTTGGCAAATTAGCGAGGTCTTACCGCATCCAGTGGGGCCTGTAATATACAAACCGTCACCGTCTGGGTTAGACAAAAACGCCAATACGTCACGTAAGTCTTCTTTTCTAAAAACATACTCGTCCTTGCGAACGGGAATGTTTGGATGGGTAGTGTCGGCACTAAATCCTTCCAGAACGAAAGCATCAGGAGCCGGGACATTAAACGCTTGATTCACTTGAACCAAAAATGGAGATTGTTCAGTCATGGTAAACCTCATCTGTTTTGACGAGGCCCCATGCCCCAACAGGGAATGAAGTCCCCGTCGGGTGGTGTGTTGATTGTGGTATGGCTGTGTATGTAAGAGTTCAGCTCGCTCTATCATTCGTACCCAGCATTGGCTACGAGTGAAACTGCTTTCTGATGCACTCGATGTAAGCGCATGAGAAAGGAGCCGAAATCGGCTCCAAGTGAACGTTAAAAATAAAATGAGCTCGGCGAGTCACCTGGCAGAACCAAGTTCTCTTGCTCAAGGCTGATTTTGATTGGTGTTTCAACGGGCTGATCTGGCTTATTGGTGCTGATGCGCAACCGCTCTTGTGGCGCTTTTCGGTAAGCGGCTAAAACCTGTTCATCCAGCTCGCCTAACTTATCGGTGGCCAATTGCTTATAGTCCACCGTGCCCGCCATCATGTAGCGGCTGAGTTTGACCCCAGCATAATCCGCATGAGCGTAGTTACCCATCATGGCGACCAATTTTGACTGAGCTTCTCGCATTTCCTCTTTCAAAGATTTAATGTGATTTTCCAGTCGGACCACTTCGGCATGTGCTGAGCAATACTGTCGAGACAGCGATGTCCAACGGTATTGGGCTTCACCCTTGGGAACAAAACAATCTTGCTCAGGGCATTTTGACGGTTCTTTTTTGGTCTGTACTAACTCCCAAAACTGTAGCGCTGTTTCTTGCAACTCAGTTAAGAACGCCGCGTCTCGTTGTATTTCAAACTCAATCAGTTGATCCTCAAAATAGAATACCAACCAACCACGCGTGCTATTGGCGACCAGTATTTGATGCTGTACTTGTACCCAATACAACTGGTACGCCTCGCTTTGTTCTCGGTGAGCTTGCACATCCTCAAAAACTGACTGGCAAGGACATTTCAGTTCAACGGGTTCGCCCGCATCGTTGATGCCATCAAAGCTGGCTCGAAAGATTGCGTTATGATCGGCTTCTGCACATAACGGCAGAAGAAAGTCATTATGCGCATTCTCAAATGCTCGCCTTGCTTGAGGCTCCAACCGTATACCGCGAAGCACATTTGGATTATTCGACAGGTCTTCCGGTAATACGAATCCAGTTTTTTCTGCCCATAATCGCCAAGGTGTTTTGTAGGGTGAACGCCCCATAATAATTGGGGCTTCAGATGCCGTAACCCCTGCAATGCGCCACTGGTGCCATGCAGGAGTACGTTGTGATAGGTCGATAACCTTCATATTGTCTCCTTTGAGGGGGAGACTCCCCCGAAGGAGAGAACTCCCCTTCAGGGTTAAGTGGTTACTTTGCAGCTTGTGCTAACGCTGTTTGGTGCTGAACAACACTTGCTTGAACCGAATCAATTGCCGCTTTACCGGCTTGAATCGAACCTACGACAAGGGCAACAACCAATACCAAGCGAAAAAGTGAGGCTGATTTAGTCATGGAAGATCTCCAAAAAAAAGACGAGACCTTCCCCCTGACGGGAGAATAATCCCGCCAGGGTTAGTAAAATGAATGCGTGGCGCTAAGAAGCTAAAGGCTGTGTGAGCGCTTTGGCTGCTTGTTGTTGTGCATTAAATATTTCTTGTTTCGCAAACGTCAGTTCAACACCCTGAAAATGTTCATTGGCATATTCCAATGCACTATTCCAAGCGTTTGAAGCTTCTGCCCGCTCGATAAGCTTGTAAACAAGCCCTCGGGTTCGATCATCAACTTGCTCGGGTGGAATCACTGATGGCTCCACAACGTGTGTTGCTTGGCCTTCGATAATTCGCTCCGCTTCGTCTTGATCGAAAATTCCCACAAAGCCAAACGCAATGCGGGAACACTGGATCATGGATTTATGTCTTAGCATTCGCTTAGTGTGCGTCTGCCATGGACCATCTACACGGTAAGGGCCATTTTTGCCGTTACCTTCAAAAGGCGGTCGATAGACTTCATCCAGATACTCAGTGATTTTGACTGGGTGCGAACGGTCGCGCCGATAGATGATGCATTCCATCCATTCAGGGCATTCTTTCGCGCCATCCAGTGAGACTTTGTTTTCTGAAGTCTTAAACTCCATGCCATCAAACTGGTCGTGTTGATTGATGATGCGAGACCATCCATCGACACCTACCACTGGAATAATTCCAGCTTGCTTATCAGGGAACGCAAAAATCTCTTTGGTGAAAGGGTTCAAGCCGTACTGATCTGCAACCACCAAGAGCGCCATCATCTGCTCATTGGTCGGTGCACTACCGTCACGTTGCTTGAATGCTGTTGCTTTTAGGGTATCGAACAACTTGTTTGGATCGACACTAAAGCGCTCAGCAAAGCGTTGGATTAGCTTTGGTTTTTCCATTGTGGACTCCGACAATCAAAGTGGGAGTCTGCCCCTGACGGGAAAGTACTCCCGGCTGGGTTAAAGCGTTTTTGCTCGATTAAAAATCTGGTTCAGGATAAGTTTGTGCCCAATTAGCTTGGGAGCTCGCATCATCCGCTGGTGATGGCTCAGATGCTTTGTTCACACTATCAAGAAGCAGAAACTCGTCCGCGTCCACTTCGGTCAATCGATGCTTAATGCCATCTTTCTCCCATGAGCGCGTGCGCTGAGGCCCTTGAACAAAAAGCTTCGCTCCTTTTTGGATTAAATCTTTTGCCCTGAGCCCTAACTTAAATCCACCACGATCTCGAAAAACGACCCGATGCCATTCCGTATGCTCTTTGAGCTCATTGGATTGACGGTCGCGCCATTTCTCAGAAGTGGCCAGTGAAATACTGGTCACTAAATCACCTGATGGATAGGCTCGTGTCTCTGGCTCAGAGCCAACGTAGCCTATGAGTGTTACTTGGTTTTTCATGATGTTCTCCTCGTCTTAGTTGAACTCTGTGCACACAGTCGCTTCTACCCGGCTGGGCAAAGAAGACTGACGACGCAGATAGGTTGGTATTTCGAGTAAAGCCATGTCGTACTGATGTGGCTCTTTGTAAAACGCAGATGTCAAACGGGGCATACCAGGAGCTTTAGGCACTGCCATTGGACGACGTTTTGGTGTTGGTGTGAACAATCGCTTGATTTGAGTGAGTACAAATCGAAACGGGCGCACGCTTTGACGAGCAACCAATCGCAAAAGCGACCAGCTCAGTTTTGCAAGCAACATAATGCCTGCGACTTGGATAATAAATCCGAAGATATATTCCATTGGTGACTCCTTAATTAGGTTGTGAAGGAGTCACCCCCAACTGGGGAAAACTCCCCCAGTTGGGTGGTGAAAAGGCGAACCGTAAGGAACGCATGGTTGAGCATGTAAAAACATGCAGGCTATTTGTTTAAGGAGGCTAGCTACCTCTTAGTACCACTGAGAAAACTCAGCGGCGGGCTTCCTTTGAGCTCATGCTCTCAGGCGCAGATATCACTGAAACAGATCAGCAATATTTGATAGTCAGTGTAACCGTCTTATACAGACAGGATAGTTAGAAAGATGCTCAATTCTTCCACCTAGCTGAAAGGCCATTACCTCACAGAGGATTAGGCTAGGGACTGATTATTGTCATATCAGGAGCAAACTTATGGCCCAAGCAAAACCCAATTACTCGAAGCCCATCTTTGAACAATCATTCACAATTAATAGCTTACAGGCGCAACGTGTCGTTGACCGTGTTTTTAGACGGACGGTCAGTGCGCTTTACGGAATCGATGTCATCCTGCGCATCATTGGCGATGATAACGAAATTGATGAAGTGGAGCAGATCATTAGCCAGTTGATCGAGGATTGCGCTAAGGCGGTAGACAACGAACAAGCTCGTTTGGACAAAATGATGGAGTCCAACGGCATCGATGAAGTACCTGACTACACCGCCCCAATTACCTTCAACGCCAAAATCAGCTCGCCTCAGGTTGGCCAGTTTGTCGGTTTAGTTCGCAAACTCGATGCGTTAATGATCTCAATGGACACACTCTGGTTATCTAGCGTGCTTAGCAACAAGCAACGTGTTGATGGCAACTACGCATGGCAACAGCGCATCATCAAACTGGCTCGACGCATAATTGATATCGAAATTCGAGCACGAAAATCAGCCCAAGCTAAGGGTAAAGAAGCAGAAGTTGAGCAAGCGGTGCCTTCAACCGATGACGATATCACTGAAGAGGAAACAGATAACCCCGCCAACTAGCCAACTAGGCTCCCATCAACCAGCCCCTCTCGAAGGGGCTCTATATCGCTATCCATGCTATCGGTAATGAGTTCAATAAACAGTATACAATGTACGCATAATGCAGTACATTGTATTGCTTATTTATCATGGAGAAGCACAGTGTCGCGTTCCAAAGAAGAGACTTTGTCAATACGAACATCTAAAGAAATCAAGCTGTTGCTAAAAGCAGCAGCGGAAAAAGAACATCGCTCTCAAGCGTCTATGATAGAAATACTAATTTTGGATTATGCAAAATCGAATGGGCTAAGCCCCATCATAGCCTCAGATAATACTAAGTAGTTACGTCTGATTATTTTAAATCGTTATTAATATGATGAAATAATTAGTATTTAATACGATAAACGACTGAGTAATTCGATTATAAATGAACATTGCAAAGGGGAATAATAGTGGCTAACGGTAAAATACTGAGACAGTTGATTAGGGCTGGAGCCATTGGTGATTCCGAGGCCTTTCGGCTTGCTTCAGAAGCTGTTATTCAAGATGAGCGTCAAAAGCAACATCACCTTCTTGCAAATGATCTTGAGCAGATATTGTATGGTGAGCATTTAAGACCGCTTAAACAAAATGGACGTAACGCTTTGCCTACTCCTCCTGTAGATAAAGAGCGAGGACTACCACTTTTAGATGTTCGACAAGCTCAGCGACCAATAGAAGAAATGGTTTTACCTGAATCTAGTATCGCACCCATCGAGGAACTTCTTGAGGAACACCGCCGTGTCGATGTACTGAGAAGTTTTGGAATGAAGCCTTCTGGAAAAATTATTTTTCATGGTCCTCCAGGTTGCGGGAAAACCTTAGCAGCTGAGGTCATTGCTTTTGAGCTTGATTTACCTCTTGCAATTGTTCGTCTCGATGCGTTGGTATCTTCTTTTTTGGGTGAAACAGCCGCGAATCTTCGCAAAGTTTTTGATTTTGTTTCTGAACATTCTATGGTGGTTTTATTTGATGAATTTGACGCCATAGGCAAAGAACGTTCTGACTCAGGTGAACATGGTGAGTTACGCCGCGTCGTTAACGCAGTGCTTCAGATGATGGACGCTTATCAAGGGAAGAGTCTAATTTTAGCAGCTACAAACCATGAGCACATTTTAGACAGTGCTATCTGGCGACGCTTCGATGAAAAAATTGACTTCCCATTACCTGATGAGCTGCAAATACAACAAATTCTTTCACTCAAATTGCGTGGTGTACGTCGCCAATTTGAGTTAGATGATAAATCTATCCTCGGGATATTTTCTACAAAGAGTGGCGCTGATATTGAACGTATTGTTCGTAGAGCAGTAAAAAGGATGATCCTACGTAGTCAGGAATTTTTGACCGTTAAGGACTTGAAGCAAGCAGCTTCTCGAGAAAGTTAAAAAAGGGACTAGGAATGGCTAATTATGAACATCTTAAGATTGAAAGAGAACTGCTTGAAAATGAACGTAGAACAAGGAAAGTCAATATCCCAAAACATCCACGAGGTGATCTTCGGGGGCATGGTCAAAAATTATCTAGAGACTTAACTGAATCAATCAGATTCGCACAAAATCAGCAAACGTCACGTCCGGGTAATTTTGTACTGAAAATTCGTTATACAGGACTTCTCGATATTACCCATCTAAACAAACATGGTATCGAGTTTGTAAGCCAAGAAGACAATCATCTGTGTGTTGTTTTTGTTGATGAAACCGGAATGACTGTGTTTGAAGATCACCTGCAACGCTTAGGTTTGGACGAGACAGAATTGACGTACAAGCAGATTCTCGAGGCCATAGAGGGAATCGATAACTGGACAAGTGATGACCGGAAAAGTTGGGCTCTAAGAAGGCATGGCTTACCAAGATCAGAGAAGTTTCTCTTAGATGTAGAGCTTTGGCCTGTAGCTGTTGCTCATCACCCAGAGAGATTAAGCACTTGTGATGCATTTGAGCGTTGGCTAGCTCATAACGGAATACGGCGAACAGATAAAGTTAACCTTGATAGCTTAGTAATGTACCGTTTGGAGGTTAACTCTAGTCAGGTTAATCTACTGCTGAATCACTCTGATGTCAGACTTGTTGATCTGCCCCCCAAGAGCGGTATTCGCTATAGCCAACTAAATTGTGACATCAATAGAATTCCTGAAGGAATACAATCCCCTACTCATCAAGCTGCAAGAGTTTGCGTCCTTGATAGCGGAGTAAATACTAACCACCCCCTGTTGGCACCCGCAATTGCGGAAAGTGCAGACTTTATTGGTGATACAGACGGCATGGATTTGAATGGTCATGGCACTGCTGTTGCTGGTGTAGCTCTGTATGGTGACTTGGAAGCGTGTAACTCAACAAATTATTGGCACCCTGAACTTTGGATTTTCAATGGTAGAATTCTTGATGAGAATGCAGAATTTGACTCCAGTTCTATCGAAAAAACGCTCATTGAAGCTGTAACCTATTTTGTCGAGGAACACCAATGTCGGATTTTCAATTTGTCGTTAGGGAATTCCAATGCACCTTACGATAATCGCCATATTCGAGGAATTGCGTATGTCTTGGATAAATTGGCTAGGGACTTCAATATCTTATTTGTCGTTTCTGCTGGAAACTTCTCAGGCTCTATCGATCCAGATGTGCCAAGACATAGCTGGAGGAACGAGTATCCAGAATACCTTCTAGCTGACGAAAGTATCATCATAGATCCAGCTCCGGCACTAAACGTTCTAACAGTGGGCAGCTTGGCTCGACATAACGCGACTTTCGATGCTCAACGGTATCCTGAAATTAGTCAATTGGCTCCAGCTACAGAAAATCAACCATCGCCATTTACACGTCACGGTCCATCTATTAAAGGCGCAATTAAACCCGAACTGGTAGCTATTGGTGGAAACCTGGCTACTCCTATAAGAATAGGCAACGAACTGAAGGATGTTAAGAAAGGCATGGGGGTATTGACCTGCAATAGTCTATTCGTTGGGAACACATTGTTTAGCGAAATTAGCGGAACAAGTTTTGCGGCACCTTACATTACCCATCTTGCAGGTCGTTTATTGAATAACTACCCGAAGGCTTCTGCTAATTTGCTCAGAGCACTACTGGTTAATCATGCGAATATGCTGTCGGAGATTGAAAGCAGCTTTCCTGAAGATATGAAGAAATCTTATAGGAGCGCAAATGGACGAGATGCGTTTAGAGATATAGCTGGTTATGGTGCTGTTGATGAGGGGGAGCTTTTTAGATCTTCACAAAATGCCGTTGTCTTAATGGCTGAAGAGAAAATAGAAAACAACTCGCATCACTTTTTCGAACTGCCGCTTCCCGATGATTTTTTAAGGTCTCAGCGTGCTTCCAGAGAAATTAGAGTTACTCTGTCTTATTGTCCAGCGGTCAGGACAACTAGGATAGACTATGTGGCCACTAAAATGTCTTTTAGGTTAGTCAAAGATCAGTCGCTTGAGTCTGTTCAAAGGCATTTCAATCACAGTACTCAGGATGAAACTAAAACCAGAAATGATGATGCTACAAGCAATAGGGACATAAGTGCTGAATTAAGAGGTAAAGGTACGGTTCAATCTTCAACTTGGCGGATTAAACAGCCGAAGCCTTCTGAAAAGTGGTTTGTTGTAATTACTCGACAAGATAGAGATTGGGGTGAGGCGTTGAGTTTCGAACAAGAAGACTATGCCTTGGTTGTGACTGTCACTGATCGAGAGAATGAGGAAGCCCAGCTGTATAGCCAAATATCACAACGCATAGAGCTTAAGGCTAGAGAACGTGCACGGGCTCGAGTGTAGGGAATTCTTGTTCTGTAAAAATCACCCATGGAACAGGAAGATTAAATTTTTCGGGCCATATGTATTAGGATAAAAAAATGAAACTGCACAGTATTCGGGTTTCAAATTTTCAGAGTTTTGGTGCTGAACCAACAGAACTGACACTGGAAAATATTACCTATCTGATTGGCCCCAACGGGTCAGGCAAGACTGCTGCACTCCAGGCTTTGTGCCGACTGTTTGCATTTGATCCATCATTACGCCGTATTCAGCGCTCAGACTTCCATGTTCCGCACGATGAACAAGAAGCGCCCGAAGAAAGGCAGTTATGGATTGAGGCGGACTTCGTGTTCACCGAGTTGGAGGATGAAGAAGATAACTCGACCGTTGCTCCCCATTTCAGCCACATGCGCCTTGATGACCCTGACGGAATTCCTAGGGTACGATATCGCCTAAGTGCCACTATGGGCCTAGATGGGGATATTGATGAGACTTTTGTGTATGTGCTTGAAGCTGGCCCGGATGGTTCGCCTCTAAATCCTCAAACGGTTCCCAGGTCTGAACGAAATCACATACAAGTCCACTATCTGCCCGCAAGAAGAGATCCGACTGACCACATAGCATATGGAACGAACGCGCTGCTTGGCCGCTTGCTACGGGCAGTGAACTGGGAAAATGAACGGGAGGAGGTCAAAGGGTTCACCGACCAGATTAGTGAGAGTTTGGCTGCTAATCCTTCGGTCAATGCTTTTAGTGCCCACCTGAAGAAAACATGGAGCACCCTTCATAAAGGCAGCTACTTTACAGATCCCAAGATTACTTTTGTGGCATCTGAGATCGAGGCGTTGCTTCGTCATTTGTCCGTATCATTCTCGCCTGGACATGATGAACATCTTGTCGATTTTTCCCGACTCAGTGACGGCCAGAAGTCGATGCTCTATCTGTCATTGGTTCTTTCATCTCAAGCAATTGGGCGTGCTGTCCTTGCCGGTGAGGACGGCTCTTTTGACCCAGAAAAATTGCGTCCGCCAGTCTTTACTTTGATTGCCCTTGAGGAACCAGAGAACAGCCTCTCGCCTCACTATCTGGGGCGGATTGTCAGCGCTCTGAACTCCATGACGAGCAACGAGGATGCTCAGGCCCTAATCGCTACGCATGCTCCGTCAATGTTACGACGTGTCGATCCGGAACATATTCGATATCTTCGACTTACCGAAACCCGGCAATCAAGAATTACGAAAATCCAATTACCCGCTAAAACCGATGAAGCGCACAAGTTTGTACGCGAGGCTGTCCAGGCATTCCCTGAGATCTACTTCTCACGTTTGGTTGTGTTGGGTGAAGGGGATAGCGAAGAAATTGTACTACCGCGCCTTTTCCAAGCGAAGGGTGCGCCAGTTGATGAGTCAGCGGTTACGATTGCTCCGCTTGGAGGTAGGCATGTCAACCATTTTTGGCGCCTGTTATCAGCACTGCAAATCCCATTTTTGACCCTTCTCGATTTAGATGTGGGCAGATATCAAGCGGGCTGGGGAAGAATAAAGTATGTAAATAACCAACTTGGCTTATATCAACCTGAAAAAGTTCTGCCAAATACTTTTTCTTTATCAGATTGGAATGATGACAAAGTACCTGTTCGTACCCACCATTTCTTTGAAAACGGTACTAAGAGTGTATTTGCAGAGCTTGAAATGCGTGGTGTGTTTTTCTCATTTCCAATGGATTTAGATTTTTCAATGCTCCTTGCTTTCCCAGATGCTTACGGTGTTCAGCAGGAAGTTCCGGATGACTCAACGATTAAAGCCGTGTTGGGCAAGAGCCATCATGACCCATCCCAATATAGCTATGACGAGTTAAATCTTTTCTCTACGTATCACAAGCTTTTTAAACTGGGCAGCAAGCCCGCTGCTCATATCGATGCTCTCGCTCAACTAAGCGACGAGGATTTGCTGGCGAACATGCCTGAATCATTTGGACGACTCACTGATGCCGTGATCGCCAAGCTTGCGGAACTGCCCGAGTGATTGCTGTAGATGCATGGCTGCCTTCGGATGGGCTAACGCTTGAACCCAATGCACTGCGGGCTGCGAAGGAACAAGCGCGCTGTCTTGCACTGACGGCGGGGCCGGGCGCGGGCAAGACGGAAATGCTTGCACAAAGAGCTGACTTCCTCCTACGAACCGGAACCTGCCGTTATCCGAAGAGAATACTCGCTATCTCTTTCAAAGTTGACGCCAGCAAAAACTTGAAGGAGCGAATCCAGCGACGCTGTGGACAAGAATTGGCTTCCCGTTTTGATAGCTACACATTTCATGCGTTTGCAAAGCGTATTATTGATCGTTTCCGAGTAGTGCTTACTGGTAATGATGCTCTTGATCTGGATTATTCGATTGGCGAAAGAAAAGTCACAAAAAGGCAAATTACATTTCATGATCTTGTACCGCTAGCAATTCAAATTCTTAAGGCCTCCACTGTCGCAAGAAATGCCATACGCCAAACTTACAGCGATGTTTTCTTGGATGAATTCCAGGACTGCACGGATCAGCAGTATGAACTCGTGAAGGTAGCCTTCCAAGGTACGAGCATTCGTCTCACTGCTGTCGGTGATACCAAGCAGAAAATCATGGGATGGGCAGGTGCATTGGACGGAATTTTCCAAACGTTCGCTAGGGATTTTTCAGCGGTCCCATTAAACATGTACCGAAACTTTCGTTCAAAACCACGCCTGCTTCGGATGCAGAACGAGATAATTCGCGTGCTCGATCCGGCTTCCGTCATGCCTGATCACCAACTTGCTGGTGAAGAGGGAGAGGTCTTCGCGTGGCAATTCGAGAATGCCCAGAGTGAAGCTGAGTACTTGGCCGATTTGATTGCCGGGTGGATAAGAAATGAACAGGTTCCGTTATCCGAAATCGCCGTATTAGTGTCCAAACAACTAGATCTTTACGCCAATCACCTGATGGTGGCATTAGAAGTTAGGGGAATACCGTACCGGAATGAGCAGGAGATGCAGGATATTACTGTCGAACCTGCCGCAAGGCTCGTTGTTGACTATTTGTCCTGTCTCTATGGCCAGCGAGAGCCCAAAGCCTGGATTCGGCTGATGAATCAATTGATTCCCTTTGCCGATGACGAGGTGCAGTCTAGCGTCAGGCAAAATTTCCAAAGCTTCTTCAAGGAACAGCGAAAAATCATCGCCATGGCCGAGTTGTTGGATGAACCGTTTTCGGGATGGTGGGATTCTGTGTGTAGATTTTTGAAGAAAATAGGAATGGAGACTCTTGTTGCTCTCTCGCCTGACTATGAGTCACATGCCAGATTAGGTGAAGTTTTGGGAGATACCAAAGCGCGCATTGAAGAATTGCTTGAACTTACCCCCGACTTGCCTCAAGCCTTGACTCGTTTCTCTGATGATCAGGCTGTGCGTATTCTGACTATCCATAAGAGCAAAGGATTGGAGTTCGACTCAACGATAATTTTGGCCGTTGAGAACGAAATATTTTTTGGGGATCAAGATTCTAATCTGTGTGCTTTCTTTGTTGGTGTATCCCGTGCCAAGCGTCGGCTTGTTCTTACATACGCTAAACAACGCGACAGGCCCCTTAACTATGCTAAAAGATGGGATGTAATTCGAACGCCACAACAGGAATATCTTCAATATGCAGCACAGTTTATTACCGATTTAACGCACATTTAAAAAGTCATTAGCTAAACTACTCAGTTCAAAACTTGCAAAGCCATAAACCGTACTCAAAAACGTTCTCTTTACTAAATATAATGCAACATCTAGCGCGATGTCAGCTCCAAAATATACTGGAGCTGACAAAGATTTTTTCTTCTAGTTATTCCCCGAAATTTCTTCCGTCGCCACCTGACGCAGTTTCTGGGCATCCATTCCGTTTAGCCGTTCAATGGCTCTGTCTGCGGCACTTTGACGGTTTCCATCCACGTTTAGCGTACTTCCTGAGCCAGTGAGTCTTTCCAGATCCAGTGACGGTACTTCGGGTAGGTTGCCCGTGATCGACAAAATACCTATCCATTCATCCAGATTGACTTGGCTCCAATCTACCTGGTTTAACTGACTCGCGGTCAAACCTTCGCAGTTTGGTGACTTTGCACTGCCCCAGCCAAGGCCCAACTGCGGACGAACTTGTTCTTGAATGATCCGTGAAAGCGGCGAAGTAAAGCAGCAATATGACTGCCGTTTCTCAACACAGGCACCTAAGAACTTAGACTTGCAGTAAGAGCCTACATAATGGCAACTCTTCAATACCCGCTTAGCGTTCATCTCAAACTCACTCTGCTCACATTTCCAGATAAGCTGAATGAGGATCATAGTGACTGAATAAATCATGTAGGCCGTCATAACCGTACTCAGAACCGCGCCCGCAGCGCCACCCAGCGCAAAGTTACCACCCGATACGACACCATCGGCTCCAACCGCGCCACCAACGTTACTAAACAGTGCCGATTGCGCCCCCGAACCAAAGGTCGTACCTACCCATTCAGCCGTTTTGTTGGTCAACACCTGCATGAAGCCAGTCGCAGCTTGCTCCGCTCCCGCGCCAGCAGCCGTTGATGGCCCAGCCCCCATGAGAGAGTCCCATGCAGACACAAAGGGCTCTTTGACCGCACTCCAAGTACTGGTGATTGGTTCCCTGAGCGTATTCCAGGAACCATAGATTGCCGAAGACGGATTCATGGCCATGACTGCCGTATCAAGCTTGTTGACCGCCACTATCATCGTGATGTAGTCCGATAGCGACACGCCACTTGGCTTTTCACAGCAATCCACTATACCGCCAACGGCTTTTTTGCACTGGCCAGCATTACCTTTAAAGACCGTACACTCGACGTTGTCTTGGCCATCAGCTCCCGTACATGACATATCATTGGTCATAAACTGCGCCGCATTAAGCATGGCAGCGGCCTCTGCAAAGTTAGCCTGCTTGATTGACTCTGGCTCTAAACAATCTGTGCCCATGCAGCGAACTGGCCCCTCACAGTTGTATTGAGTTTCCATTCGAGCGTTTTGCACTTCAACGCTTTGTCCGCAGTCATACACCAAACTTTGGATATAGCAGAAGCCTTCATGACCAGCCCCGCCTTCAGTGCATTCGGTTCTGACATACTGGCAGGCCGGGTTTTGCTCCAGCGCGGCACACGTATTGGTGGTCGTGTTTTGTCCGTTATTGACGATGGTTTGTGTATTACCATTGGCATCTACCCAGCTATCTGAGCTGCCCATGTTGAACTCTGGATGAGCAGTCGAAGCATTGTAGGTCGCTCTTGCCCTCCAGCATGAGAGCCCCAGTCCATCAGAGCTGCCACGACTGGTTAAATGAGCAGGAGACGAAACAACAGCCGGGTAAAGACTTCCAAGATTCGCCAACTCACCACTACCAACCGTTAACCCGTCGATTCGTTTTGTCCCTGTATCCAAACACTGCCACTGAACCGCAGTAAACTGATCCGTTTGCATCAAGCATTGGTCTATGCCCGGATCACTTGATTGATGAACAACGTCTTGCTCTAAGTATTTGCCAGAGAAGGTCAAGGAAGCACTCAGTTTCGCAGGAGCCAAACACTTCTGAACTTCTCGGCTGCAAGTTTCGAAATCGACTTTGTTCCAGCCGGACTCACATCTGGAACGCGTGACTTCCTGCGGTTCATGCCACGAAATAATCGACCCATTAACGACCTTGCACAATGAGCCAACCAAGGTTCCTTTTGGACAGGTCATTTCAGGGTATTTAATGGACGGTTTCGTCTCTGTGACCGTCTCCTTGTTGCCCGTCAATGAGAGTGTCGTTTTCCAGCCATTTGCCTTGGACGGCGACTCGGTGATTTTTATCTCAGTATTTTGATTATCAAACACTCTCAGCGTCGCGTTTCCAGTTTGCATAGTGCTGCTGTGCTGTGGAACAAAGCTGAGCGTTTCAGAGCTAAAGCAACCGCGCTCAATGGACCAGCTTTGTTGATGGGTTTCAGCGGATACACGTCGTTCTAACTGACACTCAGTAAGCGTGCTGATCTTCTCACACACCTGGTAATCCGGTACATGCTTGGTTTCAGTAAATGGCGTAATCGTCTGAGTAGGCTCACAGGCCTCAAAACTACTCGGCATAAGATTGGATACCACGCACTTTGGATCGTTGGTTTGCAATCCACAGTCAAAGGTATCGGTAAAACGAATGCATTCACCTCTATCATTGGTTTCGGCACATTCTGACGACATGAAGCCACAGGAAGGGTTCGCTTCAAGCACTTGGCAGGCCTGATTTTCAATCCCCTTATAGCTTTCATCATCCACACTAACTTGTACACGCCGACACAAAGGCGATATGCCAGCCACTGGGCTTGGGGCAAAGTAGGATTCACAAACTGAAACACCATTAACCACCGTACATCCGTTGGTTGAAGACGGCTGATCCGTGCATTGAATGCTGTAGTCTGAAAACTTAGCTGGGATATCCGCTGCTTGTTCGATACAGGCTTGTGGCGACCAACTATCATTCATCACCACCTTGGTTGGATCAAAGCGCACCTTGATGCGTGCATACCCCTCACCACTACCCGTAACCGATACGCGAATTTTTATCGGCACTTCTAAACCGGGCTCTACCGCTTTTAGCTTGGCAGTGAGATCGGTATTTGGATTGCGCTCCCAACTGGTACTGAGCTCGCAGCGACCTGCCGTTTCTGGTGGAAAGTTATTGTTCGGCCCAGACCAGACTTTCTGATCGCCAAGCCAAACTTGCATGTAGTCATCCCATTTAGCGTACTCAAGAACGGCTGAGGTAATCGCATCGGGGTTCACGACTTTGAGTGT
The DNA here is from genome assembly GCF_001292705.1 of Marinagarivorans algicola. GTDB lineage: Bacteria > Pseudomonadota > Gammaproteobacteria > Pseudomonadales > Cellvibrionaceae > Marinagarivorans > Marinagarivorans algicola. The sequence continues at coordinate 44,217 of NZ_LGAK01000011.1, forward strand.
GATGGCCTGTTCAAACACTTTACAACGGCCACTCCAGTAGTTGTCGCCAATACGTCCTATCCAAACTTCAAGACACCCCTCACCACAAGAGCGAAGGTTCATCGGTCCTGAAACATGCTCAATAATGCCTGCCGTGTAATCGTGAGTAATAGTGCAGCTGTTAACCGCTGTATTGAGCCTGTCACATTGCTGGTAATTTGGGCTGCCTTCACCTTGAGACTCACAGCCGGGGAAGCTTTGGGTTAATAGATTGGGGTCAGTTTGAACCGCATCAGTTAATGCCCAAAGCGGATCATTGACCATATCTGGCCGCGACCTGTCTTTGATTTCCTGTAGCGAACGAAACGCCTCACCCGTAGCGCCACTCTCGGATGCCATGCTCTCTTGGCGCTGCGTCCCCAATTGATTCATGCTGGTATCAGAGCCATAAACGCCCGTTAAGACATCTAATGAGCCCTGATCCATACCAGGAAATAGCTCTTGCAAGTTAATGGACTCATTACCACTGCCACTCGGCACCAACAATGTATTGCCGTTAAGTGCGGGCATCGTCCAGTTTTGCAGTAATTGCTTACCTTCTTGTTGTCCGCTTAAGCCGGATTGGCGCTGCACATCAGCGGTCACACCATGTAAGGGCAAGCACGCCATAGTGATTGATAAAACACCCGCTAAAACTCGGGTAAAAAGTGTTGGTTTCATGGTTAACCTCCCGAGTTACAGCAGTCTTGCCAGCGCCACAAAATGTAGAGCGCATCTTCACCGGCACCGGGGATCGTTCGCCACTCTCCCCATTTCATGGTGCTTTCACCGATGACATGCGCACTTTCAGTTTCTGGTACAGGGAAGAACATACTCATCTTGTATTGGGATTTCGGCAGCATGGGTTCGATAACAGGTCGGCATAGCGCACTGTTCCCCATTGTTCGCCTTGCAAGACCACGCCTGTGTTGAGCCGCGATTGCACGCGCCGCTAAATGGCTGGTGTTTTCTGCTATTGAGCCAAAGGCTAAGGTGTGGCCAGATAACGGGTAGAGATGGCCCCAACTGCCAGCACACCAAAACAATTGGTCGATGGGTTTACCAAGCGTTGATGAGGCAGCGTCAGCGGTACAAGCCGAAATAGCCAATGGATTGGCAACGGCAGCAGCTTCAGGCTGAGTAAAAAAGGCCAGTTCATCGTTCAGCCATGTTGGGTCCAATTCCGACAAATACATCAAGTCAAAGTCCATGTAACCATCGGCATTGCAATTGCCATCCATGAACAAATCGAGCATGACCAAAAGCGGAAAGGCATAATAATGGTAATGGTAGAAAGCGAGATCACCGGTATCGTATTCACCCTCGCCATGACCACCTTGCAATCGCCTATCACCTAACGGTAAACGAATCCCTCCCAGGGAAGGCGAGCAACCCGGCGTTCTGACCAGTTCAATCAGACGCGCTGGCTCCCACATGCTGGTAACAATACCTGGCCTTGGCACGCCTAAGTTGTCTTCACATAAGCAAAATGACTTGTTTGATGCGCCGCTTGGGACACTGCCAGAGCCAAGTGGAAGACCTGCAACCCGGATAGGAAAAATGCATGACCAGCAAACATCCGTCAGCAACTTACCCGACAATAAACCCGCGTCTGGGCAGGTTAGTTCGGCTTTAGCAGGAATAGATGCGCCCAGGACAAACATGACAACGAGAGTCCGCAACAGACGATACGTATTATTGAGCTTTTTCATGAACAAGCTCCTTTGCTGGAATTTCTTCTATTTCAAACGCGAGTCCCTTTGCTTGAACAAACGATGGGGTGACTTGCAAATCAAAGCGCTGCTTTAGCGAGGCATTGAGAAGGTAAACCGGGCTATCCAATGTCTTTTCGAGCGCATTGAGGCGATTCCAGCCTTGGGCACGGTCGAGCTGCGTGGTGATAAGCGTAATGCGGCGCAGTGTCCTATCTTGCGTCTCAAGCCAATGCGCTACTGCGTCCACTTCTTCAGCGTTCGACGCATTAAACACCACAAGCTGCTGAGTAAACGGCAAGGCTTTTAGCGGGTTAATACGCGTTCCTGCTGGGATCAATGTTCGGCCATTAGCATCCAATAGTGGCCGCTGCATGACGATGGTTGGATCAACCATTCTTATCCGATACTGCGTGGCTTTGGGTAACTCAGTAAATGTTTGGCGAGACCAGAAACGCTCAATGGCTTTTTTCTTTAATGCGCCCAGGTCAATCGACTGTAAGCGCTGCATCGCCACTTGCATCAAATCCAGTTCTAAAATGGAATGAATAGGACCGCGTTGACCCAATGATCCGGTATTGCCTGTTTCAATTTGACGTTGCAACCAGTCCTTGCTGTAAACCCCTAGTGCACTTGCAGTCACCTTGTCATCCTCTATGCGGAATATGGCAGGCACGCTAGTCACCCGCCAGTGCACAAAGGCTTTAGGATCGATTCGAACCTGAGGAACAGGATCAAGCCCCGTCATCAGGGTATGCCAATCACGGATAGCCGCCCCCAAGGTCTTTCCTTCAGGAATTCCCCGAAACAACACAATAGCGCCGGTAGCACTGGCCTCTTTAAATAGCTGCTTCAGTGAGGAATCCCCCAGTGAGGACGACGCAAATATCAACCATTCATCGTCGTGTTTGAGCGACGCAGGTTGTTCAATCGGTGAAAAAGGCTCGATAAATTCAGATGAACCATCCACAGAACTTTGTAAAATGCTGCGGCTCATTTCGACGATCTTTTTGTCTTCGTCAGACAACAGAAAAGGCTCTTGTGCCCAGGACACTTGAACCCAAGACAATGGAGCAACCAACAAAAATAAGAGACATAGTCTTCTCATCATCTACCTCCTACCAAAGCGACCAAGCGCGACCGACAATCTGCTCGCGCTTAACGGCATTCCAATAGCGGGAGTCGAAACTCGTTGCAGCCTCGCCGGAAAACCAATATTCGTTTTCTTGCAGCGTCAATGAGCGGCTAAATTGTGATTCCGCCACACCAAGACGCTGGGCTAATGCCATGCCGGTAGAGACTTCAGCACCGTTCACCAGCACATGCTCAGGCGTCACATTGACTTCATCCCCAGGCATCCCTGTTAGGCGTTTAAGCATCCGAGTACCGTCGGTATATAACGGAGCGAGTCCTTTTGAGTGGAAGGCATACAAACCATCCTTAACGGGCTCTTTATTCCATAGGTCAATCAGATACACCGTGGTATCAGGCAGGCAGCGCTCTTGCTGGGTATCAATACCTATTCGGTAGCGCATCATGGCGTAAGTGCCTACCAAGGCCATGATTAACGCAAGAACAGTCAACCGGATGAGGTATGGCCGCCAAGGCATTCTTTTACGGAGTATCTGCATGAGACACCTCCTTTGAGCCTACTGGTACGAATACAGAATCATCTGCACCCACCACAGCTTGGGCATCCAGCACGATAAAACCGGCCGCTTTTAACTTTTCAATTTGCTGGTTGGTCTGAAGCAACCTGGACTCGATGTCTTGTTCGCTGGCATTGGGGCCTAGTGACAACACCGCCTCCCCAAAATCCACGACTGCAATGGGCGTACTTAACGCCAACTGGCTGTGGATGGGTTCGAGTGTTTTCATTAAGAGCCAGCTGGTCATTAAACCGCTGCCTGCAATAGACAAAGTAATAGAGGCCATAAATGGCCAAAGCGTGGTCTTATTCATAGCCTCGCTCCTTCAACAACTGAGAGATGGCATCAGCAACAGAAAGGCCTTTGCGCGTTAACTGTTTAATCGCGTTTACATCTTCTGCACGGGACGAGTACAACAGCTTGTGAAACGGATCGACAATGAGGCGGCCAATCCCGGTGCCCATTTCGGTAATAAAGAAAATTTCGGAATAGACACCCGTGACGGTATGAACCGTTTTCAGGTATTCATAACCGCCTTCACCTAGTGGCAAGCGGCCTTCTTTTTTGAGCGCGTTGATGGTTTCAGCTTTTTGGCCAAGCAGGTACATATTGGCTGAGTTTTCAGCGATGGCTTTACCTGTAGGGCTATCATACAAATCGTTGACCGATTGCGTTACCGTTACAGCACTGCCGCCATATTTTCGAAATCGCCGGTAACCCGTTTCGATAAATTTACCGACATCACCTTGAGTCAGCAGATCCCAGGCTTCGTCGATGAACACAATCTTGCGACGATCACGCTCACCTAAGTACATCTCTTGTTGGATTTGGTAGATAAGCTGAAGCAACACCACTTGTTGTAGGTGCTTGCGCCCCTTGAGCTCTTCTAACTCCAAAACAGTGAAACGGTTTTTGAAACGAATATTGTTGTGGCCATTAAAGAAGCGGCCATATTCGCCTAGTGTCGTAAACGGATAGAGCTGCTCACCCACGTCTTGCACACGTCGGTCTTCATGATTTTTCAAAGCCTCTGCCACATCATCAACCAACATGGCACGACCTTTTTTCTCCCACAGTTCACGGGTCTGACGCTTTAGGTTGGCCATCTGAAAATCGGTTAATGACTGCGTAGGTGCGGCCATTGCGGCCAATAACCCAACCAACACATCCGCTTCTTCGTCATAGTCCTCAACGATTTCAAACGGATTCAAGCAAATGCCACTGTCCCGCCCGAACTGTAAGAACTCACCGTCATAGACTTCACACAGCTTTTCATAAGACCGGCCAACATCAATCACCCAGCATTGCCCGCCTTCAGATAAGTAGGAGGAGATGATTTCGTTCACCAGGAATGACTTACCCGACCCTGATTGCGCCGCGATGCAACAGTTGTAATTACTGCCCGAGTCATAAAGGGACACACTCATGATCTGGCCATTACGGGAAACAAAGTTAATCACTGGCGTGCCCGTGCCTTTCCAATCCGCAAACAAAGGCAACAGTGGGATCACATGCCGTGTCGCCATGGTCTTGAATCGAAACAAGTCGTTCATCGCCTGGCGATCAGCACCAAATGGCAGGGCATTCAGAAAAATGGGCAAACAGAAGTACTTGTCTTCCATCAGCTCAAATCCGAGTTCTTTGAAATAAGTTCGAGCATTTGAAACAGAGCTGATGGACGCTTCTTCAGTTGGTGAAAACAGCGTTAAGGTCATGTTTGCCCGAATAGGACGATCACCTTCTTGCAAGGCTTCAAAAAGAACATCAAATCCCTTTTTCTTGGCTGCAAGCACCGGCACAAACTTGAGCATCGGGCCATAGGCCTGATTGACCGCCCATTGACGCTTCGTCTCTAAACGAGATCGCATGGCCTCGGCTGAAGGAAAGTGAATGGTGACATTCAGCAAAAAGCTTCCGCGTAAACCGCGACTACCCGTCATCATATCGCCCGCAAAACTTGCGGCATGACCAAACCAGATCCGCTCAGGCAAGCGTTTAAACGATAAGGTTTTAACTCGGTAATCGCCCAGCATTAGACCTTGGCTATCCACCTTGATAGCTCGGTCATAATCCAACACTTGCTCTCGAAGTGGTTTATCAGCCTCACTTCGAATGGGTGATGGATTGCGCCAGGAAGCATCTTTTCCCCAGTTAAGCTGCGCACTTAATGCCGCGATCCAGTTTCGGTCAGTCATCTCAGTGACGCGAAAACCAACCGTTGCCAACGCCTGAGAGAAAGAAGCTCGAAGCGCGGATGCTCGACTCAACTCACGCTCCGTCGGTATAGGGCTTTCCAAAGGCAATTTGCAGGTGACGATCAGTTGAAAGTTGCGTACCTGAGTCTGAGTCGATTCTTCTATCGGTTGAACCGTGCCCCCATCGAGGAAGTCCGCACGTTTGCGTATCGACGCCCTAAGCAATGGATCGGATTGACGATGCCGTAAGCCCATCATGCGCTGAAGGTCGGTTTGAATATCAGGGGATGCGTACAGGCCAAATTGCAGCAAAGTGTCTTTTGGCCAGTCGTTGTTGAGTAGAACATTAACCCTGTCTGCAACAGACTCATCACCACCCGGCAATGGGTCACATAGAAAACCAAAGCCAACACTCTGGTCTTCCATGAAAAACAGTTGCTCATCGTCTGAATAGGCCAATACTGGCAAGAGCTCTGAAGCGCGTTGCCCTGAATACAGAGAGGCTTTCATTAACGCCCCTCCAACCAAGCAGAAAGATCATAAGGACGGCCTCGGCTGATGCGACCATCATTGGCGACGATGAAAGGCACACCTTGAATGCCCAGAATTTGAGCCGTCACCAAAGTACGCTGCATTGGTTCTAAGTTGCAGGCATCATCCTGCTCTAGGTTACCAATCCGGCCATTCAGCAATGCATCGGTGGCCGCTTTCTTGTCACGCGCACAGCCGAGCTGGCGAACCTGACGCTCTGAATCTGGACCAAGCACTGGCACAGGGAGAATTTGGAAGGTGTATTCTTTGGTGAGCGGTAAGGCTTGCTTCAAAAGCTCATGGCAGTGCGGGCATCGTGGATCAACAAAGACCACCACTTTCTTTTTGCCTTCGCCCAGCGTCAGTGGGTTCAAATCATCCATTTTTAAGCCAAGACGACTTAAGTCCAGCGTGTTCCCCGCTTCACGAATCTCTTCAAGGCTAGTAAGCGGCTTTTTCGACCAAGCGTCATAGAGCGTGCCATCAATGACGAACCGGCCACTGTCTGACATGAAAACAATACGGCCATTGCTTTCGACCGCTTTCATACCCGTGACAGGTAAAGAAACCATGCCGTCAATTTTGCCAACGGGCGACACTTCAGACACAGGTTCAGCTTGAACCAATGGAGACAGCGCAAGAGCCAGAATAATTGGAGATAGTTTTCGCATGAGGAGTCCTCGTTAATGTAAATCGAGGCTCCAGTCTATGCAGTTGTCCTATGTGGACTCGGTTAGATAGATTGAAGAATTGGGTGCCTTGCTAGGCATCCTATTCTCCCGTTGACCTAGAAAAATTGAAAAATCAGAAAATATCAGTGAATATCACCAATTATCATCAAATCATCAGTCGCGTGATTTTTTGCCCTTGATAGCATGTGCCTTGTACTTTTACATAAACAAGGAGACAAAATGTCTAAGCAAAACAATCACAACTCAGATATGACAAACGCCAATAAGGGTACGTCTGGTACTAACAAGACTTACTCACAAAACCAAGGAAATCGAGGGTGGCAGATGAACCCTCAAAATCCGCAGAATGGCGGTAAGAAAAAATAAGTTGTGAAGGGGGCTTAATGCTCCCTTTCCTTTAAGGGACTACATGGACAAGAGCAAAAACAGTAAGAAAAAACCGTTCAAATGGACAAGAGAACTTATTCGGCTTGCACTGAACGACGGGTGGACGCAACAAGAGATTGCAGAAAAATGCAGAACACAGCAATCCATCGTAAGTGCTTGGAACAAAGGTTCGAAACAAGGCACGGAACAACAACTGCTGCCTTTGCTCAATATCTATGGCAACAAAATTCGTCGAAACAGTTTTAAAGTTTATTGGTCATTAAACACTGAAACTATGGAGAAAACCTTTTACCGTGTTGAAGGGAAGGTAATTCTTAGCCAAGCATTTTATGATCCGCGAAGAGACCAACGAGGCAAACTGGTCAAAAAAGTTCCAGAGCTAAAACTCGTGGTACACCATCAAGGGGCCGATCAGTTTCGCGTCGTCAGTCAAAGTCGATTGACTTTCAGGCATACGAATGAAGAACTTGATCATAGCGTAGAGGATGCTGTTTGGAATTCGCATGTGCTCGAACCTTTAACTACGACGCAGCTAATCGATTTCATTGATCACTATTCCAATGAAAAGTTAAGCAGATACCCAAGTGATGCTAATACGTTGCCGTTCTTAATCAGACAATCTCTTTTAAACCATGGATTCCCAGTGTCGGGTATTGTTGAATATCCTGCCGTTTGGTAGTGTGTAAATCCAACCCAAAAGGAACGAGCGCCTAAAGCTCAAAATATCAGGCTAGTAGCCTGTTTGAATGTGCTCCCTCAAGGAAAGCCCCGCTAACTGCCTTTTGCAGTGGCGGCGCTAGCATTCTTTTCGGTATTCATGGCCGCTGCTTGAAATCAAGCTAAGTGAATGGGAAACCTATTAACTGAAACGCCGTCATGATAAACGGGTACGGGGTGGGATGACGCCCAAGCCGTCAGATATCTGGCCGCTTGGGCGTTTTTTAGTGTTATCAGGTGCCCAGTAAGACGGCGCTAATTGCTGGAACTGTTGTGCCAATGACTTCTTGAGTGCTGGCAACTACAGGTAAAGTTGCAGACATAACACTTTCAACGACTGTTGGCGTATTGTAGAGACCCATACCGCCACCAATGCCCAAGGCAAAAGCCATCAAGCTTTGGCGAGCGATACCGCCCACAATACCCACCAGTACCATGGCTCCCGCTACGATCCGTCCCAAAGTACCTTGGGTCCAATCTTTTAGGGTATCCCACACATCGGTGAAAGCATCACCACCGGTGCCCGCAAATGAGGGCTCCGAAATCATTAACGCCATTAAACCAAGCGCACCAATGGTCATTAGGCGCTGAGTTTGAATGGTGCGAACTGCATTTGTCATTCGTTAGTTTCTCCGTAGATACTCAAGTTATCGCGCTTACCATCAGCTCCCGCTGAGGCAGAATCGCTTTGAGTCTGAAGTGGACGTAGCACTGGCGAAACCGTTCGAGGTGCTGACACCCCAATATCCCACCGGCGCGGTTCAATTTCGGTAAACACGTAGCTGGATAAATTCAGATCTCCACGGTCATCCTCCCAAGGCGCAATCCAAATTCTCATCACCCTTGAAGGAATGCGAAGAGGTGCAGATTGCTGCGTCTCGGGTAATGCTGGATGGCTCAGCAGTCCTGTCTCTAAATCAGATTGTGAATACCCAGAGGGAGAACCAATTCGAGTCGCCACAGCATCAATCGTCTTGGGTGCAGCGCCATTGCTGGTAAGCTCATAGACTTCACGAGCGGATAAACAGCGCACACCGTCAGGCATACCTGGGCATCCATATTCACTACTCCCAAGACCCAATGAACTACAGCCAGACAATAAGGTTGAGCCGACTGCCAATAAAAGTAATCCAGCTTTAGACCACTGTTTTGACTGGTGCTTTGGGTTGTTCTGCATTGATGTCGTCATGGTTAACTCTCCTCTGGATACACATCTTATTGTCTGAAACGGACTTCGATCGGTTAGCAACATGCAGGATTTTTTCATCTTCTTGCACCTCCCCCTTGCGAAGTGGCCAACGACAACGAGACCCCACGAGTGACTATGACTTCAATTTTCCTTGCAGCGTCTACCTCTATAACTGGGAACATATTTTCAGCCATGTCCAAATAGAACTTGGCCACTCTATCCAAGGCTTTGCCAGTACCTTTAATCGCAGCACCTTGCAATGCTTCTTGGCTCATGACCTGCTGGTATAGCTGAGTATCACCGGCATTACCCGTTTGAATCGTTGGAACTGGCTTCACATCAAAAGCACCAGCCAAGCCCTGAAGGAACCCGGCCATCATCGATTTGGCCACCAGTTGGCCTTGTTTCGACACTAACCGGCCACGAATACCGGCTTTGCCGTCTTCACCCACTGCATAAGAATCCAGTCGTGTTTCAATGACGCCACCATCTTTTCTCACACATGAGATGGTCTCACCTCGCAAATAAGCACGCTCAGAGCTCAAATCACCGTAACCTGCGGCGATCAAGAAGCACTCTTTGATATCCGCCCTAAATCGATTGGGTAAAATGGCGTCCTTTTGAATCCTCAGCAATGCAGGAAAAGGTTCGCGTCTTGCGGACTCGTAAGTTGGTGCATCCAAACCCGTGATCAAAGTACCTGAGATAATGCTACCCGCCGGTAGATATAAAGGCGGCGTTTCTTGCACAGCAACTTCTGGTTCAGCAACCACTTCAGACTCAATCATACGAATCGTGATTGGCAGCAATGGAACATCCCGTGCTCGTGTACCTTGGCCATTGACTGACTGCTGATAGAGCGGATCAGGCAGCGGCGCATTAGCAAAATAGTCGTCTGGGTTAGACGGCAGTGGCTTTTCTTCTTTAGGCAATTCCATGGCAGACAAAGGTACTTCAAAACGACTCTTTGTGCCTTCAACTGCTGCATCGTCTCCAGCGCGAACATCATCAAGTTCCGCTCGAAGGCGGGCCAGCTCCGCATTGACCTCACTTGGTATAGAGGGCGAACCTGGACTTACCCTTCCTGAATCGACGTCACGACGCAGGCGCTCAACTTCACGACGTAACTGTTCATTGCGCTCACTGAGTAGTTTTACGTTCGCAGCCAAACTATCGACCCCAACACCACGAGTATTGGTATCCGTAAGAATGTGCCGGATGGTTTCCTGTCGGTTACGACTGCTTGCGCCATCATCAGGATTAGGTGAAAACACCATTACCATAAGGATGAGACCACCAGCAATACCAGCAACCGATAGGCCCCGCTTCATGTTCGGGCTTATTTGTTCCCATTGTGCTTTCATCGTTACTCCCCTCCCATAAGAAGCGAAGGCCGCTGACTTTCCACCACTTCTTCACGATGATTGCGGACAACTACGTAAAACTCAGTTTTTTCACCCGGCAACAAGATATTGCGAGGCCAGTAGGCGCTTGCCACTATATCCGGTGCATGACAGGCTATCTCACTGGCTTCTAGCGGCTCATCGGCAAAGCTTTCAACCAGTCCTACATAGACAGTGAAGTAATGCCCTGTCACAATTTGCCCCTGCTTAAAACCAAACTTTAGGCCTGGCTGAAAACATTTAGGACTGGTATCACCCTGAGAGGCCAAACGAATGTCATAGCCTTGTGGCAACTCATCTAATGCAAGGCGTCTGAGTAAATCACGTAGGCTATCAACGTATGGCTGAGCCGTTTCCCAAGTGGCGGCTTTTCGGTTCACGACGCCCTTGATAGGCCACTGCTGACCATCAATAGCCAAGGCAATTTCACGCGGTGGAATACGACGAGGTACTAAGGTGACAGATAATGCGGGTGCTTCCTGACCAAGCGGAGTTATGTATAGTGAAACCGGTGATTCTTTGTCCGTGGCCACATATACAACATTACCCTTGATTTGCGTCTGAGCATCACTGGTCGTTCTCACCTGAGGGGATTCAAACGGCGTCACAATCCGGTTCAGATGCCCAAGTGCTACAGGGATCAGCTCATTGACTCCTGGAGTCATCAGTAGCGTTGTTGGCGCAGCTGTTGACACCGTCTTGCTTTGAACCGGTGGATTTGCAGTAGCGGACTGCTTCATCACACTGGCTGGCACAATCGGCAATTCCACGTCTGCATACGACGCTTGAGATAACAGGACGCTACTCAAGCTCATTGCGATTAAGCTTGGTGTCATCCACCGACTAATTTGGGTTAGCATCATTCACCCTCCTGTTTTGCTTTTGGGTTAACTTTTCACGAACTCGCTTCGTTCGAGCTTGCCCCTCATACGTATCCATCCAACTGAGTTTTGGACGGTATTGCTCAATATCGATGTCAAACTCATAGGTGCGAGTTTGGCGCTGTTCATCTCCAGATGGTCCAGAAACCAAGGAATAACCAGTCACAAAGACATGACCGGTTTCATGCTCATACTCCACTTGTCTGGGTTGGAATTTGAGCGTGACTCGGTCTTCTCGGATTTGCCTTACCTGAATTTCCAGTGCATCGACCACTTGCTGGTAGACTGCTGGAGAGAGTAGCGGCTCAATAGCAACTCGGATGAAAGACACATTACCCGGGGTCACGTTGCCCATAAGCTCAGCCAGGTAGAGCCCCCAAGATTCAAGGTAAGGTTGAGTGGCTTGGTTTCGTGACACTTCAGCCATTTCAGACAAGGTTGGCGGTTGAATGGCTACCACGGTATTGCGAGACAATGCCGCTACCGCAAGCAGCAAGTTAGATAGCACCAGCACCGCAATCAGGAACCGTTGCCATCGGTTTTCTAATCGCGTGCCTTGCCATGATGTTAAAAACACGTCGAACTTCACGGGAGATAGCTCCTGATAAATGGGTTAGGGATCGTCTTGGCTTTGGTTGGCAGCAGTCCGGCCCAGTAGATGGCGTGAAGAATAAAACCATCTGGGCGACCGTCACGAAAACGCCGATAGAGCTTGGTTGTCACCAAACCCAACAAGCATAAAACCAGGGCATTACCGGTAAAAATGCCGAACACTAGCCCCAATAGAATGGGAGCCATCTCATCGGCACTCCAAAGCAGGAAGTGCGGCGGGTCATCGATATAGGATGGAATATTTACAGGTTCCATGGTCACTCCTCATTGTTTGAATTGAGAAGTGAAGAATGCCTAGGGATTGGCAGGTTCAGTGGTCAGCTAGATGCCGAATTCTTGAAGCTTTTGAGGGTTCAACTCAGACAAGCCGGTTAAGTTCTAGACAAACCGAGCAACCATAGTTATCATTTATGATAACCCAAATTAAGGATACCCATGAGCTGGAAGATCGACTTTTACGATGGCGTTGAGGATCAGATCCTCGATATGCCACCCAAAATACAAGCTCGCATGATTAAGCTATTAGAGCTGATGGAAAAGCATGGTGCAAACCTGGGGTCTCCTCATACTGAGTCTATGGGCAATGGGTTATTTGAAATCCGCGCCAAAGCACAAGAAGGTATTGGTAGAGGCTTGTTTTGTTACTTAAAAGGGAAGCACATTTATGTGTTGCACGCTTTTGTAAAAAAATCTCAAAAGACGCCCCAAAATGAGCTCAATCTTGCCAGAGATAGACAAAAAGAGGTTCAAAAATCATGAGTCTGCAAAAACTGAAACAACGTTCCTTAGCCAATGCTGAAGTTAAGAATGAGTACGATAAGCTTGAGAGTGAGTTCAGCTTTATTGACCAATTGCTTACCATGAGAACAAAAGCAGGGCTTACTCAAGAACAGGTTGCTGAAAGAATGCATACCCAAAAAAGTAACGTCAGTCGTTTAGAAAAAGGTAATGCCAATCCAAGTTGGTCAACTCTTCTAAAATATGCTCACGCATGTGGTTTTGAACTAACACTCAAGCCACAAAAAATAAATTAACGCCATTCATGAGGCCTGATAGGCCTCATATCTTCTTCTGCAAGTGGCTTAACGCCAACCCCGCCATTAATGCTAAACCGATGATCAGCGACGGTAACACCACTGGTGGAATAGCTAATGGAGCGAACAATCCCATAAAGAGAAAGATGACGCCTGAGCCCAGAATTATCATGCTGTAGCGGTGAATGATAGGGCTCGAAAAATCAAAGGTTGTCTTCTTAATCTTCCAGATCATCAAGCCGTCCCACAGCGCCGGTAACATGAGAATAAGCGCAAAGGGCAACCAGACCATCAACAAAGCAAATCGAGTGAACACTTGGTACAACACATCAAAAAATGCCTGAATACGGTCTTCCACCCACACAAACCAAAAGCCTCCCATGTTCTCCATCCCTTTAGAATAAAGTCGTTGCTCTTCAGTGGGGATTAGAAAATCACGCACAAATTGCTCCATTTGTGTATCCACAACCCATGACTGATACCAGCGATGGCTTGTTTGACCAATCCAATGGCTTGTTTGAGCACCCAATTGGTTTTGGATCATCAGCTTCTCTTTACTAATGACCCGGCCAGTCCAATCACCGGGCACTAACACGCCAATGGCAATAATCTCCAGCATAAGTGCCAGACACAGTAGCCAAACCGACTTATGCTTGCTCATGCCAAATCTCCTCTTCTACTCGGGCCAGCATGGCTGCAACGGTTGGCGTCATAATACGGGCTTTAATCACTTGTTGAAGCCGCTTTGTCGTCGTATGGCCACTGACATAACGCACGTCGATGCGTCCTTCAACCAAATACGCCATCCGATTTGGACGATTACGAATCCAGGAGTAGAAATACACACCATCTACGGCAGCCCACTCGAAATGGTCAGGATCACGCAGGCGAATCCCTGTTAAAGCACTGGCGGCAGTCCAGGTCAGTGCCTCAATGAAATGCCACAAGCGTACACTATCATCACAACTGACTCCTTCATAACTACCCAAGCCATTACAAAGGCACAAATCAAAGATGGAATGGCCATCTAACCTGAACGCATCCGTTAAATAGTCCGCCAAGCAATAGACCGAGGCCAAAGCATGAGGCCAGTCTGTTTCAAGCAGTCTTAAGGTTTCCTTGAACTGGGGGTTATGTTGCTGCCACTGAGCAAGCATTTCTTTACTGGAAAGTGTTGTCATTTTCAGACAGACAGAATGATGCATACAGACTCCTTATGCTGCCTGTGTAGAGCTGGTTAAAATAGGAATGCGGCCTTTGATCACACGTCCACCAGAAAGCTTGGCGATGTACTCCAGGTTGGGGAGCTGGCCTAATAACTGCGGTGGAAACATATCGCCTTCTTCCTCCATCAAGCGCTCACCATGATTGCCGGTAAACAATGCTGGACTGTCCGAGTTGGAAGACATACCTTGAGTTTGCATGATGTACTGCAATCGAGTTTTGGGCAGATTGTCGGTAATGTACTGCTGCGTTTCGGCGTCCATCACCCGAAGGGCTATCAAGTTGTTGATGTTACCTAACACCTGGCGAGCTTTAGCTTCACTGCCAGTACGAGCAGCAAAGTCAGCAAAGGTCTGAGTAGCAATCACACAACGCATTTTTGCGCCACGGCCTTTGTTGAGCAGTTGAATGAAGGGATCATTGACGACTTCAGCCGCCTCATCGATGAAGATATTTACGGGACGATTTTCAACACCATAGTTATAGCGGTCCCCGGCTACGGCGGTGAGATCTGATAAAAGCAACGAACCAATGGCACTGCCCACCATGGCGTCAGTTAATGAATCCAAGCCGATATACGCCACTTGGGCATTGTTGATAATTCGGCCAGAATCCGTAATTAACCGGCTGTCATCCACATCGTTTGCAATAGGTGATAGCAGTGGACCTAGTTCACTTGATGTGAGCATATTGAGCACCGGCATCAGTGAAGCCACCATTTTGGAATAGTGGGTTCTATCATGTTCAAACATGCTCAAAAGCCCCTCCAAATCGGTATTGGCAGCAACGGGCTGAATGCGTTCGTAGTAGAAAAGCAGCATCGCCATAGTTTGTTTAGCCAAGGTGTTGGCCTTTTCGGTAAAGCGTTTAATCTCCACACTAAAGTTCGGATACACCTGCTCACCCCAGGCTGTGACGGCTTTTACTACCAAGCCTTCTGGACCGCCTTCCAAGAATCGTCTCAGTGTTTTCAGATCAGGACGTTGTGACGTAAGCAACAAACCTTGCACGATGTTATTCAGTGCCATTTGGCCAAAGGCTTTAAATGGATCAGCACCGGTTTCAGATGGAATTAATGCCGCAATTCGGCTGGCGATTTCAGTGCCCCGATTAAAGTTTCTAAGGGGATTGAGACGAACCGAATACTCTGGAAAACCCGGATGAAAATACACAAAGCGCTCAGGACTACCGGCGGCAATACAGGCTCGCTGTGCATTATCCTTAAGCTCTTTATCTCCCTTGGGGTCAATAATAATCACGGCTTCATTGCGCAAAATGGCCTGAGTGATCATCGCATCAAAGCATCGGGTTTTTCCGGCACCGGTCGTACCGACAATTAAGGTATGCCCCTCGGTGTGACCAACTGGTTGGTACACATCTTCTTCTTTCGGCTCCACACCATGGATCCAGGGCGAACCCATTTGCTTGCCGTGACCTTGGTTAAGCAAGGTTTGCTTATCCCGCTTTAAGATTTCATAAGCGCGTTGAGCATGTCGTTGGTCCCATTCAAAGCCATAACCTAACCACAATTCATCAGGATGTTTTGCCATCACCTTTTGCAAATGCGACAGCTCCATAAAAGTCAATGGTTTGCCTTTTAGTCCCTTTTGCAACTTATAAAGACGGTAAGCCTCAGGCAGGCGGTACAACGCCATGCCCGAGGAAATCCCTGTCATCCACCAAAATGGCTCAGGTGGTAGCTCAGTGAGCATTTCTGCGGCAATCGCCCCAGTGGCCCCAACCAGCCAGCCTGCTGCTGCCATGGCTTCATAGTTCGTGCGCCAGGGCATCTCGTATGCGTTTTCTTTCATTCATGCTCCGCAAAATAACCGTTTGCAATCGCTTAATTTCAAAAGGATTAACGTTTAGCGTGAGCGGTAAACAGAACCGTTTCCCCCTCATCAAACTGGCATTGGTCACTGGCCGAGATCCCCCGAAGCAGCTGTCCGGCTGGAACGCCATGCTTATTGGCGACTTGGCGTAAAGTTTGAATCGTGACGCGAATACCATCGGCACTATGATCCACGCCTGGGTAATCGCCATCGGTCAGTAAGATGGGCAAATCTTTCACAAAATTAACCATCTGTTGCCGCTGCGCGTGTTTGAGGTCTGTACTTGAGTTCGCATTGGGCTCAATCGGCTTTTGATTACGCTCCGCTCTTTTGGCGGGCTCTTTTGCTTGGACATTGGTTGTCTCAGTTCGACTCGGACGCTGTGAAGCCTCTTCGATCTGAATTTCTGCCGCCGGTTCTGCGTCTTGTTTGGATAGGTCTATCAGTGCAGTGAGCCCTTTAGAAACTGGCACTTTTAGCAGCAACCCTTGCTCCTGAACACCATCATTCGTAGTCACAGTTCTAGCCTTACGTGTCGGGTTTGCGGGATCTAATTCAAGCCAATCTAATCGACTGAGTTCAGCAAGCAATTTTCGGGGAGCACACCAATGTCTTACGGCATCGGGATAGCGGATCAATATCTGTTCACCAACCATGACCAACGCACTGCCTGCCTCTGGGAGCCACGCCAAAGAATCAGGGAGATTCAATGCTTCTACATCGTGCTGGTTTGCGTTATTCGCGATTGCAGCATCGCTTGAATGGTGAGGCTTTTCGCATCCATCACCTGGAGCGTCTTCAATTATCTGAGGATTTTTAACATTGTCTGCATGACGAAGTTCATCATCTTGTTCGGACGGTTTTGTCGATGGCAACTCAGCCGATTTGCTGTGTTCAATTGATGATGACGCTTCAGGCAAGTCTTGCTGCTCACTGGAACGACTCTGAGGTTCTGCTTGTGTTTGCTGTGTTGCTTCCCACTCAGGTTTACTAAACAGCGTAACACCACTTGGCACATTCGAGCTGAACAATAAATCGGCCTCAGAAATATGCAGCATGGGTAGCCAGATTGGCTTGCCGTCTTTGATCAGCACTTCAGGGGCAAAGCTTTCATATCGCTCATTTGAGGCGGATTTAGTGGCCAATCTTCGCTCAATGAGGATGTCCGCAAGGGTATCGGGATCTCTTGGGATGCCAGGTATCTTGTCTTTGGCCAATAGCTCAATGATGTCCTTAGCCGCGCTTTTCCAAACCAAGTAAAGATGGGTTGATTGATTCGATTTTCGTAACCAGACTCTGGCGTCTCGCTGATTGACCAGCCACTGGGAACTGGCAAGTAATCGCCTCATGGCATCAAGTAGATAGCGTTCTACTGGGACACCAAGGGCATTGTCGTCAACGGAAATTCGTTGAGCTTTCAGGTCTCGCTGAACACTGGTTTGGTCAGCTTCAATGACCAGTTTAGACAGGACATGCTCGGGATCGGTATTGCCAATCGCTTCCAGCATGGCTTGCAAAATTTCAGGGCCCGGTTGGGTTAACCAGGCGAGCAACTCAGGTGTCATCACCCGGTTTAACACCAGAATTGAAAATTGCTCGTGCCGCTTGCACCGTCCGTCGCGCCAGCGAATGAAATAGCGTTCAATGCTGTTATTTGTGGTCCACTGGGATAAGGTTTCTAAAAAAGGGTTCCACTGATAGCGTCCATCTTCGTCTGTGATGGACAAGTCTGAAACTGGCTTACCAATATCATGGAACAAACCGCCTAATGCCGCCGCAACACGCCACCTTGGTTCTAGCTCTTTTTTCTCAATCGGTGTGCCACTGGCAACAAAGATGATCCCTTCAGCAGCTTGTGCCGCCCAGAAAGCAACTTCCAAAGAATGACGTAATAAACCACCAGCACCACTGTGATGATGATGCTCAGAAGCTGGCAACAAATGAACATAAGCAGCCAGATGATCAATGCAGGGCTGAATCAGCCTTTGAAAATCACGCTGATTAAAGCCAAGTACCTGGCGCAGTTTGGCAATTAGCTCGTCTTGTGTGGACTGCACATCTTCAGGTGACGCAGCTGGCAAACCCTTCAGGAATGGGGGGTAGCGTGGAATTTCTGTATTCAGTTGCGATGACAGGTCTGGTAGTGCTTTGGTTTGAAATAATAGGTTTTTAAACATAGTGAACCTCCGACACGATAGTGTGAAGGCTCAACCACGGTTGTTCAGTTCGATAGATTCAAGAATATTGCATTAAACTATCTCGCCTATTTCAGGCCACTTAGTAGCTCGAGCTCGATTGTTAATATTTTGTTGGTTATATTGATACTTACGTATTGTGCATAAAAGAGGAAGAAACTATCATACATAGTAGAAGGGCTTAAGGTGTACTTCAGTTTGGCCCTTTCAACAGTTACTAAGCTCTACTTCCCGCTTCTCTATATTTATAACGCTCATTATTAAAAACTCAAATCTCATGTCAATAATGGCTGGGTAAAGCAGATCGAAACTCAATGTAAACCTAGTTCAGTTATACGCGCAAATTAACAAGTCAGCGCTCGACATGTAGATCACTTTGCGACTTTCGTTCCGTACACAGTTCTCAGATCGGCTTTATGTTCTTCCTGTACAGTGTACACAACAGTGGACCGCGTACCGCTGCAATTTGTAATTCACCAATCAGCAGGCTCTATCAACGAAGTAATTAAAAAGATACCTAAATCGACAAACAACACTTTATATCGACGTGAGACTCTATCAATATGCAGTTCAATGTCTATGCAGCACCGATTGCTATCAAACTTAAACAATGTTGACTGGTCGAAATCAAGATACCGTTTCACTCTCGGAAATACGGCCTTAAACAAGGTTTCCTTGGCCGAAAATCCTATAGTAAAACTTTCAACCTTGCTTAACCCATTCTGAGCTAATAAAGTCAATTCTTTGTTACTGAGTATGTTTGATAGCGATTCCGATTGCTCGGAAGCTATCTGATGCTCAATATCCATTCCTACAAGCAGATTATTATTCCGTAACACCAATACGCCAATTATGTTCTTAGAATGGGTGATGCTGCCAACAAAACCTGATGGCCACAAGGGTTCACGATGGATCCCTATCGACACATCGGTATGAAAACTTCCAAGCTCCTCTAGTGCCCGTTTCGCCAACAATCGGCCGGCGAAAAACTCAATCTGACGACTACGTACCGCATTATCAATGTTTTTCGGAAACAGGATGTCTTTGTGCTCTTGGCGAATGTAGTCAAACCCCTTATCGTTAGTTCGCATCATTAAACAAATTGCTCCGTAACGTTCACAAACCGGCAGGCGCTCAATTCGCCAAGGGCAACTTAACATGACTTATAATATCTCAACCAACTGTGCCCTCCCTTGTTCAATGTCGGTGAGTTCCACAAAGTTTGCGCATTGCCAGATTTTAGATCGCTTAGCCTGCTCTGCCATCGGTACAGTCCAAGGCGCGTAAACCCGAAACGCGCGCTTACCCCCTTCTAATTTCTTAGAGAAAATGTCCTTTTTTACCAACTGTTGACGCTGGAAAACAAACACACCAAAGCGTGGATGTTCATCTGCGAATATGATCACCCTGTCAATTCCATCGCTGCAGTCAAACGGCGCAATTTCGCTGGACGGTGTCGGACGTTTCCAGAGAGTAACAAACTGACCGATTTTTTTGGGGGTATGTTTAGCCTGACGATACAAGCATGTCTGTCCATCCATCTCAAAACGGATCGCCCCATACTCAGCACTTTCTTGTTCTCGCTCAATGTTAATGGCTGTTTTACCTAACGGTTTTAAGAACTGTTCCTGAAACAGTCCAAATGAATTGGGCACGCCACCCAGCGACGGATCTGTCTGCCAAGGTACGTCTTTGTTATCCAACAGCGCCATTCTAATCTCCTTAAATTTAAATTAATTCTAGTTGTAACAAGCCGGACCAAGTACGTTCATTAGGATAACCAAATGCGTTGTTCACGTATTTAATTCCTTGATGAATTGTTTTCGTGTTGACGTGACTGTGTCCATAAATGTGTATATCTGGTCGTAACCGCTCAACTTGTTCTCCCAACGTAGTGGAACCCAATACAGGCCATAAATAGGCAAGCCGCTTTGGTATGTAGTCCGGCAGCAATTCAATCCGCGGCATAAAATGTGAGACACTAATGCGCCATTTGCATTCTACCATCTCACACAAGGTAATCTCATTCATATTATGAAAATGTGCGGCTAGATCTATCACTGACATTGGCCAATTGCACAGTCTAAAGTCAGACCAAGACTCTTCAAGCTGCTCATTGAGTGGTGCGAATGAGTAATCGTACCAGCTGTATAAAGGAACGACATCTATACCATTTAGTGTTACTCGTTCCGTTACCACCCCCAACTCATCAGCGGCCTTCAACACCCAGTAAAACTTCTCCAGTGAATTACTAAACCGACTACGATGCACCCATGCCTCATGATTACCAGGAACAAATACCACCCACTGAAATTTATGTGTCAGTGTGGTCAATATTTCGGTCAACAAACGTTCATCATCGGTTAAATCACCAGCGACGATCAACAAATCGTGCTGGTAATCGAAGTCGCTCAACTGTCGAACCCATTGCCGATTGGGGCCGAAGTCCACATGCACATCCGAGACTGTAAATACTCTCATACGCCGTACGCAATCTTATACCGATCGCCCATCATCAACAGCTCGTCTACTTTACTAGACAAGCTGCTATTGAGCGGCGGGTAGACGTGCTGACCTGGGTGGTGGTATGCAATCAGATTGGTGAATGAACGAGCAAACTTCGGTGCTGCTTCAATGAAAACCGGCATGTCGTTATCGCCGACGATCTGCAATACCGGAAGATCTAAACTGAGTCCCTCATCAAACAACCCGTCTTTTACAAACAGCGGAGGTTGCCACGGTGAAATCGCAAGAAAGAACTGGATGTCCTTCAAGCCATAGTCTGCGCCCATCGCTTCCAAGTGCAAAGCGGTGGTTAAGATCGCAGCCCCTTCGCAGAAGCCTGCCACGCCGTCAAATGGACCGTATTTATCCAGAAGCGTATGCAGATAGCCGAGTGAATAATTCCAATTTTTCCTAACTTTAATTGGCTCTGCAGGATCTGAGTTGCCATGAAACTCTGCCCACAATGTTTCGAAACCAGCACGCCATTCTCGATAGGTCGCAGTACGGTCATAAACCCCCAGTGATACCAACCCATCGAGTCCTACTTGTCGTAGCTGCTCTTCATTGGTGAAGGCTGGCAACTCAAATGGTGCATCTGGTACGGTAAATTCCAAATCAGTTCGAGCCAGCCAGCCAGTTCGCTCCAAAAGTGAACGAGCCAGACGTCCATTTGTTCCCTGTCCAGGTAAAAACAGAACGCGTTTCTTACGTGGCGTAAATACTGAAAATTGGCCGAACTTTTCCGATTGCGTTCGCTGTTCCAAAGGGGAACTAGGCAGACGACGCGCCAGAATACTGTGCACTGGCCGCAACAGCGACCACATTGATGAGGATGAGGATGACAATCCCAACAGTTCACTGTACTGCTGCCATTCACGCTCACGTTCAACAATAAAGCGATCAAATGGTAGTAACTCCTGCGTACGCTGCGCTGTTAGCTTTTTCGCAGGTTCGATGAAGTCCCACAGTTCCATGAAAATCCGCTCGGCGACGGTTTTGCCCTGTTGATCGTTACCAATGCGACGCAGTGCCGACTTAAACAAATCGGGATGACGTCGAAAATGGATGTAGGCTTTGGCAAAAACTTGGACAAAAAAAGCATAACTGGAACACAGCAGGGTTTTCACCTGACGAGGTACTTGTGCGCCATCATTATAGGTAAACAGATTGGCGTCACCGTTAATCCACAACCCCCGAACATCTGCGTCCTCTCCAAACAACTGATTGATTCTTGGCTCAGTAGAAAAGCCCAGACATTTGAGCAAGATGTCCGCCGACAACTGCTGACCTTGCTTTGTCGTAACACCGCGCGAATTAACGGACTCGATTTCATCCACCACTACAGACACTTTTCCCGCCATCTGCGCCAGGAAAAAAAGATCTGAACCAGGTGGTACAGTGGTCTGATCAAGTACCCTCTCCCCGGCGTCATCGAAGGTGAATGACGGCAAGTCATCAATGTTGATGCCAGTGGCACGATAAAACGGTCGCATGACTTCCATAACATCGCTCACCGACATGACCCCAGGAGCACTGTTCAATAACCAGTTACAGAAGGTGGACATAACCAGATTACGTCTTCGACATAGGATCGTGACGTGGTTTGCCCCGTTTTCCAGTGCAGTGCGCATATTCTCCAGCGCAAAAGCACCGTGCCCGACGATAACGACGTTGGCACCGTTGAATTTTTCTCGGGAGAGGTCGTTACCTATGCCATAAGCTATCGCCCCCAGAAATGAGGCCTCCTGCGGGAATTCGTGCCGCTTCGGCGTATGTAAACCGCCGGTCATAGAGACCACCCCGGAATAGCGTTTCTCCGAGGTTACGTCGTTGCTTAAGAACCTGACCTGATATTCTTGCTCTCCTGTTTTCTCAATTGCGGTAACTTCGGTTTGATATCTAACAGGTTGATTCAGCTCTTGCGCAATACGATTACTATCTTCGTGGATTTTCGGTTGTGCAGGGAAGGCAACCTGCCATCGATGGTCGGTATCGAGCGGTAATTGAGTGCTGTCAAAATCGTAAGCGGGCGAATCGATCTGCAGTTTCGAATCCACATTGGCGTGCAGGTTCCAAACTCCACCAGCAGCACGCTGTTTATCAACAACTTCGACCTGCAATCCCGCCAGCTCCAGCTGTCGAGCAAAACTCAACCCCCCGATCCCTGCACCAATCACCAATACCGGCAATTCGCTGTCCTCGACGGCAGCTGACGTCGCGCCTACTTCCGCAGTGCCAGTCAACCCTACCACATGACGTACCATGCTGTTGATATCCGGGCACTCCACCACGAAGGCAGAAGGTAACGTGACATTCAGGCTCATCGCGATCTGATTGCGCAGCGACATACTGCCAAGCGAATTCAGGCCGTTTTCCATCAATGGCTGATCATCGTCGATGATCTCCCCCAACGCCTCATAAACCGCTTCTCGGATTAACTTACGGATCGTACTGTACTGAACGGGCGCGTGTGACGCAGGTGGTGCTTGGTCACCATTGACAAACGCATCCAAAAACGGTGTACGCAAAGAAATTTTTGACCAATCAAACGGTGACACGATCACTGAAGCCTGAGACGGAGAATTTGCCAGAACCGCTTGCAGAGCGTTCCCGCCCATCTCTGCATCAATCGATCCCAGGCCCAGTTGTTCGGCCCGTTGCACAGCCCCCGTCCGCACAGCCATGCCACCGCTGGACCAAGTCCCCCAGTTGATGGCCACAGCAGCGAAGTCAGTCTGTTGCCACTGCGCCATGAGCACATTCAAAGCAGCGTTCGCCGCTGCGTAACTGGCCTGTCCTGGTGAACCCAATTCACCTGCGAGTGAACCGTACCCGATAAAGAAGTCACTTGGTTGTAATGCTGATCGCAGATTGATGGCTCCGTTCACCTTAATGTCGAAACTGGTTTGGAACTGTTCGGGTGTCTGTGTCTCCAACACACCGTCGGTGAGCACACCCGCGGTATGGATCACGCCTGCGACCGATGGCAGCCCCTGCTGAAACAAATCACGGAATGTCCGGGTTAAGCGAAAACCATCGGCAATATCACAAGCCACCAGCGTCAGCTTGGCGTTGATTTGCAAACCCTTTAATGCGGATGATGCAGACTGAGAGTGGTCCGAACGGTTGATCAGTACCAAATGGCGAGCGCCCAGATCGACCAGTCGTTGTGCTGCGGCTAAACCGAGGTCGCCAGCGCCACCACTGATCACATAGGATTTCTCGGCTGAGAGCGTAATCGATGTGTCATTAAGGGTCACTCGCGACAATTTGGGCACTTTGAGTTGACCTTGATCATCGATCAACAAATCCTGTTCGGCATCGTTCAGACAGACGACAGGCCAAAGACTGTCCAAGTGTTCCCCCACCGTGACACAATTGAGAGACAAGGTCGGGCGCTCATGCCGTGCCGTACGCGCGAGCCCATACAAGCCTGCGTCGGATGCGTGCGCCTGTCGGCGTAAAAAGGTCACCTTCGCAGGAACTGCATCACTCTGCAGAAGGGCCAGGGCTAGGGCCGTCGATTGTTCACTACCGTCGCTGATCAGCACCACTCGAGGCCACCCCGTTTCTTGCAACACCCCCTCCAATTGCTGAGGATCGGATATGCGGGCATAGAGCCACGAATCTGGCAAGTTGAACGGACACTGGCCCGGTCCAATACAGAGTACGTTAGATTCCACGACCGAAGCCACCAATGACGAGTTTTGCCATCGCGTCGTATATAGATGCGACTTCGAACCTTCGGTGCCGGAATGACGCGCCGGACGCTGCTGCGCTGCTGGCGCAGCAGCCGGTGATTCATTTTCCCAGCTCAGTTTTGTGCGTTTAAAATTGGGTAATTTCTTAGACATGGATAATTCCTTTAATTTGGTGAACAGTCGGATCTACCGACTCAATCCATTGGGGATGCGCGCCATCGACGATGCGCTGCGCCATCTTGATCAGCGTGTTGCCTGGTCCGAGTTCAATCACTGTCGTGGGTTGTTCAGTCGATTCGAATAACGCTCTCACAGCGGCCAGGTATTTCACGGACTGCACCATTTGCTCACCCCAGTAGTCTGCATCGGTCAGCGCTTCAGCTTCAGCTTGACCTGTTAGCGTAGAGATAAATTTAACGTCTGTCGGGGTATGCAGTGAGTGGCTGCTCAAATGTTGCCTGAGCTTGTCTTGTGCTGGGTCCATCATCGGCGAATGGAACGCGTGTGAAACCGGCAGCTCAATGAACCCACCAGCGTGATGCTGTTGCAACCAAGGGATGAGGGTTTCTTTAGCACCAGCGACTATAGTTAGCTTCGGACCGTTTTCGGCTGCGCACACAATACCTTCTGGCAACGGTTCCAGTTCAGAACGCGCGACCATCAGTGCCGCCATACTGCCCGGTTCACAATCCATCATCGCCTGTCCACGAACAACGGCCAGTTCCAATGCTTGATCAGGGGACATAACACCGGCGGCGACGGCTGCGGCAAACTCCCCCACCGAGTGACCCAGCACGGTTGCCGGCCGAATACCGCGGTTTTGCCACATTTCCAGCATGGCCAATTGCATGGCGACCAAAGCGGGTTGCTGGGTACGTGTTGGCGTCAGAAACCGCGTATGTTCATCACTTGGCTCCAGCAATGCCGGCAACAAATCAATGCCATACGACTGCAACTTGCTCGTATAATTTTGTAGCGCATCACGGAACACCGCATCTGCCGAGTACAAGGCTTTTAAGACACCGGATTGCAGTGCCCCCTGACCTGTGAACAGCATGGATACCCCTTCGTTGGAGGAGCGACTCGCTGGTGATTCAGGGTTGGTACTCGCTTCCCCATACGACTCCAACACAACATGTGCGTTTGTGCCGCCAAATCCAAATGAGGAAACACCGCCGATGACCTTGCCAGTGGACAATGCCGTAGCTTCGGAACCAATGATGAGTTTAGAACCGGTCAGATCAATTTTCGGGTTGAGCATTTCAAAGTGCGCCAAACCTGGCACCTGACGTCGTCTCACCGATTCCACTGCCTTGATAAATCCAATAATACCGGCAGCACCTTCCAAATGACCGATGTTGGATTTGATTGTGCCGACAGCCAACGGTTTCTCGCGACCCTCACCGGTCACCCGCTGCAGCGCATCGATCTCAATAGGATCACCCAGAGGCGTCCCCGTACCATGGCATTCGACAAAGTCCAGATCTCGGCCGCGATAGCCAGCATCGTCCAGCGCGCGCTGAATCACTTGTTGTTGCGCTTTACCATTCGGTGCGGTCAACGATGCGCTGCGTCCGTCCTGGTTTACCGCGGTGCCCTTAATTACTGCGAGGATGTCATCGCCACAGGCTTCCGCGTCACTCAGCCGCTTGAGCACCACAGCACCCACGCCTTCCCCTCGGCTGTAACCATCAGCACTGGCATCGAACGAGGCACAACGACCGGCGTGCGACAGCATATTGGCGGCACAACAGCCAATGAACGAGCGATGGCTTAGCATCAGGTTCACACCGCCGACCAACGCGGCAGAGCAATCCCTCTGGCGTAATTTGTTCACAGCCAGATCCAGTGCAACCAGCGACGATGAACATGCGGTGTCCAACGTCATCGACGGTCCCGACAGACCGAACAGGTAAGAGATCCGATTGGAGGTAATTGACGCGGCAGACCCGGCGCCAAAATAAGGATCGTGCAGCAAGCGATCACCGTGCATATGCGCCCAGTCATGGCTCATCTGGCCGACAAAAACACCAATATCCTGCGATTTCAGAGAATCCATATCGTAGCCAGCCCGATAAAAGGCCTCGCAGGCCACTTCCAGTAGCAGTCGCTGTTGCGGATCCATGGCTCGAGCTTCGACCACCGGAATATTGAAAAACTCATGATCAAACGCATCAACGTCGTCCAAAAACGAACCATGCTTGGTGTACGTTTTGCCAAGGACCGCCGGATCCGGATCGTAAAAAGGGTCCAGATCAAATCGATGCTTGGGTACTTCACGCATCAGTTCGGGCTTAGTCAGCAGCATTTGCCACAGTTCGTCAGTATCTTCAACCGCCCCGGGTAGCTTGCAGGCAACGGAAACCACCGCGATGTCATGGTTTCCATTCGACGGTAACTCAACCGACGTCGTCGCCAACGTTGACACTGCCGCTCTTGACGGCACAGGTTGTTCAACAGTCGTGATTCGCTGAGGAGCCAGTGTCAACAACTCGGCCACCATGTCATTAATGGATGGGTGGTTGATGGTGAAAATGGCGCCGAGCGATAGCCCGACACTCCGACCTATCTCTTGGGCCAGCGCGACACCATTCAAGGAATCCAGGCCTTTCGCCATAAGAGGATCGTCATCGGATACATCCTGACCGAGAGCTTTGCGAACCGCACTTCGGACAATCAGTTTCAGTTCGATTTCGCTGATCGTCGCCACTGTGGTCTCCTGGCGATTCTCTGTCGGGGACACACGTTCGACCGGTTTAAACGCTTCTATCAATGGCGATGTGAGCATGACTCGAGACCAGTCAAAAGGGCAGTAACACCAAACACCGGATTGACCAGACCGAAGAATACGGTCCAACACTTGCAGGCCTTGGGCTGTCGATATGCTGCCAAAACCAGCATCGATTGAGCGGGCGGCGGCGCCGGAACGCACGGCCATGCCAGTATCAGACCACGCCCCCCATTGCACACTCACCACCTGTACACCCCGTCCGGACCAACGCTTAACCAGCGTGTCCATCAGCGCATTCGACGCAGCATAACTGCTTTGACCCAGTGAACCGAACACCGCTGACGCTGATGAAAACATCATCATCACATCGCTCGGTTGGCAGATTTCAAACAAATGTTCTGCCCCTACCACCTTTACAGCCATTGATTGAGCAAGCATTGATGGCGTCTGATTGGTTAGAATGGCATCGGTCAACACACCCGCAGTGTGGAATACGCCCGCCACTTCCGGCCAATGGGCCAACGTGGGTTGTATCGCGCTTTGCAGCCCTGCTCGTTGTGAAATGTCGCAAGCCACATAAGCCACCTGAGCTTTACCTTGGAGCACCTTCAATTGCTCTGCAACGGCAGCGCTTAGTTGCACTGACCGACCCACTAACAACAGGTGCGTCGCCCCCTGCGAGATTAACCAATTGGCCGTGGCCAGACCCAATGCCCCCAAGCCACCGCTGATGATATAAGTCGCCGAAGTCCGAACCGCCTGTTGCGCTGACCGAGGCAATGACGCAGGCATCAATCGGTCTACGTTCCAACCCTGCTCATTCGCACGAACAACCGGTTCGTCGCCGGGCAAGGGGTGTTCAAACAAGCGCGCAAGTGCTTCACTCGAAGTCAGCACCACACACTGTATAGAACGATCCGGATGCTCCAACAAAGCGCTTTGGCATAAGGCTTGGACATAGGCGGTCCAATCACTGCCCTCAGATAGCACCAAAATCACCGAAGGTATTGCCGGATGCGAGAATACAGACTGCAATAAGCTCAAAGCATCGGCGGCGCTTGCAAGATCCCGCGCATCCCAAATAAGCTGAGATGAATTAGAGGCCTGCACGCTGGGGGCAAGCGTCCAAGTCTTCCGGGAAATCATTTGCCAACCAAACGGAAGCTGCAACGTAGATTCCGATTGAGCTGTCACCAAGACACCGGTAGATACCTTGAGGTCAATGACGGGCGCATTCGCTGGCTGCTGAGTTACCTTGTATAAATGGTTCAGGACATCGCCCTCGGGCCGAAACTGCCGACATTCCAGTCCCTGCAGATGGGCCAGACATTGACCATCAGCCAGGAACAACCAGACGTCGCCGACCAAACCTTGCGCGTGGACATCGCTCACACGGGCGTAGGCAAAGAGCTCCGTCGGTTGCTTAGAGACGACATAAAAACGGGCCTCTGCCACTCGATAAGGTACCAGCAATCGATCGTCCTGCTCAGACAGGAGACCCAGTAATTGAATGCCTGCATCCAGCGTCGCCGGTGCAATCAAAGCTAATGACAGCGTGGTTGCATTCAATGCCACCTTCACATTGGCGACACCTTCACGACTGCCCACATAAAGTTGATGAATATTTTGATATCCAGCACCGAACTGAGCCCCCAAAGTGCCGAGCGCCGCCAGCCGGTCGTGGTAAGGAACTTCTGTGCATCGCTTTATGACTTCCTCGACGTCATGTTCAAAGGCAGCAGGATGCATCAGATCCACACAGCGACCCGCCTCAGCGACTCGGTACCATTGATCTTCTTGAGCCAGCTCAATGCTCAGCCCCGACGACTGAACACAGCGAATCTCTGCTCCTGAGCCATCAACAATGGCCGGTTGGGTAAAGACCACCTGCTGCACAGCCACGCCCTCGCCATTGCGCCGGCCAGTGCGCAAACGCAGGCCTGCCAGCATGGTCAAATGACTGGCTGCCGGCACCAAGACCTGATCGGAAAATCGATGATCGGAAAACAACGCCGCCAATTCCCCATTGAGTCGAGCGCCAAAGCCAGTGCCTGTCTGATAGCTCAACAGAGGATTGGGCAAACGTCGCCACGGCAGATAGACTGGTTGATATGGTGCTGCGGCACTAGGATGCTGCCGAACTCCGCGTGGATGGGTTGACAGCACCACATGCGCGTTGGTACCGCCGAAGCCAAATGAAGAGACGCCCGCGATCAGTCGAGCGCTGGCATTCAACGGCATACCTTCGGCGGAAAGGTGCAACGCGGTATCCTTCACGTTGATGTTTGGGTTCAGTTTTTGGAAGTGACAGATTCCGGGGGCGAGTCGACGATTCAATACTTCTGTGGCTTTAATCAAACCGACGATACCGGCGGCGCCTTCCAGATGTCCAATATTAGACTTAGCCGAACCTAACACTAAAGGCTTATTACGATGTTCACCGAGCACCTTGTTCAGCGCATCGACTTCTATTGGGTCACCTAATGGAGTACCCGTACCGTGGCACTCAACGTAATCTACAGACGCAGGATCGATGCCAGCATTCTGATAAGCCTTACGCAGCACAGCTTGCTGTGCTTTGCCGTTCGGTGCAGTCATGGTGGCGCTGGCGCCATCCTGATTCACCGCGGTTCCGTGGATGACTGCAACAATCGGATCGCCGCTGGCTTCTGCATCGCTTAATCGTTTTAGCACGACGGCGCCGGCACCTTCACCACGACAATAACCGTCAGCGCTTTCGTCAAAGGAAGCGCAGCGGCCGGAAGGTGACAACATATTCGCTGCGCAACTGCCGATGAAAGTACGCGCATGCATCATGACATTCACGCCACCGACCAGCGCGGCATCACAGTCATGTTGGCGCAATTTCTCAACCGCGACATCCAATGCCACCAATGACGAAGAACAGGCCGTGTCTATTGTCATACTTGGTCCAGTTAACCCCAACACATACGAAACGCGGTTTGCCATGATTGAAAACGAAACCCCAGGACCGAAGTACGGGTTATGTTCCTGCTCTGCACCTTGGGTGACCATCCAATCCTGGTTTGATACGCCGACAAAGACGCCTATGTTTTCGCCTTTCAGGTCGCTTCGCGAATAACCCAACTGGTGGAAGGCCTCAAATCCGGTGCTTAACATCAAGCGTTGGTGGGGATCCATCGCTTCAGCTTCGATTTGCGGGATGTCAAAAAAGACATGGTCAAAATATTCCAGTCCATCCACAAATCCGCCTTTACGCGTGTAACTTTTACCCACCGCATTAACATCCGGGTCATACACTTCATCAATGTCAAAGCGCGAGCGGGGGATTTCACTAATAGCGTCACTCTTGTTTTCCAATAACTGCCAAAAGTCTTGCGGCGAACACACTCCACCCGGCAAGCGACATGCTGTGCTGACGATGGCGATGGGTTCGCGTGCATTCGATCTTACTGAATATGACAAATCGTCGGCAGCTTGCATCAACGGCACGGCAGATCTTGTGTCTTTCATTCGGGTCATAGTTCTGGTCGGTGCCTTTTGTGCTAATTCAACCACCATTTCATCGATCGTAGGGTGATTAATCGTAAAGATTGCGCCGAGCGTCAGATCAAACATTTGACTGAGTTCTTGAGCCAGCACAACGCCGCTCAGTGAATCCAATCCGTTGGCCATCAATGAAATGTCATCATCGACATGTTTACCCATGGCTTTTACTGCCGCGCGGCGCACCCCGTCACGGATCTCAGATTCGCTCCATACCTGTTCGAATGCTTCTGTATCAACTACAGTTGCTTGCACATCTTGGACGGTAAACGCTTCAAAGTATGGCGCTTTGGAGTCAAATTGAACCCAATCCACTGGGCAGACGCAGACACACCCGTTAAATCCACGTTGAAGCAGATAATGAATGAAGGCTGTGCCTTGTGCGGGATCAATGCTTTGGTAGCCCCAAAGTTGAGCCCGTTCCAGTGCACCATGACGAGCGGCCATTCCGGCCTCAGACCAGGGCCCCCACTGGATGCTCAACACCCGCGCTCGGCCGCTTTGCCATTGACGGGCCAGGGAATCCAGTTGGGCATTCGCATAGACATAACTGCTCTGTCCTGGTGCCCCAAACACAGAGGCAGCGGATGAGTACAACAGCATAAAATCGGTCGGAGCGAGATACTCGCGAAGATGGACCGCGCCTTGTACTTTTGCCGCCGCAGCGGTACGGAACTTTTCCATCGATTGATTGGCCAGCGTGGCATCGGCTAGCACACCGGCGGTGTGGATAACACCCGCCACCGTCGGCCATTGTGCTTGTTGCAACCAGGAATAGAGTGCTTGCACTTCTTGTGCTGAAGACACATCACATTGACGAGTAATGACCTGTACGGCGGAATTAGTCTCTAATGACGGCAGGCTCTGCCGAGACAAACGCACCACATGCGTTGCCCCCTGTGCCAGCAAATACTGCGTCGCCACTTCGCCCAATGCTCCGTGACCACCACTGACGACATAGGTTCGGTTGGCCTGCACCGCGATGGCTTCTAAATCGGGAACGACTGCGTTGGAAAGACGGATGACCGACCCCTGACCTGCTTGCCAACGGTAATCCTCATCAGGCCCCCAGATATCGCGCGTTTGTGCGACGTGCACTATGTCTTTTCGCGGTCCTTGCAGACAGCGCAGATCGAGCGACGGATTTTCCAACCGAACACTACGTACCAAGGCGATGATCGGTGATGGTTCTGGATGTTCCGTCGGTACAAGTATTGCTAACGGAGTGCTCGGCTGACGATCATTAAACCACTGCAGCCAAGTCAACGTTGTCTCAATATTGGTTTCATCCGCAATCCAAACAATACGCTCGACAGAAGGTGACCACCACTCAGGCAACGATTCCATTTGATGAATCTCATAACCGCTCCAACCTGACGCCAAACCGGACAGGTCGTTCACAGAAGAGGACAACAACACACCGGAAGTGGTCTTTAGAGGCATGGGGGTGGCTTTCCAGTGCGTGTCGTACAAATGTCGTGCCAGTGGATTCTGGTGCTGCCATGCGCGACAGGTCACTCCCCTCAACGCCGCCAGGCATTGCCCTTGTTCGCTGTAGATATACACATCTCCGCTCACCTGTTTTTGATGAAC
This sequence comes from Marinagarivorans algicola, assembly GCF_001292705.1. Taxonomy (GTDB): domain Bacteria; phylum Pseudomonadota; class Gammaproteobacteria; order Pseudomonadales; family Cellvibrionaceae; genus Marinagarivorans; species Marinagarivorans algicola. Next base: position 76,546 of record NZ_LGAK01000011.1, read on the forward strand.
AGCCTTTATCTCGACATAAAGCCAGACCGAATCGGGCTGATGTGAAAGTGTAGAAAATGTAGCTTCATCGACGGCGAATGGTACGCAAAGGCCTGTTTGCTCAAGATGAGGTAAGCCCAACAACTGCAAACCAGCATCTAGCACAGGCGGTGCCAACAGTGTCAGCGTCCATTCAATGGGCTGCAATCCAGAGACAGACACTTTAGCGAGTCCTTCACGGTCGTTGAGCCAAAGCTCATCCAGACGTTGATAACCGGGTCCAAAATCGATGCGCTCACCCACCGCACGAATTTTATCCTCGTAGCGCACCCGCTCAGTACGGGCCTGAACCTCGACTAGGTCGGGCATTGTCGCGGCGTTCATCACGGGTTCGGCTCTGGCTGTCTGGCTTTGAGCAACCATCTGCCATTGGGATGACCGACCGACCTCAATACAGGTGAAAGTATCCTGCTGAACGCAACGTATCGCCTCATGCTCGGAGAGGATCGCGGGGCTGGTGAATACCACATCGCGTATGCAAACCACACTTGAGTGATCGCCACCATGAGTTAATTCCAGGCCGGCCATCATCGTCAAATGACTGGCGGCAGGCACTAGGCTCATACCTTCAATTGCATGATCTTTCCACAGCTGCGCCAAAGGCCCGTTCAGACTGGCGCCCAAGTACCCATCAATCGTGCGACTTAACAATGGATTTGCCAAACGTCGCCACGGGAAAGCTGTTCGTTGAAACGCCACGGTCGGCTTCGCTTCATTTAATACAGGTTGTTCGTAGCTACTCAGCACCACATGCGCGTTGGTACCACCGAAGCCAAATGACGACACGCCGGCAATCAGCTCTCCATGAGGTTTGAGAAGCTGAGTCTCTGCCCCGACAAGAACCATAGGATGGGTCGAAATATTCGGGTTAAGTCTCTTGAAATGTACCAGCCCGGGTGCCCGGCGATGGAGCAAAACTTCCACCGTTTTTATTAGCCCGACGATCCCCGCTGCCCCCTCCAGATGACCTATATTGGATTTCACGGATCCCACCACCAAGGGGGTATTACGCTCTTTAGCCAAGACATTCTGCAATGATGCGATCTCGATTGGATCTCCCAGCGGTGTCCCGGTCCCGTGACATTCCACATAATCCACGTTCTTCGGTTCTACATGAGCATTCTTCAGCGCCTCAGCGATCACGGCCTCCTGTGCGCGACCATTGGGGGCGGTCATTGAAACACTTTTACCATCCTGGTTCACAGCGGTTCCGCGCACTACAGCTAGGATCGGGTCTCCGGCCTGCCGGGCATCACGGAGCCGTTTCAGAATTACAGCTCCGGCACCTTCGCCGCGGCAATACCCATCGGCGTCAGCATCAAAACTGGCACAGCGCCCCTGCGGAGACAAAGCCTTGGTGGCACAGGCACTGACATACATTCGAGGTGAGGCGATAATGTTGACACCGCCTACAATTGCCATGCTGCAGACTCCTCTACGCAGTTTTTCAACCGCCAGATCAACGGCCACCAACGACGAGGAACAAGCAGTGTCCACTGTCATGCTCGGACCGTTCAATCCATATAAGTAACTGATACGATTAGACATGATCGAGCTCGAAACGCCGGCACCGAAATACGGATTATGCGCCTCGTGATCACGCCCCATACTGCTCCAGTCGTCGTTCGCCAAACCCACAAAAACAGCCGTATCAGTCCCCTTTAGGTCTGATCGGTCTACGCCGGCTTCTGTTAACGCTTGGTGCACAACTTCTAACAAGACGCGCTGTTGAGGATCCATGACCTCCGCCTCGGCTTCTGACAGACCAAACAACCGATGGTCAAAAGATTCTGCCGAATCGATAAATCCCCCAACACGGGTATAACTTTTTCCTCGTGCATCGGGATTGGCATCATAGATGCTGTCGACATCAAAACGCGTTAAGGGTATTTCGCTGATACAATCCTCGCAGGCTTCTAGCATGGTCCAGAATTGTTCCCGGCTGTGCACACCGCCCGGCAACCGGCAGGCTGCTGAGACGATTGCAATCGGTTCATTTACCTCTTCCATTTGCGGCCGCATGTCAGTATGAATTTGTGCAGCCAGAGCCTCTCTGAAGCGATAGAGAAAGTTAAAGTGATGACCTTCGACGTGACGAGGCAGAAGATTTTCCAGCGTCGCTCGACAACGTTGCTCAATGTCGGCGTCTGACTGGAACGAGCGCGAGGCCTCTTTCATCATGTCCGATTGCTTGTCCCAATCCGGGATCGTGCTTCGGTACCAGTAAGCCGGAGCTTTAACCAGCGCCTGATAATGGTGCCCTTCGACCAAACGCTCAAATGGTGCGGCATCTTCCGGTGCGGTGAAAGGCGCCAGATGACGAGGGTCAAGCAGGATTAGCCCAGCCAGTGCATCCGGGCGTCTGCGTTCCAGTTGCAAGCCCATTTCGATGGCTAATGTCGCGCCAAATGACAGCCCGCCCAACCAAAAGCGAGGGTACAAGCATTGCTGTTCGAGCGTACCCAGCAGCTCTGCAGCGAAGTCTGACAATGACCGCCCCTGCAGCTCCCATGGGATTTCGGGCATGACGCCGTAGACAGGAACGTTCAATTCTGCGGCCAATGGACCAAACGTTTTCTCTATATTGCCCATGACGCCGCCAACCAGGAATAGAGGTTCGCCCTCAGTGACATCATTGAGGGATTGCCAAACATAACTGAGCTGCGGCATGTCTGTTTCTGATTCGTCAAAACCGACCTGCGCCAATTGTAATGCCAGATGTTCGACGACATCCTCAACGGTCGGGTAGTTGAAGACAAACTGCGTCGGAATATTTACCGTATCCGGTAACGCGTTGAGTAACGCTTGGCGGAACTGCACGAGATCCAGAGACGAAAGCCCGGCTTCCATGAACCCCATTTGTGCATCAATTTCACCGCTCACAAAGACCGACAAACTTTCTGTGACCGTATTGAGCACACTCGTTCGCGACCATTGAGAGGTTGGAACGTTTGGTGTCGCCACATTCACACTATTCTCCCGACGGGTTAACGATGACGGCCGTTTTTCCGATTCAATTGGCGATACACTGATGATGCCGCGAACACCGTTTAGTAACACGTGAGTTAAAATCTGATCGCCTTGTTCGGGTTCAACGATGCCAAAGCCTTCGTCAGCCAGCTTATCGACCAATCCAACACGATAGGCCATTCCGGTTTCTGACCATGCCCCCCACTGAATCGACGTAACCGGTTGCGATGCGTATTCCTCGACCAAACCGTCCAAAGCTGAATTGGCTGCGCAATAACTACTTTGCCCAACAGACCCCAAGCGAGCGACGATCGACGAATAGGCAACCATGAATTCGCTCGGTTGCAGCTCGTCTAATAACAAACGGCCTGCATCGACTTTGGCTGCAATGACACGTCGAGTCCGGGCAACTGTCTGATGGCTGATCAGACCATCATCGATGACACCCGCGGTGTGGATGATTCCGGCAACCCCCCCAGTCAGGGTCGCAGCGAAGGCGCGCATTGCCGAGGCATCGGTCACATCGAGTGAAACATAACGTACTTTCGCATCAGGCAACTCCGACTGCAGCGCGGTGAATCGCGGCTCAACCTGAGCCTGTGTCTTGCGACCAAGCAACAACAAATTGCGCGCGCCGCAGCGATGGAGTATGCGCACAGCGCGAAGACCCAAATCACCTAATCCACCGGTAATGACATACATCAGGGAGGAACTGAGTGCACGCGGCGAATCGTTAACCTGATCTAAGGTCTCATACTGCACCTCGAACCATTTCTGTTGAGCCGATCGCAGCTCAGGTTGTGTCAGCGACAGCGCCCCGCGAATAGCAACGGCAGGTAATTCGCTGTCGGTACTGACAACCTGGACCATCAGACCCATTTCGCACTCTGCTGCACGTGCCAAACCACGCACACCGGCGGCTTCTGGCAATGAATCAGGTATCACCACTACCAGTCGGGACGGTATTTGAGTATGTACAATCTCTTGTAAAAGCTGAAGTAAATAATAAACGTCGTTGCTACCGAGCCCGCATACGTATGCCAACGGTAGTCCAGACCGACCGTTTAGAAGAGTGGCGATTTCAGCGAATCCGTCGATGCGCCCGTGCGACCAGCCCATCGGAAGGTCATGAATATCCATTGGCGAAATCACCAATACATCGCTATCCGACGCTGGCGTGGGTGTGGATATGTTTATCCAACGCGGCCGCCTCACCCATTCTGGCAGAGGAGCAAGAGACGAGCTTGTGGATGAGAATGATGCGGATACTGGTTTGTGCAGCGGTTTCTTGGCATTCAATGCCGGCCAGCCGAGCGTCGCTGGTGCCAGCGGTACGATTGATGGCACACCGTCAGCCGTATCAATAGAATTCAGGTAACACACCCTTTTTTGATCTTCCAGCAAAACTCGGCTTAAATTCAGCAAAGTAGGGCTGGCACCGAACTCGATGATGGCTTCATTTCCTTTCAATTGCAGTTTAAGTGCCTTGACTGCATCCAGGAACTGTACTGTGGAAACCATCTGATTCGCCCAGTATTCAGCCGAACGCAATTCATGAGCCTCTTTCTCCACAGAGAGCGTCGAGATAAAATCAATGTCGGTTCTCGGCTCGCGCAGCGTATAGCTTGTCAGTACTTCTGCAAATTCCTCTGCTGCTGGCGCCATCATCGGCGAATGGAATGCATGTGAAACCGGTAAATGGAATACTTTGCCTTCGTATTCACCGTTGAGGTTTAAAGCGGATTTATCTGCACTGGCGATAACCGTTTGCTGGTATGCATTAACCGCACTGATTGAAGCATGAGCAGGTAATTTAAACTGCAAAACTTCAAACCGTTCATTTATCGCTGCCATGTGTCCTGGCGGACAATCCCCCATTAACGCACCTCGTTTGGCAGCCAACTGGATTGCATCTTCTGCAGACAACACGCCCAGTACGACAGCCGCAGACAGCTCACCGATTGAGTGACCGAGCACTGTTTTGGGGTGCAGGCCGCGTTGTTCCCACATTGCAACTTGCGCCAATTGTACAGCCACCAACGCCGGTTGTTGTAGCTGCGTCTGAATCATCGCACGCTTCGCAGCGTCACTCGGCGTTAAAATCATCTCTAACAAAGAACCGCGAAGGTGTTTCGCATCAATGTGTGCTTCTGCCACCGACAGGTATTCAGTCAACGCCAGACGGAAGGTGTCATTCTTCTGATATAGTGCATTCACCGAACCGGGAAGCAATGACCCCTGCCCGGAGAACATCCACACTGTGGGATTTTTCATAATACGTTCAGATCCTTCATAGGACTGGAGAATAAGATGTGCATTGGTCCCACCGTAGCCAAATGACGACACCGCACCGGTTAAGGTGCCCACTGAGCCCAACGCCGTCACCTCGGTCGGTATCTTAGCCTCAGAATCTGTTAGCTGAATCTTTGGATTGAGCCTCTGAAAATGGCGGTTCGGCGGAACTACCCGATGACGCATGACTTCAATGGCTTTAATGAGACCGGTGATGCCAGCGGCACCTTCCAGATGGCCCAGATTCGTTTTTAATGCGCCTAGAATGATGGGTTGCTCACGCTGCTCCGCCATCACTGTACGAATCGATTCCACTTCAATTGGATCACCCAATGTGGTCCCAGTACCATGACACTCCAAGTAGTCGACATCAGAACCTTTGAGTTCGGCGTCGGCCAATGCTGCCCGGTATACGGCCTGTTGAGCCAATCCATTGGGGGCAGTCAGCGACGCACTCCGACCGTCTTGATTGACGGCGCTTCCACGAATGATCGCCAGGATTGGATCACCGTCGGCTTCAGCGTCACTCAAACGCTTCAGCAACACGGCACCCACACCTTCTCCTCGAATGATGCCGTCGGCCTGCTCATCGAAGGTCGCGCAGCGTTCATTCGGTGACAGCATCCGCGACTGACAAGTAAATACATATGGTTCAGGGGACAAAATGAGGTTCACGCCGCCAGCAACTGCCAGCGAACAGTCCCCCTTACGTAATCGTTCCACAGCCATGTCCACGGCCACCAGCGAGGAAGAACAGGCGGTATCGACCGTCATGCTCGGGCCTTGCCAATCAAACACGTATGACAATCGATTGGAAGTAATCGACGGCGCACTGCCAGTGCTTGCGTATTCCCTCGAATAGTCGAAATCCATCATCCAATCGTAATTCATCTGACCGATGAACACGCCGGTATCAGAGCCCGTTAATTCCTCCACAGTATAGCCAGCATTGACGATAGCCTCATAGGTCACTTCCATCATGTGGCGTTGCTGCGGGTCCATGTAATATGCCTCGGCACGACTTATGCCAAAAAGGTCATGATCAAAGCCCGTGATATCACCGATAAATGCGCCGCGGCGAACGTAAGAACCACCGCCTTCACCGATTGACGGCGAATAAATTTGATCTATGTCGAAGCGAGATTTGGGGATTTCTGTAAACACATCATCACTGCGCAACAGCTGATGGAAGAACTCGTCGGACGAGGTCACTCCTCCGGGTAAACGGCAACTGGTGGCGATAATCGCAATGGGTTCGTTTGACCGATTCGCAGGTTTAGACACCTGCTTGGGTGAAGTTGCCAACCCCTGCACCAGATAGGCTGCCAACTTGTTAGCCGTTGGATAGTTAAACAGTAAGGTGTAAGAAAGTTTGGTTTGATAGGCCTGATTTAATCGGTTTACCAATTGCACGGCATACAGCGATGTCAACCCCTGCTCCGCCAGGCTTTGCGTCGGAGACAGCACATTAGCCGGAACATTTAAGACCTCCGCAGCCAATCCCAAAATGGTCTTCACATCTTGAATATAAATGGATTCGATTTCATGCGATTCGTTACCGCTGGCTTGCGCTATTAGCCGCAACTGCTTCATATCGACTTTACTGTTGGCTGTCAGTGGAATCGTCTCTAACTGAATCCAGGTGTTCGGAGCCATGTAATCAGGCAAGTGCTCTTCGACATAACGACGTACCTGCTGCTTCGCTGCTGCTCCAGTGTAGAACCCCACGACACGGGAACCTGCACCGGGAATGTGCACCACTGCAGCTCGCGCAACGTCATCAAGCCGTTCCGCACATCGTTCAATTTCAGACAGTTCCACTCTGTGACCACCCACTTTAACCTGGGAGTCTTTCCGGCCGATGATTTCGATTTCTCCATTGGCCAGATAACGACCTAAATCTCCAGTCTGATAGATGCGACCAAACTCACCGCTATCAATGAATTTCTCCGCTGTCAGCTCCGACTGGCCGAAATAACCCTTTGCGACTCCGATACCTCCAATGTAAATGTCGCCAACGACACCACAGGGTCGGTATCTGAGCTGCTCATCGAGCACCATCATGGTCTGATTGGAGAGCGGTTTTCCATAAGGCACCAAGTCGGTACCCATCAGGAAGGTGTCTGCTTTAACTGTGTGGTAATTTGACCAAATAGACGCTTCTGTCGCGCCACCCAGAGCATGAATCTGAAGGTTCGGAAACACCCTGCTGGCTTCACTCACCAAGTTGATGCTGATAGCATCGCCGCTTAAAAGCACAGACTGAATGGGCATTTCAACCTCTTCCGGGCGTGAATGCACAAGCATTTCAAAGGACGTCGGTACCGTATTCCAGACAGTCACCTGATGGGCCAGCACCTGCTGCCACCAGTAATCCGGATCGATGGTGCTGTTGGGACCGCACATTACCAGGGTGCCCCCCGCACCCAATGTGCCAAAGATGTCCCAAACAGAAAGATCAAAACCCAGTGATGAAATACCAAACGTGACTGTGTCCTGCCCGGGTGCAAACCGATCATTGATGTCCAAACAAGTGTTCACGGCACCCCGGTGATCGATCTCAACCCCCTTAGGCGTCCCAGTAGAGCCAGAAGTGAATATGATGTAAGCAAGTCGATCTTCACCAATATCCAGAGCGCTCCAGTCCCCGGTCGGGGTCAATGTGGTATCGACAACCATCAATTCCACCAGATATTGCTGCTCTTGTCGGTGCCAACTTCTGGGTTGCTCGTTATCGATAAGGGTTTTAGCCTGAACTAACGCAAACCGGCACCCTGCCATATGAATGATGTTGCGAATTCTATCGTCCGGATGGCTCGGGTTGAGCGGCAGGTAACTGGCACCAGCCATCAGGATCCCAATGGCAGAAGCAACCTGTTCCCATCCCTTTTCCTGTACGATAGCCACTGGCTCTTCAGCGCGGACCCCCCGCTGCGTGAGTAACTGTGCAATCGCCTGGGCATAGTCAGACAACTGTTGGTAGGTCATCTGAATATCTTGATCGATAACCGCCACTTTGGCTGGGTTCTCAGACACCTGTTGCAATACCATCTCATGCAACAACTTGGGGACGGGGGAGTCTTTCGCAAACTCCTTTTGCGTGGTGTTGCTCTGTTTGCGTAGTTGCATAGTCGCTTCATCTAACGTGGCGACCATGGGTAAATGCTGAGCACCTTGTTGTAGCGTCCGCCAGAAGCAATCCAACATTTGTTGCATCAGCGCCCCATCAAAAATGCTCGTGTCGAAGTCCCAGTTAATGTGCAACCGCCCATTGATTTCCAGGACCTGATGATCGAGTGACAGTTGCGGTGTTTGCGTCTGCTGATGCACCAGGGAGAAGTTGACACCATCAAAGCCTTCCAGACGATCCGTAATCCCCAGAAAGGAAGTGAATACGATTGGAAAACCTATGTGCGGATCTTTTTGAACTTCTCTAAGCAGACGCACCGTATCCAATCCGGTCAAGTCATCTTGCTCGAATGCCAGATTCAATTCGTTCTGTACTTGAGTGGCTCGCGTCAACAGCGGCTCTACCCCAATAACCGGACAGAGCACCACGTTCGTAAACTCACCGACAGCATGGTCATAGGACACATCGGCAGGTCGATCGGAGCGAGTAATGGTCAACGTAAAGTCACTGTTTTCAGAATAAAGGCGTACTACATCACTGAACACGGCAATCAGCAACGCGCTGGAAGTAATCCCATTGTCTTGCGCCAACTGTTTCAGCGAGGCCCACTCAGTGACATGCAACTCGCGCGATACCCGTGCAAATGATGCTGCGTTTTTGTCGTCATGTTTGCGGCGAGGTAACTGTGGAGCCTTCGGAAAACTGGCTAATCGCTCTTGCCATTGTGCAATGACATCGTCTGAAGGCTGACGTTTGGTTCTTATTTTGGCAAATTCCAGGAATGTCGCCGGCTCAACCTGGACTTCGCTAGTACGGCCAGCCAATCGTTCTTGATAACATCGAGATACGCGATTACACAGCTCAACGACACTGGTCGCATCCATGAACAACATGTTAACAATCAGCAATAACCTCACTTCTGAACCACTACGAGCAACCGCGACATACCAATAATTCCCGTTACGATGGAACTCATTCAATATCGTCTCACGATACACGGCAAAGTTTTCAACATCCGCCACTAGATGTGAAACGGACTGCCAGTCTGAACGCGGTTTTACGGTTTGTTGAGTGCCGCCCTCGATTGCGGCGTGACACATCGGCTCATTAAGCACCACTTGGTCCAACGCTTGCCAAAAGACATCAAGATTCAATCCATCGACTTTGAATTCCTGATACACCACGCAGGGACACCCCTCATCGCTGCCCATTAAATAGGACTGCTGAATATCAAGCACAGGGCTAATCAATACGTCGGATGTTGCTTCTGCTTTCGAGGAATCGTCTTCGATAATTATCAGCCGCTCTAAAACATTTTTTAAAGGCAAGCCATAAAGTTCCTGAAACGATGGCTTGGGTTCGAGGTTTTGTCTCAGGCGCGCCAAGTCGACTGAATCAAAACCAAAGGAGCTAACGAGCCGGGTTATATTCTTAACCAGTTCGTCTGTGTCGGTCCTTAATAGGACCGCTAATCGGTTTAGTCGAGAAAGCATGACAAGTCCTTTTAGTTGTATATCCGTGATATATCATTGAGTTATGAAAAAAAGTTCCAGGCTTTTAGCCAGTGATTCTGGTTGGTCCAGCATAATCGAGTGGCCCGCACGTGGGATCTTGACGGAACGCAAACTGGATAAATGGGTTTTCATCTGGGTGACTATTCCATCCGTCAGCACACTGGAAAGCTCCCCCTGAATGACCAAGACGGGCATCACCAGCCGACCGAGCAAAGACCAGACATTTTCCGACCGGAGAATGCCTCCTTCGCACAAAATAGCTTTCAAAAAGAGTGAATCGGTATTTGTGAAAATCAGTCTATCGACGATACGTATATTGGTAGCCGCCAGTCGTTCAATATCCTGATCAGAGCACAGCAAATAGCTGTTGCGTAAAAACGTCTTGTAGGTTTCGACAGAAGTGAACTTTGTTGGGCGCTCGTACTTATGCTTCAAAAATCTATACACGGTATCGTTCAAAATCGGAGCCGAATCCACCAATACCAAACTCAAAACCGACTCAGAATATTGCGCTGAATACTCCAGACAGATTTTGCCACCAAGAGAATGTCCCACCAGATGAAAACTAGATAAACTCAACTCGATACAAACCTGATGCAAATCCAGGCACAGCCGCTCAGTTTGATAGTTTCCCTGTTTTGCGTGAGCTGACAATCCATTTCCCCGTATGTCTAAAGCAACAACGAAGTAATGAACAGATAAGTACTCAGCGAAGGTAGACCAGACGATGGAGTTTTGATCAAGCCCATGAACTAAAACAACGGCAGGGTTCTGACAATCACCCCAAGTCCGAATCAGTAACGCCGTTTTGTCACAGGTTACGATAAAACGTTCAACAGGGCTCATCGAGCAATCGCAATTCAAACTGTTCTGAATGACTGTCTTTGAAACGAACTCCAATTCCAAGCAATCGAATGCTAGCATGTTTATCAACGAAGACTTCAAACTGTTCCGTGAGCTTTTCTAGGGATTCATCAGACCATGCTCGATGCTCTATCAAGTCACGGGACTCCACTTTTGTAAGTGGAATGGTTTTTGTCTTCGTGTTGAAATGCTCATCACGAAACTTTAAGATAGCTTGAGCGATCGTTCGCTGGTGAAAATGCGCATGGTCCAGTGCAGAAAATTTGTGGTGAAAGAGTACAGATAAATCGTCAATGGCTTTCTCAAGTCCACTGAATTCCAGTGGCTCGTAATACGTTGTCTCTGAAGTAAAGGTTTGACGCAACCGAAAGGGTTCAACTTCGGCATGGCATATCCCGTGACAAAACTTATATATTTTTGTTGCTTTGTTGGCACCCAATATACCGGTGAGCTTGGGTAAATGACTGTCCATGACATCCTGCGCTGTCGTTAGATTGATCGACTTCAAAAGACGTGCGCTGTTTGGACCAATGCCAGGAATTTTTCGAACTGGCAGAGACCCCATAAAATCGAGTCGCTGCTCAGGAGTAATAACACACATTCCATTCGGTTTGTTCCAGTCACTGGCGATCTTTGCCACGAGTTTATTAAATGAAACACCCGCACTGCAGGTTAATTGCGTGCGATTCCAAATATCAACCATGATTTGTTGCGCCAACAACGTCGCAGAACCATTACATGTTTGCACGTCGGTAACGTCAAGATAAGCTTCGTCTAAACCAACGGTCTGAACTTTGTGAGTATATTGTTCAAAGATCTTGCGAATTTCTGCTGAAATTGCCTTGTACAATTCAAAATTCGGATGCAGCAATCTCAGATGTTGGCATTTTTTAAAAGCCTCATAGGTAGATTGACCGGCACCAACGCCGAATTCCCTTGCTATGTAATTCGCTGTACATACAACGCCACGAGTTGGTGTGGGACCACCAATGATGATCGGGATATTTTTCAACTCTGGATGATCGCGTTCTTCAACCTGAGCGTAAAAACAATCCATATCAATATGGATGATCTTGCGAGTAGGAGAATACTCTGTGATATCCTTTATCGTATTTATATTCTGTAGCATTCCTTGCCTTATACATCTAAACTTTGCTTACATATTAAGTAGATAGGGCCGACTTGCAGAAAGACGCTACTACAAAATGATTGATGCTGCTTACCCCAAAGAATTTAAGGTAAGTCACGGTTAGGCCTTTGTTGCCATGTTACTAGACAGCTTGGATTTTCTCAGGCGAACATTTCATATGTTTCCCGATAAACTGGTTGAACAGCTGATAAGCGAAAGCAGGCATACATCCTCGCCATCTCAACGGTGACATTCTAGAAACAGCGATCGTCATGAATTCTAACATATGCACCAATATTAATACAAGCCATTCACATTCGGTCCTAATTACCACTAATAGTAAGCTACCTTAGAGCTATGCTTCTTGTAATCCAGAATCGTGCGCGAGACTCAAATCGGTAGAAGTGTGTTAAAATAGCTCATTGATTTCTCTTTGTTTTTAACTCATGGCTACCATTCAAGTTCAATGTCGTTTCTGCAATGAAACTGAACCTGCCCGTAAGCACGGAAAGGGACATTCAGGCTTTCTTCGCTTAAGATTTATCGAATGTAAGAAGAGCTTTCAACTCGACTACGTTTATGAGGCTCGTAAGCCTGATGTAAAAGGAAAAATAGTAGGGATGCCAATGAATAGCTATGGCGTTAGAGAGACTGCCCGAGTACTAATGTAGCGTACAACATGGTTCTAAACACTTTAAAAAACTCTCACCGAAGCAAGTGACTACCATTCCTTTCGATAAAGCGAATATCACGATTATGTGCGAGGTTGACGAGCAATGGTCATTTGTTGGTAACAAGAAGAATCGACGTTGGTTTTTGTATGCATGAACCACACTACAAGCGCATCATTCCCCATGCGTTCAGTAAACGAAATACGGATGCGCTGCAAGCCTTACTCGTTTTACTTAAACCATTCGACATTAGCTTCTTTTTCACTGATGACTTCAGTATTTACACAAAAGAACTACCAGGAGAAAACATGTTGTAGCCAAAAGGTTCACTCAGCGCATTGAGCGGACCAATCTGACTTTATGTTCAAGACTAAAGCGACTCGTTCGTAAAACGATCAGTTTTCAAATCAGAAGAGATGCATGACAAAGTTATAGGGACGTTTATCGAACGAGAGTTCTATTGATGATTCAACCGATTTGAGTCATGACTGATTTCAAATATCCAAGGGACTATGGAAGGGCTTTAAATCGATTGCGGGCATCTTTGTAATAATAGTGGGCATGTTCAATACAAATCATCCAGGAGGTTTGCTCTTGGGTTAACTGGTCTTCGCTGATTTCGCGCCACCAATGTTTGTTGGCACCTTTAACACCGTCATGCCAGCGGTAACCACGCTCTTTTAAATAGTCCTTTACGTCAAACGGCGCACCAAACGCACGAACTAACACAGTTCGCCTGTCTGCTTCAGACAACAAGTTTGCAACGGACTCGGGCAACAAATGAAACAGCCAGGCCATCGCCAAACAATCGGTTGCAGCTCGGTGTCCTTCATAAAACCAACCTAAGCGAAGCAGCAGGTACTCAAGTTTTCGACTTTCAAAACCCAGCGCCTTCCAATCTATGCCACTGGCTGAGCAGGCCCAAGATAGATGGCCTAATGTGGCAAACCGCTTTTCAAAGAAAGGACGATCAAACTGAGCATTATGCGCGACCACCAGCGGATCATCGGATAACCAACTCGCTACCAGTTCATCATCAATGCGCTGGCCTTGCACCATATCATCGGTGATACCGGTTAACTCGGTAATCAGCTCAGGGATTGGCTTGCCGGGATCTTAATACAGGCTGATCACATCAACAATCGACACAATACGCTTAGCTGATGGGCTGTAAAGCACCTTAACCATACCAAGCTCAATAATGGACTCATCATCGGCAGACAGTCCGGTTGTCTCTGTATCGAGCAGCACCATTGGCTGTTCATCACCGACCACCGGAGAGAGTTCAAGTGGCCAGGGCTGCGGCTCACGCGTTAAAGGAATACGTTCCAGCAATCTAAAATCTTCTGGTCTTTCTGGGATATCCGCGAGGCGCTCTAGCGGAAATGGCGCAGGGGCTCTTGTCATTGATGGTTCCTCTTCAATTCTATTGTTCGCTTTAGGTGATTTCACTGTGCCACAGTTTTTTCTAAATGCACCTTGGATACCTCAGCGTTTTTTTAATCTTTCTACTGGGTGAACCCATGTATGAAGGCTTTGGCTAAGCCTTTCAGAAAGCCTTAGCTAAACCGTTTAGGTAACCCTTACCGATACCCTTTACGTGTGGCTTAGCCAACCCCTTTTCAAACGGTCGCAAAAGGCTTGAACTGAGTTCGACTGAGCAATTTAATGATGCTCCTAACTTCGCTTTAAGCCAGTAAATTCAATACGAAGCAGAATTTTACTAACTGTTTTTAAACCCTTTGCGAAGGGTTCAACAAGCCTTGTCTGACGGTTACTTGACCCATGCGTTAACCAGTAGCAGTAACAGGATCAGTAACAGAAACAAGAGCAGTAGGCAGAAGCAGTATTGTCCAAGCCTTGCAGGCTTTGACGAGGGCGAGCGCTCCCCCACATCAAGCTTTTCAACACAAAAAGAAATCACCCACGACACAACGTCTTACTCGAACAACTACAGTTTTACCTACAATTTTACTTGTAGAAATCAGCATAGCATTAGATACTGTATAAACAAACAGCATTAATTATGATTTTTCGACGTTCGTCATGAGTGTCTCGCTGATAGGCCGTAGCGGCGCACTTGCCTTCATCAAAGCCAAGCGCCTTCGTATTCCATTGTTCATGGAACGTGTGTCTGCTGGTTTTCCCTCACCAGCGCAGGATTATGTTGAGCAAACGCTCGACCTTAATGAGCTGTGCATCAAGCGACCGGCTGCAACGTTCTTTGTGCGTGTTGAAGGTGATTCAATGATTGATGCCGGGATTCACCCAGATGATATTCTGGTGGTTGATCGCTCTGTCCAAGCCGAACACGGTGATATTGTTATCGCTGGCATCCATGGTGAACTCACGGTAAAGGAGCTTCAACTGAGGCCGTGCGTCAAGCTGATCCCAAGAAACCAGGCGTATGAGCCCATCCATATTCCTGAAGGGACAGAGTTAGAGATATTTGGTGTGGTCACCAATGTGGTGCGAAACATGCGCCGTAAGTCGTGACGATCCCATGCCTATATTTGCCTTGGTGGACTGCAACAACTTTTACGCCAGTTGTGAGAAGCTGTTTCGTCCTGATTTAAAAGATACGCCGGTTGTGGTGCTGTCCAACAATGACGGCTGCGTGGTTGCACGCTCGCGTGAAGCTAAGTTACTCGGTATTAAAATGGGCGTACCCGTTTTTCAAATCAAAGCTGAAATGCAGCGCCATGGTATTTTGGCATTCTCGTCCAATTACGCGCTGTACGCAGATTTGAGCAGTCGAGTGATGCGCACTTTGGAGGAGATGGCACCACGAGTAGAGGTCTACTCCATTGACGAAGCGTTTCTGGATTTAACCGGTATTGAGTCTGTCCTATCCCTTGTCGAGTTCGGGCAACAAGTGCGAGAGCGCATAGGCCACTGGATTGGGATCACCGTCTGTGTAGGCATTGCACCGACAAAAACACTCGCCAAGCTGGCAAACCATGCCGCCAAGAAATATCCAGCCACTCAAGGGGTTGTAGACCTGACCAATCCAGATCGGCAACGTCGATTGCTCGCATTAGTTCCGGTTGATGATGTTTGGGGCGTTGGTAGACGGCTTTCTAAGCGTTTAAATGCGTTGGGTATCACCACAGCCTTAGACCTCGCCAATGCCTCTCCTAGAGCCATCAGAGACCAGTTTTCGGTGGTTTTAGAAAGAACCGTCAGAGAGCTCAATGGTGAGTCGTGCATTGAACTTGAAGAGATCCCGCCAACTAAGAAGCAAATCGTCTGTAGCCGTTCATTTGGCGTAAAAGTAACGCAATTTGAATTGTTACGTGAGGCCGTATGCGAATACGCAACCCGCGCCACTGAGAAGCTTCGCAAAGAACAGCAGCAAGCCAAAGTGATGACCGTGTTTATACGTACCAGCCCCTTTAAGGACAACGAGCCGCAATACAGCAACTCCGCATCGGGCGAGTTGTTGATACCCAGTTGCGACACGCGGGATTTTATCGAGCTGGCCAGTCACTTACTCAAGCGGATATGGAAGGATGGTTTTCGTTATGCCAAAGCGGGCGTCATGCTGTCTGACTTTTACGATCCTGGCATGTTTCAACCAGGACTATTCGATGACGTATCGACCCACTCTAATAGCCAGCAGTTAATGTCTGTATTGGACACCATTAACCAAAGCGGTGCCGGAAAGGTTTTCTTTGCTGGACAAGGTAAGAAGAAAGATTGGTCGATGAAGCGAGAGCATTTGTCTCCCGCCTACACAACACGCTGGGACCAGTTGCCGCGAGTGAAGTAGCGCAGTTAACTCAATAGGCATTCACTCTGCGACGCAGCATGTTGAGCTTATCAACTTGGCGTCGAATATCACTGAAGAATTCTTCTTTCTCCATGGCCAGCGCTAACTCCCATTCTTTGGCTAGACCTTGGCAGTCCAAAAATGAGTATCTCAGCTTCGTCTTTGAAATACGCAGTCCCTTGCTAAAGACCACGCGCTTGCCTCGTTGACCGTGAAAGCTGTTGATGTACCACTCTATGCCAAAGCCATACTTAAAGTCTCTGATACGGACACCAAGCAGCCCCCAATCTTTAAAGGGCGCATTCTCACGAACCTTGTAATGGGTAACCCAAAAGTCATCAACTTCAGCTCGTGCCAGCGCTTTTAGCCTGTCCGTTTCTTGCTGAAGTAAATCTGATACCTCTGCTTTCCATTGTTCATTGACGATTTCTACCAAACCAATTTCCCCATCCAATTAACCCCAAAAGCCAAAACCACTATCCGTTTGGCTTTTGGATCGAAACGCCAAACGTAAAACTGCCGTAACAATCACTGTTTGGCGTCTCGATATAAATCAACTCGCGCAATCCCATACCTGACAAGGGATACAGCCCGATTTCACTTAAAAACGCCTAAAAAGACGTATCGTCATGAAGATACAAACCGTTTGGCGAGTTCAGGCCAGAATGCAAACGACGTTTGGCGTCTCGATTTTTTTGACTAGGTCATCCGCCGCCAAACAGAGCCTATTCTCATACTTTTGCGAAAATGCAATAGGCAGATAGATGAAAGGATTTGTCACCTTTCTGCCCACCGCCAGTGCACCGAATCCTGATAATGACATTTGAGTGAACCGCCAGAGCACTTGGAAATACCCAAGCGTGGCCAGTGCGGTTGATTGAAAACCGTTAGAGCACTTTGAGTGCACAGGAGATAAGTATGTTTGTACTAGGCGTAGATATCGGTTACTCAAACCTGAAGCTGGCAATTGGCCAATCAGGCAGTGAACCGAAAACCATTATTCTGCCTGCGGGTGCCGGTCCTGCGGATCGTATGCCAGAGCGTATCGGTGGAGGCGATGATGAAACTTGTTTGTATGTGTCAGTCGATAATGAGCGTTGGGCCGCTGGTGTTCCTGCTGGACGCCTTCAAGGCTGGGAACGAGAGCTTCACCCGGAATATCCCACCACAAAAACCTATAAGGCACTTTTTCATGCCGCCTTGTTAATGGCTGAAACAGAATCCATCGATTTGGTTGTCACTGGATTACCGGTTTCCCAGTTTCATGAACCACAACGTAAATCTGATCTTGTGAAGCGTTTAAAAGGTGTCCATCAAGTGACGCCTAAGCGCAGCATCACCGTTCATGACGTCAAAGTGCTGCCGCAGCCTGCCGGTGCCTATATGGATCTGGTTCAAACAGGTGGAGATTTGGGCTTGATTGAAGAAGGTCGCGTCGTCGTCATAGATCCCGGCTTTTTTTCTGTTGACTGGGTTGCCCTTGAGGCCGGAGAAATTCGCTACAGCTCATCAGGAACCAGTCTTCAGGCAATGTCCGTGCTACTGGAAACCATCGATAAGCTGATTTCAGAAGATCACGGTGCAAAAGTAGGTATGGATCGACTTGAAAAAGCCATGAGAACCGGCGACTTACAGGTCCTGCTATTTGGAGAAAAAGTCGATATTTCACCTTATCTGAATGCTGCCATGAAAAAGGTAGCGCCTGTTGCTCTTACAGCCATGCGCCAATCCATGCGTGACGAAAGCATTAATGCGGACTTGGTATTGATCGCCGGAGGTGGAGCCTTGGCTTATAAGGAAGCGGCCAAGGAGATTTTTTCACGAAGCAAGATTATCGTGCCGGAACAGTCTGTTTTGGCGAACGTCCGAGGCTTCTGGTTTTATGGGGCGTGATCATGAGAGTCGTCGTCAACATTCCCCCAGGGAGCCACCCTGAACTACTCAAAGAATTGGAAAAGACGCCGCCACGGGAACGTGCTGAGCGTCTGAGGATGCTGGCCACATTTGGGTTAATTCACATGAGCCAACCCAATCTATTAACGACATCTGTACCGGTGGATGGCCTTGCACCAGATGGTGACGTTACTTCTATGAGTACAGCGCCAGAACCCAAAGCAGAAACACGTAAACAATCATTAAAATCAAAACTAGGGCTGGGCTTATAACATGGCGTTATCAGTTAGCTGGCTCGATGCCAGGTTAAATAAAGAAGCAAAAGAAACCGTAGTAAAAGCCGACCGAGATGGGCTAAGTGCTCGGGTATCGCCCAAGGGCAAAATTGTTTTTCAGTTTCGTTATCGGTTCGATGGCAAGCAACAGCGGGTAGACATAGGTACTTACCCCCTTATGAAGCTTGCTGAAGCCAGGAATGAGCTGGATAGGTTAAGGGCAGTACTTGATCAAGGCCGAAACCCCAAGCTCTACCTACAGCAGGAACGGGCTAAGTATTCTGCTAATCAAAGCTTCGAATCGATTTTTCGAGACTGGATAGACTCTGCCGGTAAGCAAGGGCTAAAGGAGAAAACGTGGCACTACCAAAAACGCAGCAGTGAAATATATTTGCTGCCCCGACTTGGCAAGTACCCATTAACTGACATCAATGAATTGTCCTTGCGAAACTGTCTTCGTGAGGTTTCGGAGTCGTCCCCTTCAAACACAGAACGTCTGGTGTCTGTGCTGCACAAGTTTTATGACTGGCTGATTGATGAACAAATTTTGGAAATTAACGCTGCCGCTGGGATCACAGCAAAAAAGGTTGGCGGTAAAAAAGGAAAACGAACTCGGGTGCTAAATGACAACGAGATCAGGATACTTTGGCGCTATTTGCACGAGTCAAAAATCACTGAGAAGAATCGCATCTACATAAAACTGCTTCTGCTATTGGGCGGTCGCAAGGGCGAACTCATTCAAGCTGAAAAGCATCACTTTGACTTGCAATCTGCAATGTGGACAGTGCCCATAGAGATCCGCAAACAAGGTGAGAAAATTGGAGCGCCGATCATGCGGCCATTGATAAGGCCTGCTATTGAGCTGATTGAACTAGCGATGCAGATGAGCAAATCAACTTACTTGTTTCCCGCGAACGGACAAGAAGAGCTTGCCACAAATGGCTTTGATACCACTATTCCTAACAATGTGAAAATCTGGGCTCGCAGGTCGCTTGGTATTGAGATGGAACACTGGTCTATGCATGATCTTCGCAGAACGATGCGAACGCGAATGTCTGCCATCACGACGCAAGAAGTTGCCGAGTTGATGATTGGCCACAGCAAAAAAGGGTTGGATGCTATCTACAACCAATATCAGTACCTGGATGAAATGCGTCATGCTTACGACGTTTGGTATCAACAGCTAGAGACCATCATCGAGCCGACAGGCTTTCCGTTCAACTGGCGTTTCGGACAGTAAGAATTTGTAGCTACCAGTAGATTGGTATTTCTCATTGCGACCATGTCAAAAACCTTCTCAATGTTGTTTTTTGACTGGTCGCTTTAAAACTAGGCTTAAGCCGCATAGCTATCATCAGGGTTTAATCTGGTCATTTTTCAGCCTGAACTCTTGAGTTTCTCAGTTTGAAACCACATTTAATTTGTAGTGCTTTAGGAAGTGAAACCTTGGGTTCCATTGCTGTTCTTGAATGCACCTCCAGTTAGATTCAATTTATTGAGGATTCCAAATGGCGAAAGGTTCAAGTATCAACGGCAATGGCAGTAAAAATGGTGGAAATGATAGCTACACAATTACAGGGCGCGGCGAAGTAAGTCGAAAAACACTGGTTCGTGAAGTTAAGGAAGGTAAACATCCAGACACGCACATTTACAAGCGCAATGGTGTGGAGTACGCCCGAAACAATCCAAATCACGATAAGCCTGACAACATTAACGAATAATATTGTTAAGAGGTTAAGGGCGGAACTTTGCCCTTAACACTTAAACCCTGCTCAACCTTCACTGTTCTCATACTCCTCCAAGTCTTCAATGTGCCAAAGCTTGTTTCGTGTATTTCGGTTGATACGAGGTTGCGGCAAGCTGCCATCTTTTATTCTTCGCCAGAGCGTCGTATAGCTAATGTGGTATCGAGCCATAACTTCGTAAGACGTGAGAAAAGGGGTTACTTGGTGCGCTACTGCTGTCATCTGCATTCTCCTGAAAATCAATGTAAAGCTATCATCGCCTGATTCATCACTTGTTGATGGTCAGAAAGATGCATGATTTGTTCAGAAGATCAGGTCCATACAAATGAACTTTTAGGACAGCAGGAAAGCAACCGTTAACCAATTCAACCGGCAAACAATTAGAGATAATCGCGAACGTCTTACCATCATTTCTCGATTTTTAGCAGGAAAAATATAGGTAAGTTTTGGCCAGAACCCAGTAACCACAAGGCCTACAGCTAGGTTTGTGTCATGGAATTTGGCTAAAAACGGTAAATATGGTGATTTGTACTCAAGTTTGTACACACTTTCCGAGGTTACGTTTGAACATCATTGAAAAGCAAAGAAACGAGAAAAAGACAAAAAGCCTTTAAATTCAGTACGTAGAGATGTGATTGTGGCGTGCAATGAAAGGTGGTTTTAAGCGTTGAAAGGCTGGGCGGCATCAGGATGCGAGATGATAGCAAAGGTTCTGCGCTTATTGATTTCATTGATAAAATTGGCTTCAGCCATATATCTAAATTCCCATTTTGTACAAGTATTTGTACAAATAAATAAAGTTAACTCTAAACCCTGATTTCCAAGTTGTCTGCCACGGCCTACAGCCAGCAAAACCGCCCATCAAAGCATTGAAAAATTTGAGCGCTATTCTAGCAAAATGACTAAGCGTTATAAATCAAACACTCAATACTGCTTTTAGCTGTTCTAACGCTAGCTTATGTTTATCACTTGGCATTTTGGCCAGATTAATCTGTTTCCATTTAATAGCCGGAAAATCACTTACATCATCTAGATTAAGTAATCCCCAGTCCGGCTCATGGTTTTTAAACGATAGTAAAAACGCTTTTTTCACTATCGATAAGTGCTTGGTGAATAAGCTCGATCAAACGCTCTCGAACAGCTACCAGCTCTTCAAGCGGTACGTTCGTCTCGGCTATATGTGCAAGTTCACCTGCATAAATTTGTACACCATTGCGGCCAACAACCAGCCTTAGCCCATCACGCTTTGTTATGGGCCTCGGTGAGCTCTATATCTTTAAACGCGGCCTTTAAATCCGCGCTAATCGCATCTAGCGCTTCACTAATATATTTTAATGCTTCATCACGGTCTTTCATCGGCAGATAGACCAAATCAATATCAACCGACAAGCGCAAAGCATTCTTGCTTAGCGACAAAGGGCAAAACCTGCATCAGTAACTGCACTTGCTTGTAATAAATACTGTTTCTGTCCATCTTAGTTTTCGCTTTCCTTCGCCATATGCGACGGCACAGTGATTAAATAGTCCGTATCCAGTTTTCCGTTTTTGGCTACCACACGCTTACCTGAGCCTAAGTCATAACCCTTAACGTTTAGCTTGCTAAACCAAGGATAGGATTGACGTTTAGCCAACCAAAAAAACAAGCGCTTAGTCTTGACACTCTTACAAGCCTTCAAAAGCGTATCGAGCTTTCTAGGCGATAAGTTCACAAGCCCCTGCATAAGCTCGTCAGCATGCTCAAACGTCACACTTTCTGGCAAATCCATCAATAGTTCTAATATAGCCTTCTCTGGGCATGAAAAATATACAGGCGGTAATTCAGCCTCCCACTCATGCTCTTTGATAAAAGCTTTGTCTGCTAGCAGACCTTCAGGCCATAACCTGCTTGTACTGTGCCCTTCAAACTCAAATGGCAATGACAAGCGTACCATCCATGTTGGTAATTTACCTGCCGCATAGAGATGGATATGCGTTTTATTGCCCAATGACAGATACTGCGACAAACCGGATAAAGAAAGCGCTGATAACCCACCAACCACAACGGGCGGCACACCCGCCTCCTCGTTTTGCTCCATACGCTGCATAGAGGCCACTACGCCTTCCCAGCTCACAGAACGGGAATACTGGCTATACACACCTGTTGCTAATAGCAACAAGGTTTCTGTTTTTACGGCATTATCTATGGCATGAGCGCTCAAGCCCTGCTCGGCTAACCACTTTTTAGTGGCTAGCATGCCATAAGGTAAAAGTGCTTTAAGCGACTGCTTGTATGCGCCTTTTACGCCATCGTCCTGTAAAGTTGTGCTATTCACTAAGCGCACTGACCTTTCTATGGTTCTTGGCTATCAAGCCGCTAAAACACCTAAATGGTTTATGATTTATAGAATTTACGGCGAAAAACGCCGTAAATATCAATGATAATAAACTAGCATATTTCAAATAAGTTTACTAATATTATTTTATCCGGCGTTAATCGCCGTATAAATAACAAAAGACAAACCAAACACGACCAATTCATAGTTACTCCTTGCTACTGTATATGCCTTGCTCGACCAAGCGGCCGAGCTGTTGTAATTATTCCGATGTAAGTGCTAACAACGGATTAGAAAGAACCAGCGTCCTTGTTGACAGAAATACGGCTGCGACGCTCATCAGTGATGATGGTAAGTAAAGCAACTAGAGTGAGTAGCGGCGAAAATAAAATAAACTCTTGCACATATACCTTGACTAGCCAAATGCTTAAAGTTACACGCTAAAATAAGCCCCCCCCCCCAACTACAGGAGCAACCAAGTGCAATATTGAGTTTTGGTAAACGCTGGAGCGCGTTGCACCAACGGCCATGCGTATGACAATTTCGTATCGACGTAAGTTAATGTTGTAACTTAATACACCAAATATGCCTGCACTACATAACAAGAGCATCAAGGTAGGCACTATAACGATAATTAAAGACTCGCGACGGACGACCTCATTGTATTCAGCTTCAAGACCGTGAGACTCATATACAAAAAGTGACCCGTCAATTTTTTTGAGTAGGTCGCTGACTTGCTGTTTGTCCAGCTCTGCGCCGGGTGTTGTTCTCACCGTTAGCGGGAAGCCAAAAGACATTTTCGGAAAAAAGACTCTTGCTCCTTGGTCGTCTTTGAAGAAAGTTGGGTGATAACCATTAGCGGTGACGCCCACAAACTGATAAGCATTGTTCTGGTCAACTAAAACCGGACACTCACCTCAAAAAAAACTGCTAGAACAGCCCACTGACGGCGGTACTCGAAGTAAGGGTAATGTTTAATGAAACCTGCTGGCTTCTCGCTTTCGTACCCCTCCCTTTTTTTATCGCTATCGGTTGAGTTGTTCACTTCAGCGTAGAACCGGTTAATTATTACGCAAGCTTTTGAGTGAGTGTCACTGTAAGTGCCTTCCCTGAAAGTGCCTAGGCGAAGTTATAATTTTTATTAACGAAGCGGCAGCCTAGTGCAAAAATGACAAAACGTAGCCTTGGCTTTCCGGTAATAACTTTATTATGAGCAATACAAGAATGCTTATTTACTGCTCAAAGAACCAAATAGCTTGCTCTTCTTATCCGAAATCTTTATGACTGCAAATCCAAAGGAGTTACCTGATTCTGGAATCATTTTATAAAGAGACACATTCAGGGAGCTCAATTCACTGGCGTTTTTCATAAATCTATGCGAGTCATTCAGGGACTTAAATTTATATTCAATTGTAACATTATTGCCACTACCGGTGACCTTCATGATTTTTATGGATGGTAGTTTCTGAGAACGTAATTGTTCAAGCCAAGTAGACTTATTCGTTTCCATAGAAATAACATTTTCGTTATCGCCAGATTTACAGGGTTTATCTGAGTAGGATAATTTACCTGAATCACTCGTACATTTATAAATTGCTGCATTTATATCAGAAATAGTGAAAAAAAGTAGAAAAGTGATGCATTTTATAGTCATTGATGCCTCATAACGCCAGTATCACACGCAAAAACTGTGGCGTGTAGTTTGTATAGATGGGCGAATCCCGAATACAAACGAAGCAACACAGTTTTGGCGTGTAGATATTTTTATTGAATCACTTGGTACAGTAAACTTTTGCCTGGCGAGGGGTATAGATGCCCCAACTCACCATTCCCAAAAATCCATTTAAAAAACTCATATGAGATTCAACCTTCGCCACCTTTTCAGCGCCGCCGCAAATTTCTGCCGCGTTCATCTCTTGTGTTTGTCCTAATCCAGAAATAAAGAAAGGCTGCATAGTTTCCTTATTTGGTGTGGTAGAGTTATTACCGCCTGAAATTTCAAATGTTTGAGTTGCGCACCCCGAAATAGATGCAGCAGCAACAATTGCGATTAATGATTTCTTCAATTTCTTTCTCCTTCGGCTCTGAAAATTAAATCAACGAATATAGAGCCATCTATTCCCTGATGTACGATCGAAAAATTACAAACCTAACGCCCAATTAACAGGCAAAAAGTGGTTTGGCTAAAATACATGAACGTAGTGAACAAAAAAGCCAACTATTTTTTGCCCGCTTGAATGCCTTGTTAGCATTGCAGTTCACACCGAACTTACAAGCGGTAAACCTAACTTTTTAACAAGAGACGAAAACTGAATTTTTGTATAAGGACCATAAACAAACTCGTCGTGTTCGGCAAATTTGTGGTCATTGATTTTATCAATATAGTAAAAAGCGCAAGTTTTATGTGGACAAGCATAAACCGAGATATATTTTTCGTTAGTTTCTATACTTACTGGTTCATCAATACGCCCAATATATGCACCTTCACCAAGGCTATGCCCCAACGTTTTAGTGCCGCCAATGTAATACACTTCATAAGGTTGTTCTTCCCAAACAGGAGAACAACCTATTAGAAATAATGACGCCAAAACTAGAAATATTCTCACAAACTTCCCTACATGCTAACACCCGTTCTGACCAGCCTAGTTTTAAAAGCGTAAACAATACACCGCCCAACGCTAGAGCACAAGGACACCACACTAACCTATTTTGTTACACGTTTCTCACAAAGCTGGCCCGCGTGCCACCTAACAACGCATACACTACAGCCATCGACTTCTAGCCTTAGTGAGCTCTAGCCGTCGAGTATTAACCAAACAACCCAAAGCTGGCCTTAATGCCCTTATCACACAACTCACTTGCGCCTTGATAAATTTAGCGCTTGGGATGTCCTCATTATTCTTTTTAATATGCGTTATCACAAGATCCGACTCATAACGAGAATGACTTAAAATGAGCGCCTATCTCAGCAAAACGCATGGGTTAAGTGGTGTAATCACTAGCTAAACGCATAGGGGTTGAACCATGAAAATTTACGTATAACTCTTGTAATTTTGGTGGTACAAGCGGCCAACCTATTTCCTTAGTTGAACGCCGCACATCGTTTTGGTGTACAGCGCTCATCGCCAGCTCAGTGATGCTCACCAGCGTATTTTTAATGACCAGTATCGATACTCACGCACAAAGTACAAGCACACACAATCCAAATACACACCATCCCAATAAAAATCAGCTCGCCGCTAAAGCCTGGCTAAACATTCAAAAAACACCCCCCAATAAAGAGCCTATCATGGCGCACGCAATACCCGCGCTGCCGCCAATTAGCCACCCACAAACAGCCAGCTGGAGTCATTTTATATTTTGGCTTAGTGCTGTGTGCTTGCTAAGTTATTTATTTGTCCGCGCCATGCACAACGAGCCTTAAGCGCAACCAGAATAACTATGCCGTGATATACAGGCGTATTCGAGGGGAAAAAGCCACCGTTTAAGGTGGCTTAGCACATTAATACAATCAATAATTAGTGAGCAGGGTTCTTTGAGAAAAAAGTTTTCATGTGCTTAATCGCATTATACTTACGCGTTTGATGGATCCAGTGATCGCCTTTTTTATACTTAACATACTTAGCATTAGGGGTGCAGTCGTTATTAGGTAAGCGATAGGCTTCGCCACTGTTAAAACGGTCTTGCTCGCCATAAAACACCAATACGGGCTGACTGACAGTCAACGAAAAGCTCGGCGCAGGATTACACGTATTTAAAGTGGTTAACGGCCAATCCAATGCCTTGTAGTGGTTGTAAATGGCATCAATACTGGCGCCATTATTGGCTAACCACATTTCTTCTAAGGCCAAACCCAGTGACCAATCCATGCGGTTTTTGGCTTCTTCGGTGTAAACATCGCGTTTAAAATGTGCCACATTATTCGCCAGCGTTGCTTCGCGGCTCCACGGTGCAATATCGTCACGTGCTAGTGGTACATAAGCATCGATTAATGCACGCTGCTTATCAGATTCATGATAGGCGCGTGCGTACATTAAAGGGTGTGGGTTAGCAAAAATAACTGCACGCTCAACATTATTTGGGTAGTTTATGGCGGTGCGCCACGCTGTTGCGCCACCCCAATCATGCCCCACAACAGTAAACTTCTCATAGCCCAATGCTTTGGCAACAGCAACAGCATCGGCCGCTAAAGTGGTTACAGAATAATCAGCAACCTCAGTCGGAATAGTTGAAGGGTAATAGCCGCGCGAGGTGTAAGCCACGGTGTAGTAATCTTGACTAAAGGCCTTAAGGTAATCTTGCCATACTTCAGCACGTTCTGGTGCACCGTGCAAAAACAGCAACAAAGGCTTGCCAGGCTCGCCTTCGGCAAGGTAATGCAATACCTGCCCTGTTTCGATATCAATAAAACCTTCTTCGCCTGCCTGAACGGCCATACTCAATGCCAAGCATGAGGCTGAAACAAGTCCTACAATCATTTGTGTTATTTTTTTCATTATTTAATCCTGTATTGATGTTTCCCAATCGCCTATTGGCGATACTCCTATGGTACCTGCATGCAATCACTTGAAACGCCTAAATCCAGACTTGAGTAGTGCAAAACTAAAACATTGCCATGCGCACTCAAGAATGTATCACGTTATATGAGTATGAATAAACATCCACTTCACCGTGAATATACTTATTCATACTGCAAAGGGGTACCTGAAGCGTCGGCACTCTATCGCGCCAGCCAGTCAAATAATACTCATGGATCAGCTGTACTAGTCGTAAAGCCCACCAAACAACTCCAATTGCACCAAATACAAGCGCACGTCAAATTCCAACTGATGGTAATTAGGCTGCATATGTAAACACAGGCGATAAAAGGCTTTGTTGTGCTCTTTTTCTTTAAGGTGCGCCAGCTCGTGCACAGCAATCATATTTAAAAAAGGCTCGGGCGTTTTGCGAAAAACACCGCCAATACGAATTTCATTTTTGGCTTTCACTTTTTTACCGTGTACACGCGCGATGTAAGTATGCAGCCCTAGTGCGTTATGTAAGACATGCAACTTATTGTCGTAAATAACCTTACTTAGAGGCGCTGATTTTTTCATGTGCACGTTTTTAAGCTCAACCACATAATCACGCAATTGCTGATCGCTGGTCATAGTGTGTGCATGGGGGTAACGTGCAAGCAAGGTATCGCCCAAGCGCTGCTGCTTGACTAAAGCTTCAACCTGCGCTTTAACATTGGCAGGGTATTGATTTAAGTATTTATTAACGGGCATGTAAGGCTACTGATATAAAGTTAATGTTACTGTTTGTCCTGCAAAGTTTTCTCACGCATCCATACCGAGACTGGGCGCTGTTGAAGCGCTCTGTGTAGCACTACAGCGTAATAACCACCACTATCAGCAGTAGTACTGCCACTTGCTCAGCCGTAATAACTCACAATCACTCAATTAATAACGCTGCATCGGCTAAGGCCCTGCCCTCACACTCAACAACCCTGTATAATCAGCACTAATTTGCAATTAATTTTGCCCTCACAGCAGGGCCACAGAACGCGGGCATCATAATGAGTGACGATACAACCCCACAAGATAACAAGACCTATCAACCAGCTAATATTGAACAACACTGGTATAACATTTGGGAAGAGCGTGGTTATTTTGCCCCCAGTGGCGAAGGGACACCCTACAGTATTATGACCCCACCGCCCAACGTAACCGGTAGCCTCCATATGGGCCACGGCTTTAATAATGCCATTATGGATGCCTACATTCGCTATAAACGAATGAGTGGCAACAATACTTTATGGCAAGGCGGTTGTGACCATGCAGGTATTGCAACCCAAATGGTGGTCGAACGCCAACTCGGTGCCGAGGGTATATCACGTCACGACCTAGGCCGTGAAAAGTTTTTAGGCAAAGTATGGGACTGGAAAGAGCACAGTGGTGGCACCATCACTCAGCAAATCCGCCGTTTAGGTAGCTCCATTGACTGGACCCGTGAACGCTTCACTATGGACGAAGGCTTATCCACTGCGGTGCAAGAAGTATTTGTACGCCTACATAGCGAGGGCCTGATTTATCGAGGTAAACGCTTAGTCAACTGGGATCCCAAACTGCACACCGCCATTAGTGACTTAGAAGTATTAAGCGAAGAAGCCAAAGGCAGTATGTGGTACTTTAACTACCCATTAACCGATGGTACAGGCCACCTCACCGTTGCCACTACCCGCCCAGAAACAATGCTCGGCGATACCGCCGTTGCCGTAGACCCTAGCGATGAGCGCTATCAGGCTCTCGTAGGCAAAACCATTACCTTACCCATTACCGGTCGTGTTATTCCTATCGTTGCCGATGAATATGTCGATAAAGAGTTTGGTACTGGTTGTGTCAAGATTACCCCAGCACACGACTTTAACGATTACGACGTTGGCAAGCGCCAAAGCCTACCTGTCATTAATATTTTTGATCGCGATGCGAATATCCTTAGCCAATTTAGCGTATTAGAAAATGGGACCTTTAAAGAGCTCAGCACCGAAGCCTGCCCTGCCGAATACGCCGGCCTCGAGCGCTTTGCCGCACGCAAGCAATTAATTGCTCAAGCCGAAGCCGAGGGCTGGCTACTAAAAGTAGAGCCTCATGCATTAAAAGTCCCCAAAGGCGACCGCAGTGGCGTAGTCATCGAGCCATGGTTAACCGATCAATGGTATGTCGATACAGCCCCTATGGCCAAAGAAGCTATTAAGGTAGTAGAAGACGGCCAAGTTAAGTTTGTCCCCAAGCAATACGAAAATATGTATTTTGCGTGGATGCGCGATATTCAAGACTGGTGTATTTCTCGTCAATTATGGTGGGGCCATCGTATTCCCGCTTGGTACGACCATAACGGCAAAGTTTTTGTCGGCCGCAACGAGGCCGAAGTACGCGCCAAACACAATATTGGCCCCGAGGTGCAATTACGCCAAGACGACGACGTACTCGACACTTGGTTTAGCTCGGCACTATGGACCTTCTCAACACTAGGCTGGCCTGAGCAAACACCCGAACTAAAAACTTTTCACAGTACCGACTTACTGGTCACCGGTTTTGATATCATATTTTTCTGGGTAGCCAGAATGATTATGATGACAACGCACTTTGTGAAAAACGAAGATGGCACGCCGCAAGTTCCCTTTAAAACCGTTTATGTTCATGGCTTAGTACGCGATAGCGAAGGCCAAAAGATGAGCAAATCTAAGGGCAATGTTTTAGACCCTATCGATTTAATCGACGGCATCGATCTGGAAGCATTGGTGCAAAAACGCACTGCGGGTTTAATGAAGCCCAAAGATGCCAAAAAAATCGAAAAAGCCACTCGTAAAGAGTTCCCTAAAGGCCTCAATGCCTACGGTACCGATGCTTTGCGCTACACCTTTTATTCATTAGCCAGCACCGGTCGTGATATTAATTTTGATACTGGTCGCATTGAGGGTTTCCGTAATTTTTGCAATAAATTGTGGAACGCTGCAAATTTTGTATTAATGAACTGTGAAGCACAAGATTGTGGGCAAAACGGTAGCGATAATTACACCCTCAATGTTGCCGACAAATGGATTGTTAGCCGCCTGCAACAAGTTGAAAAAGCCATGGCCGAAGGCTTTGATACCTTCCGCTTAGATATCGCCAGCCAAGTGCTCTATGACTTTATTTGGAATGAGTACTGTAGTTGGTATATTGAACTTGCCAAACCCGCACTCAAAAATGGTGATGCCGCCGCACAGCGCGGCACCCGCCGTACCCTTATTCGCGTACTAGAGGCCAGTTTGCGTATGGCCCACCCATTAATGCCGTTTATCACCGAAGAGATTTGGCACAAAGTTAAAGACCTCGCCGCCACTCAAGGCGAGAGTATTATGCTGCAAAGCTATCCCATTGCAGATGAGACTCTTATTGATCACGATGCCCTCGCTGATTTTGAGTGGATGCAGTCGGTTATTGAGGGTGTGCGTAATATTCGTGGCGAAATGAATGTTAGCCCAGGCAAAAAAGTCCCCGCTATTTTTACCGCCGGCGATTCACACGCGAAAGCGCGCCTAGAGGCGAATACGGTATTTTTGTGCACACTCGCGAGCCTAGATAGCGCAGCTTGGCAAGATGACGCCACTCTAATACCGGCTAGCGCCACCACACTCGTAGGCCAGCTCGAGGTGCACGTGCCACTGGCAGGTATTATCGATAAAGACGCCGAACTCACTCGCCTAGATAAAGAAACGGGTAAAATGGAGCTAGAAATCAAAAAGCTTGGCGGTAAATTAAGCAACCCGGGCTTTGTTGATAAAGCCCCCGCCGAGGTCGTCGAAAAAGAAAAAACACGCTTAGCAGGGTTAACAGAGCAACTTGAAAAATTAGAAAAACAAAAAGAAAAAATTGCAGGCTTATAGCTGTCGCTAAATATCATCACATAAAAAAGGGCCTGCAAAAAAAGGCCCTTTTTATTTGCCTACTACTTAATAAATATTAGAAATAAAAGCCATGCACATATTTTTATTTCGTCACTATTTAGCCAAGCTAAAATAATTCACCTGCTAGTGTGCTGATGGCTTATTTTCTAAGCATTGAAGCGCCGGGAGCGGTTCAAATAATAATTCATTAGCGCCCAATTTTAGCATCTTTGAATAGCGTCTCATTTTTTATAACTCATTTGATATGTATTATTCCTATGTGTCAGGCTGAGTGTCTCCAAGATCGTCTAACATGTCGTTAAATACATAATTAAGTGCCAGTAGCTCACGTGCAATGATGGCAGTCGACAAGCCTCAACCCTCGCCATCACGTGGCCCTGAGCATACCAAAACAGACAGTGAACATGATTATTGCAATAATAGAAATAATAAATTTCAATATTAGCTAATTATTTCTATTATTTGGAGGCCTATAGTGAAGCTACCTGAAAGACTTAGCTACAAGCTCACTTAATGGAAGGCACTATATGTCACGTATTAATACCCCTTCAAACATCCAAGAAGCACCAGTCGCTGCTCAGCCTTTACTCGAAGCGGTAAATAAGCAATTTTGACACGCAAGTGGACCCGCGAATTAGATTACCGTTTAGTGAAAGAATTGTGGGCCTATACCGAAAACCGCATTGCTGTACGTTTTGCTTATGAATTTCGTGATGACTCAGGCTAGTGGTTCCGTGCTTACGGTAACGAAAATTGGGCATTCAACGCAGAGGGTTTAATGCAGCGCCGTATCGCCAGCATTAATGAGCATGTGATTGACGAGCAAAACCGCTTGTTTCATTGGCCACTGGGTCGACGCCCCGATGACCATCCCGGCTTAACCGAACTTGGTCTTTAAGTTTATTTAAATTATAAAAATATATATTTACCTATTAAGGAAATCATCATGAACACAAAATTCGCCGCCCAAAATGCGCCTATTAAACTGTACCGCAATCTGCTCTCGGGTCACTGCCACCGTGTTGAGCTGATGCTGTCATTATTAGACATCCCCTACGAAACCATCGACCTAGACATGGCCAATGGCGCTCACAAAGCACCTGACTATTTAAAAATTAGCCCTTTTGGCCAAGTGCCCGCCATCGATGATAACGGTATTACGTTGGCCGACTCCAACGCCATCATTACCTATTTAGAAAAGAAATATAACGATGGCTACGCGTGGTATCCGCAAGATCCTGTTAAGGCGGCCGAAGTACAACGTTGGCTATCGGTTGCCGCCGGTGAAATTGCCTACGGGCCTTGCGCTGTTCGCCTAGTAAAAGTGTTTGGCGTCGATCTTGATTACGATGTCGCCAAGAAAAAAACCGACGCATTGCTTGCAGTCATCGAGCCGCTTTTAAATACTCGCCCTTATCTAGCAGGCGAGGCCATCACACTCGCTGATGTAGCTGGTTATAGTTATATTTCCCACGTGCCAGAAGGCGGCGTGAGTTTGGAGCCGTATCCTGCGATTCGTGCCTGGCTTGAGCGTATTGAAGCACACCCACGTTTTGTGGGCATGAAGCGCACACCGGTGCCAGCTTAATAATTTTTTGCATTATTTTTTTCGCAAACGATCAGGACACGACTATGAATCAGCTACCGTCTTCTCAGTTTCACACTGGCGAAATTGCCGTTCAGCAACGTTTAGGCGTGGCTGACATGGTCGCACAATACAGCGAAGGGTTTATTCGCCCCGCTATGCCTGATCAGCATCGTGAATTTTTTTCGAATTTACCCATGGTGGTGGTTGGTATTACCGATCACGAGGGTTACCCCTGGGCCATGCCTTTATTTGGTCAGCCCGGTTTTATTCAATCACCCAATGCAAAAACGCTGGATATTTCAAGCTCACCGGTGCTGGCAGAAACACTAAAAATCAATTTTAACAAAAATCAAAAAATAGGTTTTTTGGGTATAGAGTTACACACACGTCGCCGCAATCGTATGAATGGCATGATTGCAGCAATAAGCCCAAATGGCTTTTCAATTAGCGTTGATCAGAGTTTTGGTAATTGCCCGCAGTATATTCAAAAACGTGAATTGACCTGGATTGATGAACCCCATACCTATTTCGATAGCAAAAATCTTTGCTTGATGCATGCACTCGACTCGCGCAGCACAGATTTAATTGACTCGACAGATACTTTTTTTATCGCCTCTAGAACCCAGATATTTTCAAGCAATGAGCGCAGTGGTATTGATGTTTCTCATCGCGGTGGTAAGCCTGGCTTTATTAAAATTGAAGGCGACACCTTATACTTCCCCGATTTTAGCGGAAACCGTTTTTTTAATACCTTAGGCAACATTCAATCTGATGGGCGAGTCGGTTTATATTGTCCAGATCATGCCACGGGTAACGCGGTATTTATTTCGGGTGATGCACACATTCTTTGGGATGCCGAGAGCGCAGCTGAATTTGAAGGTGCCGAGCGTATTGTGTCAGTCAAAATTCGCAGCAGTCTTTTTATCGACAATTTTTTACCTATGCGTGGCGATCTACAAGAGCTGTCGCCATCGTTAACACACACAGGCACTTGGCAAAAAAATCAACCCGAGCACAATAGCGAAGGTCAGGCACAGTACCGTAAATTTACACTCACTCAAAAAGTTAAAGAAAGCCAAGATATCAGTTCTTTTTATTTTAGCCCTGCTGATGGCCAAGCACTAAGCACTTATACACCCGGGCAGTTTTTACCCATTCGCATTTGGCAAGAGGGTGCAGACACAGCCATTTTACGCAGCTATACGCTATCGCGCGCACCTGAAAAAAATGCCTATCGTATTTCGGTTAAACGCGAAGCAAAAGGCTTGGCATCGCGCATGTTGCACGACACCTTTAACATTGGCGATAGCATTGAAGTTGGCCAGCCAGCTGGGCAATTCACACTGGCCAACAATGATCACGCCATCGTTCTTTTATCCGGCGGTGTGGGTATTACACCCATGCTGGCCATGTTGCACGGTTTAATTCGCGACATAGAGCAAGGCGCCAAACCACGCAAGATTTGGTTTGTACACGGCACGCAACACTCAGCCGGCCATGCCTTTGCCGATGAACTTAGCACATTGGCCAAACAACATGCTTGGCTGCAAGTACACACCGTGTATTCACAACCCAAACCCAGCGATAAACAGGGGCAAGACTACGACAGCGCCGGCAGAATATCGGTCGATTTACTCAAACACATTTTGCCCTTTGATCACTTTGATTTTTATTTATGTGGCTCAGCGCCTTTTATGCGCTCACTGTACACAGGGTTAAGCGCAACAGGCGTGGCTAAATCCAATATTTTTTATGAATTTTTTAGCGAAGGCTCGATTGAAGATAACAACCTCGAAGCCACACCAACCGCGCAGCGCGCCGAAATACATTTTGCTAAAAGCAATATCACCGCCATCTGGACACCCAAGGAAGGCACGCTATTAGAGTTTGCCGAAAAACAAGGGTTAAAACCCATGTACAGCTGCCGCACAGGTAACTGCGGTGCCTGTAGTTGCAAAATAAATGCAGGAGCTGTGAGTTATGCAAAACCCACCGCTTATACACCTGAAGAAGGTGCCGTATTAACCTGCAGCGCGCGCCCTGCAGCCGGCACGCCAACCATCAGCCTTGATTTTTAATAGCACATAGCCATTCACACCATGACCTTTGAGTGGTGGAGCGCACTATAAACACCTTGAAAGCCAATGTGATAAAAACCACCACATTATGGCTGTGCAAAAGTCGATGATGTGGATATTGTTTAGCGCAAAACGGTAGACTCAACACCCAAAATCGGCTTTAATTTTGCTTCGTGGTTTTCCATCATCTTCTTATCAATACCGTGAAATATTAAGTGCACTCAGCAACCTAAAAAATACTCACAGTCGCAGACTCATAGTGGCAAGCAAGCCAGTCATAAATATACATTAAGGTTTATTGATGCTAAGCATTAAACTGCAAATAGTGTTTACTATACCTGCCATGGGTAAATCTTTATCGGTAAATTTTTTGGGTTGTGTGATTTTAGAAATCAAATCACCTTACACTTACCCATGACGCCTACCTAATATGACAAAATACTCGCCTCTCTTCCGGCTAACCCTGCAAGATTATGTTGGCTTACTATGGTACCTAAAACTGTTCGCGGCTTTATTAAAACAGTTTTGTTAAAATGGAATATCGTCATCAAAGCTATCCATACTTGGCGGTGCCGAGGCTGGTGCGGGTGTAGGCGCTGGACGGGGCGCAGGCGCTTGCGGTGCTCCTTGTGGCGGCATCGGCTGATGAGGCGCAGGTTGAGGTGCTGCTGCCTGTGGTGCCGAGCCATAATGTGGCTGCTGAGCATTATGGTGGCCCGTGTTAGGCGCTTGCCCTGTAGGCTGCTGATAACCACTTTGTGGTGCCCCACCATAATTCGGCTGTGCGGCAGGTTGGTTATTGTAGTTACCAGCACCGCCCGCGTTATCACCACGGCCAGCATTATCGCCACGGCCACCTAGCATTTGCATTTCGCTAGCCACAATTTCGGTGGTGTAGCGGTCTTGGCCGGCTTGATCTTGCCATTTACGCGTACGCAAAGAGCCCTCAACATATACTTGGCTACCCTTACGTAAATACTCGCCCACAATTTCACCCAAGCGATTAAAAAACACCACTCGGTGCCACTCTGTTCTGTCTTGGCGCTGACCAGATTGTTTATCCGTCCAGCTTTCGGTTGTTGCAATGCTCACATTGGCAATTGCGCTACCTGACTGTGTGTAGCGCACCTCAGGATCTTGTCCTAAGTGCCCCACTAAAATAACTTTATTAATGCCTTTGGCCACGGTCTTTCCCCTTCGATAAATACTTTATAATACTTTGGATACTTTAAATGCTTTTACGGCTTTGTCGTATAACGACCCAATCACAGGTGCGCCTAGACAACTAACAGGTGCACCTGACCAATTAACAGATACTGAGTGTTATTAAGATTTAAGGTAGGCATCTAGCGTATGCTGCTCAAAGCTATCGTTAACTTTCAAATATAATAATTGCTGCTGTGCTACCCATGCACACTCTACCACGCCAGGCACACTCGCCATAAGCGCGGGTGCAGAAACCGGCTGAAGCTGAGGCATGCATAGCGAGGTTAAATAAGCTGGCGCTTTCATAAATAATGCGACTACAAACCACACAGCACAACTAGCCGCAGCCAAAAAGAACACTTCGTTAACGCCATAATGTTGCACAATATAACCGCCAGCAAAGCCGCCCATAGAGGCCCCTAAAAATTGGCATGTAGAGTAAACCCCCATGGCTGTTCCTTTACTACCGGCTGGCGCTTGTTTACTCAGCCAAGAGGGCAGCGTAGCTTCTAATAAATTAAATGCTGTAAAAAAGACAAATATTGCCGCCAACCACTGCCAATTCAAGCCTCCACCAACAGCCAGTCCTAGCAAACTCGCGGTCAGTAACGCAATAGACAATAACATGACACCTTTGACTTTGCGTTTGCGCTCGGCCATAAACATTAGTGGCACCATAGCGACGAAAGCCAATAGCATCACCGGTAAATAATAGTGCCAATGACTGTCATTGGCTTTGCCTGCCGCCTCAAGCACCAAGGGTGCAGCCACAAATGTTACCGTTAAGACAAAATGTAATATGAAAATTGCAAAGTTTAAGCGCAATAAATGAATATTTTTAAACGCTCGACCAAACAACGCAGGCACAGCAATGCCCTCCGCACCGCGCATGCTGTGCTTCGGGGGGTTGGGCACCGCCTTTAACAACACCACAATGCCAATAGCGGCCAATACAGATGACACCCAAAAAATAGCACTTAAACCACCTGCTGCTGCCAGCATTGGCCCAACAAACATAGCCACCGCAAAAGACAAGCCAATAGAAGCACCAATCATAGCCATGGCACGTGTGCGATTCTGCTCGCTAGTCAAGTCACCCACTAACGCCAGTACCGCACTTGCAATAGCACCTGCACCCTGCAAAGCACGGCCAATCATTAAGCCCCACACGCTGTCAGCATAAGCAGCAACAACGCTACCAATAACAAAGACCACAAGCCCCAAAAAAATAACAGGCTTACGCCCTAAAATATCTGATAACAACCCCAGCGGTATTTGAAACACCGCCTGCGTTAAACCATAAATGCCCAATGCTGCACCCAATAAAAAAGGTGTATGGCCCACGTATTCACGGCCATATAGCATCATGACAGGAAACACCATGAACAGGCCAAGCATACGAAATACATACAATAAAGCCAAAGCCCCTACAACACGGATTTCAGAAACCGGTTTAGCACTACTCACACGACACTCCAACAATGATGAAATAGCCCTTAAATGTAAAGCACCTTGGATGCTCGCAATTTTAGACTAAAAGATGCGCGATTCTAGCAGCCTCAAGCCACAGCCTAAAGTAATGACGTAACAATTTACACAATGAAGTGCATTGCAGAAATGAAGGGATTGACCAGAGACGCATGTAATTGCCATGCACTAATTCACCAAAAGCGTACGCATCTATCTCACACTTTACACCTAAATCGAGTATTCATAGGCAATAGCGAGGTGTGAACTCTGGTTACATCTTATGCTTTCAGTTACAATGCCGCGCAAAATGCTTGGTATTCATTGCTTCACAAGAAAAGCACATAGCCACACCAGAATGGCCACTCCAAGCGCACTCGCGAGCGACTGAAACAAGGCAAACATAGTGACCATTAACGAAGTTAGCGTCAACGAAAGAGAAAATAATGCACCAAAGGAGCCCCTGACAAAGGCCAACCTTACGCCACAAATCAAAGTGCCAACAGCCCTTCTAGATAAAGAAAGCTCTGAGGCACACCCTCCAGAAGACCCTGTTGTCGAGCAAGAGGGCATTACTTTATTTTCGACGCTTAATAGTCTTCAAACGGGCTTGCTTGCCAATTTAATTAGTGCTCAAACAAAATTACCCTGTGTGACTCAGAGTACTTTTAGTAAGCATTTAACCCACGTTAGTCTGATTATTATCGACTGCCAAGGCCGTACCGCAGAAGACCTCCAAGAACTTGTGCGCAACATCCAAAACCACAAAACCGACCTGCGTGTCGTGTTAATGAATGCCGTACAAAAAAGCGATCACGAAGAGCTCTTAGACTGGCCCTGTATTGTAGGCGTATTCTTTGATGATACCGACCAGGAGCAGCTTACTCGCGGGCTCAACTGTATGCTTGATGGTGAATACTGGGTACCCCGCCGCCTACTCCATCACTTTTTACAAAAGAACCGCCGCGCACCAAGCTCGCGCAAGCTCGAAATTAAACTCACCAAGCGCGAGCGCCAAATCTTAAAACTGATTAAAAATGGCGCCACCAACTCCGACATTGCCAAAGTACTTGATGTTAGCGAGCACACCGTTAAAAGCCACCTCTATAACGTGTACAAAAAAATTGGTGTGCGCAACCGTCTAGAAGCCAACAATTGGGTACGTGATATGGATAATATCTAACCAGCCACTGCTCAACCAAAGCTTTAACAGACTTCAAAGGCCCCTTGATCAGCCAAGGTGCCTTTTTTGAAGCGTGCACTCATACATTAGCCAATATTAGATATTCACGGCCGCGATTCTATGCTTTAAATCGCGCTGCATGTAAAACATAATCGAGCGATAAGCGATTAATAAAACAGCACTAGAGCCGATCATCCAA
This sequence comes from Marinagarivorans algicola, assembly GCF_001292705.1. Taxonomy (GTDB): domain Bacteria; phylum Pseudomonadota; class Gammaproteobacteria; order Pseudomonadales; family Cellvibrionaceae; genus Marinagarivorans; species Marinagarivorans algicola. Next base: position 115,307 of record NZ_LGAK01000011.1, read on the forward strand.
CCCAGTGCCACTTCAGGGCGGCTTAATAACAGGCCGATATGCCATAAATTTGAAGCCAACCAATACGATAGCAACAAGCTCCACACCACAGAAAAACCCAACCAAACATGGCCAGCCTCTTTTTGCATAACACCAATAGTGGCTACGCATGGTGCATACAATAAAATAAACACCAAATAACAAAACGCCCCCCAAGCCGAAGGAAACACACTCAGCATAGCCGTATAACTCGCCGGCGTATCATGCTCCGAGCCCTGCCCAACAGCACCAAGCCCTAAAGGGTCTAGCAGAGCACCACTTAAACCGGCTAAGTTAGCCGCAATACTGAATAGCCCTGCCTTGATATCTGCACCCACATCTGGCGCCGGTACGATACCACTCGTCACTTGATCCGTACCCACAGGGGCATAGAGTGTATCGAGTGTGCCAACAACAACTTCTTTTGCAAATAAACCGGTGAATAACCCAACGGTTGCCGGCCAGTTATTGTCACCGACTCCCAGAGGAATAAACAATGGCGTCATCACTTTACCGGTTGCCGATAACATAGAGCTTTCACTGTCCTGGTTGCCCCAGCTACCATCGGTTCCCCATGAAGCAAACACATTCAGTACCAACACCACCATCAAAATACGCTTACCAGCACGCCAAATAAAAGCGTGTAAACGGTGCCATGTTTGCGTCAACACATTGCGCAATAATGGGCGATGATACGCAGGCATTTCGGTGATAGTCGCAGCAGCCATATCCTTAAATAGCTTGCGCCGCAATAACCACGCCGAGCCAATAGCCACTAAAATACCCAGTAAATACAACGCAAAAATAGCATTTTGCGCCTGCGCAGGAAAAAACGCCGTACCCACAAAAACATAAACAGACAGTCGCGCCCCGCAGGACATAAAAGGCGCAATAAAAATAGTCGTTAAGCGTGCACTTTCTTGCCCCAAAGCACGCGCCGCCATTACGGCCGGCACATTGCAGCCAAACCCAATAATCAATGGAATAAATGCTTGGCCTGGCAAACCTATTTTTGCCATCATCCGATCAATCACAAAAGCGGCACGCGATAAATAGCCCGAATCCTCTAGTGCTGACATGCACAAATACAGGCATCCAATCACCGGGATAAACGTGCCTACCAGCTGAATACCACCGCCGAGCCCATCAGCCAAGACCGCCTGTAAGCCGGCCGGTAAGCCTATACTCACCGCCAACCAACGCGTACCTTCCACAAAAATACTACCAAGTACTATGTCAAAAAAATCAATAAAAACAGCCCCTAAATTAACCGCCAAAGTAAAGAGCATATACATGACTAGCAAAAAAAATGGTAATGCATAAAACGGGTGCAGCAACCAGCGATCGATTTTTTGTGTGCGGCTAATCTGGCCTGTAGGCCGATAAACACGCTTGGCAAGCTCAGTGGCATCGAACGACTCACTCACTAAAGGATAAGCCTCGAGCAATGCTTGAATTTTTACTTTAAGCGCTGCAACCCCTTCACCAGTTGAACTCACTACTCCCACAACCGGTAAGCCTGTGCCTTGCGCTAAAGCAGCAGTATCAACATCGATACCCTCCGCTTTGGCGCTATCAAGCATATTCACAACTAATAAAATAGGCTTACCTGTGGCAATAATATCGGGCAGTAAACTCAGCTGTCGACCCAAGCGCGTTGCATCTAATACCACCAAAACCAATGCCGGATTATGCTCACGCAAATACCGGTGAGCGACGCGGGCCTCTACACCCTGAATGTCATCATGTAAGCTATAAACGCCCGGCAAATCAACCGCCGTTACCTTTTGCCCGCCGGGCAGATTGAATCGACCATCTTTGCGCTCAACAGTCACCCCTGGCCAGTTTCCTGTTCGCTGATGAGTACCTGTTAACCGATTAAATAAAGTGGTTTTTCCACAGTTAGGGCTACCGATAATAGCTATTTGTGCTGTTATATCACCCATACTAAGCAACCTTAATACAAATTAATGCCGCATCACTCGAGCGAATAGCATACAAAGCACCTTCACACTTTATTTGCATGGGGCCGGTGCCGCGTGATTGACGCAGCACCTCAATGACAGCCCCGGGGGTCAAGCCCAGCGTTTTACACTGCCGTACAAGTAGCTCATTCGCCGCTTCCAGTTGACAGACGGTGCCTTGCTCTCCTGTTAGTAATTCGTTTAAACGCTTCATGCTCCACTCCGATCTATTGTGCTGATTGATACAGTGAGTGTGATCGTTTGCTGACAAAAACTCAATTGACAATCATTCGTATTATCAATTATCATATTTGTGCCCAAAAAAAACCCCTGCTGAATCAGTAGGGGTTTTAGAATTTGCCGCTAAGAGAGTCTTAGCTGATCAGTGTTCGCTGAAAAAACTGCTGGGCTTTCGCATACATTTCTAGCGCCAATGCAGAGTCATAACGCTCGCCCTCATCACGCATAAAGGCATGCTGCGCATTGACCTCCTGCCAGTGGTAGTTCAACCCCACCGCCTGAAAATGCTGGTATAATTTCTGGCGTCCGTCCAAAGGCACATGTGGGTCTTGCTTGCCAAACACCAAGTACACCTCACCATCTATATCTCCCGCACGAGTCAAGCTATCATTGGCCTCAGCACAAGGTAATGTATCGCTGTGAATATCGGTAGGGTATAAGCAAAAAGCACTTTTTATTGCGGGGTTTAATGCCGCTCTAAACGCCAAATGGCCACCAATACACACGCCCATCGCACCAACAGCACCGGTGCAGTAAGGCTGCTGACTCACAAAATCAATAATTGCCTGAGTATCATAGTCATGATCCTCTAACGGCTTGGCCCATTTATCTTTATTTCCTTTATCTTTACCTGCGTCGTCATAGCCTAAAACAGTCCCCATAGGATTCAGCTCATGAAACACCTCCGGCACAACCACGACAAAACCCAAGCCTGCCAATATATTAGCCGAGCGTGCAATCGGTGCTGTAATCTGAAAAATTTCAGAGTAAAAAATAATACAAGGAAAGGTCCCGTCAACTAAAGGTCTAAAGACTTGCGCCTGCATTGGGCCGCTTGGTGTGGCCATTTGTACAAATTCATTGGTAGTAATCATCATAACCTCTTAAAAAAACCCGGGCAAAACAGTATTCATGAACACAGCGCCGGTAAAAATAATGCTCATAACAATGATGACGCAAATAGCTCACGACTTTTCAGCGCTCGCCCACCTAAGCGCGAAGCAAGTAAATACCGCATAATATTCTTTGCAGCGACCTGTACACTCGCACAGTGATATTGATTAGACGCTAACGCTAATATACTGTCGCCCTCATAAGTATTTGCCGGAGGCCGATTATCGAGACACCATTGAGATAAAGGTTGAGTGTTAATTAACTCAAAACCGGCACTGGGATTAAGCCGGTACCAATAATGCGGCTCAATAGCACAACCTGTTATATCGCAGTGCCAATCAATCGCAAAGCCGGCCTCATCCAGCAATAACCGTTCAAAACATCGCAATAGCGGTTCTGGAGATACAGCGCTAGGCAGGTGCAATAAAGCATATTGATAAGCCTCATAAAGACTCGTAGAGCCATCACCTTTATTTAATAAGCGGATCAATAACTCATTTAAATAAAAGCCACAAAACAGGGGCTGCCCCTGAAGCACGGGCATAGTCACCGCTGCAAGTTCGTGATGGGTCAGCGTCTTAAGTTCTTTATTGCCCAGCCAAGAAATAACAACGGGTCTAAATAGCGCAAAAGGCGATTGTTTTTTAGTAGGAGCACGAGCCATAGCCGACAATAAGCCATAATCACGTGTCATAAAATCGACAATAAGCCGGCTATCACTCACTTTACGCGAATGCAATAAATAAGCAGGCTGAAGGTCAATACGCATAATCCAATAGGCTTTTGCTTTATATCATTAATCTAAGCCAATGCTGCGCAAAGCACGCGCACTATCAGACCAACCGGTCATCACTTTCACCCATAACTTAAGCATCACCTTAACATCAAGCATGCCTTCTAAGTCTTTACGGGCATCGATACCGATTTTTTTAATTCGATCACCTTTATCACCGATAATAATCCGTTTTTGCCCTTCGCGCTCGGTCAAAATAGCCGCACTAATATGCACAATATCGCCTTCATCGGCATAGTCCTCTATTTCTACAGCTACCTGATAAGGCAGTTCGGCACCGAGCTGACGAATAATTTTTTCACGCACAATTTCAGCGGCCATAAAGCGCATACTTTTATCGGTGACTTGATCTTCAGGAAAGATATGCTCACACGGTGGCAAACGCTTGACAATTTCGTGCTCAAGTACGTCCAAGTTTTGCTCTTTTAAAGCCGAGACAGGAATAATTTCAGCCGCATTTAAACGCTCAGCAATAGCTGCAAATGTCGGCATTAATGCCGATTTATCATCGACCTTATCGACTTTATTCACCGCGACAATAACGGGGCAATTAGCCTGCGCTAAACGCTCTAAAACAATAGTATCTTCCTCAGTCCAGAGATCGCGTTCCACAACAAAAATGACAGCATCAACATCCAGTGTTGCAGAAGATGCCACCCGGTTCATGTAACGGTTAATGGCACGGTCTTGACTATTATGCATGCCTGGAGTGTCCACAAAAATCATCTGCACATCATCTTGAGTGCGAATACCCAAAACATTGGTGCGCGTCGTTTGCGGTTTGCGAGAGGTGATACTTATTTTTTGCTTAACAAGATGATTGAGCAATGTAGACTTGCCCACGTTTGGGCGCCCAACAATAGCGATGAATCCACATTGCGTAGTGGGTAGTGGCGGCTCTATATCAGACATACAATTACCCAATTTTTAATTTTTGTAACATGGCTTCAGCGGCAATTTTCTCGGCCGTTTTACGGTTGCTTGCAGCGCCTTGTGTAACCTCATGAGTCACCGGTACACGGCAACTAACGGTATATATTTGATCATGCAGATCACCCTCTACCTTAACAATATCATAGCTTGGCAAGTCTTTTTTACGGCCTTGTAGCCACTCTTGTAAAATAGATTTCGCATCTTTTGCACTGGTGGTTTCTAATTGAATATTTTTTAGTCGGCTTGTAAACCATCGAAGAATAAGCGCTTTAACTGCCTCCATATTCATAGCGGTATCAAAATAAACCGCACCAATAATTGCCTCAACAGCATCAGCCAAAATAGAGGCCCTGCGAAAGCCACCGCTTTTAAGCTCACCCTCACCTAAATTGAGAGTGTCGCCAATATTAAACTCACGGGCGATTTCGGCTAAAGTCTCACCTTTTACCATTAAAGCGCGCAAGCGGCTTAGCTGACCTTCACGTGCATTGGGAAACTGTTCAAACAAAGCTTCTGCGATAGTGAAATTAAGAATGGAATCACCTAAGAACTCTAAGCGCTCATTATGCTTTGCGCAAAAGCTGCGGTGTGTTAACGCTGTATTTAACAGCTCGACATTAACAAACTCGTAGCCAAGCTGTCTTTGTAGTCGTTCTAAATTAATATTTTTCACTCGGGGTACAACATTCATCGGGTTTAGAGGAATCTAAGTGGTTTTTAAATACCAACACAATGTCGGCATTACCACCAAAATTAGTGCGCACTTCATAATCAACTTTAATAATGGTGCGCTCTTTAAAGCGATCGACCTCAAGGGCTTTAGTAATAACATCACTACGCACACCATTCAGCGTATAAAAACTGCTCAACTCAGAAGATATTTCACTTTTACGAACATTTTTTAAATCATCAACATGACGTTCCGCAACTTCTTTTAATGCATTTTTGACTAAATAATTATCATAATAAGGAGGGGCAACAACATAGGCGACCTTTACCGCCAATGTAGCCAATAATAAGCCCAAAATCACACCACCCGCGGTAAAACCTGCTTGCTTTTTGGCCTTAATTACAGTCGTCATGTTTTTTATTTTACGCATAATCACACACCGTTAATGGGTTATTTTATGATTGATTAATGATTATTCTATAGCCCCTGAGCGACTAAAACTGGGCAAACTTGCCAGCTCGGGCCAATGCATCCACACAGCGAACGCTTTACCGACTAAGTTTGCCTCGGGCACCATGCCCCACACCCGGCTGTCTGTACTATTATCGCGATTATCACCCATCATAAAGTAATGCCCAGCAGGCACTGTCCAGCTACCGCTCGCACTTACACGGGTCGGTAATGTGCATTTTTGTATCAGATGTGTGGCTTCACCAAGGGTTTCTTTAACCACTTGATAAGTATCGCCGTGATAACTGCACAACTGCTCGGTCTCACTACCGGGCACCTTAGCAAGCTCCTCCGCAGTCAACTCAGTATAGATTTGTTTTTCACCATTAATCACTAATTCGTGGTTAATGATTTGTATTTTATCACCTGGCAAGCCCACCAAGCGCTTAATAAAATAACGCTCTTCATTCGGCGGGAAAAACACCACCGCATCACCGCGCTCAGGCTCACTGACATTAAAGAGCTTGGTGCGAAAAACGGGCATACGTACCCCATAAGCAAACTTATTCACCGCAATATAGTCACCTACTTGCAGCGTTGGAATCATCGAGCCAGAAGGAATTTGGAACGGCTCCACCAAAAAAGAGCGTAAAAAGAACACCAAAAACAACACGGGGAAAAACGATTTAGAGTACTCGACAATCGCAGGCTCGGCCGATTCTTCACGGCGCTTACGTGAAAAAACAACAATATCGAGCAGCCAAACAACGCCTGTCAACGCAACTGCAATCATCAATATTAAGGGCAGATCAATATCCATTAATTATTCCTTCACTTTATTATTCACGTTTGATGGAGCACGTAGTGATTAGTGGTTTATAGGGTTAGTCAGCGTGTAAAATTAGAGATAATGTTTAGTTATCCACTTTAAGTACAGCTAAAAAGGCATCTTGCGGTATCTCAACGCTACCGACTTGCTTCATGCGTTTTTTACCCGCTTTCTGCTTTTCGAGGAGCTTTTTCTTACGTGTAATATCGCCACCATAACATTTAGCTGTCACATTTTTACGCAACGCTTTAACGGTGGTACGCGCCACAATCTGGCCGCCAACAGCCGCCTGAATTGCAACATCAAACATTTGGCGCGGAATCAGCTCTTTCATTTTATCAGCCAAACCACGACCTTTGTGATGTGATTGATCGCGATGCACAATCAGTGATAACGCGTCCACTTTTTCACCGTTAATCAGTACATCTAAGCGCACCAAATTAGCCGCCTGAAAGCGCTGAAAGCTATAGTCGAGCGAGGCATAACCGCGACTTACAGACTTTAGGCGGTCAAAAAAGTCGAGTACTACTTCGTTCATCGGTAGCTCGTAAACAACCTGTACTTGTGCGCCTAAATATTGAATATCTTTTTGCATGCCACGCTTTTCAATACAAAGAGTAATGACATTTCCTAAATACTCTTGAGGCACCAAAATATTGGCCTGCACAATAGGCTCGCGCATCTCACTAATTGTGCCTATTTCGGGGAGTTTTGAGGGGTTATCAACGTAGCGTATTTCACCGTTGATGCATTCAACCTCAAAAATAACCGTCGGCGCGGTAGTAATCAAATCTAAGTTGTATTCGCGCTCTAAGCGCTCTTGAATAATCTCCATATGGAGCATTCCCAAAAAGCCACAACGAAAACCAAAACCTAAAGCATCTGAGCTTTCTGGCTCGTAAAACAACGAGGCATCATTGAGCGTCAGCTTAGACAGTGCATCACGGAAATTTTCGTAATCATCTGAGCTAACAGGAAACAGGCCAGCATACACCTGCGGTTTAACCTTTTTAAACCCCGGTAATTGATCAATATGAGGCGTCGCAGCGTGGGTGATCGTATCGCCAACGGGCGCACCCAAAATATCTTTCACCCCAGCCACCACAAACCCAACTTCACCCGCATGTAAGGCTTTGGTTTCGTGACGCTTAGGATTAAAAACACCTACAGCATCCACAATTTGTGATTTGTTAATTGTTTTAGTGATAATTTTATCTTTGACTTTGAGTGTGCCCTGCATCACTCGCACCAAAGAAACCACACCTAAATAGCTATCAAACCACGAATCAATAATCAGCGCTTGCAATGGCGCATCAACGTCGCCGACCGGCGCTGGCACTTTATTGACAATTTCTTCAAGAACATCTTCGATACCTAAACCGCTTTTAGCCGAGCAGCGCACCGCATCGGTTGCATCAATACCAATAATACTTTCAATTTCTTCGGCGACACCTTCGGGGTTGGCCTGTGGCAGATCCATTTTATTAAGTACTGGAATGACTTCTAGATCTTGCTCTATCGCGGTGTAGCAGTTCGCAACAGATTGCGCCTCGACGCCTTGCGCAGCATCAACCACAAGCAATGCCCCTTCGCACGCGGCGAGCGAGCGAGACACCTCGTAAGAGAAGTCCACATGGCCTGGTGTATCAATGAAGTTGAGCTGATATGTTTTACCGTCACGCGCCTTATAGTGCAGCGTCACACTCTGGGCTTTAATGGTAATACCACGCTCACGCTCAAGATCCATGCTATCAAGCACTTGAGAATTCATTTCACGCGCGGTCAAACCGCCACAATGCTGAATAAAACGGTCGGCCAAGGTGGATTTACCGTGGTCGATATGAGCAATAATGGAAAAATTTCGAATATGACTAAGATCGGTCACTGAGATAAAAACCTGCAAAAAGAACGGTGGGCGCTACCACTTGCATAACGCAATATAGCGGCGAAAATTTGCGCGCAGTCTAACGTATTTGCCCGTTGTGCGCTATGAATACCATTGTAAACACGCAAGTTATGATAGCTGCAGTACATGCTCGCCCGCCACTAAGGCTCTGCGCAGTACTACCGGCTGTAAACGCTCATCATTCCGCCAACGCTTTAACACTCGGCTAGCCACCCACCCACCGGTCAATAAGCCCAAAAAGGCCGCCATCGCCACTTGGTATTCAGGCTGCCCCAAGGTCACTGCTATTGCCGCCATCAAACTCAGTAGCGGCAGTACATACATGACCAAAGCTACCTTAACAAAGGCCGTACGATCAATCGCTAGCTCGATTTCATCACCTGCGACAAAGTGACTGCTTTGCAAAGACTGCGGTAACAAAGCCCTAATAGCTACCTGATCACGACCCAGTTTAGCGAGTAAAGACGTACCGCAACCTGATTTTGCTTTACAGCTGCCGCAGGCACTGGTTTTATCGGCCGCAACCCATAGCGCATCATCCTGTACCACCAGTACTTGTGCACGCTCGGTGATCCAGTGCGCATCCTCATACTCAGAAGGCGAGCCCATTACGGTTGATACACGACAGAAGAGGCGACGCGACGCGCGACAGCCGGCGGCACCTCGCCTACAACAGAGACTTTAAATGATTGTTGGCCTGCAGCAGCCATAGTCATCGCCGCAACGGTTGCACCGCGCTTAACAACGCCAACGGCGCCGGTAACTTGCGCAATTGGCGCCACAAAAATCGAAAGAGATGCTAAGCCATCAGTAAAGCTCATAACAGTATGCCCATTCGCTTGCGCATGAGTGCTCGCGACGACAAATCCAGCTGGTAACCAGCTAGGCTGCCATCCTTTTAATGTCAAAGGCGCTTGGCAGCGCGCCTGCGTAAAGGGAAGCTTTTGTGCAGTGCGCACCGTGCTGGGCGCGTCGAAATCAGGCTTAGTTAAATTGAGTTCAACAAACTGAAAGCGCTCAAGCACCTGCCCACGACGCCCCGTGATAGTTAGCATAAGCGGTAGATGAGACGCCTGATCTACCCCTAAAGTAAAACCGTAGCGATCCTCATGGATGGGCTGAATTTGAATAACATTGACCGATCTATCGGCAATACGATTTTGCCCAATCATGCTGAAACGATAATAGCGGCTTAGAGACTGTAAAGGCGTACCACCGGCAGGCATAAACAAACGCGCAGCAGCATTGCCGCAGTGGTTTTGTGGCAATGATCGGCTAAAATTGCGCGGCTCACCACTCAAATGGCGTATGCGCTCTTCGGTACCTTGCTGACTCACCAAGTGTTCGAAGGCTAGCGTCTCGAGGGGGCCACCAAATTCATAGGTCAAAGTTCCTTGGTAACTTTGGTTCTCTATAGCTGCAGCCATTAGCATAAGCTGCGCGCGAGGGCTAATGGGGGCGGCTTTTTTGAGTTCGGGGTTTGCTGCGCCATTGCGATGGCTGCTCGCAACGGCCGCTAGGCTTAACGCAGAAGGCTTAGAGCTGTCAACCGATGAGGCATTCATCGATGCCTGCGCTTGCGCCCAGCACATAGATGGCCACAACGCAACAGTGAGCGTTATGCCCAATAAACATTTTATCGAGTGCAAAAGCAGCTCCAAGCAATAAGGGTTATTTTTCGGCCGATTGCATTTTGGCAGCACGCGCCATTGGCATTAAACCAAATTTGCCATTTTGACTACTGAGTTCAGCATGCTCTAAAAATAACTGCTGTAATTCAGCCTCGACCTGCGCATTACTCAAAAATTGCTGCTGAGAAGGCTGCGCTGATTGAAGCTCGCGCTGAGGCTCGGCCAGACTACCTAAACTCACATTGCGAGCAACAGGGCTAGGTACGTTAAAGCCAGAAGGTGCCGTAACCACAGGTGCCGACTGCACGGCAAACTCTTCGCCTGTATTGACGTCACCCACGCCATCGGTTTGGGTGTATTGCACGCCAACAACAATGGCAAAAGCCACCGAAGCAGCTATTGCCGACTTCGCGGCAAAGTCGCGCCAGCGACCACCAAGTAAACTATTGGTGCTACCTAAGCGGCCGGTGCTATGTGAGCGATCTACTCGGTTCGATATGCTGGCGCTCAACTCGGTAGCGTCAGGCTGATTCAGAGAAGCACTGAAAACCGGTTCGTCAGCCAATGCAGTAGCAATACTCACGCTTAAATCTTTTAATGGTGCACCTTCAAGCTCTTTACGCATTAGTGCACCGGCTAGATGGTAACTTTGCCATTTAGCTTCAAGTTCAGGATCATTTGCCATATTTAGCAAGCGACGCCCTTCAAAAGCGCTCGTTTCACCATCGGTTAAAGCAGAAAGACCTTCAAGCGTTTGCTCTGAAGGTTCCGCGTAATGTGTAGTAATAGGTGCCATATGCAGACCCTGAAAAATAGATAATTCTTTAAAAGTAAGCCTAACAACCCACTTCACCTTTTGGCTAAATTTGCCAATCAGCCTTACTGCGTATTTTATAATCACCAAATTGGCGACTAATGGTTTTGATAACAATAAACCACTCACATACCACCGACCGCTAGCACAATGAGCATTTGATGATTGCAGCATCAAAAGAGATTGGTATCCGTTAAAAATAAGACTCAATCTAATAATAAAGTTCAACAACTGCTGTATTTCGCCCGCCGACTTAACGAATCAACGGCCCTATATGCTTATCAATGGCCTCGCGCGCGCGAAATATCCGCGAGCGCACTGTACCAATCGGGCATTCCATGGCGCTAGCAATTTCGTCATAGCTCATGCCATCCATTTCACGCAACGTGATAGCCATGCGCAAGTCGTCAGGCAGTTTTTCAAGCGCTTCAAAAATAGCAGCTTGGAGTTGATCGGTTGCCATTTGGCTTTCGGGGCTATTATTGTCATGTAGAGCTTCTGCGCCAGCATAGAAGTCAGCCTCTTCGGCATCAACATCAGAGCTTGGCGGCCTGCGCGCACGCGAGACCAAATGGTTTTTGCTGGTATTCACAGCAATGCGGTATAGCCAAGTATAAAACTGGCTATCGCCTCTAAAATTAGGCAGTGCACGATAGGCCTTAATAAAGGTTTCCTGAGCAACATCATGCACCTCGGCTGAGTCTTTAATAAAGCGACTAATAATGGCCTGTATTTTGTACTGATATTTTAAAACCAATAAATCAAAAGCGCTTTTATCGCCTTGTTGTACTCGCGTCACTAGCTGTTCATCCGCTGAAGGTTCAGTTGGATCACTCGACGCGGAAGCTTCGGTCATAACCGACTCCCTAAAATTTTTATTTTCATCATCATATACAGGCCCTTTTGGCGTTATCCACGTATAACACAGGAAGACGAACAAAGCGTCATTTTTAAAAGAGCCATGATTTTAGGCGGTATAAGACCGTTAATAATTCATTAAACCCATCCGTTACGTCACTCGATGGCAGTAAAAGACTCGCTAATTGTTGCAAAGTTCCCACTTGGGCACTGATAATACTCAATGACTTGCAGTCTCCTATAAGCTTATTAAAGCGGCAACAAGGCATCAAAAAGTTTTTTATACGTTTAAAAAGTAATACTCCCCCGTTATTATTCGTTAAGGTAAACCATTTGTGAGCACACCGACAAGCCCCACTCCCTCGCTAAAAGTACAAAATACCCCTCACGCATGCGATGTCCTCGTTATTGGCAGTGGTGCAGCAGGTTTGAGCTTGGCGCTGCACATTGCCAAGTACGCCAAAGTCACGGTACTTAGCAAAGGCTCTTTAAAAGAGGGCTCAACCTGGTACGCTCAAGGGGGAATCGCCGCGGTGCTTGACGACCAAGACTCGACCGAGTCACACGTCAAAGATACACTGGCCGCTGGTGCAGGCTTGTGCCATACCGATGCCGTTGAATTTACCGTTGCGCGCAGCAAAAGTGCGATTAAATGGCTAGTGGAACTCGGCGTCGATTTTACACGCTCTGCCGAAGGCGAATTTCACCTCACCCGTGAAGGTGGCCACAGTCATAGGCGCATTATTCACAGTGCCGACGCCACAGGCAAAGCGGTGCACACCGGTTTAATCAACAATGCCATCAATCACCCCAATATCACCCTACAAGAAAACCGCGTTGCGCTCGATCTGATTCAGCAACCCGACCCGAGCAGCCAAAAATTACGCTGTGTCGGCGCCTATGTGCTCAACCGTGATGACGATACTATGGAATGCTATACCGCCAAAGCTGTGGTGCTGGCGAGCGGTGGTGCGAGTAAGGTGTATTTATACAGCTCCAACCCCGATAGTGCCAGCGGCGATGGTATTGCAATGGCTTGGCGTGCTGGCTGTCGCATTGGCAATATGGAATTTAACCAATTCCATCCTACCTGCTTATACCACCCGAAAGCCAAATCTTTTTTAATGACCGAGGCTCTGCGCGGTGAGGGGGCTATCTTAAAGCGCCCTAACGGTGAACGCTTTATGCAAGACTTTCACCCCATGGCCGAGCTGGCCCCTCGCGATGTTGTCGCTCGCGCTATCGATCACGAAATGAAGCGCTTAGGTGCGCCATGCATGTATTTAGATATTAGCCATCGCGACCCAGATTTTATTCAAGAGCACTTCCCGACGGTATTGGCACAATGCTTGAAATACGGGATTGATATAACCCAAGAACCCATTCCTGTAGTCCCTGCGGCCCACTACACCTGTGGCGGCGTTGTTGTGAATACCCGTGGCCAAACCGACCTCAACAACTTATATGCCATTGGCGAAACTTCATTTACCGGCCTGCATGGCGCCAACCGCATGGCTAGTAACTCACTGCTAGAGTGCATTGTGTACGCCCAATCGGCCGCTGAGGATATTATTGCCAAACTCGCCACCACAACACCGGCCCAACCCTGCAAGCCTTGGGATGAAACCCAAGTCACCAACTCCGACGAAGATGTGGTTATCTACCACAACTGGGATGAAATTCGCCGCTTCATGTGGGATTACGTTGGCATTGTACGCACCCATAAGCGCCTAGAGCGCGCCTTGCGCCGCGTAGAATTACTGCAAACCGAAATTCACGAATACTACGCCCATTATAAGATCAGTAGCGATCTCATCGAGTTGCGCAATTTGGCGATGGTTGCCGAACTCATCATTCGCTCAGCCATGGAGCGTAAAGAAAGCCGTGGACTACACTTTTCACTCGACCACCCCGACCAAAGCGACACACCAAAAGACACTCTACTAGTGCCGCGTAACTTTGCCGATCAAAAAGTGTTTATTACCCCTTAGCAAAGCTCATCATTACCCCCCGTAAACGCCGATACTCGCAGAATATCGGCGTTTACATACTCAACGGATAACCCATTAACATCTACCGAGCGATAGCACCTCGGCTTGATTTGGCTGCGCACCATCACCAAGTCTTCGCAATTGTTCCCTAAAAGTGAGTTATAGCGCCAAACCTAACACCCATCACACTCACACCATCGCCTAAACTCCGCTGGTAGCTTACAATTAACACCGTACTCAACCAAAACCCTGAGGCAGCCTCTCGGGTACCGCCAATACCACAACAATACATAGCGTGTGGAATAACAAGACCAAGCGAATAAGGCAGCGAATAGTGAAGCGTGCTCCCCTGTTAAAAATTGCAACTCTATGTACCGTAATGATAAGCCACGCCACTTGGGCTGGCAGTTTTGGTATTTACGATCCTCGCAGCCAATCGATGGGCGGCGCAGCCGTTGCCGTAGGGAGCGTCGATATGGCGGCAGGCCACAACCCAGCGCTGCTCGGGCTATACAATGAAGACGAAGATACCACTCTCAATGGCCGCTATTATCTGCCTTATGCACTCGGGTCGCTCTCGGAGGTGGCTATCGATGCGATTGACCTTATCGACGAAGAGCTTGATGTTATGTTTGATGAGGCACTAAGCCGTTATAACGCAACACCCAACCCAGCCAATGCCGCCCTTGTGAGCACTGCGGCTACCGACCTTGAGCAAGGCCTTGAAGGCATAGCCAATCGCGACATCGCCTTTAGCGCTTTTGTAGCGGCCATTTCGATTTCAGAGCCGTCCAAAAAAGGCGGTGGCGCCTTCTACCTTGGCTCGCGTATTGAAGGCGGTGGCGCAAGCTACGTACCCGACGATGATCTGGCGCTTTTTAAAGAATATATCAAAGCGCTTGATAATGTGGCAGCAGGCGGCGATTGGCGCGATGTGAATTGTGACGTGTTTAATTTAGAGCCCGACTCCAGCGGCGATATTATTTGCCGAAACTACGACAGCCTACCGCCTTCGCTTCGCGATCCGTTTGATGCCATCGAATCTAGCGCCAGAATCAGAGGCCTAGTCATCAACGAGGCTGCCGTCTCAGCGGCATGGGGCTTTGACATGGATCGCATGCGAGTTGCTATTGGCGTTACCCCCAAAGTCATGCAAGTTCGCGTGTTTGATGAGGTCAGAAATGTTTCCGATAAAACAGTGAATACCTCGCTAACCTTTAAGCCACACCTTATGTTTAATGCCGATATTGGCATTGCCATAGACTTTGATATGGGCGTGCGTCTAGCATATGTCGGCAAAGATTTATTCACCCGTAACTTTTCTAGCGGGGAAGGCAACGAGCCGATAAAACTCAACGCTAAGCACCGCATGGGCATTGGCTATATCCAACCTAATTGGCAAATTGGCCTAGATTACGATATGCAAGTCGCTACGCCTTACGACAAAGAAAAAACCGGCCAGCTTTTATCACTGGGCGGAGAATATATGCTGTTTAAGCACCTCGCCCTGCGTGCAGGCTACCGCTACGATACCGACAACAATCTTCCGGCTGTCAGCTCTATCGGCATAGGTACACACTGGTTGCGCACCTACCTCAATATTAGCTATCAAACCAGCCAACAAGAGCGCGGCGCCGGTTTGCAACTAGGCTTTGCATTTTAGTGAGCATACTGTGATCACTCGAGTACGCCACTAGAGTCTTTGCCCATTGCTTCGCTCGATCATACACACCTGTATTTTTTGCAGTCGTACTTTGTTGTAGCCATATTTTTTATTGCAGTCGTTTTGTGCATACCGCACACTCACGCTTGCCAGTACAAACCATCGCAATTAACGCCATGCTTCACTCATTTGGCATTTTTATATTCATACAATACCTTTATCACCCAAAACCCTTAAATACAGTACCTGTGGCTAGATCGTAATATCAACCACCCCAGTATTAACAGACTCAAATTTGGATTTACCATGACAACCCCATCAAACCCTTATTGCGGCGCGCCTTTATGGCGACGCTTTGCTGCACTTGGCTACGATAGCTTAATTTTATTAGCGATTAGCATGGCTTATGGCGCTGTAGTTACCATAGTAGGTGCCACTCTAGGGCTGGGAAGCCAGCAAGGCGCCGAGCAATATCAGCCGATGTTTGCCACAGGAGGTATCGGTGAGCTTGTACTGATTGGCTGGATATTAACGCTTGGCAGCTTTTATGTGGGCTTTTGGCAACGCTCAGGGCAAACCGTGGGCATGCGAGCTTGGCGCTTATGTCTGATAGATGTGCATACTCAGCAACCGCCATCTGCCGTACGCTGCAGCCAACGAGCCGCTTGGGGTGTATTGAGTTTGTTACTGGCTGGCATCGGCTATTGGTATCGCTTTTTTAGCCCAACAGGCCAATGCTTACACGATAAGCTCACTACCACAACCGTGATCGTGTTACCCAAAAACAAACCCGGCTAAGTCTACCCTTAGTAACAACTCTCTCTAATAAAATCGGCACAGCCTTAAAACATGCTACAAGGGATTTTTACAGCTCCGCTGCCGATTGTCGCTATGAGTCTAATGACTCAAAAAAATAGCGTCCTTGATTAAATCCCGTGTTTTGTACCTGCACCACAACAAAACACTCAGGTGATCAGCGCAACTCTTTAGGCAGCGAAAAGCTCACATTTTCAGGCTTACCGGCCAACTCGATAGGAACCTTTGCCCCTAAACGCTCAAGCCCAGCGATCACATCGCGCACTAACACTTCAGGTGCTGAAGCACCCGCGGTAATGCCAATATTCTTTTTACCATCAAACCATTCTGGCTTAATATCTTCTGGGCCATCTATTAAATAAGCCTCGGTACCGCAGCGCTCGGCTAGTTCACGTAGGCGATTAGAGTTAGAGCTATTAGGCGAACCAACCACTAATACCGCCTCCGTCTCTAAAGCTAACTGCTTAACAGCGTCTTGACGATTTTGCGTCGCATAGCAAATATCATCTTTGCGAGGTCCTTCAATATTTGGAAAACGCTGACGCAACCCAGCAATCACCTTAGCTGTATCATCCATCGATAGCGTCGTTTGTGTCACATAGGCTAGCTTATCGGGGTTTTTAACTTGTAAATTTGCCACGCAATGATCATCTTCGACTAAATAAATTTGCCCGCCGAATCTCTCGTCATATTGCCCCATTGTGCCTTCCACTTCTGGGTGTCCTTGATGCCCAATCAAAATACACTCCCATCCTTCGGTACTGTATTTAACCACCTCAAGGTGAACTTTAGTCACCAAAGGACAAGTCGCATCAAAAACTTTTAATCCTCGGTTTTGTGCTTCTGCACGCACGGCTTGCGAAACGCCATGAGCACTAAAAATCACAATGACATCATTGGGAATTTCATCAAGCTCATCAACAAAAATTGCACCGCGCTCTTTGAGCTGCTCGACTACAAATTTATTATGAACCACCTCATGGCGCACATAAATAGGAGCGCCAAAAATATCTAACGCACGATTAACAATATCTATAGCGCGATCGACACCCGCACAAAAACCACGAGGGTTAGCCAATTTAATTTGCATACAACACCCTAAAAGTATTCAATAAAAACAAAAAGCCCACCTAATATGCAGCCATTAATACCTATACGTTATCAATGGCTGCATACAAAATTAGTGGGTAACCGCTGGCGCGACAGTGTGAATATACACTTTAAATTTTAAGGTGCGCCCAGCTAAAGGGTGGTTAAAATCGACTAATATCGTATCCTCTTTTAATTCTTTAATCACACCCGGTAATTCGGTATTCTGTGCATCCGAAAAAGAGAGCATCAGACCGACTTCCAGCGTCATATCTTTCGGGAAATCACTCATGGCGACTTCTTGAACATTATTAGGATTTGGCATACCAAAACCTTGCTCAGGGGTAATCAATAACTCTTTTTCGTCACCAGCACGTAAGCCGAACATCGCTTTTTCAAATCCTTCAAGTAAGTTGCCATCACCCACAACAAATGTCACAGGTTCTTCACCGTGATTAGAATCCACAACAGTGCCATCTTCCAATGCTAGCGAAAAATTCAAGGTAACTTTAGTATTATCTGCAACCGCTAAATTAATCATGACTGCCCTCAGTTTTTTGATTGTCGCTGGCTTTTGCCCCAGCACCAAAAATGGAATCCCATATTAATAAAGCTGCGCCACAAGAGATGCCACAATCGGCAATATTAAACGCGGGGAAGTGGCTGTTATTCCAATAAAAATCGATAAAGTCAACAACATAACCCAAGGTGACGCGATCGTAGAGGTTGCCTAATGCCCCACCCAAAATGAGGCAAACCCCTAAAGATTCTAACTTTTTAGTGGTGGCTATACGCGATAGCCACACAGTTAATACAATACTCATCACAGCCGCTATACTCGCAAAAAACCAGCGCTGCCAACCACCGGCATCATACAAAAAACTAAAGGCTGCGCCATGATTATAGCGTAGCGTAAAGTTAAATAGCCCATCAATCACAGGGTAGGTGGTACCTTCAATTTGCAATACCGCAACGGCATACACTTTAGTCCATAAATCAAGCCCTAATACAATCAAAGTAATACTTAAAAATATTGCTATCGCGTTGGTACGCTGACTCATAAAGCTAAGATTAAGTGTTTCTTGATTAGGCATAACGTCGCACCTCTCCGTCGGTTGTAATGTTAGTCACGCAGCGGGTGCATAATTCGGGGTGCTCAGCATGCTGCCCAATCGTATCGCTATGGTGCCAGCAGCGAACACATTTATTGGTCGTTGTTTTAGTCACCTGAATACTTAAACCATCGAGCTGTGTCGCTTCTGCTTTCGCCTCTGCCGCTTGCGCTTTAGTGGCTAAAGTCACTTTAGACACCATCAATACAAAACGAAGCTCATCGTCTAATGACGATAAAACATCGCGCAACTGATCGCCACAATAGAGCACAACATCAGCCTCTAATGACTTGCCTACCTCACCATCGCTGCGCTTTTGCTCAAGCACTTTATTGAGCTCACCTTTCACTTCAGCCAATAAATCTACAACCTCGGGCTTTAGTGCCCGCGCGCTGCAATCGGGTAATGCGTACCATGTTTCGGCAAATATCGGTAACTCACTCGCACCTGGCATTGCTTGCCAAATTTCATCGGCGGTATAAGACATAATAGGAGCAATCCAGCGCACCAACGCTTGAATAATATGGTATTGCGCTGTTTGTGCAGAACGGCGTGCTACGCTTTTGGTGGGTGTTGTATAAACGCGGTCTTTAGTAATATCTAAATAGAACCCACCCAAATCCACAATACAAAAGTTGTGAAGTTTTTGATAAATTTGATGCAATTCATAGGTTTCGTAATGCGCCAATATTTCTTGTTGTAACTGCGCGGTACGCTCAACAGCCCAAGCATCTAATGCCACTAACTCACCAGCGGGTAATAAGTCTTGCTCAGGGTTAAACTCACCTAAGTTAGCCATCAAATAACGTACCGTATTGCGAATGCGACGATACGAATCGGCAGTACGTTTTAAAATGGTTTCTGATACGCTCATGTCCCCAGAAAAGTCAGTCGCCGATACCCACAAACGTAAAACATCAGCGCCCAAGTCATTAAAGACTGTTTGCGGTGACATCACATTGCCCAACGATTTAGACATTTTGTGGCCATTTTGATCGACTGCAAAGCCATGCGTTAACACTTGTTTATAAGGCGCCGAGCCATAAATAGCCATCGCCGTTTTTAACGATGACTGAAACCAACCGCGATGCTGATCAGAGCCTTCTAGGTATAAATCGGCTGGGTAGTGCAAGTTGTCTCGCTGCGACAATACCGATGAATGTGTCACACCCGAGTCAAACCACACATCGAGAGTATCAGTGACTTTTTCATACTGATCAACGTCATCGCCTAATAGTACTTGAGCGTCTAGTTCAAACCACGCCTCTATACCGCCTTGCTCTACTTTTTGAGCCACCTGCTCAATTAAAGCTTCGGTATTAGGGTGTAAGTCACCGGTATTTTTATCAATGAATAAGGCAATTGGCACACCCCATGTACGTTGACGCGACACACACCAATCGGGACTCGACTCCAGCATGGCGCGAATACGCGTTTCACCCCAGCTCGGCAACCACTCCACGCCATCTACAGCATTTTTCACATCATTCAACAAACCGTTTGCCGTCATACTAATAAACCACTGCGGTGTTGCACGATAGATCAGTGGTGTTTTGGTACGCCAGCAGTGCGGGTAACTGTGTACCAGCTTTGCAGCATGAAACAAATGACCTCTTTGGCTGAGCGCATCGAGTATGGCCTCATCAACCTTGTATACATGTTGACCCGCAAATAGCTCAACATTTTCACGGTAAACACCATCACCACCGACAATATTGAGTGTACCGATATTGTATTTCTTACCAACATTAAAATCTTCTACACCATGATCAGGGGCTGTATGCACGCAGCCTGTGCCGGCATCGACAGTGACATGATCACCTAAGATAATAGGCACTGTTTTACTGTAAATAGGATGTTGTAGCGCAAGGTTTTCTAAAACACTGCCTTTAAAAGTCGCGAGTACTTTAGGGTTTTCGAGCTCTCCGCGCTGACACACCCCCTCCATAAGTGCTTCAGCCACAACTATGGTGGCATCGCCAGCACTAATTAGTACATAGTCAAGCTCGGCATTTAAGCTCACAGCTTGGTTTGCCGGTAAAGTCCACGGGGTGGTTGTCCAAATAACAATGGCCGCATTGGCAGGTACCTGCTCAAATCCAATCCGCGCGGCAAAATCAGTAATATCATCAATCGGAAATTTAACATCAATCGAATTAGAAGTTTTTTCGTGATACTCCACTTCAGCCTCAGCCAATGCCGAACCACCCACCACACTCCAATAAACCGGTTTAAAACCTTTCACCAAATGCCCATTTTTAGCGATTTTGCCTAGGGCGCGAATAGTATCGGCTTCGGTTTTATAATCCATGGTTAAATAAGGTGTATCCCATTCACCTAACACCCCCAAGCGCACAAAGTCCTCTTTTTGACCAGCAACTTGCTTGGCGGCGTATTCGCGACACTTTTTACGAAACACATTGTGCTCAACTTTTACGCCCGCTTTACCAATTTTTTTCTCGACATTATGTTCAATAGGTAAACCATGACAATCCCAGCCAGGCACATAGGGTGCATCAAAACCACTCAACGTTTTTGATTTAATAATAATATCTTTTAATATTTTATTAACCGCATGTCCAATATGAATATTGCCGTTTGCATAAGGAGGGCCATCATGCAAAATAAATTTTGGCGCACCATTGCGGGCCGTGCGAATCGCTTGATAAATATTCTCTTTTTGCCAGCGCTTTAACGTTTGCGGCTCGCGTTGAGCTAAGTTGGCTTTCATGGCAAAAGCCGTTTTAGGTAAATTGAGTGTGGCTTTGTAATCAGTCATGTCGCGTTTCTTAAGGTGAATGTCAATAAATAAAAATTAACCCAATGTTAATTTTATGGAAGTCGTTTTTGGCTATCTAAATTGTTGGCGCATCAAAAAAACATTGAGCATTTGCGCAATCTTGCTGTATTTGTGCAACGAGCTGTTCGATGGAGTCGAATTTTTTCTCTGCGCGCAGCATCGCACAAAATTCCACCGAAATAAATTGGCCATAAAGGTTGCGGTGAAAATCAAAAATATGCACCTCAAGCATGGGTTTATGGATACCAGCAATCGTAGGTTTAATACCTACATTTGCGACACCGTTATAAACATGCCGGTCAAGAGTTACCTTAACAGCATACACCCCGCCCAATGCCGCATGGTAACGCCCCAAACCAATATTGGCGGTAGGCACACCAATAGTTCGACCGAGCTGATTACCGTAGATAACGCGCCCCGCAATAGTATAAGGTTTGCCGAGTAGTTCGTTTGCAGCCGTTAAGGCCTGTTCACTTAGCAATTGGCGAATGCGTGTACTACTGACTCGCTCACCGCCCATAATAAAGGTTTGGCTTTTAGACACACTAAAACCCAATGACTCACCAGCTTGCTGAAGTAAGTCAAAATCACCTTGCCGATCACACCCAAATCTAAAGTCATCGCCGACTTCTAAGTGCCTCACATTGAGGCCCTCAACCAACACTTGGGCAATAAATGCTTCGGCACTTAAATTGCGAAGCTGGGCGTTAAAACGCAGACACACCACGTAATTAATGCCCTCGGCAAATAAAGCCTGTACTTTTTCGCGTAGCCGCATCAGCCTTGGGCGCACAGATTGCTTGGCAAAGTACTCATGAGGTTGCGGCTCAAAAATAACAACCGCACTGGGGACATTCTGCGCTTTCGCCAAAGTAACAAGACGAGCAAGAATTTGCTGGTGTCCAAGATGCACCCCATCAAACGAGCCAATAGTGACCACACAGGCGCTACTGAGCTTGCGTAAACCGCTCAGTCCCGAAATAAATGCCTGCTGCTCCATTATACTCGCCCTAAATCACTAAAATTGACGCGCGAGTATACACTAGAACAGCAGCTCGGTGCCCAACCAAACAGAACAAAACACACAATAAGTAAGCACTTGCAAACACATTATCATTAGCGAGTGGCGAATTAGGTCACTAAAATAAATCAACCGAGGAAGAGGGAGGGCGAGGCGATTTGCTCGCACCAGCAAGCTCAGGGTGTTCATCAAGCGCATGAAGAGAGGTTTCCAGGCTCATTTCTAGACGCATAAAAATCTCGTCAACTTTCAGGCCTTCACTAAAAACATTATTAGTTGTACCAATAAGTCGCTCCACTACACCGTCAATAAAAGCCTCATCCGACTCAATTAATGCCAAGTGAGGCACGCGATCTTGCAGCATTGACGTCGATAGATCGACCTCATTCATAATACTTTGCATCACATCTTGATAGCGTGCTTTAACGCAATTCATCACCGTATTAATGTCTTTACTGAGCTTGCGTAAACACTCCCGCTCTTCAATTAGCGTATGGCGATCTTCTAGTGAATGAATGCGAGCATTTAGCCCTTGCAGTAAATGAAAGGTGTTATCTTTGATGGCGCCATATTTATCAGCATCGTCAACGGGCATGTTCTTGATCAACAATGAAACACGATCATAATTGCAAATAGTGCGTGCACCAAAATCAATATAGCGATCAGTATTTTTAAGCTGATACAGCAATTGTGACTCTAGATCTTTGCTCATGCCGTGAGCTTCCATGTTTTTCACTCCCAAGCTACTGCGCATTTGCAAACTGCATTTTAAACCGTAGCGCTCAAGCGTCACAAAGAGCTGCTGACCCAATTGATCTAGATTATCGCACTCATGCACCGCCAATAGAAATTGAATATTAGCCCCTAAATCGCTGTTATCAACCATCGCATTGCGAGCGGTTTCAGTGGCTAATTCTAAGCGATTATTGAGCTGCTCATTGGCAATGCGATGAAAGATACTTTTAGTGATCCGTGCACAGGCTTCATCTTTGTTAGTGGCGAGATCAATAATATCATCGCAACCATTTTGATACGCTTCAAGTTTATCGGCTAGCGAGCACTGGTCGGCAATCACTATAACCGGCAAATCTAACTGCTTACCCAGAGCCAAGCCTGAGCTCGTACAAGTCATTAAGGAGTACGCTAGCGAGCTACAATCAATGACCACCGCGCGATAATCACCTGTTGTGAGTAAATCCTTTAAATCATCAGTGCAGGCAACGCACTGTGCGTTAAAGAAATGCTGTATATACTCACCCATCACCGATAATTTTTCACTGCATAGTAATATCTGATAACTCACTTTGACTCCCAGCCTACTGGCCTACATTACCAACACCCTACCTCTTAAACTAGCCAACATTAAGAGATCAGCAAATAATAATCGCTGTTTTTTTAAAGCCACTTACCCAGTATTTTATCGCCCCTAGATTGGCAATAGTTTTTTGACTAATGGCGCAACCTTAACACCGGCGCTATAGCCAGTGCCATTTAACAGGCTTACTGTATCGCCGCCCAAGTAATGAACACGCTAATATAAAAACGAATAAAGGCAAAATCATCAAAAAGGTCTAACTTTATAGAAACACCGTTAACTTAACTAGCGAGCGCCCCATGAGCACACCCCCTAAGGAAGCCTCTTTTATTGATGTTATTGCCGAGCGCATTCAGCAAGACAATATCGAAGTCCCTATGCTGCCGGAAGTTGCTAATAAAGTGATGCGGCTCACCAATGACTCTGAGTCAGATGCTGGGGACTTAGCCACATTAATTCAAAGCGACCAGCCACTAGCCGGTCACGTAATGCGCATTGCAAACTCAGCATTGTATTCACCCAATGCGACCTTAGTCTCTTTACAGCAGGCTATCACTCGGCTAGGCATGCGTGTCATTGCAGATATCGCCTTAGCAGCCTCGGTCAACAGTAAAATGTTCAATGTGCCAGGCTACGAAAAACACATTCAAATAGAGCTGCAGTTTTCATTAATGGCCGGCTTATGGGCCAAAGAAATCGCACGGGCTTGTCGGCGCAACGTAGAGGCGGCATTTTTAGCAGGGCTACTGCACGATATCGGGCGTCCTGTTGCCATCCAAGTTATTATAGAATCGGCTAAAAAAGTGCAGCTAGATGTACCTCCCAATATGATGTTTGAGCTAGAGCAACACTTTCAACGCTCACTGGGTATTAGTGTGGTACACCAATGGGAGATGCCCAGCTTGGTCTGCGACGTTGTGACTTGGTTTGATGATTACGCTAATGCGGGCAAAAGCGCCGAGCAAACCATGATTGTAGTCGCGGGAGCCGAATTTGCTCGTCGCTTTTATAAAGATACGCCCCTTAATAAAAAAATTACACACGAGCAACTCATCAAATCACCGGTACTTGCCGACCTTAACCTGTACCCCGATGACATCGAAAAACTGATCCAAAAAGAAGAAGCGATAAACTCTGCCATGGAGGCGATGGGCCAATGAACACATCAAGTACAACCGATCAAAATCACATAAGTGATTACGATATGATTGTCATTGGTAGCGGGCCTGCAGGGCAAAAGGCTGCCATTCAAGCTGCAAAAATGGGCCGTAACGTTGCCCTTATCGAACGCAGCCGTGAGCTAGGTGGCTCGTGTGTGCACCGCGGCACCATTCCATCAAAAACCTTACGTGAAAACGCACTGCGTGTAAGGGCTATGCGACAAAGTGCTGAAATTGCTAATTTTGAACTCCCCGAAGACATTGAACTAGCCACCTTAATTAGCCGCTTAGGCGACGTACTTAATGCCCATGATGAATATATGCGTAGGCAAGTGGCACGTAATAATGTCGACCTTATTCACGGCCGTGCTAAATTTGAATCATCAACATGCATATCGGTCACCAATGTACGCGGGCAAATACAGCGCTACGAATCTGAGCATATTGTCATTGCCACAGGCTCCGAGCCGCGCACCCCTGAGCATGTGGCCATTGACCATGAACATCTTTTTGATAGCGACTCTATTTTATCGATGTTGTATTTGCCGCATAGTCTGGCGGTGCTAGGGGGCGGTGTTATTGCCAGTGAATATGCCTCTATCTTTCAGGCGCTAGGCGTTAAAGTGACTATGATCGACCGCTACCCAAGGCCTTTAGGTTTTTTAGATGATGATTTAACCGATACCTTTATTGCCGGCTTTGAAGACATGGGCGGCACTTGGCTCGGTAACCGCCAAGTCACCAAAGCTTATTGGGATGGCGCAGACTCTGTCATTACCGAGCTAGAAGACGGCACACACGTCAAAAGCGAAAAGCTATTATGCGCAGCAGGGCGTATTTCTAATGTCAAAGATCTATGTATTAGTAAGGCTGGGTTAAAAGTCAATGAACGCGGCCTAATTAGCGTTAATGCCGATTTGAAAACAGCTGTCCCCACCATTTATGCTGCTGGCGATATTATTGGCCCACCGTCTCTAGCATCTGCCTCAATGGAGCAAGGCCGGCGAGCGAGTTGTAATGCACTTAACATCCCACTAGGTAACATGAACACTATGATTCCCTCCGGTATTTATTCTATTCCAGAGCTATCATCTATTGGGTTAAGCGAGGCACAAGCTAAAGCCAAACACCCTAATTGCTTGGTCGGCAAGGCGCGCTTCGATGAAATTGCCCGCGGCCAAATATCAGGTATCCAAAACGGCTTATTAAAAATAGTTTGCGACCACCAAGGTAAAAAAATACTCGGCGTAATGATTGTCGGTGAAGGAGCTACAGAATTGATTCATATCGGTCAAATGGCCATGATTAATCACAGCGACATCGATATATTTGTCGATAATATTTTTAATTTCCCCACATTAGCAGAAGCTTATCGCGTGGCGGCTCTGAGCATTATTGGCCAGCGTTTGTGCCAAGCATAAAGCGCACCTATAACACCGTTATCGCTACCTAGCGATGAGTACTGATACTGGGTCAAGTACAGGGCTTTTACCCAGTATCTATTTTTCTTCAGTAGTAGTTTTCGTATGATTAGGCTGTGCGCTATCTGTAGAACGTGACTTACTTTCAAAGATTTTATCCACGTCCATTTTAGGGTCATCCCAACTACCGGTTACGTTATAGCGTACACTCGCAAAATCATTCACTTGCTCTTTAAATAACTTCCCGACCACATAAACACCCACGGCAGCTGGCAGCCCTGCCGTAAGCGCGGCGGCAACAGCTAAATTACCCGCAATAGGTAAAGTAGCAACCAATTGACTGTTGATAGTTTGTGCCTTCAGGTTGATATCGCCAAACAATTGCAAGTCAGCCGATGTGGTATCTACTTTTAAAGGTGCCTCATGCGTCAAATGCACAGAGTCATTTCTAAAATTTAATTGCCCAGCGACCTTATCATAAGCCAAGCCTTCAGCACTTAAATCTGAAAAATCTAATCGTAAACGACGCACAAGTGTATCAAAATTGAGTAAGGCAATTAAATTCAAAAAGGCACTATCACCCTTGCCCTCTTCACTCATAAATTTACCTTTTGACAAATTAATATCAACGGTACCGGCCAGCGCATTCACATCTAATTGATCAGGATAACCCGGCCAGTTGACGCTAATATTGAATGACGCTTTTTGACTCGTCATCATGCTAGGGTAGCCAAAATTATTCATGACATTACCTATATTAGCGGTGCGCACAACGCCGCTAAAGCTTGTTTCCCAAGCATCAACATCGCGCTTATAAAGCGCTAAGGTGGCACCTAAATTTTTTAAGCCACGTAAATTACCGCGAATGTTTTTAGCCAGTAAACCCTGATGTACAGGCCGATAATCAAAAGACACATGTCCCCAGCCCTCGCCCGCAATAGCAAGCTCATCAATTTTGACCTCCATCGGCTCTAAGTGCTCAAGTGCGACATCGGCCAGTACGCTCACCTTAGGCTCAGAGGCATCAAGCGGGTCATCGCTTTTGGGGAGGTGTAAATACTCAAAATGTAATTTTGAAGGATCTCCATTATTAAAGCGCTGATAATTGGCCACCGCGAGTGATGTCTCAATATCAAAATACCAAGAGCTGTCTAATTCTTTGCCCCACAGGGAGAGATCATGAATCACTACGTTATCAACGGCAGCCGTTTTTGCTTTAACCCCCATAGAAAATTTAGGCGTAGCAATGCTCGAGGCAGATACCGGCACCCCCTCAGCTAATGCTTGTTGCCCAGCACTCGAATTAGCCAACGCTAAAGTATCCAAATACTCCAATACAAACGTCGTCCAGGGCTTGATATCGATATGCGCTAGCTCACCATGCAAGCGCATGTCACCCGCAGAGGCTCGTGCACCCGTATTAATCCCCACATCAAGCCCCAGTAAACTGCCGCCTTGCATTAATAGCTCACTGTTGAGACCGTTGCTGGCTCTAATCCCAATACGACTTAATGACTGCCCCGCCGGTAAAGAGTAAAAAACATCCAGCCCCATTTTTTCATCAGCCGCCTTAGCGTAAGGTTTAGGGTAGGTCAAAGTAACGCCTTTCAGTTGTGTACTCGCCTGCAGTTCAATACCCTGTGTTGGATGGTCAAAGGGAAGCTTTAGCCAGCCTGCAACCTGTGTTTTACCTTGCATATAATTAAACATCGGCCGCTTTAGCCAAGCATGTAAGTCTTGCGTGGTCATAGTCCCGTCAAAGTCCAGTCTCAATAAACGGCCTTGCTGATCTTTAAGGGTATTTAATGACGCACTCACAGGCTGGCCCCATAAATGCGCTTGGATACGCTTAGCCGTTAAACCTTGTTGGGTGTGGTAACGAATATCACCACTGACCTGATCAAAGTGCAAACCAATATCCGATAGTGCAAATTTGCCATTTTGTAGTGTCGCCTGAATATCTTGCCAGCCGTCATTGAGGCCGCCTTCTAAAGGAATAAATAACTCCACACTACCGGTATAAAGCCCGCTGGCATCAAACTGCGCCAATGCCTCACCCGCAACATCTTTAACCGGACTAGAGCGCAGCAAAGCGAGTGCATCCGCCGTATCGCCACGTACATTACCTGTAATCGATAATGCCATTTTGTCTGTCGGTGTTTTGATCAGTTTCACTCGCCCAGCCGTTAATTGATTGCCCAGTAACTCCCCTTGATCAACCGCAACCACTAATGCCATATCATCAACGAGTAAAGAAGCGTTGGCATTTTTTAAAATCGGCCACGCAGGGTCAAAAGCTAGCTCCGCGCTATGAATTTTCATCCCTAATTGTAAGGTTCTTGGGCGCAACGGCTTAGGTAATAAAGAGCCACGGTAAATAAAACCACCGTCCGTTAAATCACCATCTTTAATACTTTGCCCTAACCATTGATACAAAGAGCTAGGAATTGTATAAGGTACGTAATTTTCGTGATAGCGCACAGCACTCTGGCGCATACCTACCACTAAGCACATCTCGGGCTCTTGATTGGCCATTTTTTTAAAGGGTAGCGATAGTGATAAATAACCCGCGCCATCACCACCCAAGCCTTTCAGATGTAGCAGCCCAGAGGTCACATAAACAATGGAGTCCTCTAAATTAACAAACCAAGCAATCTCACCCGAGGCCTGCGAAAAACTCAGCGGCTTTTTATACACAATCGGGTAATGCATCATAAAGCCGTCATTAGCGGCAATCACCATTCGCCCCTGAAACGCACTCGCCTCGACAAAACCCGTTGCATGACGCACTTGCGGCGCGCCTTGCCAACTTTCGACTGCGGCATCAATCACGTTGGCTTGTAAATTAAAATAGCCCTCTTCTGGACGAGTAAGTGTCACGCCAATATTGCGCAATAAACCACCAGGTTGCAATAAACTCTGGAGTTTAGCAATAGTGTTATTAAGTTTTAACGTGCCGGCAACATGGCTCCAAGCCGTGACATCAAGCTCACGTATACTCAGCGATACTGGGCGATGCAAGCTCGCGCGCAGCTCTAAATCTAGAGGCGGAATTTGCGCATCCGCCCAACTCAAACCAAAGTCCTCAACTTGTGCAAACAAGCCTTGCGTTTTGCTCCATGTGCCGGCGTATTTAAAGTAAGGAATAGCCGGCGCGGCGATATTGCCTGGCAGCTCAAACGGTAAACCCGACGCCTTAGCGCCGCCATTAAAAACAACTCCTTTCGCGGCAGAACCGGCAAACCACAGCTGCAGATCAACGCGGCTGCCATCACTCCATAAACCAGGCTCTATGTGTAAGCCTTTGTTCAACCCCGTTGCAGCCACCACCTTTTGTAAGGGGAACTGTTTAAGCTGTAAATAACCTTTCGCGCTAAAATTTTTATCATCGCGGGGGTCGCCATTACCCTCAACAATAAAATACACGGCGTTAGAGTCAGCATCGACATCAAGCTTAGCTTTTAAGCGATGAAAATCGTGATCGTTCTCTAAAGACACGCTCGGCACATTAATTTCGGCAACGTGGCCTGTTCTAAATTTAAACGCCAAGTGTGTATTGCTTAGCTCTAGACGACGCCCAAATAAGAAAATATCTAGCGGGTCATCAATCGTGAAATTGCGATCACCCGCCGATGATTGCGGCAGCCCAACGACTCGCCAAGCACCGGTTTGATTTTGCTCGAGCAGCAAATTTAAACCATCAACGTTGAGCTTACCTAGCGCTAGACGCCAATCATCAAAGGTAGACAACAAATTGATGTCGGCCGACAAACTACGGGCAAAAAAGCGCCCCTGTTGATCGTTACTACGAATACCCACGCCAACTAATTCAATCGAGGGCCTCAGCCCATCCCAGCTGGCATTGATTGCCTCCAAGGTAATATTGGCATTAAGGCGCTCAGAAAGCTGGCGCTCAAAGTAAGCTTTGTAATCATTAAGATAAGGGAAGGCAAAGCGCCCCAATTGCACACTAACAGCCAAAAATATGACCAAAAAAACCGCCATGCCCCACACAAAGCGCACAAACGGTTTCCAAAAACGGCGGGGTAATATCACAACATTACACCTGGCATAATACTTACAATCAATTTTGTCACATCAAGTTTTAGGGCTTATTCATATCGGCGCAATACGCTAAACCAACACAATATCGTATTGCTCTTGATTGTACAGCGCCTCTACTTGGAATTGGATAGAGCGTTTAAT
This sequence comes from Marinagarivorans algicola, assembly GCF_001292705.1. Classification (GTDB taxonomy): domain Bacteria; phylum Pseudomonadota; class Gammaproteobacteria; order Pseudomonadales; family Cellvibrionaceae; genus Marinagarivorans; species Marinagarivorans algicola. The sequence goes on from NZ_LGAK01000011.1 coordinate 145,901, forward strand.
AAACATTTCCAAATCTGCCACATTGTCCGACTCCTCATCCAGTAAACGATCTATCACGACCTGTGAGGCTAATACCAATAATTTGGTTTCGTCATAGTTGCGTGCTTCGCGCAGTATTTCACGAAATATCTCATAACAAACCGTTTCAGGCGACTTTAAAATGCCGCGCCCATTACATACCGAGCAGGGCATGCATAACATTTGCCCTAGCGATTCACTGGTGCGTTTACGCGTCATCTCGACTAAGCCTAGCTGAGACACACCCATAACGTTAGTTTTTGCTCGATCGCGCTCTAAGTGCTTTTCGAGAGTGCGCAGGACTTGACGTTGGTGTTCTGGGTCGCTCATATCTATAAAATCAAGAATAATAATCCCCCCTAAATTGCGTAACCGTAGTTGCCGAGCAATCGCCGAAGCCGCCTCTAGGTTCGTTTTAAAGATGGTTTCTTCTAAATTGCGATGCCCAACAAAAGCCCCGGTATTCACATCAACCGTCGACATAGCTTCGGTTTGCTCAATAATCAAATAACCACCTGATTTAAGCGGTACATGGGTTTCTAGCGCTTTTTTAAGCTCATCCTCAACGCCATACAAATCAAAGATGGGTCGCGGCCCAGGATAATGCTCGATACGCCCACCAATTTCAGGGGCGTAGTATTGCGCAAAATTCTCCATTTTTTGTAACGATTCACGCGAATCAATGCGTACTTTTTCGAGTGCTGGCTGCATTAAGTCACGCACAGTACGCATATAAAGCGGTAGGTCTTCATACACTAGCGTTGGAGCTTTGCTCTTTTTGATTTTATCTTCAAGGTTATGCCACAGCTTGTACACAAACGGAATATCAGCTTTCAGTTCTTCAATTGAAGCCCCTTCGGCGGCTGTACGTACAATAAAGCCACCTCCATATTGCTCTTGGTATTCGCTCGTTAGCTCTGCGACCGCTGCTTTTAGGCGCTCGCGCTCAGCGCCATCTTCTATGCGGTTAGAAATACCAATATGCTCACTGTTAGGCATATACACCAAATAACGCGCAGACACCGAAATATGCGTAGTTAAACGCGCACCCTTGGTGCTTATTGGATCTTTAGTGACCTGCACAAGTACTTGCTGGCCTTCACGCAATAAACAGCGAATATCGGCTGTTTCTTGCGATTTTTTCTCGACGCCGTCTTCGTTGAGCAGCGAGATATCACCCGCGTGAATAAAACCTGCACGCTCCAGTCCAATATCCACAAAAGCCGCTTGCATGCCCGGCAATACACGCACCACCTTACCTTTATAAATATTGCCAACAATGCCGCGCTTTTGCGTACGCTCTATATAAATTTCTTGTACTACGCCGTTTTCGACCAAAGCAGCGCGTGTTTCTGTGGGGCCAAAGTTAACGAGAATTTCATCTCTCACAGATTTCTCCCTGCTGGTTTTTAAGTGTATACATAAACATTAAAGCGCGAGTTATAGACGTGTCACTGACCGCTAAGCCAAGACAACCGCACAAGAGTCACCCATTAAATTAACCTTGCCAACACCCAATTGCAAACTGGTTAAGCAATTGCTGAGTTTGCGCAACAGGCAAACCCATCACCCCCGAGTAACTGCCCGCAAGATGGCTCACAAACACACCGCCAAAACCTTGCACCCCATAGCCGCCTGCTTTGTCACAGGGCTCACCGGTTTGCCAATAGGCGGCTATTTCGGCAGGGCTAATCACTCTAAAAGTAACCTCGCTCGTCACCAGATCTGCCCGTTGCTTATCACCCTCGCACACCGCTATTGCGGTGTGCACTTTATGCGTATTACCACTCAACAGCATCAACATTTGCGCGCCTTGAGCGGCATCTTTGGGCTTTTCTAGTACTTGGCCTTGACACTCAACAATCGTATCAGCCCCCAAAACCGGGCATGATTGATCGGCATACGCCTGTGCACCAGCGCGTGCCTTATCGCAAGCTAAGCGCAAGACATAATCCATTGGCGCCTCTGCCTCAGCGCGCAACTCGGGCACATCAACGCTAATCACCTCAAAAGGCACACCTATTTGCTGTAAAAGTTCTGCACGGCGAGGGGATTTAGAGGCTAGTAGTAGTTTTTTCATATATTAAACAAACCTAAGTTTTTGAGTCGTCAGGCCAACCTTATCGAGCATCGCAGCCTAAACCCTTAAAATATAACCCGAATATAGATGCCATTGAATGATAATGGTTCACAGTTAGCATGAAGAATAGTTAACACAATTAAGCGACTGCACTAATCGTATCGCTAAACGGTATGTTGACGCTCAATGTATCAGGTGAAATGCATCGTGCTTCAATTAAACACCTTAAACCTACCACTGAACACCTTAAACGTGCCACACCCCGCGCGAAGGTTTAAGCAGCGTCAGCACTAAGGGCCAACACAGCGCCGTAATCAATGTAGGGAGGATAATCATTTCAACGGGAGCGTCATAGCCATCTAGGCCATATACCCAATTAACAAAAATTTGATGAATACCGACCAATATAAATACCCAGAGTATTTGCTGAGCTAGGCTATAACTGCGCAACCGCTGATAAGATAATAAGCACACGTAGGTAATAAACGCCAATGCAATCGCATGGGCGCCCCACACGCCGCCCACGACAACGTCTTGCGCTAAGCCAATTCCCCAAGCAATCACCACACCAAACCGAAAAGGGCAATATAAGGCCCAAAATATGCACAATAGCGGTAAGAATTCGGGCCTAAACCACGCATAATGCGCCGGCAACGGGTAGACGCACAAAAGCAGAGCCAGTAATACAGATACAACAACCCATGTATAAAAGCCGCTATGGGTTGTCATTACTGGGCTCTTTTACGTTATCACTATTAGGCTTTTTTAACATCGCTTTTGGTGGTGCACTAAAGGCTTGATCCCCAAAAGAGAAGCGGGTCTTGTTAGCAAAAACCAACAAAACATGGCGGTTGCGATTAAGCTGCGCCTTGGGTATAGCAACAACCTCAGCAAACGGGCGACCGGGGTCATAAGTAATTTTTTGTACGGTTGCCACGGGGTAGCCTGCCGGGTAAATATCACCCAAACCCGAGCTCACCAGTAAATCGCCCTCTTTAATATCTAATGTACTGGGTACATGACGCAGGCCTAGCTCAAAAACACTGCCGCGCCCCTCTGCAATAAGGCGTACACCATTGCGGTTAATTTGTACCGGTATGGCATGACTGGTATCCGAAATCAACAAAACCACGCTGTCGTTACTCGAGACATTAACCACTTGGCCAATCAGCCCAGTGGCATCCACAACTGGCTGACCAACATATACCCCGTCGTCACTACCGCGATTAATAAACACTTTATGGATATTAGGATCTGGCGCCACACCCACCAAATCGGCAACCAATACGCGATGATTTAGGTTATCAGCCGAGTTTAAGAGTTGCCGTAACCGTGTGTTTTCAGCTGCCAAAAAAGCCAATTGCTGTAGCTTGCGCTGATGAACTAATAACTCGCTGCGCAAGGCCTCGTTTTTTTGAATCAGCTCATCACGGCTAATTAAGCGGGTACGGCTCCACTCGGCAATATCGCGGGGTAAATCAGCAAACTTATAAAACGGAGCCGCAAGGCCAACGGCTTTATCACGCGCGCCCTGCAAAAAAGGCGTCGCCACAAATAGCCCAACCAATACTGCCGATACCACAAACAATACCGCTATTTTAGCGCCAAGTGATGGTCCTTTAGTAAAAAGCAGTTTAATGAACTTACCCTCTGGCTATGCCTTGAAGATCAACAACAATGAAAAAATACAATTTTTAAAGTCAATATAGCGCACATTGCCGCAATATGAAGCAGGCACGACACCCAAAAATTTAATAAAAGCAACGCATGCTCATAAAAAATCGTCATAATCCTTTATAACACAAGGTCCAAACAATCAGCTCAACCCAAATGCTAAAACGCCGGCAAGATATAGCCCCGCCGGCGCCAAAAACCAATAAAGTATTAGGGCAATGTAATGGTGCTGCTGTCCATTAACTCCATTGCTTTGCCACCACCGCGCGCTACACAGGTCAATGGGTCTTCAGCAATCACAACGGGCAAGCCTGTCTCTTCCATCAATAGCTGATCAATACTGCGCAACAAAGCACCGCCGCCGGTAATGACAATACCGCTTTCGGCAATATCACTCGCCAGCTCTGGAGGGCATTGCTCTAAAGCACTCTTTACCGCCTGCACAATACCCGCCAAAGGCTCCTGTAACGAGTCTAAAACTTCATCACTATTTAAGGTAAACGAACGAGGGACACCCTCGGCCAAATTACGTCCTCGCACGTCAATTTCGAGCACTTCACTACCGGCAAACGCGCAGCCGATTTCTTTTTTGATACGCTCAGCAGTGGCTTCACCAATGACACTGCCGTATTTGCGGCGCACAAAATTAATAATCGCTTCATCAAAGCGATCGCCGCCAATGCGTACAGAATCGGAATGCACTACGCCGTTTAGCGAGATAATGGCAATTTCAGTAGTGCCGCCACCAATATCCACCACCATAGAGCCGGTCGCTTCTTCTACACTAAGGCCTGCGCCAATCGCCGCGGCCATAGGCTCTTCTATTAAATGCACCTCGCGTGCGCCAGCACCAATGACCGACTCGCGAATCGCGCGCTTTTCGACTTCGGTCGATAAGCACGGCACGCAGACCAAAACCCGTGGCGAAGGTTGTAACCACGCGTTTTCGTGTACCTTTTTAATAAAGTGCTGCAGCATTTTTTCGGTCACTTGAAAGTCGGCAATCACACCATCTTTTAAGGGCCGAATGGCCATAATATTGCCCGGCGTACGGCCAAGCATACGCTTTGCCGCCATACCTACAGCCTGCACGCGCTTTTGGCCGTTATGATCCAAAATGGCCACAACTGAAGGCTCATTCAAAACAATACCGCGCTCACGCACATAAATTAAAGTATTCGCTGTGCCCAAATCAATGGACAAGTCATTAGAAAACATCCCGCGTAAGCGTTTAAACATGTGGACGAAAGCCTTTTTCAAGTCGGCACGCACAAAAGCATGCACATTTAAAATAATAATATTCGATACAGTAGCCCGATAGGGCTAAAAACAGCGACAAACAGCAAACCTAAAGGCCACTTTTGTCCCTATTATATAGAAGGGTTGCACTCTAGCAACGCTAAGGGACGAGAGCAAGGCGCAAATAAATTTTAGCCTTAACTTGGGTGGTATATTGGGCTTAAAGTGAACCGCTCAAACATCACAATAAATGTAAGCGTCCAGCCAACCACACCTAGCGCAATTATGCTTG